>NZ_RFFG01000055.1 GCF_003696215.1 Actinomadura harenae | reverse complement strand
GGCGGGCCCCGGACGCGGCGAGCAGCGGCGCGACCAGTCCCCCGGCGAGCAGCCCGGCCAGCAGGGCGGCCCCCGCGGACGGCAGCAGCCACCACTCCAGGACGACGGCCCCGCCGCACGCGATCGCGGCGGACGCCATCGGCAGGACGCCGCGCAGCCAGCGGTCCGCGACGCCTTCGGCGTTGTCGAGGACGACGCCGAGCGGCCCGCCGTCCCCGCTCGGCCGGACGGCCGGGGTCAGGTCGGCGAGCCGTTCGAAGACGCGCACGCGGGTGCGCGCGAGGAGCCGCAGCGCCGCGTCGTGGGAGACGAGCCGTTCGGCGTACCGGAGCACGCCGCGTCCCATGCCGAACGCGCGAACCGACACGATCGCGACCATCAGGTACAGGACGGGCGGGTGCTGCGAGGCCCGCGAGATCAGCCACGCCGAGGTCGCCATGAGCGCGATCCCGCAGGCCAGCGCCCCGGCTCCGGCCAGGACGGCCAGCCCGAGCCGGAACCCGGGCCGCCGCGTCGCCATCTCGTGGGCCGTCGTCTCATTCGTCGTCATGCGGGCACCGCCACTGCGTCGGCGTCGAGGCGGACGAGGTGGTCCGCGCGTTCCAGGAGGGCGCTGCGATGGGTGGTCGCGATGACCGTCCGGCCGCGCAGCGGGCCGTCGAGCAGGTCGAGGATCTCCAGTTCGGTGCGGGGGTCGAGGTGCGCGGTCGGCTCGTCCAGCAGGACGAGCTGGGTGTCGAGCACGTCGATCCGCAGGACGGCCCGCGCGAGCGCCACGCGCTGCCGCTGCCCCGCCGAGAGCGCCGCCCCGTCGGCGTCCAGCGAGGTGAAGCGGGTGACGCCGACCGCCTCGGCGGCGCGCCGCACGGCCTCGTCGGACGCGCCGGGAACGGCGAGCGCGATGTTCTCCGCGACCGTCCCGGCGATGAGGAACGTCCGCTGCGGCACCCAGGCGACGCCGCGCCGCCACTCGTCCCCGGGTGTGGCCTCGGAGCCGTCCGCGAGGACGCGGCCGGACGCCGCCGGGGTGAACCCGAGCAGGACGTCCAGCAGGGTCGTCTTGCCGAGGCCGGACGGCCCGGCCAGCACGGTCAGCTCCCCGGCCGGGGCCGTGAAGGAGAACGGGCCGACCACGTCGCGGCGCTCGACCGTGACGTCCTCGACGCGGATCTCCCCGCGCGGGCGCGCCGACCCGCCCTCGGGGACGGACCCGCCGGGCGCGTCCAGCACGGCGAAGATCTTCTCGGCCGCGGCGACGCCGTCCTGCGCGGCGTGGAACTGCGCGCCCGCCGCGCGCAGCGGCAGGTACGCCTCCGGCGCGAGGATCAGGACGAACAGGGCGGTCTCGAACGTCAGCGACCCCGACACCAGCCGCAGGCCGACCGAGACGGCGACGAGCGCGACCGACAGGGTGGCCGCGACCTCCAGGACCAGCGCGGACAGGAACGCGATCTTCAGCGTGCCCATCGTCGCGCGCCGGTGCTCGCCGGTGATCCGCTCGATCTGCGCGGCCTGCGCCTTCGCCCGCCCGAACGCCTTGAGCGTGGGCAGGCCGGTGACGACGTCGGTGAAGTGCCCGGCGAGCACCTCCAGGCTGCGCCAGCGGCGGCGCGTCCGGCCGGCGGTGTAGAGGCCGATCAGCGCGCCGAACATCGGGATCAGCGGCAGCGTCACCGCGACGATCACGGCCGACTGGAGGTCGGACACGGCCAGCGCGACGACCACGGTCACCGGGACCACGACCGACAGCACCAGCTGCGGCAGGTAGCCCGCGAAGTAGGGGTCGAGCGCGTCGACCCCTCGGGTGACCAGCGCGGTGATCTCGCCGGACGAGCCGTCCGGGCGGTCCCGGACGACCTTGTCCAGCACCCGCGCGCGCAGCTGCGCCTTCACTCCGGCGGCGGCGCGATGGGCGGCGACCTGCTGCCCCCACACCAGCAGCCCCCGGAACGCGACGACGCCGAGCAGCGCGAGCGGGACGGTCAGCCGGGCGATCCCGTGGGCCAGGAGCGCCGCCTGCGCGAGCGCGCAGGCGGCGGCCAGACCGCCGGACACGGCGCAGGCGACCAGGTAGGGCGCGGTCGCGCGGGCCTCGCGGACGAGCCTCGGGTCAAGCGGTCTGGGCATCGGGAACCCGTTCCTCGTGCGCCGGTTTCTAATGTGCCTGGTAGGCGGGGATGTCGCGCACGCCGATGCGCTTGCGGAACACCCAGTACGTCCAGCCCTGGTAGAGCAGCACCAGGGGCAGGAAGACCACCGCGACCCAGGTCATGATGCCGAGGGTCTTCGGCGTCGCGGACGCGTTGTCCACGGTCAGGCTGTTCGCCGGGTCGATCGTGGACGGCAGCACGTTCGGGTACAGCGACACGAACAGCGTGACCACCGCGAAGACGATCGCGACGCCGGAGAGCGCGAACCGCCAGCCGTCCCGGCCGTCCGCCCGGGTCATGACCCAGGACGCGACCAGCGCGAGCGCGGCCACCACGGCGGTGATCGCGGTCGCGACCGAGCCGTGCTCGACCTGCGTCCAGATCAGGAACAGCGCCGCCAGGACGATGGTCGCGACGCCGACCCTCGCGGCCAGGGCGCGGGCCCGGTCGCGGATGTCGCCGTGGGTCTTCAGCACCGCGAAGACCGCGCCGTGGAAGGTGAACAGCAGCAGCGTCGTGAGGCCGCCGACCAGGGAGTAGACGTTCAGCAGGTCCCAGAACGAGCCGACGTACAGGTGCCGTCCGTCCAGCGCGACACCGCGGACGATGTTCGCGAACGCCACGCCCCACAGGATCGCGGGCAGCAGCGACCCGAAGAAGATCGCCAGGTCCCAGCCGTCACGCCAGCGCTTGGAGTCGCGCTTGCCGCGGTACTCGAACGCCACGCCGCGCACGATCAGCGCGACCAGGATGATCAGCAGCGGCAGGTAGAACCCGCTGAACAGGGAGGCGTACCACTCGGGGAAGGCGGCGAAGGTCGCGCCGCCCGCCGTGAGCAGCCACACCTCGTTGCCGTCCCAGACCGGCGCGATCGTGTTGATCAGGACGCGCCGCTCGGTCTCGTCCTTCGCCAGGACGCGGGTCAGGACGCCGACGCCGAAGTCGAAGCCCTCGAGGAAGAAGTAGCCGATCCACAGGACGGCGATGGCGATGAACCAGAGGTCTTGGAGATGCATCGTCGCGGTCCCCTCAGTACGCGAAGGCGAGGGGCTTGTCCTCGCCGTCCGACTCGTCGGGCTCGGGGGTCACGTCCGGCGGGTCGGACTTGGCGTACTTGACCATCAGTCCCACCTCCACCACGGCCAGCCCCCCGTAGAGCAGCGTGAACACGATCATCGAGGTCAGCACGGAGCCCGCGCCGACGGTCGGGGACACGCCGTCCTTGGTCTGCATCAGCCCGAACACCACCCAGGGCTGCCGCGCCATCTCCGTGAAGATCCATCCGGCGGAGTGCGCGATGAACGGGAGCGCGACGGCGAGCAGGGATGCGCGCCAGAACCAGCGGGAGTCGGGCAGCCGCCCGCGGCGGGTCAGCCACAGTCCGGCGAGCGCGATCAGCGCCGCCAGCCCGCCCGCGCCGATCATGACGCGGAAGCCCCAGAAGGCGACCGGGATGATCGGCCGGTAGTCGCCCGGCCCGTAGAGCTGCTGGTACTCGGCGTTCAGGTCGTTGATGCCCTTGACCTCGCCGTTCCAGCTGCCCGTCCCGAGGAAGGACAGCAGGTGCGGCACCTGCACCTGGAAGAGCGGCCGCGAGCCGTCCAGCGTCCCGATGGTGAGGATGGAGAAGGACGCGGGCTTCTCGGTGTTGTAGAGCGCCTCCGCGGCGGCCATCTTCATCGGCTGCGTCTCGGTCATGACCTTGCCGAGGAAGTCACCGGAGATCCCGACGCCCAGGAACCCGACGAGGGTCGCGACCAGGCCGAGCCGGAACGAGGTGCGCATGACCTCGGTGTTGCGCTTGCGCGCCAGGTGCCAGGCGGCGATCCCGGAGACCAGGACGCCCGCGGTGACCCAGCAGCCGAAGATCGTGTGGGGGAAGGTCGCGAGGGAGACCTTGTTGGTCAGCACCGCCCAGAAGTCGGTGAGCTCGGCGCGGTTGCGTCCCTGGTCGAAGCGGTAGCCGACCGGGTGCTGCATGAACGAGTTGGCGATCAGGATGAAGTACGCCGACAGCATCGTCCCGATGGCCACGGCCCATATGCAGGCGAGGTGGACCGCCCGGGGCAACCGGTCCCAGCCGAAGATCCACAACCCCAGGAACGTCGACTCCAGGAAGAACGCCAGCAGCGCCTCGATCGCCAGCGGCGCCCCGAAGATGTCGCCGACGAACCTGGAGTAGTCCGACCAGTTCATGCCGAACTGGAACTCCTGCACGATCCCGGTCACCAGGCCCATGCCGAAGTTGATCAGGAAGAGCTTCCCCCAGAACTTCGTGGCCTTGAGGTATCGCTCCTTGCCGGTGCGCATCCATGCGGTCTGCAGGATGGCCACCAGGAGAGACATGCCGATCGTGACCGGCACGAACAGGAAGTGGTACACGGTGGTCACACCGAACTGCCACCTCGCGAGAAGCAACTCGTTCACGCCTTGCCTCCTCGATCTACTACAGAGCGTAGATCTACTACACAGCGTAGAACTTAGACCCACCGGCCCGGCCGGACCGGGGTGTGAATCCGGTCATTGCCCCAAACTTGGCGAGAATTTGCCCAAGCCGGTTCCGGGCCCGAAGCGCCCTCCCCCGGCCCGATAGCCTGGACTCATGCCGCTCTCCCAACCCGAGCGCGACTGGGTCGCGCCCGTGGCGCACGGCCCGGTGAACGCCGTCGTTCCCCTGCCCGGCTCCAAGTCGATGACCAACCGGGCGCTGATCCTCGCCGCGACCGCGTCCGGCTCGTCCCGGATCGGGCATCCGCTGGCCAGCCGCGACACGCGCCTCATGGCGCACGCGCTGCGGGCCCTCGGCGCCGACGTCCTCGAGACCGACACGGCGGCGGAGGACGGCCAGGACTGGCTGGTCGACCCGGGCGAGCGCCTGCGCGGCCCCGCCGACATCGACGTCGGCCTCGCCGGGACGGTCATGCGGTTCCTGCCGCCCGTCGCGGCCCTCGCGGACGGCGACGTCGCGATCGACGGCGACCCGTACGCCCGCCGCCGCCCGATGGGCCCGATCCTCGACGCGCTCCGCGCGCTCGGCGCCGACATCGACGACGGCGGACGCGGCGCGCTCCCGTTCACCGTCCGGGGGAGGGGCGGCCTGCGCGGCGGCACCGTCACCCTGGACGCGTCGGCGTCGTCCCAGCTCATCTCGGGTCTGCTGCTGTCCGCGCCCCGGTTCGGCGAGGGCGTGGAGGTGCGGCACGAGGGGCCGCCGGTGCCGTCCGCTCCGCACCTGGCGATGACGGTCGCGATGCTCCGCGAGGCCGGGGCCGTCGTGGACGACACGCGCCCGGACGTCTGGCGCGTCGAGCCCGGCGCCCTCAAGGGACGCGACTGGGACATCGAGCCCGACCTGTCGAACGCGGCGCAGTTCCTCGGCGCGGCCCTGGTGACCGGCGGACGGGTGACCGTCCCCGGCTGGCCGCCGGCGACGACGCAGCCCGGCGACGCGCTGCGCGGCCTGCTCGCCGACATGGGCGGCGAGGTCGCCCTGGGCGCGGACGGCCTGACCGTGCGCGGCGGCTCCGGCTTCCACGGCCTCACCGCCGACCTGCACGACGTCGGCGAGCTCACGCCCGTGCTGACCGCGCTCGCCGCCCTCGCGGACGGGCCGTCCCGGCTGACCGGCATCGCGCACCTGCGCGGCCACGAGACCGACCGGCTCGCCGCGCTCGTCACCGAGATCAACGGGCTCGGCGGCGACGTCCGCGAACTGCCGGACGGCCTGGAGATCCACCCGCGCCCGCTGAGCGGCGGCGTCTTCCACACCTACGACGACCACCGGATGGTCATGGCGGGCGCCGTGCTCGGCCTCGCCGTCCCCGGCGTCCGGGTCGAGAACGTGGGCACCGTGGGCAAGACACTTCCCGACTTCACCGAACGGTGGGCCTCGATGCTGACCACGGCCGGATAAGGGGCGGACCACTGGCACGCCGAACACGCGACTACGACGAGGACGACGTCCGGATCCGGCCGGGACGCAAGGGCTCCCGGCCGCGCACCCGGATCCGTCCCGCGCACGAGGACGCCGTCATCGCGCTGGTGACGGCCGTCGACCGGGGCCGCTACCGCTGCCTCGTCCAGGGCGGCTCCGGCGACCGCGAGGTCACGGCCATGCGCGCGCGCGAGCTCGGCCGCAAGAGCGTCGTGGTCGGCGACCGCGTCGCCCTGGTCGGGGACGTATCCGGCAGGCCCGACACGCTCGCCCGGATCGTCCGGATCGAACCGCGGACGTCCACGCTGCGCCGCACCGCCGACGACACCGACCCGTTCGAGCGGGTGATCGTCGCGAACGCCGACCAGCTCGCGATCGTCGCCGCGCTCGCCGACCCCGAGCCGCGGCCCCGGCTGATCGACCGGCAGCTCGTCGCCGCCTACGACGCGGGCATGGACCCGCTGCTCGTCCTCACCAAGGCCGACCTCGCGCCCCCGGCGTCCCTGCTGGAGATCTACGAGCCGCTCGGCGTCCCGTATGTGGTGACGCAGCGCGGCGGCGAGACGGCGGAGCTGCGCGAGCTGCTCACCGGACGCGTCACCGTGCTCGTCGGGCACAGCGGCGTCGGCAAGTCCACGCTGGTGAACGCCCTGGTCCCGGACGCGGGCCGGGCCGTCTCGCACGTCAACGCCGTCACCGGGCGCGGACGGCACACCTCGTCGTCCGCGCTGGCCCTGGAGCTGCCGGACGACGCGGGCTGGATCATCGACACGCCCGGCGTGCGGAGCTTCGGCCTCGCGCACGTCAAGCCCGAGAACGTCATCGACGCGTTCGAGGACCTCGCCGAGGGCGCGGCCGAGCGGTGCCCGCCCCTGTGCGACCACCTGCAGGACGACTGCGGGCTCGACTCGTGGGTCGCCGACGGCCACGCCGGGCAGGCCCGGCTCGACTCGCTCCGCCGTCTGCTGCGCAGCCGGGAGGGCGAGCCCGAATAATTCGGGACGACCCCGGACGTATCGGTATGGTCTGGGGCCATGCCCCCCAAGGTGATCGCAGGGCGGTACGAACTCCTGGAGGTGCTCGGCCGCGGCGGGATGGGCGCCGTGTGGCGCGCCCGCGACCGGACGCTCGACCGCGAGGTCGCGGTCAAGGAGGTCGACCTCCCGCCGGGTCTCTCCGGCGACCAGCTCCGGCAGGTCCACGAGCGGACGTTCCGCGAGGCCCGGTCCGCGGCCCGGCTCGACCATCCCGGCATCGTGACCGTCCACGACGTCGTCGAGGAGGACGGGCGTCCCTGGATCGTCATGAGCCTCGTCCGCGCGCCCGCGCTCGACACGGTCATCGGCCGGCAGGGCCGTCCGCTGCCGCCCGCGCGCGTCGCCGCGATCGGCCTCGACCTGCTGGACGCGCTGCGCCACGCGCACGCCGCCGGGGTCGTCCACCGGGACGTCAAACCCGGGAACGTGCTGGTCAGAGACGACCGCGCCGTCCTGACCGACTTCGGGATCGCCTCGATCGCGGGCGACGAGACGCTGACGCGGACCGGCGTGGTCGTCGGCTCCCCCGCCTACCTCGCGCCCGAGCAGGCCCGGCACCAGAAGGCGACGCCCGCGTCCGACCTGTGGTCGCTGGGCGCGACCCTGTACGCGGCCGTCGAGGGGCGCCCGCCGTACAAGCGCGACGACGTGTGGGGCGTCATGGCCGCGCTCCTCGCGGACGAACCGGACCCGACGCGCCTCGCCGGGCCGCTCACGCCCGTCCTGGCCGGGCTGCTCCAGCGCGACCCGGACCGCCGGATGGGCGCGGACGAGGCCGAGCGGGCGCTGCGCCAGGTCGTCCAGGCGCCCCTGTCCGTCCCGGCGTCCCGGCCCGTCCCGCCGCCACTGCCGGGCGCTCCCGTCCTGGAGCCGCCCAAAGACCCTTCGGTGAACGGCCTGCCCTTCCCGCCACCGTCTCCCCCGCCCGGCTACATGGACGTACCGACCCAGCCGCCGCAGAGGCATGTCACGCGGGTCTCGCTTCCGCTGATCATCCCGGCCGCGGTGTTCGGGGTGCTGCTGCTGGTCACGGCCATCGTCCTGATCAACTTCCTGCACGGCACCAAGGAGAACGGCGCGGGCGTCGGCAGCTCCCCGACGACGGGCGCGACGAGCGGCGGCACGAGCGGCGGGACAACCGGCCAGACCTCGTCACCAGGCCCGCAGCCCGTCCCCAGCGGCTACACGCGCTACGACGGCGCCGCCTTCACCGCCGCCTACCCCAAGGGCTGGAAGGTGAACGACAGCGGAAGCGAACCCACGTTCCAGGACCCGGCGCCCGGCGTCGTCCGAGGCATCTCGGCGTTCCGGACGTCCGGCCTGTTCATCAGCAACGCGCTGACGCTCGACCAGGTCAGCACGTCCCTCAGCCGGAGCGGCGACTACCGCGACTACCACGAGGTCGCGCGGAAGAACTCGGTGCCCGTCGCCGGGCACGACGCCGGGGAGCTGGAGTTCACCTTCACGCGCACGACCAACGGGAAGGACGTCCCGGGCAGGGCCAAGGTGCGGGTCTTCGCGGTGAGCGGGGGCGCGGAGGGCATCCTCCTCGCCGCCGCGCAGAAGGACTGGGACGGCGGCCAGGCGGCCTACGAGGAGTTCTGCGCGTCCTTCCGGCTCAAGTGAGGGGCCGGCTCAAGTGAGGGGCCCCTCAAGTGACCGGCCCCTCAACTGACCGGCCGCCCCGGGGAGGTCAGCTCTCGGCGAGCAGGTCGAACAGCGTCGCCGCGCGCGCCTCGGTCTCCTGCAGCACCCGGACGTGCTCGGGCGCGAGCTCCTCGACGCAGTCGGTCATCGCCTGCGTGACGTGCGAGAACGCCGTCTCCTCGGCGCCCCGCAGCGCGGCCCGGACGGTCGCCGACCGGGCCCCGAGCGTGGCCCACTCCAGCTCCAGCCGCGCCACGGCCTCGTCGAACGTCCGGGACAGCTCGGTGCTCTCCTCGCGCAGCTCGTCCGGGACCTGGCCGCGCCCGGCCTGCCGGGCCCGCGTCGACAGGCCGGAGATGCGGCTCGCGAGCCCCAGCCCCTCCCGCGCCATCGGCAGGACGCCGTGGATCAGCTCGGTGACCGCCTTCGCCAGCTCCTCCACCCGCGTGAGCAGGGTCTGGGTGGCCTCCTCCAGCGCCGCCGACGTCCTCGCGGCGACCTGCTCGGCGACGTCCCGCTGCCGCCGGGTCAGCTCCGGGACGATGTCGCCCTCGAGCCGCCGCCGCAGCTCCCGCGCGCGCCCGCCGGACCGGTCCGTGGTGCGGACGCGCTCGAGCCACTCGGCCCAGATCCGCTCCACCCGCTCGGCCCCGGACGCCGCGATCTCGGCGGTGATCTCGTCCATCGCCTCACCGGCCCGTGTCTTCAGCCGGTCGACCCGCCCGTACAGGGCGTCCCGCTTGAACGGGTCGTTCAGTTCGTTCAGCAACGCCTGGAGCCTGCGGGACACGTCGATCGCGTGCTCCGCCAGCGGGACGAGCCGGTCGGCGAGTTCGTCGAGCGTGGAGGCCCGGCGCGGGTCGGTCAGCTCGGCCACCCACCCGGGAAGGTCGTGCGCCATGCGGCCATCGTCCCATCCCGGCACGCTCCGCCGCCCCTCCGCCACGCTCCGGCGGCGACCTTGGGGGGATGGCTGTCGCCGGACGAGCAGGTCACGGTAGCGTGTGCGGCCGTGGCGAGCTTTTCCGATGACCTGCGGCTGGCGCATGTGCTGGCGGACGCGGCCGACGACATCACCACCAGGCGGTTCCGGGCGCTGGACCTCACGATCGAGACCAAGCCGGACCTGACCCCGGTCAGCGACGCGGACCGCAGTGTGGAGGAGCAGATCCGCTCCACGCTGAGCCGGGCGCGGCCCCGGGACGCGGTGCTCGGCGAAGAGTACGGGCGCACCGCCGGGACCGGGGCCGGCAGGCGGTGCTGGGTCATCGACCCCATCGACGCCACCAAGAACTTCGTCCGGGGCGTCCCGGTGTGGGCGACGCTCATCGCGCTGATGGAGCACGACGAGGTCGTGGTGGGCGTGGTGTCCGCGCCGTCGCTGAACCGGCGCTGGTGGGCGATGCGCGACGGCGGCGCGTGGACGGGCCGCAGCCTGAACCGGGCGCAGCGGATCCAGGTGTCGCAGGTCACCGACCTGTCGGACGCGTCGCTCTCCTTCTCCTCGCTGAGCGGCTGGGAGGAGCAGGGGCGCCTGGACCGGTTCCTCGACCTCACCCGGTCGGTGTGGCGGACACGGGCGTTCGGCGACTTCTGGTCGCACATGATGGTCGCCGAGGGCGCCGTCGACATCTCCGCCGAACCCGAGGTGTCGCTGTGGGACCTGGCCGCCCTCCAGGTGATCGTCGAGGAGGCGGGCGGCATGTTCACCGACCTGTCCGGCATCCCCGGACCGGACGGCGGCAGCGTCGTGTGCACCAACGGGCAGCTGCACGCCGAGGTGCTGAAGGCCCTCGGCGGCGGGCGCCTCACCCTCCGCGTCTGACCCGCTCCCGGGCCGCTCCGAGGCCGCTCCCGGGGCCGCTCCCCGCCCGTCCCGCGACCGTCCCGCGACCGGCGTGGCGGCGTCCGGGGCGCCTGCCTGCGGGATCTTCCCGGGGCGCGGCGCTCGACCACCGGGGAAACGCGACATATCGTGGAACCGGCGGCCCGCCCCGGCCGTCTGAACAAGTGGGCGGCCGTATGGAGGTTCGGACATGTCATCGCCGGCAAAATTCGCCATCGGCGGCGTGATCGTCGCGTTGGTGCTCTGGCTCTTCCTGCCGACCTGGGTGGTCGGTCTCCTGGTGCTCGCCGCGATCGGCATCCCGGTCGCGGGGTACCTGATGCTCGACCCGTCGCAGCGCAAGCGGGTCCGCTCCCAGGGCCGCAAGCGGCTCGGCAGCTGACCGGCGCCTGACGACCCGGCCGATGGCCCAGGCGGGCCTGGGCAGTGGAACGGTCCGGGTCGTAAGGTGCCCGGGTGACCGGAATGCGCATCGGCGTGATCGGCGCGGGCATCCTCGGCCTGGCCGTGGCGCGCCGTCTGGGAGAGGTCCGTCCGGGCGCGGAGATCACCGTCCTCGACAAGGAGGACCGGGTCGCCGCGCACCAGACCGGGCACAACAGCGGCGTCGCGCACGCGGGCCTGTACTACGCGCCCGGGTCGCTCAAGGCGACCCTGTGCCGCCAGGGGATCGTCCTGCTCAAGGAGTACTGCGCCGAGCGCGGCCTGCCGTACGAGGAGTGCGGCAAGGTCGTCGTGGCGCGGACGACGCGCGAGCTGGAGCCGCTCCTGGAGATCGAGCGGCGCGCGACCGCCAACGGCGTCCCCGGGCTGCGGCGGCTGACGGCGGCCGGGCTCCGCGAGGTCGAGCCGAACGCGCGGGGCGTCGCCGCGCTGCACTCCCCCACGACCGCGATCGTCGACTTCCCGGCCGTCGCCCGGTCGTACGCGGCGGACGTGGTGAAGGCGGGCGGCGAGGTCCGGCTCGGGTTCGAGGTGGTCCGCATCGCGCGCCGGGGCGACCGGGTCGCCGTCGCGTCCCGGGACGAGGAGCTGGTGTTCGACCGGCTGGTGATCTGCGCGGGACTCCAGTCCGACCGGGTGGCCCGGCTGGCGGGCGACGGCCCGGGTCCGGCGATCATCCCGTTCCGCGGCGAGTACTACCGGCTGACCAGGCCGGACCTGGTGCGCGGGCTGATCTATCCCGTCCCCGACCCGCGCTACCCGTTCCTCGGCGTCCACTTCACGCGGCGGGTGGACGGCGGCGTGGACGTGGGCCCGAACGCCGTCCTCGCACTGGCCCGCGAGGGCTACCGCCGGCGTGACCTGAACCTCCGCGACGTCCGGGACACCCTGACCTGGCCCGGTTTCGGCGCGCTCGCCCGGCGGCACTGGCGGACGGGCGCGAAGGAGGTGTACGGGTCGCTGTTCAAGCCCGCGTTCGTGCGGGAGGCGCGCTCGTTCGTCCCCTCGCTGAGGACGTCGGACGTGGTGCCCGCGCCGTCCGGCGTGCGCGCGCAGGCCATCGACCCGGACGGCTCGCTCGTGGACGACTTCCGCATCAGCACGCTGGGGCCGGTCACGTCCGTCCGGAACGCTCCCTCGCCGGGGGCGACGTCGTCCCTGGCCATCGCCCGACACATCGTCGCCGAGGCGTTCGGGTAGGGGGTTCCGGGCCTCCCGGGTCCCCTTAGCGGAGCGCCTTCCGCATGACGACCGTCGGGCGGCCCTTCGCCACGTCCGGTCGCCGGCCGACCTCCGTGTGGCCGAGGGCCGTCCAGAACGCGAACGCCTCGGGGTTGTTCTCCAGTACGCCGAGGCCGACCGCGGTCGCCCCGCGCTCACGAAGCCGCGCCTCCACCGCGCTCACGATGGCCCGCCCGAGGCCCCGCCGCCGATGCCCGCCGTGCACGAGCAGGAACCCGATCCACGGATACCCGTCCCGCGGGTGGTGCAGGAGCAACTCGACATACCCGACGAGCACTCCGTGCTCGTCCCGCGCGGCGAGCGCCTCGTGCCCGTCCACGTCCGCCTCGGCGCGGACCATCTCCGCGACGGCCTCCCGCGTCACCGCGTCCGGGTCGAGATCGCCGCTGTACCGCCAGTAGTCCGCGTTGGACGCGAAGACCCCGTGCAGTGCGGAGATCTCGGCCTCGCCGAACGTCACCGGCATCAAACTGATCATCCCGCGACCCTCCCAGCCCGCCTCCGGCCGCGCACCCCGATTTTCCGCGCGGACGGAGGCGGGCGCGGAGGTCACTCGTCCCAGAGGCTTCGGAGCGGGTCGTTGGAGGTGGTGGTGAGGGGGTTCTTCGGGTCGCCGAAGCGGCGGGTCCGGCGGGTTCCGGGGGTGTACTGGGGCCAGCCGGGGGTGCCGGAGGTGGCGTAGTCGACCCAGGCCTTGTGCATGGTGTCGGCGAGGGGCTGGGGCGGGTTGGGGCCCGCGAGGCCGTCGGGGTCGAGGGTGCCGAGGGTGTCGAAGACGAAGCCGATCTCCAGGGCGTGGCAGGCGCCCAGGTCGTGGACGGGGCTGCGCCAGGTGAACTCGTACATCCAGGTGCGGGCCCGGTGGGACTCGGCGACGCGGATCGCGGGGATGCGGAAGACGGCCTCGCTGATGACGGAGGCCAGCTGCTCGCCGGGGGTGGCGTGGAGCTCGCGGTGGGCGTCGACGACACGCGCCGGAACGCCCATCGCCGACGCCGTGGACGTCATGATCTCGCCGGTGATGAGGCCGGCCAGGCCGTTCGGCATGAGGAAGAAGCGGAACTCCTCGGAGTTGTGGCCGATGAGGAGGTCGGTGTCCGCGCCCGCGCCGTCCGCGATGGCCTCCTGCGGACGGCGGGTGAGCAGCTCGCCGTCCAGGACGGGGACGTGGGACATCGCCGTCCGCGCGGTCGTGGCGCCCCAGCGTCCGGGATCGGGGAGCATCGAGACCTCGGCCGCGATGGCCGCCTGGACCGGGATGATCCGGGACGGCGGGAGCTCGGCGAAGGCCGCCGCGGTCGGCTCGACGCCGAGGCGCGCGGCGGTCTCGGCGGTGACGAGCGCGGCGTCCTCGGCGGTCTGGGCGGCGTTGCCGGCGCCGCTCTGGGCGACGGCGCGGCGGAAGAGGCCGAGGTCGAGGGAGAGCAGGGTGGTGACGCTCATCGCGCCCGCGGACTCCCCGAAGACCGTGACGTTGCCCGGGTCCCCGCCGAAGGCGGCGATGTTGTCGCGGACCCACTCCAGGGCGGAGATCTGGTCGAGCAGGCCGCGGTTGGACGGGGCGTCCGGGAAGTGCGCGAAGCCTTCGACGCCGAGGCGGTAGTTGAGGGTCACGCAGACGACGCCGTCGCGGGCGAAGTTCGCGCCCGCGTAGGTGGGGACGGCACCGGAGCCGTTGCGGAACGCGCCGCCGTGGATCCAGACCATGACGGGCAGGCCGGAGCGTCCGGGGTCGGGCGTCCAGACGTTGAGGTTGAGGAGGTCGTCGCCCGGGACGGCCGGTTCGGGCAGCAGCCGGTCGAAGGGCCTCGGGTAGCCGGGCTTGGGGGCGGTCGGGCCGTACTCGACGGTGTCGCGGACGCCGTCCCACGGACGCGGCGGACGCGGCGCCCGGAAGCGGTTCTCACCGACGGGCGGCGCGGCGTAGGGGATGCCGAGGAAGGCCGAGACGCCGTTCGGGAGGACTCTGCCTCGGACCTTGCCGTGGCGGGTCGCGACGATCGCCGACTCCATGCGCGCCTCCGGTTCTAGAACAGGATTCGGAGGTTGCAGCCTAACCCGGCAGGGCGCGGTCTACCCCGGCAGGAGGCGGGTGAGGTGGACGCGGGCGAAGGCGCGGATCTCGGCGTCGTCGCCGAGCGGGATGCCGCCGTCGGGCAGCAGCAGCACCGACACCGCGACCCGCAGCATCACCTCGGACGCGACGGAGATCTCGGCGGGGTCGGCATCGGGCAGCGCGCGGCGCAGCCGGGCCGCGAGGATGTCGCGGGCGGCCAGCAGCACCGCGCCGCCGTTCATCCCGAGCTGCCGGACGAACACCTCCGGCTCGCTCTGCAGGACGCGGGTGATCAGCGGGTGCGTGCGGGCGGCGGCGAGCCCGGCGGCGAAGCCCTCGACGACGGCGTCCGCGGCGTTCTGCCGGCTCGCGGTGGCGTCCGACAGCGCCGTCAGGAAGTGGCGGACCTCGCGCAGGTGGACGGCCTGGAGCAGCAGTTCCTTGTTGGTGAACCGGCGGTAGATGGTCGTGCGGGCGACCCCGGCGCGACGCGCGACGTCCTCGACGCTGACCCGCCGCAGCCCGTAGGTCACGAACTCGGCGAGCGCCGCGTCCAGGATGCGGGTGTCCAGGTCGTCGGGGTCCGGGGCGGCCTCCAGCAGCCCGGCCAGCGGGAACGCGTCCATCGTCATGACCGAAGCCTATGCTGGCCGAGAGAGAGGAACATAGTTACAATCATGATGCCTTTGTTCCTCTCCGGCCACTCCCGGCGGTGACCCATGACGGCCACGACCCCTCCCACTCCCCTCGGTCCGACCTCGTTGACCTGGGCCTACTTCGCCGATACCCGGATGCTGCTGGTCGGGCCGCGCGCCGCCGTCCTCCAGAACATGCTCCCGGCGCTCGGCCAGGGCGTTCTCGACCACTCGGTGTTCTTCGACGAGACGTTCGCGCGAATCAAGCGCTCGACCGGGCCGATCCTCGACACGATCTACGGCGGGGCGGACGCCGCCGCGTCCGGACGCCGGGTCCGCGACTTCCACCACGGCATCAAGGGCGTCCTGCCGGACGGCACCCGCTACCACGCGCTCGACCCGGACACCTACTTCTGGGCGCACGCGACCTTCCTCGACCATCTGGTCCACGGGATCGAGACGTTCGTCCGGCCGCTGACCACGGCCGACCGGCGGCGCCTCTACGAGGAGTCGAAGACCTGGTACCGGATGTACGGGGTCAGCGACCGGAACATGCCCGCGACCTGGGAGGACTTCGAGGCGTACTGGGAACGGACGCTCGCGGGGGGCATCGTCGCGCACAAGACCGCCCGGTACGGCGTCGGGTACGTGACCAAGGGCCTGCCCGCGCCGCCGAAGGTCCCGAAGGCGCTCTGGCGCGCGGTGTCGCCGCCGCTGAACGCCGTCGCGCGCTTCCTCACGGTCGGCGGCTGCCATCCGCGCATGCGCGAGCTGCTGGACCTGCCGTGGAGCGAGGCGGACGAACGCCGGTACCAGCGGTTCGCGGCGGGAGTGCGGCGTCTCGCCGTCCTTTGGCCGGTTCTGCCGGACGTCGTCCGATACCTTCCACAAGCGAGGCGCGCCTTCGCCCGCGACGGCAGGCCGCGCGTCCGCTGACCCGCGCTCCCCGAGTCGGCCGGATCGCTTTCCGCTGGGCGGAAAGCCCCGGCGCGCGGACGCCGGTCCAGGGCGGAGACTGCGCGGAAACCGACAGGTCGCGACGGCGCGGCCCCTGAAGGAGTCACCATGCCCATCACCCGCGACCTCCTGATCGGCGGCAAGGACGTGCCGGCCCGCTCGGGGCGGACCACAGGCGACGTCTCCCCCTACACCGGCGAGGTGTACGCGACCGTCGCGGCGGCCGGGCCGGAGGACGTCACGGCGGCCGTGGACGCGGCGGACGCGGCGTTCGAGGCGTGGGCGGCGCTGTCCCCCTTCGCCCGCCGAGCGATCTTCCTCCGCGCCGCGGACCTGCTGGACGAGCGGGCGGGCGAGGTCATCGCGCTGATGGCGGCCGAGGTCGGCGGGACGGCGCCGTGGGCCGGGTTCAACGTGATGCTCGCCTCGAACATCCTGCGCGAGGCCGCCGCCGCGATCACCGCACCGCGCGGCGAGGTGCTGACGGCGCAGCAGGAGGGCGTGCTCGGCCTCGCGGTCCGCGAGCCGGTCGGCGTGGTCGCCGCGTTCTCCCCGTGGAACGCGCCGGTCATCCTCGGCGTCCGGTCGGTCGCGGCCGCGCTCGCCGCCGGGAACACCGTCGTGATGAAGCCCAGCGAGGACGCCCCGGTCGCCTGCGGCCTGCTCGTCGCGGACGTGCTGCGCGAGGCGGGCCTCCCGGACGGCGTGCTCAACGTGGTCACCAACGACCCGGCGGACGCCGCCGAGATCGCCGAGACCCTGATCGCGGACCCGCGCGTCCGGGCGGTGAACTTCACCGGCTCCACCGGGATCGGCCGGATCATCGGCACGCACGCGGCCCGGCACCTCAAGCCCGCGCTGCTGGAGCTGGGCGGCAAGAACGCGATCATCGTCCTCGAGGACGCGGACCTGGACTACGCCGTCGACGCCGTGACGTTCGGCGTGTTCATGAACGCGGGCCAGATCTGCATGTCCGGCGACCGGGTGCTGGTGCACGAGTCGCTGGCCGCCGCGTTCACCGAGAGGTTCGCCGCCAAGGTCGCGGCGCTGCCGTCCGGGGACCCGTCGGTGCCGACCACCGTGATCGGGCCGCTGGTCACGCGGACCGCCGCCGAGCGCGTCGCGGCGCTGGTCGAGGACGCCGTGGCCAAGGGCGCCACGGTCGTCACCGGCGGCGGCGAGCCCGACGGCGCCGTCCACCCGGCGACCGTCCTCACCGGCCTGCCGCGGGACGCCGAGCTCTTCCACGGCGAGGCGTTCGGGCCGGTGTGCGTGATCGACACCTTCGCCACCGACGACGAGGCCGTCGCGAAGGCCAACGACACCGAGCACGGCCTGACCGCCGGGATCATCACCGAGAACGGCACCCGCGGCCTGCGCGTGGCGCGCCGCCTGAAGACCGGGATCGTCCACGTGAACGACCAGTCCGTGGGCGACGAGCCGCAGGCGCCGTTCGGCGGGTTCGGCGTGTCCGGGTACGGCCGGTTCGGCGGGCGCTGGGGCCTGGAGGCGTTCTCGAACACCCGCTGGGTGACCGTGGCCACCGAGCAGGCGCACTACCCGTTCTGATCCCGGGAGCCCGCCGGTCCCCGCGCTAGCCCCGGATGCGGGCGTCGTAGGACCGGCGGGCCTCGTGGTCCCAGTCCAGGAAGACCTTGTCGAGGCGGTACGTCCGCATGACGGCCTCCCGGACGCGCTCCGGGAACAGCTGGCCGAGCCGCGTCGGGACGCCGAGGCGCGCGGGGACGACGACCTGCGCGCGCGGCCGCCCGACGACCGCGACGACGGCGTCCGCGACGTCCCCGGGCTCGCAGTTCCGCTGCCCGCGCGGCGACGACGTCCCGGCGATGAGCTCGGTGTCGGTGAAGGACGGCAGGACGGCGCTCACGTGCACGCCGCTGCCCAGCGTCTCCAGCCGGGCGGCCTCGGTGAACGCGACGACGGCGGCCTTGCTCGCGTTGTAGAGCGCGAGGCCGGGCGTCGGGAGCAGGCCCGCGAGCGACGCGATGTTCACGACGTGCCCGCGTCCGCGCGGACGCATCCGGTCGAGCGCGAGCTTGGTGCCGAGCATGACGCCGTGGACGTTGATGTCCAGGCAGCGGCGCGCGTCCGCGTCGGACTCGCCGGTCACGGGCCCGATCGGCATGATCCCGGCGTTGTTGACCAGGACGTCCACGGGCCCGTGCGCGACCTCGGCCTCCGCGAGGAACGTCTCGAACGACTCGCGCGACGTGACGTCCAGCGGGAGGGCGGTCACGCCCAGCTCCTCCCCCGCGGCCTTCACGGCGGACTCGTCGACGTCGCCGATGACGACCGTCCCGCCCTTGGCCTTGCACGCGCGCGCGGTCGCGAGGCCGATCCCGCGCGCTCCGCCGGTGATGACGACGACCTTGCTCATCAGAGACGCTCCAGGTGGACGGGGAGACCGTCCTTCGGGGACGGCAGGGACGTGGTGTCGAGCGGCCAGGTGTAGCGTCCGGGCACGCTCCACCGGTACCGCAGCAGCCACTGGTGCATGACGCTCTTGACCTGCATGCCGGCGAAGTGCAGGCCGATGCACTTGTGCGCGCCGCCGCCGAACGGCGACCAGGCGTACTTGTGGGCCTTGTCCTCGCGCCGCTCCGGCGAGAACCGGGAGGGGTCGAACCGGTCCGGGTCCGCCCAGATGCTCTCCATCCGGTGGTTGGTCAGCTGCGGGACGACCACGGTGGTCCCGGCCGGGATGTGGAAGCCGAGCACCTCGGTGTCCTTGACGGCCTTGCGCGGCAGCGCGGGCACCGGCGACACCAGCCGCAGCGCCTCCTTCATGGCCGCGTCGATGCCGGTCATGGCGTCCAGGTCGGCGTGGTCGAGGACGGGCCTGCCGAGCGCGAGCGACTCGTCCCGCAGCCGCTCCTGCCACTCGGGGTACTTGGCCAGGTAGTACGCCATCGTGGTGAGCGTGATGGTGGTGGTGTCGTGCGCCGCCATCAGCGCGAAGATCATGTGGTTGACGACGTCCTCGTCGGTGAACCGGTGGCCGTCGTCGGTCTCGGCCGCACAGAGCGCCGCGAACAGGTCGTCGCCGCCGTCCCGGCGCTTGGCGGGCAGGTGCGTCCGGAAGAAGTCCTCCAGCGTCCTGCGCGCCCGCAGGCCCTTCTGCCAGCGCAGGCCGGGCACCGGGAAGCGGACGTAGGCCGTCCCGGCGCGGACGGCGTCGACGAACGCGCCGTTGATCCGGTCGGCCTCCGCGCGGTCGAGGTCGACGCCCATGAACACGTCGGTGGCGAGGTCGAGCGTGAGCTGCTTGACGTGGTCGTAGACCTTGAAGCCGCGGCCGGGGACCCACGCGTCCAGGCCCTTGCCGATGCTCGGCGCCAGGGTCTCCTGGTAGCTCTGGAGCCGCTTCCGGGTGAACGCCTGCTGCATGATGCGCCGGTGGTGCAGGTGCTCCTCGAAGTCGAGCAGCATGATCCCGCGGGTGAAGAACGGCCCGATGAAGAAGCCCCAGGCCGGGCCGTTCGCGAACGCCTTGTCCCGGTTGACCAGCACGGCCTCGGCGGCCTCCGGCCCCTGGACGGTCACCGCGCGCTGGCCGAGCAGCCAGGACCAGCTGACCGGGCCGAACTGCTCGTACCGCTCCCGCGACAGCTCGAACGGATGCCGCATCGCCCGCAGCGTGCTCCCGACGAGGGGGATCCCCGGATCGCCGATGACGGGCTTGAGGTCGCTGCCCGCCGGTGGGGCGGCGAGGACGCGTGCGGCCATGCGGTACCTCCTTGGCACTCGGACACGGCGGCCGCCGGGGGTGGCGGCCGGTGCGTCGGGTGCGCTACAAAAGATCAATATTTGTTCCTCTGTTGTAGCGTGCCGCCTCCCGCGTGTCCAGCCCCTGGCGCTCTGCCCGGTACCGGAAGCGCGCCCTCCCCCAGGGGAATCGGCTCGCTTCCAGCGTCGTCCAGGGGAGATGGGCTGGTAAAGGTTGAGTTCGCCGCCGGGTGTCACCGGACGCGGGCAGGGGTCGGGCGGCCTAACGTCCAGGCCATGCTCGCCGGTCTCGCGCTCGCCGCCACCTCCGCCTTCGCCGTCTCGTCCGTCCCTGTCCACGCGGCGGCCGCCGCGCCGGTCTCCGCCGAACCCGCCCGCGCCGTCCGCGCCGTCCACGCCGTCCGCGCGGACCCGTTCCCGGGCGACTACGAAGAGTTCCCCTGGTTCGACCCCGCCGGGGCCTTCGGGCCCTCGTTCATGGGGACGAACGGCGCGTCGGGGGCGGCGAAGGGCAGGCCCGACGGCCCGGCGGATCCCGAGTCCGCCGGACGGCCGGGCTCCGCCGCCGTCCACGCCGCCCAGCCGATCAGGCCCGCCGCCAAGCCGCAGGGGAGGCCCGCCGCCGAGCCGAAGGGGCGGCCCGCCGCCAGGCCCAGGGCGCACCGGCCCGCGGGCAAGGCCGTGGACCTCCGCGCCGTCCAGCTCCGCCTCAAGAAGCTGCACTACGTCCCCGGACCCGCGAACGGCGCCTACACCGAGTTCACCAAGGACGCCGTCTGGGCGTTCCAGAAGGTGAACGGCATGGCCCCCACGGGACGCCTGAGCAGGCGTTTCATGCACGCGCTCGCCCACCCGCGGCGGCCCCGGCGGCTGACCGCCGACCGGACCCGCAACCACGTGGACATCGACGTCCGGCACCAGGTCCTCACCGTGTACCGGGGCGGGAGGATCCGGATGATCTCGCACATCTCCACCGGCTCCGGACGCCACTACTGCGAGAAGGGCCACTGCGGCATCGCGCACACGCCCATCGGCGACTTCCGTGTGACGCACCGCGTCAACGGCTGGCAGCGGTCCCCGCTCGGCTACATGTACCGGCCGCTGTACTTCCACCTGGGCTACGCCATGCACGGCTCACTGGCGGTCCCGAACCGGCGGGCGTCGCACGGCTGCATCCGGCTGCCGATGAACGCCGGGGACGCGCTGCCCCACATGGTGAGGAACGGCGAGCCCGTCCACGTCCACTAGTGACGCCGGCGCCCGTCAGCGCAGGAGGCGGTTCCGGGCCTCGGCGGTGAGCGGGCGGTAGGCGCCCGCCGGGTCGCGGTAGTACGTCTCCCCCGCGTCCGGCTCCGGCACGCCCTCGGCGCGCAGCGCACGGGGATCGAGCCGGTGGCCGGGCGTGACGGGGATGGCGGCCACGATCCGGACGACCGCCGGACGCAGCTCCGGCTCGACGCGCAGCAGCGTCTCGGCCAGGTCGACCGGCTTCAGCTCGCTGCCCGCGCACAGCGTGATCGCGGCGGCGACCAGCTCGGAGTCACCGGCCGGGACGCCGTAGACCGCGACCGCGTCCACCTGCGGGAGGTCGCCGAGGGCGTCGCGCGCCGGGCCGGGCGGGACGATCCCGGCGGCCGTGCGGACCAGCTCGGCGTCCCGTCCGACCAGCCAGAAGTCGCCGCCCTCGTCGCGGCGGAACAGGTCGCCGGTGACCTTCCAGGCGTCCTCGGGCGCGAACACGCCGCGCAGCGGGCGCCGCCCGAGCTGGACGGTCTCCGGCCGGACGCGCGCCAGCAGCATCCCGATCTCGCCGGGCGCGCTCTCCACCGCGAACCCGTCCGGGCCCTCGACGAGCCGCCCGTCCTCCAGGTCGTAGCGGGCGAGCCGGACGTCGGCGCTGCCGGGCAGCGGGCGTCCCAGCGAGCCGGGCTTCTTGCCGCTGAGGTTGACGAGCACCGCCTCGCCCTCGGTGGACGCGTAGAACTCCAGCACGCGCGCGGGCGCGAACCGCTCCTCCACGCGCCGCCACAGCCCGCGCGGCATCCCGGACCCGATGAACAGCCGCACCGGATGGTGCAGCTCGGCCGGGTCGGGCGGGGCGTTGACGAGGTCGCGCAGCAGCGTCCAGGTGTAGGACGCGACGGTCACGCCGTAGCGGCGCGCCTCGTCCCAGAACGTCTCGGGGTCGTAGGCGGACGCGAGCGCCAGCCGCGACCCGGCCGCCGCAGCGCCGCCGAGGCTCATCATCAGCGCGGACGGATGCTGGAGCGGCGTGATGGAGAAGACCGTGTCGGCCGGGGACAGCGCCGCCGACGACGCCGTGCCGAACGCCGACAGCGCCCACCGCCGGTTGGTGACGCGGTTCGCCCGCGTGTGCTCGCCGTCGCCGGCGAACAGGACGAACGCGGCGTCGCCCGCGCGGCCGGGGTTCGGCCGGTACCAGGCGGGGAGCGGCACGGCGTCCGGGTCGATCGCCTCCATGTCGGGGACGTCCGTGCCGTCGCGGCGCTTCCGCACACCGCCCAGCAGGTGGACGGGCAGCCCGAGCGCGGCGGCGGCGGACGCGTTGTCGGGGTCGGCGATGACCCTCGTGACCCCGGCGAGCGCGGCCTCACGCCCGGGGTCGCCGTCCGGGCGCAGCAGCACCGCGACCGCCCCGAGCCTGCTCAGCGCCGCGACGAGCGCGAGCGCCGTGGGACGCGTGTGCATGAGCACGCCGACCGGGTCGCCCTGCCGGACGCCGATGTGGATCAGGCCCTTCACGACGGCGTCGATGCGCTTCTTCGCCGCGTCCTGCGTGTAGGCGCGCCCCTGGTAGAGGAAGAAGACGTCGTCCGGCGCGCGGTCGTGCTGCTCGTCCAGGAGGAGGCCGAGCGACATGCGCGTGTCGTGCTGGATGCGTTCCAGGCGGGCGAGCCGGGGCAGGTTCTGCGTCGCCTCGTGCGCGAGCAGGCGACTGCCGTGGACGGCGCGCGTCGCCGTCCGGACGGCGGACCGCAGCGTGTTCGTGCCGATCCCGAGGGCGAGGTTGAAGCCGTAGCCGGCGGCCCCTCCGGGCGGCGCGGGCGAGGCCGCGTCACCCGCCTCCGGATCACCGCTGCGTTCGCCGTCCACCCTGCGCACCGGGGACGGGAGGTCGGCGGTGCCCGCCCGCCAGCGGGCCCATGCGGCGACGGTCGGCCAGGTCTGCGCCATGGCGAGCGTCCCGACGACGAGGCCGAAGTGCCCGGCGCGCAGCGCCACCTCGTACACCTCGGCGCGCGGCGCGGCCCGCCGGATGCCGCGGACCATCGGCGGCGAGGCGATCTCGTCGACCTCGCCGACGAACATCAGCACCGGGCAGGTGATGTCGGCGAGCGTGACCAGCCGGTCACCGATGACGAAGCCGCCGGTCAGCATCCGGTTGTGCTGGATGAACTGGCGGACGAACTCGTTCAGCGCCGGGCCGGGCCAGGCGACCCAGCCGGTCCGCTCGAGGAACTGGCGCTGCCGCTCGCGCGGCGCGAGCGCCTCGCGGTCGTGCAGCTGGAACAGGAAGTCGACCCGGCTGCGCACCGACTTCACCGGGCTGAGCAGCTGGAACCCGGTGCGCGTCACCCAGCCGGGGACGTCGAAGTTGCGGAGCAGCACGTCCGGGACGCGTTCGGCGGCGTCGGTCGCGAGCCAGCTCGGCAGCCCGAACGGCAGCGCCACGGACGTGTCGGCCGGGCTGCCGAACGTCACCAGCGACGCGATGCCGCGGCTGCGCCGGTAGGCCGCGGTCTGGTAGACGAACATGCCGCCCTGCGAGTAGCCGCCGAGGTGGACGTCGCGTCCGGTCGCGGCGCGCACCCGGTCGATCGCGTCGCTGACCGCGAGGACGTGGTCGGTGACCGTCCGCTCGAGCCCGCCCGGCTCGCGCTCGGGGGCGCCGAAGTCGACCACCCACGGGTCGACGCCGAGCCGGTGCAGCTCGGCGACCGCGCTCACCCGGGACGAGATGTCGTACACCTCGGCCGTGATCATCAGCGGCGGGACGAGCAGCATCACCGGCCGCTTGTCGTCCTCGGGAGCACTCGCCTGGGAAGGAGACCCGGAAGGAAAGTAGTGGCGGAGGCGGTAGATGCGCCGCCGCGCGACGACCTCGCTGGGCGAGGCGTCCTCGTCGGTGGCCAGGCCGCCGAACCGCGCCACCTCCAGGGCGTTCTGCGCGGTCGACCCGAGCCGCGCGCCGAGCCGGAGCAGGGACCTCGCACCAGAGGGCATCGTCGACCTTCCGCCGGTCACGCCATGGACACCGCTATCGACTGTTTTATCAACATGCGATGACCCACGCGTGTGATCTTGCGCCTGACGAAGGTCCAACGTGCCCGACTTCACACCCTGTTCCCGGACGGGCACCCTTCGCCCGCCCGGGAACGCGAGTCCTACTCCGACGCCAGGCGGGCGTTCGGGAGGCGGCCGTCCCGGAACTGCTCCCACATGAAGCGGCGGCGCGGCTTGCCGCTGGACGTCCGCTGGATCAGCCCCGTCCCGACGATGATCGTGACCTCGACGTCCTCGCCGACGCGGCGGCGCAGCATCTCGCGAACGTCGCCCGCCCACGCGTCGTCGTTGGTCTCGGCGAACAGCGCCAGCCCCTTCCGGCCCGCGCCCGGCACGGCCGTGACCGTGATCCGGCCCTTGCCGAGCCGGGTGACCTCGGCGATCCGGGCCTCTAGGTCCTCGACGTAGACGGACCGTCCGCGCACCTTGATGCTGTCGCCCATCCGCCCGAGGACGAACAGCCGTCCCTCGTGGAAGAACCCTGCGTCTCCGGTCAGAACGAGCCTGCCCCGACCAACCGACCCCGACCGACCTCCCGGGCCGTCCGCGAACCGTGTCGACTTGCCCTCGGCGCCCGCGTAGTAGCCGGGGCACGCGGACGCGCCGCCGACGACGATCTCGCCCAGCAGCCCCTCGGCCAGCTCGTTCCCGTCGTCGTCCAGGATCCGGACCGGGACGTCCTCCTCCGGCGTGCCGCAGCCGACGATCCAGCCCGACTTCGCGCCCTTGGACTGCGCGCCCAGCTCGTGCTGCTCGAGGATCCGCACCGGCTCGCCGAACGCCAGCGACGCCGGATCGGGCCGGACGGCCAGTGGACGCCGCCACACGTGGTCCATGGTGACCAGCAGCGTCGTCTCGGCCATGCCGTAGGCGGGGTTGAACGCCTCGCGGTGGAACCCGAACGGCTCCAGCAGCTCGGCGAAGACCTCCAGCGAGTGCGGGTCGATCGGCTCGGCGCCGATCAGCGCCATCCGCCAGCCGGACAGGTCGACGCCCTCGAGCTGCTCGGGCTTCACCCGCCGCGCGCAGTAGGCGTACGCGAACGGCGGCGCGGCGGTGTGCGTCGCGGTCGCGAAGCAGCGGATCCAGCGTGCGGGGTCGCGGATGAAGTGGTCCGGCCGCATCAGCTTCAGGTCGCACTGGAGCGAGATCGGGGTGATGAAACAGCCGATCAGGCCCATGTCGTGGTAGAGCGGCAGCCAGGTCGCGACCTCGTCGCCGTCCCGGAACCCGGCGGTGCGCGCGATCAGCTCGCAGTTGGCCTCCAGGTTCTCCCAGGTGACCATGACGCCGCGCGGCTCCCCCGACGACCCGGACGTGAACTGGAGGATCGCCAGTTCCCCGGCGGGCTGCACCTCCGCCTCGTCCTCGGCCTGGCGGGGGGCCCACGGCTCGCCGTCCAGCCCGGCGTCGGCCATCGCGCGGGCCGCGAGCGGGGCCAGGTCGTCGGACGCGATGGTCAGCACCGGCCTCGCCTGCCGCAGGATCGCGGCGACGTGCGCGACGTAGTCGTCGCCGTCCTGGAACAGCGGCGGGGTGACCAGGCAAACCGTGGCGCCGGCCGCCCAGACCCCGAAGTAGGTCTCCACACAGGTGAAGTCGGTCGGCAGGACGACGCAGACCACGTCGCCGGGCCGGACGCCCGCCTCGATCAGCGCACCGGCGGTGCGCCGCGCCGCGGACGCCAGCCGGCCGTAGTCGCGGTGGTCCCAGCCGCCGTCGTCGGTGGCCAGGCTGACGCCGCGTCCGGTGTTCGGCTTGTCCAGCCAGTCCCGCAGCAGTGCGGATGCCATCGGTGTCCCCTTATGCGCTTTCTCCCGGTCACTCCCGTGACTCGTGGGTAACTTCACCAGCGTCCGGCCGTCCGCGTCAACAGGCGCCGGACGGCCGCGCGACCCGCGCACGGGGCCCGCAAGCCCGGCCCGTTCCGCGCCTCTTCAGCGCCCTTCCAGGCGGCGTGCCCGGGCCGCGTCCGGGCCGGGCTCGGGCCGGGTCACGGCCGGGCTCAGGCCGTCCGGGCGCGGCGGCGGACGAGCGCGGCGACGGCGCGCCAGCCGAGCAGCACCAGCCCGAGGAAGAGCGTCGCGACGATCACGAACGCGACGGCGATCCCCTGCCCGGACACCACCCGCAGCAGCATGCCGATCGCGACGGCCGCGACCCAGATCCCGACGCCGGACGGCACCAGCCGCGCCGGGTCACGCCAGGCGCGCGTGGCGAGCCAGCCGAGGAGCGCGCCGGTCAGGAACGGCCACGCCGTGTTCAGGAACCCGGTGACGCTGCCCGCCTCGTCGTGCGACGCGCGCCCGATCGCCACGAAGACCAGCACGCACACGGCGTCCAGAACCGCCGCTCCTGCCACATTCCGCATATCCCCAGGCTAGTGCGCCCCTCCGAAAGCCCCGAACCGGCCCCGGACGGGCTTCGGACGGGCTTCGGACGGGCTTCGGACGCGAAAACGCGCCGCGATATCGAAGGAACGCGGAAACGCCGAAGGGCCCGATCCTGATTCGGATCGGGCCCTTCGGCTCTTGGTAGCGGGGGCAGGATTTGAACCTGCGACCTCTGGGTTATGAGCCCAGCGAGCTACCGAACTGCTCCACCCCGCGGCGATGTCTTAACTCTATGGGGTCCCGGATCCTTAGGCAAACTGGCGGCGCGGGCGTTGAATGGCGGGGGCCGATACTTCCCGGGAGGCCCGGCATGACCGAAGCGACCGACGTGTACTCCCCGTTCGATCCCGCATTCCAAGCCGACCCCTATCCCGCCTACCGGCGGCTGCGCGACGAGGACCCCGTCCACCGGCACACCGACCCGCCGTTCTGGGCGCTGTCCCGCTTCGAGGACGTGTGGGACGCCGTCCGCGACCACGGCACGTTCTCGTCCGCGAGCGGCCTCACGTTCTACGAGGACGAGATCGGAAAGCTCGGGCTGGCCCCGACGATGGTGATGCTCGACCCGCCGCGGCACACCGTCCTGAGGCGGCTGATCAGCCACGGGTTCACGCCGCGCCGCACCGCCGCCATGGAGGACCGGCTGCGCGCCTTCGTGCGCGCGCGCCTGGCCGTGATGCGGGAACGGGAGGCCGGCGGCGAGACCGTCGACCTCCACCGCGACCTCTCGTCGCCCCTGCCGACGTTCGCCCTGGCCGAGCTGCTGGACGTCCCGGAGGCCGACCGGGCCCGGTTCGGCCCGTGGGTGTCGGCGCTCACGACGTTCCAGGACCAGGGCTTCGACACGGGCGCCATGCTCGAGGGGTCCGGCGCGCGCGCCGTGGCGGAGATGTTCGCGTACTTCGGCGGCGTCATCGCCGAGCGGCGCGCCAGGCCGGGCGACGACCTGATCAGCGTCCTGACGACCGCGGAGGCGGACGGCGAGAGGCTGACCGACTGGGACGTCCTCGGGTTCTGCTTCGTGATCGTCGCGGGCGGCAACGACACGACCGGGAACCTGGTCTCGCATGCCGTCGCGCTGCTGTCCGGGCGTCCCGACCAGCGCGGACTGGTCGCCCGGGACCCGTCGCTGATCCCGAACGCGCTGCTGGAGTCGCTGCGGCTGGAGGGCTCGGTGCAGGCGCTCGGGCGGACGACGACGCGTCCGGTCGCGATCCGCGGCGTCGAGATCCCCGCCGGGGAGAAGGTGATGCTGCTCTACGGCGCCGCGAACCGGGACGAGCGCGAGTTCGGGCCGTCCGCGGGCGAGCTGGACGTGACGCGGGCGATCCCGCGGCACCTCGGGTTCGCGAGCGGCGTCCACTTCTGCATCGGGTCGCACCTGGCCCGGCTCCAGGCGCGGGTGGCGCTGGAGGAGCTGCTCGCCGCGCATCCGCGCGTGGACGTGGACCAGCCCCGGGCGAAGAGGCTCATGTCTCCCTTCACCCGGGGCTGGGTGTCATTGCCCGCCTACCTGGGCGGTCAGCCCATGTGCGGGTAGCGGTAGTCCGTCGGCGGGACGAACGTCTCCTTGATGGAGCGCGGGGACGTCCAGCGCAGCAGGTTCAGGATCGAACCGGCCTTGTCGTTCGTCCCGGACGCGCGCCCGCCGCCGAACGGCTGCTGCCCGACGACCGCGCCGGTCGGCTTGTCGTTGATGTAGAAGTTGCCGGCGGCGAAGCGCAGCACCTCAGCGGTGTGCGCGGCGGCCGCGCGGTCCTGCGCGATGACAGCGCCGGTCAGCGCGTACGCCGACACCGACTCCATCTGCGCGAGCATCTCGTCGTACTTCTCGTCGTCGTAGACGTGGACGCCGAGGATCGGGCCGAAGTACTCGGTCCGGAAGATGTCGTTCTCCGGGTCCTCCGACACCAGGACGGTCGGGCGGACGAAGAAGCCCTCCGTGTCGTCGTAGGTGCCGCCCGCGACGACGTCGACCTTCGGGTCGGCCTGCGCGCGGTCGATCGCGGCCTTGTTCTTGGCGAACGAGCGCTCGTCGATGACCGCGCCCATGAAGTTCGCCAGGTCCGTGACGTCGCCCATGGTCAGCGACTCGACCTCGGCGGCCAGCTCCTCGCGGAGGCCGTTCTCCCAGATCGACCGCGGCACGTAGGCGCGGGACGCGGCGGAGCACTTCTGCCCCTGGTACTCGAACGCGCCGCGGACGAGCGCGGTCTTCAGGACGCCCGGGTCCGCGGACGGGTGCGCGACCACGAAGTCCTTGCCGCCGGTCTCGCCGACGAGGCGCGGGTAGGCGCGGTACTTGTCGATGTTGCCGCCGACGGTCTTCCACAGGTGCTGGAAGGTGGCGGTCGAGCCGGTGAAGTGGATGCCGGCGAGCTCGGGGTGCGCGAGCGCGACCTCCGAGACCGCGATGCCGTCGCCGGTGACCAGGTTGATCACGCCCTTGGGCAGCCCGGCCTCCTCCAGCAGCTCCATGGTCTTCACGGCCGCGTAGGTCTGCGTCGGGGACGGCTTCCAGACCACGACGTTGCCCATGAGCGCGGCGGCCGTCGGCAGGTTCGCGGCGATCGCGGTGAAGTTGAACGGGGTGATCGCGTAGACGAACCCCTCCAGCGGCCGGTGGTCCGACCGGTTCCACACGCCGGGCGAGGAGACCGGCTGCTCGGCGAGGACCTGCCGGGCGAAGTGCACGTTGAAGCGCCAGAAGTCGACCAGCTCGCACGGGCTGTCGATCTCGGCCTGCTGGGCCGTCTTGGACTGGCCGAGCATGGTCGCGGCGGCGATCGTCTCGCGCCACGGCCCGGACATCAGGTCGGCGGCCTTCAGGAAGATCGCGGCGCGGTCGTCGAACGACAGCGCGCGCCAGGCCGGGGCGGCCTTCAGCGCGGCCTGGATCGCGTCGCGGGCGTCGTCCTGCGTGGCGGTGCCGAACGTGCCGAGCACGGCGGACTTCTTGTGCGGCTGGACGACCTGCACCTTCTCGCCCGCGCCCATGCGCCGCTCGCCGCCGATGGTCATCGGCAGGTCGATCGGGGCCTGCGCCTGAAGCTCGGCCAGCTTCGCCTCCAGGCGGGCCCGCTCGGGGCTGCCGGGCGCGTAGCCGTGGATCGGCTCGTTCACCGGTGCGGGGACGTTGGTCACGGCGTCCATGGGACCTCCTGCGAAGTGGTCGTTGTCGGCGGGCGGCTGACCGCGGTCAGCGGGAGACGGATCAGCGGGAGACGAAGGAGCGGAGGAAGAAGGCCAGGTTGGCCGGGCGCTCCGCCAGGCGGCGCATGAAGTACCCGTACCAGTCCGAGCCGTACGGGACGTAGACGCGCATCTCCTCGCCGGCCTCGGCCAGGCGGCGCTGCTCGCCCGCGCGGATGCCGTACAGCATCTGGAACTCGTAGCTGCCGGGCTCGCGCCCGTTGCGGTGGGCCAGGTCGAGCGCGATCTCGATGATGCGCGGGTCGTGGCTGCCCACCATCGGGTGCCCCTGCCCCTCCATCAACGTCTTCAGCGCCCGGACGTATGCCCGGTCCACGTCCTTCTTCGACTGGTGGGCGACCGACTCGGGCTCGGCGTAGGCGCCCTTGACGAGCCGGACGCGCGAGCCGGGGCCGGTCAGCTCCTCGAGGTCGCCCTCGGTGCGGTGCAGCATCGCCTGGATCGCGACGCCCGTCCCCGGGAAGTCGGCGCGCAGCTCGCGCAGGATGCCGAGGGTGGAGTCGACCGTGGTGTGGTCCTCCATGTCGAGCGTGATCGTCATGCCGAGGCCGTCCGCGGCGGCCGCGACCGTCCGGGCGTTCTCCAGCGCGATCGCCTCGCCGTCGCCGGGCAGCGCCTGGCCCAGCGCGGACAGCTTCAGCGACGCGTCCGCGTCGGCGGTCATGCCCTCGGCGGCGAGCGCCTTGAACAGCTCGAGGTAGGCGTCGCGGGTGGCGTCCGCCTGGGCCCGGTCGGTGGTGTCCTCGCCGAGGTGGTCGAGGGTGACCTTCAGGCCGTCCCCGTTGAGCTCCTGGATGGCGAGGATCGCCGCGCCGAGGTCCTCCCCGGCGACGAAGCGGTCCACGACGCCCCGGGTGAGGGGCACGGAGGTGACGAGTCCGCGCATGCGCGCGCTGCGCGCGGCCGCGAGAAGAAGTGGAGCAAGCACGCTGAACCTCCGGATTCCGCCGAGTCGGTCGGGACGAGTCGGGATGGACGGGTCGGGATGAACATGGCGGCACGGGTCGTCGGCAGGACGACACGGACCCTCACTTCGACGCTAGGCCCTCCTGACCTGCACCGATATAGTCAACTGTCACTTGATGGCGGCCGGTTGTTCAGACATGTGTATGAGGGGTGGCGGTGGCCGGAGCGGGGGACCTCCAGGAGCTGACGGAGCTGGTCGCCGACCTGCTCGGCGCGCCCGCGACGCTCGAGGACCGTGACTTCCATCTCGTCGCGTACGCCGCGCACGGCGGGGCCATCGACCCCGTCCGGATGGAGTCGATCCTCCACCGGCGCGCCACCGACGAGGTCCGCTCCCGGTTCGAGCGGTACGGGATCGCCCGCGCCACCGGCCCGGTGCGGATCCCGGCCGACCCGGACGCGGGCGTCCTCGGCCGGCTCTGCCTGCCCGTCCGGTGGCGGTCGGTGACCTACGGCTACCTGTGGCTCCTGGACGACGAGGGTCGCATCGGCGACGACCTGCTCGCCCGCGCCGCGCCGCTCGCCGAGCGCGCCGGGCTGCTGATGGCCCGGCAGTCCCGCGAGCGCGCCGACCAGGGCTGGCAGCTCGCCGACCTGCTGTCCGCGCACGCCGAGGTGCGGACGTCGGCCGCCACCGCGCTCGCCGAGGTGCTCGAACCGCCGGTCGTCGTCGCCGTCCTGCGCACCCCGGACGACGAGCCCCAGCCCCTGAACCCCTGGTTGCTCCCCAGAGCGGTTCTGACGACGACCTGGGAACGCGACCACGTCCTGGCCGTCCCGCACGACAGCTCGTCCACTGAGACGGTCGTAGCGCGTGCCAGGCGGCTGCTGGAGGAGCGCGGATCCGGGCCCGTCGCGGCCGGGCTCTCGGATCCCTGCCCCGACCTCGCGCGCGTGCGCGAGGGCTGGCTCCGCGCCCGCGTCGCCGCCCGTGTCGCCGCCCGCGCGGCCGCCGGGACGACTCGCGCCTGGCCCGAGCTGGGCGCGCTGCGGCTGCTCCGGCTCGGCGACGACGAGTCGCTGGCCCAGACCGTCCTGACGCCGGGGATCTCGCGGTTCCTGGACCCGAAGCACGCCGAGCTCGCCCGGACGGCCCTGGCCTACCTCGACCACGCGGGCAGCGTCCACGCGACGGCGGCGGAGCTGAGCGTCCACCGGCAGACGCTGTACCACCGGCTGCGGCGCATCGAGGAGATCACCGGCCTCGTCCTCTCGGACGGCCGCGACCGCCTCACCCTGCACCTCGCCCTGACGATCGCCCCGCACCTCGCACGCTGACCCACCCCGCGCGCACCGACCCGCCCCGCACACGCCGACCCGCCCCGCGCACACCGACCCGCCCCGCGTTTCCGGCTGTGACCCGTCCGGCGCGAAGGGGGGCGCGGGGCGTGGGAGCGCTGTCGGCCACACGCGACTGTCCCGCAGGTCACAGGCGGGTGCTCTCCCGGGGCGCTTGTGCGACAACCCTTGTCAGGAGTTGTCTGGCAGGACAGTCAAAACCACCACGGGGAGGTGGGATCGGCATGACGAACCCATGGCCGGTGCTGCGCAGGGGAAGCCACGGACCGGACGTCACCACACTTCAGTTCATCCTCCGGGCGGCCCGGGACGCCTGGCGGCACCTGGCGGCGGACGGTGACTACGGTCCGAAGACCGAGGAGATCGTCCGGGCCTTCCAGGGCTTCGCCGGGATCACCGTCGACGGCGTCGTCGGCCCGGTGACCTGGGACAAGCTCACCGACGGCCACACCATCGGATCGATCGTCCGGCCGGGCGAGCACGGCGACTTCGTCCGCGCCGCGCAGACCGAGCTGCACAAGCAGGGCTACCTGGCCGCGAGCGGCATCGACGGGATCTTCGGCCCGCACACCGAGGCCGCCGTCCGCCGCTTCCAGGAGGACGTGGGCCTGACCGTGGACGGCGTCGTCGGGCCGCACACCTGGCGGCAGCTGGTCACGCACAAGCGCTGACCGGACGGGCCCTCCGGCCGCCCGGCACGCGAAATTCCGGGGAAATGCCGAAGGCCCGGAGCCATTTCTGACTCCGGGCCTTCGGACCTGGTAGCGGGGGCAGGATTTGAACCTGCGACCTCTGGGTTATGAGCCCAGCGAGCTACCGAACTGCTCCACCCCGCGGCGATGTCTTAACTCTAGGGCATGAACGGGAAAGGACCAAATCGGTTTCCCGGGGCGGCGTCCCGGGAAACCTCGGGACCCTCCGGAGACGCCCCGGGAAGGCTCCCGGGGCGTCTCCGGAGGTCACTTCGCGCAGGCGGGAATGTCGCCCTTGCCGGACGTCAAAGCGTCCAGCGACTGGATCGCGCCGTGCAGCGTGTCCGCGCGGACGAGCCGGAGCCCGTCCGGGCGCGCGCCCATCGCCTCGGCGCAGTTGTCCTTCGGCGTGAGGAAGACCGTCGCCCCGGCGCGGCGCGCCGCGACCATCTTCTGCTGGATGCCGCCGATCGGGCCGACCTGCCCGTCCGGGGTGATGGTGCCGGTGCCCGCGATGAACTTGCCGCCGGTCAGCGACCCCGGGGTGAGCTTGTCCACGATGGACAGCGAGAACATCAGGCCCGCGCTCGGCCCGCCGATGTCCCCGACACTGATGTTGATCTTGAAGGGGAACTTGTAGTCCTCGGCGAGGACGACGCCGATCACCGGCTTGCCGTCCTGGCCCTTCGCCGTGGTCAGCGTCACCGTCACCGGCTTGCCGCCGCGCAGCACCTCGACGTTCGCGCTCCCGCCGACCCCGACCTTGCCCATCTGGGCCTTGACCTGGTCGACGTTCGGGGTCTTCACGCCGTTCACCGCGGTGATCTCGTCGTTCGGCTCGAGCTTCCCGGTCGCGGGCATGTTCGGCTGGACGGAGTTGACCACGACCCGCGTCGGGACGGCGATGCCCAGCTCGTGCAGCGCGGCCGCCTCGGCGTTCTCCTGCGAGTCCTGCATCTGCCGGGTGTTCTCGGCGTCCACCTGCTGCTGCGTCTCGTGCTTGGGGAAGATCGTCTCCTCGGGGACGATCGCGGTGTCCGACGACAGCCACCCGCGCAGCGCGGTGAACAGGTCGATCCGCGCGTCCGGGCCGCCCCGGTAGGTGACCGTGACGAAGTTCAGGTGGCCGGTGGCCGGGTACGTCTGACGCCCGTCGATCTGGACGAGCGGCGTGCCCTTCCCGTTGTCGCCCAGCGTGTTGGCGGTGGGGCCGGGGTACAGCGCGACGTACGGCACCGGAAGCAGGGCTCCGACGATCACCAGCGCCAGCAGAAGCGTGCTCGCGACGGCGAGCGTGACGGCACGACGAGACATGTCGGAAAGCCTACGGGCACGCCCGGACTCAGCAGGCCCCGACCCACTCGTCCTCGCCGTCCGCGAACGCCTGCTGCTTCCAGATCGGCACCTCGGCCTTGAGGTCGTCGATCAGCCTCCGGCAGGCCGCGAACGCCTCCGCGCGATGCGGGCAGGACGCCGCGACCACCACGGCCAGATCGCCGATCTCCAGGTCGCCGACCCGGTGCGCGGCCGCGATCGCCCGCACCGGGAAGTCGGCCGCGACCTTCTCCATCACCCGGCGCAGTTCCCGCTCCACGCTCGGGTGGGCGCTGTAGGACAGCCCGCTGACCTCGCGCGCGTGATCATGGTCGCGGACCGTCCCGACGAACACCGCCGTCCCGCCGGCCGCCCGGTCCTGGACGGCCGCGAACACCTCGTCCACCGACAGCGGTGTCCCGCGCACCTCGCACATCCGGACGACGTCGACGGCGTCCGGTTCGGGGGCGTTCGTGCTGGATACGACTGGGGAGTGGGTGGCCTCGCTCACGCGTCGCAGCCTACTCGACCGCCTCGCCCCCGCCCTTGTCCCAGCGTGCTCACCCCGGGCCCGGCCGGCGCCGCGACGCAGGGCGGAACGCGGCGCAGGGCAGGGGCGGGGTGGGCGGCATGGGGTGGGTGGGGTGGGTCAGGCCTGCTCGGCGGGGACGTCCGGCTCGAGGGTGGCGGCGAGGGCGTCGGCGAGCGCGGGCACGAGGTCGGGGCCCACGAGGACCTCGTCCTCCAGGTCGTGGCGGCGCAGCCGGAGCGCGGAGTGGCGCTCGCCGTCGCGCAGCACGCCGACGATCATGCGGACGTCCTCGCGGGCCGGGTGGTCGGCGGCGAACGCCGCGGCCTGCTCGGGGTCGGCCGGGATCTCCTCCTCGGCCTCCGGCGGCAGGACGACCCGCTCGATGACCAGCGCGCATCCCGCGACCGCGTCCGGCCAGGCGATGGTAGCTAGCGCGTCCTCCACGGACGCCTGCGCGGGCAGCTCCGGCTGCTCCAGCGCGGCGAGCGTCTCGCCCTTGTCCGAGCCCTCGGCCAGGCCCAGCTCGGCGGCGAGCTCGGGCTCGGTGGTGCGGATCTCACTGCCGAACACCAGCGCGTACAGCTTGGGCGCCGCGTCCCACCCCTGCTGGGCAGCGTGGCGTTCCAGGTCCAGGACGACTTCTTCGAGATGGCTCACAAGGCCATCTTCCCCCGTCCGCACCCATGCGTCGGCCGCCCCCTCCCGTCCGTTCTCCCTGGGGGCGGATCCCGGTCGGGGGGTGCGTTTCGTGCGACGCGCCTTGGCCGGGAGCCGGTTGGCAGCGGGTTATCCACAATTGGACGTGAAGCTGGGGACGCCGCGGGGCCAGTCGGTAGGTTTCTAGGACAGCACCGGCGGGGGATGTCGGTGGGGGCGCGATCAGAACGGAGGGGCCCGTTGACCTTCCGGACACCCGGTATCCGGCGGCGGCTCGGCGGCGGCCGGTCCCGGCTGCTGCTTCCGACCCTGGTGACGCTGGCCGTCCTGGTGATCGCCTTCATGGTCGTCACCTCGGTCTGGACCGACCTGCTCTGGTACCGCTCGGTCGGGCTGTCGCGCGTGTACACGACCCAGCTGTGGGCACGCACGTCGCTGTTCTTCGGCGGCGGCCTGCTCATGGCGCTGCTGGTCGCGGTGAACATGGCGGTCGCGCACCGCCTGCGCCCGGCCTACCGGCCGCTGTCGGTCGAGCAGCAGGGCCTCGAGCGGTACCGGGCGATCATCGATCCGCGGCGCCGGGCGGTCACGTCCATGGCACTGCTGCTCCTCGGCGTGCTCACCGGCGCGTCCGTGGCCGGGCAGTGGCCGGTCTGGCTGGCGTTCCTGAACCGGACGAGCTTCGGCGTCCGCGATCCGCAGTTCCACAAGGACATCTCGTTCTACGTCTTCACCTATCCGTTCCTGCGGCTGGTGCTCGGCGTGGTGTTCGCGACCGTGATCCTGTCGATGCTGGCCGCCGTGATGGTGCACTACCTGTACGGCGGGCTGCGCATGCAGGGGCCCGGCGACAAGGTCAGCCCGGCGGCGCGCGCACACCTGTCGGTGCTGATCGGGCTGTTCGTGCTGCTGAAGGCGTTCGCCTACTGGTTCGACCGGTACGGCCTGGTGCACTCCGAACGGGGCGTGCGCACGGGCGCGTCCTATACCGACGTCAACGCGCTGCTACCGGCGAAGACGATCCTCGCCGTCATCGCGATCGTGTGCGCGCTGCTGTTCTTCTCCAACCTGCTGCGGCGCGGCATGGCGCTGCCCGGCGTGGGCCTGGTCCTGCTGGTGCTGTCGGCGCTGCTCATCGGCGGCCTCTACCCGCTGCTGATCCAGCGCTTCCAGGTGAAGCCGGACGAGCAGAACAAGGAGCGCCGCTTCATCCAGCGCAACATCGACGCCACCCGCGCCGCGTACGGCGTCGACGGCATCACGCTCGAACCGTACGGCGGCCGCCCGGAGACCGACCAGGGCAGGCTCGCCGCCGCCGCTCGCGACCTGTCCGGCGTCCGGCTGCTCGACCCGGTCGTGGTCAGCCCGACCTACCAGCAGCTCCAGCAGATCCGCGAGTTCTACCGCTTCCCCGACACCCTCGACGTCGACCGGTACCAGGTGAACGGCCGCCCGGAGGACTCGGTCGTCGCCGTCCGGGAGCTGTCCGGCCCGCCGAAGGGCCAGAACAGCTGGGTGAAGGACCGGCTGATCTACACCCACGGGTACGGCTTCGTCCGGGCGCCCGGCGAGCGCCTCACCGCCGACGGCACCCCCGACTTCCAGCAGAAGGACATCCCCCAGAAGGACGTCACCGGCCCGCCCGTCGGCACACCGCAGATCTACTTCGGCGAGCGGACGACCGACTACTCGGTCGTCGGCGGCCAGGGGCAGAAGGAGTTCGACCACCCCGACCCGTCCGACAGCTCGCAGCAGGTCAACACCACCTACCAGGGCCGGGGCGGCGTTCCGGTCGACTCCGCGCTGAACCGGACGCTGTTCGCCGCCGAGTTCCAGGACTGGAACCTTCTGCTGTCCGGCGCGATCAAGAAGGACGCCCGGATCCTCTACCACCGCACCCCGCGCGAGATCGTGCACCGCGCCGCGCCCTGGCTCACCCTCGACGGCAACCCGTACCCGGTCGCGGTCGGCGGCCGCATCCAGTGGGTCCTCGACGGCTACACCACGTCCAACGGCTACCCGTACGCCCAGACCCTCGGCCTCCAGGACGCCACCCGCGACACCATCACCGACACCCGTTCCGCCGTCGCCAAGCAGGCCGACCACCAGGTCAACTACCTGCGGAACTCGGTCAAGGCGACCGTCGACGCCTACGACGGCACCGTCCACCTCTACCTCTGGGACGCCCAGGACCCCATCGCCAGGACGTGGACGAAGGTCTTCCCCGGCACCGTCGAGCCCAAGTCCAAGATCCCTCCCGAACTGCTGGACCACCTGCGCTACCCGGAGGACCTGTTCAAGGTCCAGCGCCGCATCCTGGCCCAGTACCACGTCACCCAGGCCGACGCCTTCTACGGCGGCCAGGGCTTCTGGGACGTCCCGGAGGATCCGTCGCCCGCGAACAAGGGCAAGACGCAACCGCCGTACTACCTGAGCCTGCGCATGCCGCAGCAGCCGGGCGTCCAGCCCCGGACCTCCCAGCCGACCGCCCCCGAGGCGGGGCCGCAACGTCCCGGCGGGCGCCCGGGCACGACGACCGCCATGACCCCGCTCCCGCCGAGTCCCACCCCGTCCCCCACCCAGCCGAACCCCCCGACCGGAACCCCAGGCCCCGGCCAACCGCCCCAAGGCGCCGGGCAGCCCGTCCAGGGCGGCGGCCAGGCGAACCCGCCGGGCGGGCAGCAGAACATGCGGGGCGGGAAGCAGCCGGACGGCGCGGGGACCCAGTTCGGGGCGCCCCGGTTCTCCCTGACCTCGGTGTACACGCCACGAGGCCAGCGCAACCTGTCGGCGTTCCTCACCGCGGACTCGACTCCCGGCGACCCCGGCTACGGAAGGCTGCGCCTGCTGGAGATGCCGACCGCCGACCAGCCGGGCCAGCCGCGCCCCCAGGGTCCGGGCCAGGTGCAGCAGGCGTTCGAGAACGACCATGGCATCCGCAACCTGCTGTTCCCGACCCGAGGCAGCGGCACCGAGACCAAGCTCGGCAACCTGCTGTCCCTGCCGTTCGCGGGTGGGCTGCTCTACGTCGAGCCGCTGTACTCGCAGACGACCCAGAGCAACCAGGCCCCGTACCCGACGCTCCTGGCCGTCCTGGTCAAGTACGGCGACCGGGTCGCCTTCGCGAGCCGCTCCGACACGCCCCAGCCCACCACGGACCTCTTCCAGTCCGCGATGAGCAGCCTGTTCGCCTCCGGAACCGGCCAGTCCCCCGGCGTCCAGCCGGGCCTGCCCGGCAACGCCAGGCTCTCCCCCGAGGCCCAGAAGGCCATCAGCGACCTGTCCAAGGCCATCGACGACTACAAGACCGCCATGTCCAAGAACGACTACGCCGCCCTGGGCGACGCCTGGAACCGCATCCTCCAGGCCCGCAGCGCCCTCACCGCCGCCACCCGGAAACCCGCCACGTAGGAGCGTCCGGCGACCGTTCCAGTTCGGAGCGACCGGCGGCCGTTCCAGCTCGGAGCAGCCGCGGACGGCGCGCGGAGTCAGCGGCGACCAAGCCTCGGCCAGGACAGGCATGGCCGAGAGGCGGTCGGGGGCGAGGGGCGGTCGGGGGCGGGGGCGGCGGAGGGGCGGGGTCAGGGGATGGCCGGGCGGCGTCGAGGCATGAGGCCGAGGGTCAGGATGATGCCGACCACCACGTGCAGGAGGATCAGCACGACGGTCGAGCTCGCGCCGACGGCGTTGCTGGACGGGCCGGTGAAGGACGCGATGAGCACTCCCGGGGCGACGAACGGCCAGGCGCGCTCGGCGCGGGGGGTGCGCCGACGCAGGATGGCCAGGAGGATCCAGCCCGAGAGACCGGCCAGGACGCTCGTCAGAACGATCATCAGCGGGCCGACGGTGCCGGTGCCGTCGCCCATGCGGACGGTCAGGTCGACGCCCGCCACGGGAACGGCCACCGTCCACACGGCGAGGGCGGCCGCCGTCGCTCCGGCGATGGTGAGGAGAGGCTGCTTCAGTGAGGTGTTCACGAGGATCAGCCTGGCCCCCGGGGCCACACGCGCACATCGAGCGGACGGTCGCGGAAGGTCCGACTCCGGTGCGCCCCGGCTCCGACTTTGGTAGGTGTCGCCCGTTCCGGCCCCGCCGTTAGCTTGACCCGATGAACAAGCCCCCAGGCCCACCCACGCCCCCGAACCCACGCCCGAACCCGACCCCGAACCCGAGTCCGGGAGCGGGCACGGGCTCGCCTGCGGGGCCCCGGCTGCGGGCGGGGGCGTGGGCGCGCGGGGTCGGGGTGGTGGGGGTGGTCGTGCTGGTCGGGGGGTTGACCGGGGCGTCCGTGGTGTGGCGGCCGGGTGGGGCTCCGCTGTGGTTGGACGGCGGGGTCGCGGTGTTGAGCGTGGTCGCGGCGGTGGCGCAGGTGTGGTGGCCGCTTGCCGGAGCGGGCGCCGCCACCGTCCTCGCGGCGTTGTCCCCGGCGGCCACCCCGGCGGCGACGACGGGCGCGATGCAGGTGGCCCAGCGGAGGCGGCCGGCCGTCGCGGCGGGCGTGGCGGCGGCGGGGTTCGGCGCGCATCTGGTCCGGGGGTTGTGGCGTCCCAGCGCGGGGATCTCCCTCGGCTGGTGGCTGGTGCTGATCTTCGCGACGTACGGGGCGCTGCTCGGCTGGGGGGCGCTGGCCCGCTCGCGCCGCGCCCTGCTCCTCTCGCTGCACGAGCGGGCCGTCCGGGCGGAGGCCGAGCAGGGACGGCGGGTCGCCGAGGCGCGCATGGCCGAGCGGCGCACGCTCGCGCGGGAGATGCACGACGTCCTCGCCCACCGGCTCACGCTGGTCGCGACGCACGCGGGAGCGCTGGAGTACCGTCCGGACGCCTCTCCGGAGCGGGTCGCGAAGGCCGCGGGCGTCGTGCGCGCGGGGGTGCACCAGGCGCTGGAGGAGCTGCGGGAGGTGATCGGCCTCCTCCGCGAGGACGGCGCGGACGACATCTCCGCGCCCCAGACCACCCTCGCCGACGTCCCGCGCCTGATCGGCGAGGCCCGCGAGGCCGGACAGCACGTCGACCTGCGCGACGAGGTGGGCGACGCCCCCGGCCTCCCGGCCGCCGTCGGGCGGACGGCCTACCGCGTCGTCCAGGAGGGACTGACCAACGCGCGCAAGCACGCCCCCGGCCGACCCGTCGAGGTGCGTCTGCACGGCGCCCCCGGGGACCGCCTGCTCATCGACATCACCAACCCCCTGCCCTCCGACACCGGAAGTGTCGGCGACGCGCAGGTCACAGGCGTGGTGAGCGCACGCTCCACGACCGTGGCGGCCATGCCCGGGAGCGGGGTGGGGCTGGTCGGGCTCACGGAGCGGGTGCGGCTGGGCGGCGGACAATTGGATCATCAGGGCGTCGGCGGGCGGTTCGCGCTGCGCGCCTGGCTACCATGGCCCGCGTGATCCGGGTGCTGCTGGTCGACGACGATCCTCTGGTCCGTGCCGGGTTGTCCATGATGCTGGACGGCGCGTCCGGCATCACGGTGGTCGGGGAGGCCTCGGACGGCGGGGAGGCGGTCGCCGGGACGGACGCGCACGCGCCCGACGTCGTCCTGATGGATCTGCGGATGCCCGGCGTGGACGGCATCACCGCGACGCGGCGGCTGCGCGCGCGGCCCGTCCCGCCGGAGGTGATCGTGCTGACGACCTTCGACGCGGACGAGGACATCCTGCGCGCGCTGCGGGCCGGGGCCAGCGGGTTCCTCCTCAAGGACACCCCGCCGCCGCAGCTCGTGGAGGCGGTCGCGCGCGTCGCCGCCGGAGAACCGATCCTGTCGCCCCGCGTCACGCGGCGCCTGATGGAGCGCACCGTCACGCAGACCGGCGCGTACGAGCGCGCCCGCGGGACGCTGGCGGCGCTGACCCCGCGCGAGTCCGAGGTGGCCGTGGCGATCGGACGAGGCCGGACGAACGCCGACATCGCCGCCGAACTCGCCATGAGCGTGACCACGGTCAAGGCCCACGTCTCGAGCATCCTGACGAAGCTCGACCTGGACAACCGCACCCAGATCGCTCTTCTCGCCCACGACGCGGGCCTGACCTGATCCGGATCCCCGGTCAGTCCTCATCCGGATCCCCGGTCAGTCCTCATCCGGATCCCCGGTCAGTCCTCATCCGGATCCGCGGTTCAGTCCTTCTTGGCGAGGTCCCGGGTGGTCTGGTCGACGCGGCGGATCCGGCCGTCCGCCGCGAGGTGGCCGAACATGTAGACCTCCGCGCTGAAGTCGCCGCCCTTGCCCATCGCGACGTTCAGCGTGTAGCGGACGGCGAACCGGTCGCCCGACAGCACCGCCTCGTGGACGTCGAGGGACTGCACGTCCGAGGGTGAGACGCGCTTCCGCAGGCCGCGGGTGTGCGCCAGCATGCGCTCCCGGTTGATGACGAGCCCGTCGTTGCAGTACTCGAAGTCGGGGACGAAGTAGCGGGCGAGGATCTCGGCGGGGTCCTGGTCCGGCTCGACCATGTCCCGCGTGTAGGCCGCGAGGAACTCGGACAGGTCCTGCTCCGAACGAATGGCCATGGCTCCACCTTCGTAGGTGTACGACATACGCTTACGTCCGTTCCAACGTACCCCGCCCCCGCACGGTTCCCTGAGATCTCCGTGCGGCCTCCAGGAGCGGAGGGCGGTCTCGACGGCCGTCCGCAGGGGAATCCGGCGGCGGAGTTCGGGGTGAGATCTCCGCAAGAGTCCGTCACTTTCGGCGACGATCCTGAAGCTCTAAGTTGACACCCGAGCAATCCAACGACCGAAGGGGCGAGATGAAGCGGATCACCCAGCTGGCCACGGCGGCGTTCGCGGGGGCGGCCGTCGTGCTGGCATCGACGGGCACGGCGAACGCGGACACGGGGACGACGGTCATCACCTTCGAACCGGCCTCCGCCGCGCACCCCGCCGCCGGACACGCCGCCAAGCACCCCGCCGCGAAGCACTCCACCGGCAAGGGTTCCGCCGTCAAGCCCGGGACCATCCGCTGCGTGCTCGCGGCCCGCGACCCGCACTCCCCCCGCCGCCCGGACGCCGAGGCCCGCGACGTCATCGACGTCGCGGGCTCGGTGAAGTGCGATCATCCGGTGGCCCGGATCAGCATCCGGGTCGGGCTGTACAAGAAGGGCCGGCTGTCCAGGCAGAGCGCGGTGAAGACCAACGCGGGCAAGACGTCCATCGCCCAGAACGCGTCCCACCGGTGCGTCGCGCCGCAGGACTACACCGGCGTGGCCATCGCGAACATCGTCGCCCCTCCCGGCTTCCGTCCGGAGCACGCCAAGGGCAGGGCCATCGGCAGGACCGTCCGCATCGCCGCCTGCAGGCCCGGCGGCTGACACCCGGCGTGGCCCGGCCCCTCACCCGGCCGGGCCACCCCCGCCGAGAGTCGGGCTCAGGCGAGATCGCCGGTCTCGAGGAGGGTCTTCAGGTCGGCGACGATGGCGGGCCAGCCTTCGCTGATCATGGGCCGGAGGGTGCTGTCCGGGGCGAAGGCGGTGTGGGTGACGGTGAGTTTGACCCTGCCGTCGTGGGGTTCGAGGTCGAAGGCGACCCGGGAGCGGGGCTCGGCGGCGAGGGCGGCCCGGGTCGGCTCGTCCACGCCGACGGCCTCGGCCCACCCGGGCGTGAAGGTGTGCCAGGTGTAGGCGAGGCGGCGGCCGGGCTCCGACTCGAGGACGACCTGGTCGGGATGGGCGTTGGCGGGCCCCTCGCCGTTCCAGGTCATGGGCGAGCCGGGCTTCCAGTCGGTGTCGAACCCGACGCCCCAGTAGCGGCGGGTGAAGACGGGGTCGGTGAGGGCCTCCCAGAGCCGCTCGGGCGTGGTGCGGATGTAGGTGGTGTAGACGAAGTCCGGGCTGTCCTGCGTGGTCATCGGCGTGTCCTCCAGTGCGCTCTTGAGGTCGGCCAGGGCGCGGGCGCGGTCACGGTCGTAGCGGCTCATCCACCGGTCGGCGATCGCGTTGACGGGCTCGGCGTTGAGGTAGTGCAGCTTCTCCCTGCCGCGCCGGACGGCGGTGACCAGGCGGGCCGCCTCCAGGACGGCCAGGTGCTTGCTCACCGACTGGCGGGCCATGTCGAGGCCGTCGCACAGTTCGGTCAGGCGCTGGCCGTTGTGGTCGTTGAGCCGGTCGAGCAGCCTCCGGCGGACGGGGTCCGCCAGTGCCTTGAACACCTCGTCGTCCATGTCCATGGGAACCGTCCTCGAAAATGCAGCCGCTCGGCTGCCTATGGGTCCATAATAGGCAGCCGAACGGCTGCATTTCAAGCGACCGGACTCGCCGGCGATCACACGTCGGCGGTCAGACGTCGGCGGTCACACGCGTCGGCGGCGGCGGGCCCGGCGGATCGCCGCGGCCGCGCCGATGGCGGCGACGGTGGCTCCGGCGGCGGTCGCCATCGTGGCCTCCTTGCCCCCCACGCGGCGTCCGACGACCGCGTGCCGCCCGGAGCCCTCCTCCATCAGGACGAGCAGGGCGGTCGCGTTGTCGTAGGCGGGCTTCCAGCCGGCGGCCCGCAGGCGCGCCGCGTCCACGACCCAGGGGTAGGCGACGTAGTGCAGGTCGGTCGCGGGGGCCGGGGTCATGCCGAGGCGGTGCAGGCGCTGCGCCATGCCGAAGGTCACGGCGGCGGGCAGCTCGAACCCGCGCTTGCCGGTGATCTCGGCCACCTCGTCCATGCCGAGCCAGCCGTCGCAGCCGACCGCGACCGGGCCGGGCAGGTCCTCGATCACGACCGTCTCCAGCGCGGACGCTAGGTCCTCGATGTGACAGAACTGCCAGGCGGGCTCGCTGCCCTTGACGGTCAGCAGCCGCGGAGCCTCGAAATGCCTGGTCACGACCGTGTCCACGCCGGGCCCGACGAGGGCGGCCGGGCGGACGAGCGTGACCGAGAGCCCCGGGTGGGTCGCGGCGGACGACGCGGCGAGCTCCTCGATCTCCAGGTAGTCGCCCGCGATCGAGGTGCTGGCCTCGGCGAGCAGCGGCGCGTCCTCGCGCAGCGGGACCTCGTTGCCCGCGGTCGCGCCGTACACCATCGCGCTCGTGACCAATACGACCCGCCGGACCCGGGCGGCCGCGGCGGCCGTCACCACGGTCTGGGCGCCGCGGACGTTGTGCGTGCGGCGGTCCTTGGCGTCCACGTCGGGTGAGCGCTCGATGTCGAGGTTGACGATCACGTCGACGTCCGAGAGCCGGTTGGACAGCAGCGGGTCACGGATGTCCACGACCCGCCAGGTCACCCCCGGCACGTCGCCGCGGTGGCCGTCCACGGCCACGACCTTGCGGATCTCCTCGCGCTCGGCGAGCCGGGCGGCCAGCAGCCGCCCCGCGCCGGACGCCGCGCCGGTGACGGCGACGACCGGGCCCTTGCTACGCCGAGGGCGAACCTTGCCCGTTGCCACGGGAGCGCCCCCTTCTCTGTGTACGCGACCTCGCCGGGACCGGCTAACGTTGCGGATATGAGCCCATCATGCATGCCGGGGGCAAACCGATGAATGACACTCCGTTCGGCTTCAACCGTCCTGGCGACGGTGACGACGACAAGCCCCGGGACCCGTTCGGCGGTATGGGCGGCGGCATGGGCGACATGAGGCAGTTCGCCGACATGCTGCACCGCTTCGCCGACATGATCGGCACCCAGGGCGCCCCTGGGGGCGGCTCCGCCGGCCCCCTGAACTGGGATCTCGCCAAGAACATCGCCCGGCACACCGTAGTGGAGGACGGCGGCGACCCGTCCGTCCTGGACGCCGAGCGCACCAAGGTCGTGGAGGCGCTCCGCCTGGCCGACCTCTGGCTGGACGAGGGCACCACGCTGCCCGCGGGGATCCGCACCCCCCAGGCGTGGAGCCGGTCCGAGTGGATCGAGAACACCCTCCCCGTCTGGGAGAAGGTCTGCGACCCCATCGCGTCCCGGATGGTCGAGTCGATGGGCGGCGCCCTCGGCGGCGGCCTCGGCGAGGACGTCCCGGCCGAGATGCAGGCGATGGCCGGCCCGCTGATCGGGATGGTCCGGCAGATGGCCGGGGCCATGGTCGGCGGCCAGACCGGGCAGGCGCTCGGCGCGCTCGCCAAGGAGGTCACCTCGTCCAGCGACGTGGGCCTGCCGCTCGCCCCCGCCGGGGTCGGCGCGCTGCTGCCCGCCGCCGTCACCGCGTTCGGCGACGGCCTCGAGGTCTCCGAGGACGAGGTCCGCCTGTACCTGGCGCTGCGCGAGGCCGCCCACCAGCGGCTGTTCGCGCACGTCCCGTGGCTGCGGGCGCACCTGCTCGGCGCCGTCGAGGACTACGCGCGCGGCATCACCGTCGACCTGTCCGGGATCGAGCAGGCCGTCTCCGGGCTGGACCTGTCCAACCCCGAGGCCCTCCAGGAGGCGCTCGGCGACGGGATCTCCCTGACGCCCGCCGAGACCCCGCAGCAGAAGGCCGCGCTCGCCCGCCTCGAGACCACGCTCGCGCTGGTCGAGGGCTGGGTCGACACGGTCGTCAACCGGGTCGCGGACGGCCGGCTGCCCGAGGCGGTCAAGCTCGCCGAGGCCGTCCGGCGGCGGCGCGCGACCGGCGGTCCCGCCGAGCGCACCTTCGCCACGCTCGTCGGCCTGGAGCTGCGGCCCCGCCGGCTGCGCGAGGCCGGGGCGCTGTGGCGGACGCTCACCGAGGTCCGCGGCACCGACGGCCGGGACGCGATCTGGGAGCACCCCGACCTGCTGCCCACCGCCGACGATCTCACCGATCCGGATTCCTACGTCCACGGCGACCCCGATTCGCCGGGCCTGTCGGACGCCGACCTGACCGCCCTCACCGAGCAGCGCCCCGACGAGGACGCCGCCAAGGACGAGGGCAAGGACGAGAGCAGGGACGAGAACAAGGGCGAGGACGGCGAGGGCAAGGGCGACGCGGAGCCGGGCGCATGAGCGCGGCCCGTCCCGCCTCCCACGTCAACGGCTGCTCGCTGACGCCGTCCCGCGCGGCGATCATCCGCCGCCGGACGGCCCGCACCGCCCTGTGCTGGCAGCGTCCCAGCGACCAGGAGCGCCGACGCCACCAGCGCACCGACTCCCGCTACCCGCGGGTGGGGCGCGTGTGACGTCCCTCCCCCCGGTGCACGCCGGCCTCCCCCCGGTGCACGCCGACGCCGTCCGCGTCCTCTCGGCGTGGACGGCGCCCGACGCCGGCCAGAAGGCCGTCCGCGACGGGTTCCTCGAGCACCTGGCGGCGCATCCGGACGGCACCTGGCGTGAATGTGTTCCCGGTCACATCACGGCGAGCACGCTCGTCCTGGACGCCTCGCGGTCGCGCGTGCTGCTGACCCTGCACGCGAAGGTCAAGCGCTGGCTCCAGCTCGGCGGGCACTGCGAGCCGGGCGACGCCACCCTCGCGGACGCGGCGCTGCGCGAGGCCACGGAGGAGTCCGGAATCTCCGGGCTCGTCCTGCTGCCGGGTCCGCTGCGGCTCGACCGGCACCTCGTGCCCTGCCATCCCGGGGGCTCCTGGCACCTGGACGTCCAGTACGCGGCGGTCGCGCCGCCCGGCGCGCGGGCCGAGCGCAGCGACGAGTCGGACGATCTCCGCTGGTTCCCCCTGGACGACCTTCCCGAGCCGACCGACGACGTCGTCCGCGCCCTGGTCGCCGCCGCCCGCACCGCCCCTTAGCCGAAACGGGACGAGGCGTCAGAAGACGGGGCGGCCTTCGAGGAGGGCGCGGGTCGACTCCCAGCCCTCCAGGCGGGGGTCGAGGAGTCCGACGTCGGCAGGAACGCGGAGCCGGTGCCAGCTCGGGCCCTGCGGGATCTGCCCAGGACGGGGGGCCGCGGCGCGCAGCCGGGTCAGGGCGTCCGGGTCGTCCAGGTCCGTGCCGGTCAGGGCGTCCGCGAGCCAGGACGCCAGGGGCAGCCGGGCCGCCAGCGCGACCAGCCCTCCCCCGGCGGACTGGCAGGCCGCGGCCGGGGCGTGCCCGAGCGCGCGGAACAGCTTGCCGAGCAGCAGCGGCGGAAGATCGGGGGCGTCCGGGGCGATCAGCGCGGCCTCGGTCGCGCCGAGCGCGTGCAGCGCGGCGAACGCGCCGGGCAGGGCCGGCTCCCGGACGATCGGGGTCCCGGGCCAGGTCAGCGCCTCGGCGTCGGGCTGGTCGGGCGGGTCGAGGACGAGCGCCGCGGTCACCAGTTCCAGGCCCGCGACGACCTCGTAGGTGTCCTCGAGCAGCGCCAGGCGGTACTCGTCGGCGTCCACGCCGGGCGGCGCCTGCGCGTGCCCGCCGGACGACCGTACCGACAGGACCCCCGCGTACCGGACGGCCCGCTCCGGCGAGTACTCCTCGCCCTCCGTCCCGTCCTGCGCGAATGCGTCGTCCACCTGCGGAAAGACCTCGTTCTGCGGAAGAGTGCCGTCGTGTGCGGCGGCCGTGGCGGGCCGCGGGCGGGTGGTCAACCGGCCACTCCGTGACGGAGATCGTCCTCGTCGGAGGCGCCGGACTCCATGGGGAGGTGGGCCGCGGCGGCGACGCCCTCCAGGTAGCCGCGGGCGCGCTCGGTCTTCGGGTAGTGGGCGACGAGTTCCCAGAAGTCGGCGCCGTGCCCCGGGACGAGAAGGTGTGCCAGTTCGTGGACCAGGACGTAGTCGACGACCCAGGCCGGCATCCCGCGGAGCCGGGTGGAGAGCCGGATGGTCCCGTCCTCCGGGGTGCACGATCCCCAGCGGGTGCGCTGGTTCTCGACCCAGCGGACGCTCACCGGGACGGCGCGGCCGTCCAGATAGCGGCGGGACAGCTCGTGGGCGCGCGTCTCCAGGTCGGCGTCACTGGGACGGCGGCGGCGCTCACGGTCGGCGAGCCGTTGGAGGATGGTCGCGATCCACTGTTCCTCCTCGGCCTTGCTGAGCCGGGACGGCAGCATCACCACGACCTTGTCCCCGTCCCGATATGCGGACACCGTCCGCCGACGTCTGCTGCTCCGGCGGACCTCAACGTTTGGGGGCACGCAAGAACCGTACCCAAAACTTTGCGCCCGCCACAGGGGGGGTTGGCCGTTTTCCCAGGTCAGGACCGATGTTTTCCCCACCTGGGGGCCGCTTGACGGTCCCTTCTCGGCACCCCGGACGACACGCCGGAAGACTCCCGGGCGAATTCGGTCCGACCGAAATGGGTACGCAGCGTGACGGGAGATCGCACCCGCCGAGCCCCGCGCCGAGCCGTGTGCCGGGCCACGTGCCGAGCCCGAGCCGGACGGCTCACAGGAGCTCCCCGGGAGCGGCAGAGGAGATCATCTGTCACATTCCCGAAGTTCCTTCCGTCTACCCAGGAGACGGGGCGAAACAGTCACCGTCCCCTCGGAACGGAGTAAGTCATGACGGCACCGATTCTGGTCACCGGCGGCACCGGGACGCTCGGCTCCCTGCTCGTCCCCCGGCTGCTGGACGCGGGGCGCCCGGTCCGGGTGCTCACCCGGCACACCCGCCCGGCCGCGGACGGCGTCGAGTACGTCGCCCGCGACCTGCTCCAGGGCGACGGGATCGACGAGGCCGTCGCCGGGGCGGAGACGATCGTCCACCTGGCGGGCGGTCCCAAGGGCGACGACGTCGCGACCCGCAACCTCGCCGCCGCCGCGAAGCGGTCGGGCGCCCGGCACCTGGTCTACGTCTCGGTGACCGGGGTGGACGACGTCCCGGTGGCGTGGATGCGCACGAAACTCGCGTCCGAGCGGGCCGTCGCCGACTCGGGCGTGCCGTGGACGACGCTCCGGCCCGCCCAGTTCCACAGCCTGGTCCTCGGCATCGCGGAGAAGATGGCGAAGATGCCGGTGATCCCGGCCCCGGGCGCGCTGCGCTTCCAGCCCGTGGACGAGCGGGACGTCGCGGCCCACCTGGCCGGGCTCGTTCTCGGGGAGCCGTCCGGGCTCGTCCCCGACCTGGCCGGACCGGCCGACCTCACCTTGCCCGAGCTGCTGGCCGGGTACCTCGCGGCGGCGGGCAGGCGCCGTCCGATGCTTCCGGTCCCGCTGCCGGGCAAGATCGGCCGTGCCTACCGTGGCGGGCTCAACCTGGCGCGCGAGGGCGCGGTCCGCGGTACCCGCACCTGGGAGGACTACCTCGCCGAGCACGTCGCCGACGCCCGCGCGGCCCGCGCCGCCCGGCCCGCCGCGCGGTGATCGATCAGCGGCCGGTGAACCTCGGGGAGCGCTTCTCGCGCTGGGCGGTGAGGCCCTCGATCATGTCGTCGGTCGTCATCGTGAGCGGCTGCGCGAGGGCCTCCCAGCGGAGCGCGGTCGCCATGTCGGGGTGGCCGCCGTTCGCGAGGGCGGCCTTGGTGAGACGGGTCGCGATCGGGGCCTGCGCGGCGACGCGGCCGGCGGCGGCGAGGGCCTCGGCCAGCACCTCCTCGCGCGGGACGGCCCGGTTGACCAGGCCGTTCTCCGCGGCCTCGGCCCCCGTGAGGACGCGTCCGGTGAGCAGCATCTCGCGGGCGAGCGGCAGTCCCGCGACCTCGGGGAGGAGCCAGGTCGCGGCCATGCCGGGGTGCAGGCCGAGGGCGGTGAAGGGCGCGAGGAGCTTGGCGTCGTCGGCGGCGTAGCGCAGGTCGCAGGCGAGCGCGAGGCAGAGCCCGGCGCCGACCGCGTGGCCGTTCACGGCCGCGATCGTCGGGACCTCCAGGTCCCGGATCATCAGCCAGGTCCGGTAGTACCCGGCCATCCGGGTGCGCAGCTCGGGCAGCGCGGCCGCGTTGGTGTCGGCGAGCCAGGACAGCACGCCGCCCGAGGTGAACGCGCTGCCCGCGCCGGTCACGACGACGCAGCGCAGGCCAGTGTCGGCGCGCAGGTCGGTGAGCGCGTCCCGCCAGGCGTCGGTCATCTCGTCCGACATGGCGTTGCGCCGGGACGGGTCGTTCAGCGTGAGGACGGCGACGCCGTCCGGACGGCGGTCCACCAGCAGGACGTGATCTTCAGCCATGGCCGAACCGTACCGCGGGGGCCGCGCAGGGTACCCCCCGCCCGCGTGAGAAAGCGCACACTTACCACGTTGTCGCAGGTAGTCAAGGTGCGGCAGGATCCGGCCGTCGGTTTTGTCCGGGATCGTTGTGGCGCGAACGACAGCCGTCCCCGACAATGGTCGCCGTGAGCGATCTTCCCCGCCGCGCGGTGACGCGGTCCGCAAAGCTGGCGTCCCTCCCGCTCGGTTTCGCCGGGCGCACCGCTCTGGGCGTCGGGAAACGCACCTTCGGCAAGTCCGCCGAGGCGGTCGCCATGGAGATCCAGCAGCGCACCGCCGAGCAGCTGTTCAAGGTGCTCGGGGAGCTCAAGGGCGGCGCGATGAAGCTGGGGCAGATGCTCTCGATCTTCGAGGCCGCGCTGCCTCCGGAGATCGCCGGCCCGTACCGCGCCACGCTCACCCGGCTCCAGGAGGCCGCGCCACCGCTGCCCGCCTCGACCGTCCACCAGGTCCTGGCGGAGGCACTCGGCGAGGACTGGCGGGACCGGTTCCAGGAGTTCGACGACAGGCCCGCCGCCGCGGCGTCCATCGGCCAGGTGCACCGCGCCGTCTGGGCCGACGGCCGGGACGTCGCCGTCAAGGTCCAGTACCCGGGCGCGGGCAAGGCGCTGATCAGCGACTTCAACCAGCTGGCCCGGCTCGGCCGGCTGTTCGGCGTGCTCATGCCCGGCCTGGACGTCAAGTCGATGCTCACCGAGCTCAAGGAGCGGGTGATCGAGGAGCTCGACTACACCGTCGAGGCCGAGTCCCAGACGATCACGCGCGAGGGCTTCCCCGCGGACGACCCCGACTTCTACATCCCCGAGGTCGTCGCGCAGGCGGGGAACGTCCTGGTCTCCGAGTGGATCGACGGGACCCCGCTCTCGAAGATCATCAGCGACGGCGACCAGGAGACCCGGGACCACGCGGCGCTGCTGTACTGCCGGTTCCTGCTGTCCGGGCCGAGCCGCTGCGGGCTGCTGCACGGCGACCCGCACCCGGGCAACTTCCGGCTGCTCCCGGACGGGCGGCTCGGCGTCCTCGACTTCGGCGCGGTGGACCGCATCCCCGAGGAATTCCAGTACCGGATGGGCCGCCTGCTGCGCATCGGCACGCTGGACGACATTGACGAGATCGAGGCCGCGCTCCGCGACGAGGACTTCATCCGCGAGGGCGTCGAGGTCGACATCGAGGGCCTGGAGGCGTTCCTCGCCCCGATCACCGAGCCGTTCGTCACCGAGACCTTCAAGTTCAACCGCGAGTGGCTGCGCGACATGGCCGCCCGCGTCACGGACCTGCGTCCGACCAACGTCGTCCGGCAGCTGAACCTGCCGCCGCAGTACGTGATCGTCCACCGCGTCCTGTCCGCCGGGACGGGTGTCCTCTGCCAGCTCGAATGCGAGATCCCCGCACGCGCCGAGTCCCTCCGCTGGGTCTCCGGCTTCGCCGACGAGGCCGACGCAGCCGACGCAGCCGACGCAGCGGCCGACGCGGCGGCCGAGCTGGACGAGGCGGTCGGATCGGGCGAAGGCGAGCCCGAACCGGTCGCCTGACAAGCCTCCGAAAGCAGAACGGGGCCGCGCACTGATGGAGTGCGCGGCCCCGCCTTTTCGCGTCCGGCCAACGAGAGGGAGAGCCGGACGCGCGGCGGCCGCGTCGGGAGGCGCGCGGACCCGTCAAACCATCCAAGAAAGAACGGGTCGGGCCTGCCACCGAGACGGCCTGGTTCAGGGGGCCGCCGCGCCGGGCGGACGCGGCGGCCGGTTCCGGTCAGTCGAGCGGACGGCGCGGGGCCGGGG
>NZ_RFFG01000054.1 GCF_003696215.1 Actinomadura harenae | reverse complement strand
TGCGCCCGCACGGCCAGGTCGCGCGGTTCGCCGCCCGGCTCCGCGACGCGCCCCGCCGCCTGGACGAGCTGCACGCCGCGGACCTGGACCTGCGCCGGGTGCTGGCCACCGCCCCGCCGGCGCTGACCGTCCCCGCCAGGAAGGCCTTCGCCGTTCTCGGCGTGCGGCCCCTCCGGTTCTGCGCCGCCGAGGCGGCGGTGGTGCTGGGGATGAGCCTGGAGCACGCCGAGGACGTCATCGACGAGCTGGCCGGGGCGGGCCTGGTGGAGTTCGCCGGGTACGACCCCAGCGGCCACGACGCCTACCGCTTCCCCGAGCTGCTGCGCCTCTACGCGATCGAGTACGCCTCCGAGCGCCCCTCCGAACACCCTTCCGAGCACGCCCCCGAGCGCCCCTCTGAGCACGCCCCCGAGCGCCCCTCTGAGCACGCATCCGAGCACGTCTCCGAGCGCCCCTCTGAGCACGTCCCCGAGGGGGCCTCCGAGCACGTCTCCGAGCGCCCCTCTGAGCACGTCCCCGAGGGGGCCTCCGAGCACGTCTCCGAGCGCCCCTCTGAGCACGTCCCCGAGGGGGCCTCCGAGCACGTCCTCGAGCGGGCCTCCGAGCACGCCGACGAGCGCGCCTCGGAGCATGTCCTGGAGTACGTCCTCGGGAACGCCTCCGACCATGCGGTCGTGCGCACGCCGGAGTGCGTTCCCGGGGAGGTGCCGGGCTGGTGAGTCAGCCGACGTCGACGCGGGCCAGGAGGCGCATCACGCCGGGGGACAGGCGGGAGAGCAGGCGGCTCGCGTGCGCCTCGGGCGTGACCGGGACGACCGCGCGGTCCTTCAGGACGGCCCGGACGACCTGCTCGGCGACCTTCTCCGGGCCGTACCCGCGCAGCGCGTAGGCGCGGGAGGCGCGCCTGCGGTCGTTCTCCTGCGCCGCCTCGTCCCGTCCGACGAACCGGGACGTCCTGGTGATGTTGGTGTTGACGACGCCGGGGCAGATGGCGGTGACGCCGATGCCCCGGCCCGCCAGCTCGGCGCGCAGGCACTCGCTGAGCATCAGCACCGCCGCCTTGCTGGTGGAGTAGGCGGGCAGCGCCCGGGACGGCGTGAACGCGGCGGCCGAGGCCGTGTTCACGATGTGGCCGCCCTGCCCGCGCTCGGCCATCTGCGCCGCGAACAGCCGCGTCCCGTGGACGACGCCCCACAGGTTGACGTCCAGGACGCGCTTCCAGTCGTCCGGCGTGTGGTCGAGGAACCCGCCCGCCATGCCGATCCCGGCGTTGTTGACGACGACGTCGGGGACGCCGTGGTCGTTCAGGACGGTCTTGGCGAAGTCTTCCATGGCGGCGGCATCCGCGACGTCCACCTGGAGGCCGTGCGCGTCCGGGCCGAGCAGGCCGGCCAGCTCGGCGGTGCGCTGGGCGGACGCCGGGTCCAGGTCGGCGGCGACGACCTCCGCGCCGCGCTCGGCGAACGCCAGCGCGGTCGCCCGGCCGATGCCGCTGCCCGCGCCGGTCACCACCACCAGCGAGCCCTCGAACGGACGCCGGCCCGGGACGACCCGGGCCCGGCGCAGCGCGCGGGACTCGGCGGCCGTGAGCGCGCCGCCGGTCGTGCCGGTGATGTGCTCGCCGATCCAGCGCGCGATGACGTCCGGGTGGCTGCGCACCACCCAGTGCCCGGCGGGGATCGTCCGCAGCGACAGGTCCGGGACGCGGTCGCCGAGCCCGCCGACCAGGTGCGGCGACACGAACAGGTCCTTGGTCGGGATGATGACCTGCGTCGGGACGTCCGTGCGGCGGGGGAGCGGGGCGCGCATCCGGCTCAGCATGTTCGCCCGGTACAGGCCGACCCCGGCGGCGCCGTCGCGCGGCAGCGTGCGCGCCGGGTGCCCGTCGCGGGACGCGACGCCCTCGCCGACTTCGAGGGCCTTCGCGAACGGCCCGCCCATCCCGGCCCGCCACACGATCTCCGGCAGCAGCGGGGTCTGGAAGAAGTAGATGTACCAGGACCGCGCGGCCTGCCCGAGCCCGTGCCGCACGTTCCGCGGCGTCGGACGGCGCAGGTTCCCGCGCGTCCACTGCGCGACGTGGTCCAGGCACGGCCCGGAGATCGAGGTGAACGACGCGAACCGGTCCGCCATCGTGCAGGCGGCCTCCCACGCCTGGATGGATCCCCAGTCGTGCCCGACCAGGTGCACCTTCCGCTCCGGCGCGGTCGCGTCGAGGACGGCCCGCATGTCGGCCATCAGGTAGGAGAAGGTGTAGTGGCGCTTCCCGAACGGCCGCGAGGACGCGCCCGCGCCCCGCACGTCGTAGCGGACGACGTGGTACCGCTCGGCGAGCCGTCCGGCCACCTCGTCCCAGACCGCGTGCGTGTCGGGGTAGCCGTGCATCAGCAGGACGGTCGGACGGGCCGGGTCGCCCTGCTCGTAGACGGCCAGGTCGACGCCGTCGCCCCGGACGCGGCGGCGGCGGACCGCTCCTGAGGTCTGCGGGGTGGTCATGAGGCGGCCTTTCGTGCGGCCCAGCGGTGGACGTGGGGCAGGTCGTCGTCGAGCCAGTACGCGTCGTCCTCGGTGACGACGAGGAGCTCCTCGAACTTCACGCCGACGCCGCGGAACCCGATGTGCGGCTCGACGGCCCAGAGGCCCGGTGTCGGCGGATGCTGGGACTGCTTCGCGCCGTTCCACAGCGGCGAGCGGCCCTCGAGGCGTTCCTTGACGAGCTCGCGGCCGATGGTCTGGAGGAACCGGACCCCGAACGGGAACCCGACGCCCTTCGGCAGCGGCCCGCCGATGATCCCGACCTGGTGCCCGATGACGCGTCCCGGGTACTTGCGGTGCCGGTTCTGGTGGCCCTGCCGGTCGATCAGGGCGTCCACCTCGGTGTAGATGTCGGCGAACGTGCGGCGCTCGCGCACGAGGCCGAGGATGAGCGTCCGGTACTCGGCGAGGTCGGTGTCGAGCCGCTCCCAGATCCGGTTCTCGCCGAGCACGCCCCCGTAGCCGATGTCGGCGGAGAAGCCCTTCTTCACCGGGGCCATGTCGAGGATGTAGGGCATGCCCTCCTCCAGCCGCCTGTTGCTCGGCAGGAACTGGGTGGGCACCTTGAAGCCCTGGAAGGCGGTGCGGTCGCCGAACCAGGCGAACGGCGTGTGCAGCCAGTCGTCCACGCCGCGTTCGCGCAGCCAGCGCCGCATGCGGCGGCACGCCTCGCGTTCGGTCACGCCGGGTTCGAGGGTGGCCGCGATCTCCTCGGCGCACTGGTAGCACAATCGCTGGACCTCGCGGAAGCGCTCAAGCTCCGCCGCGTTGTCGGTGCGGGCGAGCGCGACATTATTGGACACGATGTTAATTAATCGCGCGGACGGGTCACCGGTCAAGTCGCGCCGGGTCACGAGTGACTCACACCACCATGCCCGGCCCGCCCGCGCGGGCGCGTGCTTCCAGAGGCGCTCGGGCATGCCGGAACGCCGCGCCTGGACGTCGTCCGGGCGCGGCGCCCGCGGCGGGGCTTAGTACGGGTCGTGCCCGGCGGCCTTCGCGGCGGGGGACGCCATGAGGTAGTCGAGCGCGCGCGGCGTCGAGCAGATCTGCGACGGGTGGTGGGACGGCCGCAGGTAGACCGGGGCCTCGCCGAGCAGCAGCCGGAAGATGCCCGGGACGTGCCCCTTGCGCACCGAGCGGCGGTAGGAGAGCCACACGCGCGGCAGCGTCACCTTCCCCCGGACGGTCGGGTCCTGCTTCATCAGGTAGAGCGAGCCGCCGATGAGCGCCCAGTACAGGAAGAACAGTGACGCGGCCCACGCGGCCACGCGCATCGGGTAGCGGCCGCCCATCGCCTGGTAGGTGTCGAACACCACCGACCGGTGCTCGACCTCCTCGGCGCCGTGCCAGCGCAGCAGGTCCAGCATGGTCGGGTCGACGCCCGCCGCGTCCAGCCGCCGGTTGTCCATGATCCACTGGCCCAGGACGGCGGTGTAGTGCTCGATCGAGGAGACCGCGGCGAGCTCGAACCGCAGCCGGCGCCGCCAGGCGCGCGGCGACCTGGCCTTCAGCCGCTCCATGTCCGCCGGGCGCTGCGCGTTGCCCGCGGCCATCTGGGACGTGATCTTCTCGGTGTCGATCCCGTTGGCCTCCAGGAGCTGGTCGAGCACGCCCTGGTGCGACCGCGCGTGCACCATCTCCTGGCCGATGAACCCGCGGATCTCCTCCAGCAGCTTCTCGTCGCGCAGGTAGGGCCGGGCGTCCCGGACGGCCTGGATGAACCACTTCTCGCCCTCGGGCAGGACGATATGGAAGGAGTTGATGATGTGCGTGGCGACCGGGTCCCCCGGGATCCAGTGCAGCGGCGTGGACGACCAGTCGAAGGTCACCCGGCGCGGCCGGATCGGGGGATGCCGTTCGTCGATCGTGAAGTCCGTCCCCCGGGGTGACAGGGACTCGGTCATGACCGCTCCTTCACTTCCGCCACTTCCGCACAAGTGGAATGGGGAGCAGGCTACCGACGTGGGCTACCGGTGAGTAGTCACATCACGCGCGAATTCGGTGCTCACCGCTGTAGATGTTCATCGTCGTACCACGAAGAAAACCGACGAGGGTCATCCCGGCGTCCTCGGCCAGCTCCACCGCCAGCGAGGACGGGGCCGACACCGCCGCCAGGACGGGGATCCCCGCGCCCGTCGCCTTCTGCGTCAGCTCGAACGACGCCCGGCCGCTCACCATGAGCACCGTCCCGGTCAGGGGGAGGCGGCCGTCGCGCAGCGCCCACCCGACGACCTTGTCGACCGCGTTGTGCCGTCCGACGTCCTCGCGCAGCGCCAGCAGCTTCCCGGACGCGTCGAACAGGCCCGCCGCGTGCAGGCCGCCCGTCCGGTCGAACACGCGCTGGGCCGCGCGCAGCGCGTCGGGCATCCCGGCGAGGACCCCGGCGTCCAGCTCGAGGGGGTCGGCCGCGACGTCGTACCGCCGCCGCTCGGCCCGCAGCGCCTCGATGCTCGACTTGCCGCAGACCCCGCACGCGCTGGTCGTGGTGAACGCGCGGACGTGCGACGCGTCCGGCGGCCGGACGCCCGGGGCGAGCACGACGTCCAGGGTGTTCTGCTCATGGGTGTCGGCGCAGTACCGCATGGCCGCGATGTCGTCCGCCGACCCGACGATCCCCTCCGCCGCCAGGAACCCCGACACCAGGTCGAAGTCGTCGCCGGGCGTCCGCATCGTGATCGTGAGCGGCGTGCCCGCCACCCGGATCTCCAGCGGCTCCTCGACCGCGAGCGTGTCCGCCCGCCGGTTCCGCGCGCCCCCCACCACCAGCCGTTCCACCGGCCTGCGCACCGTGATCCGCCCCATGCCTCGAAACTACTCCCTCGTTCCCCGTCCGCCGGCCGGCCGGACGGATGCTCCATGGACGTCAGTCGCGGACGCCCCGGGCGCGCGGCGTCCGCCAGTTCCAGCGCATCGCCGCCACCCGCAGCCCGAACGCCAGCAGCGCCGCTCCCGCCGAGACCGACGCCCCGTGCAGTCCCTCCTGCCACAGCAGCGTCGCGACCGTCGCGCCGACCAGCGACGGCAGCGCGTACAGCTGCCGGTCGTAGAGGACCGACGGGATCTGCCCGCTCATCATGTCGCGCAGGATGCCGCCGCCGACCGCCGTGATGACGCCGAGCAGCACCGCGTGCAGCGGGGACAGGTGGTAGTCGAGCGCCTTGATCGCGCCGGTGACGCAGAACAGGCCGAGCCCGGCCGCGTCGAACAGCATGACGGTCGGCATGATCCGCGTGACCTGGGGATGCCAGAAGAACACGATCGCGGTCGCCAGCAGCGGGACGAGCACGTAGCCGACGCTGGTGAACGCGGCGGGCGGCACGGCGCCGATCACCACGTCGCGCAGGATGCCGCCGCCGAGCGCGGTGATCTCGGCCAGGACGACCATGCCGACGACGTCCAGCCGCTTCTGCACCGCCGCGAGCGCCCCCGACACCGCGAACACGAAGATCCCGGCGAGGTCGAGCGCGCCGGGAATACCGAGGTCACTCACCGGGCGATCATCTCAGGCCGCCCGGTCACTCCCGGCGGTCGATGCCCCAGTTGGCGACGATCGCGGCGAACGGCGGGATGACCATGGCCACGATCGACATCACGATGGCGGCCGGCGGGCTGAACCGGGCGACCACCGTCCAGGACAGGACGAACAGCGTGAGGCACGTGCCCATCATGATGCCGTACGCCACCTTGCGGCGCCTCATGCCTCCAGGCTACGTCGTCGCCCGCCGGACCGGCCTGCGCGGCCCCGGTGCCGCCGGTCGGCGCGAGGATCAGCCGTGCTCCAGCGCCATACGGAGGCCGAGGCCGACCAGGACCGTCCCGGTGACGCGGTCGAACACCCGGCGCACCCGCTCCCGCGACAGCACCCGGCCGAGCGCCCCGACGAGCAGCGAGAACAGCCGCCACCACAGGACGGCGCAGGCCAGGAACACCCCGGCCAGCACGGCCGTGGTCGCCAGGCGCGGCTCGCCGTCCGCGACGAACTGCGGCAGCAGCGTCAGGAAGATCAGCACGATCTTCGGGTTGAGCAGGTTGCTGAGCAGCCCCTGCCGGAACGCGGCCTTCCGGCCGACCGCCGCGACGGTCACGGGCACGGTCACGGTCACGGTCACGGGCCCCGCCTTCCGGCCGCGCCGGGCGTGCCAGATCGCGGACGCCCCGAGGTAGACCAGGTAGGCGGCCCCCGCCAGCCGGACGACCGTGAACGCCGCGGCGGACGCGGCGAGCAGCGCCGACAGCCCGGCCACGGCGGCGCAGGCGTGCACCGCGATGCCGAGGCAGCAGCCCAGGCCCGTCCACCACGCGACGCTGGGCCCGCCCCGGACGCCGTTTCGGAGCACCAGGGCCATGTCCGGCCCTGGAGTGACGGTCAGAACGGCGACGACAAGCAGAAACGGAAGCATGAGTGTGGGCACGCGTCGATGGTAGCGCCGGCCCGGACACGCCCCGGCGCGCGCCCGCCGCCGAGGTCACGCAGGGTGATTGAGTACCGGGGCGGGGCGATCTGAGTATCCGGGGGGCTGCCGCCGGGGCGTCCGGGCGGTGAGGCTCGGAGGATGACCCGACGCGCCCTGCTGCTCCTCCAGATCGCCGTGACCCTGGTCGCCCTCGCCGCCCGCCTGCTCGCCCCGGGGTGGCTGGCGGCGATGATGCTGTTCTCCCTCGGTCTCGTGCCGCTGGTGCTGCTCGCGCCCCTGATCACCGCGACGCTGGCGCTGCCGCGCGGACGGGTCGCGACGGCGGCGGTCGCGGCGTTCGCGATCACCGACCTGGCGCTCCTCGCCTTCGCCTGGGCCTACCCGGACGTCCGCGACACCCCGAACGAGATCGCCGTCCCGGCGGCGGCGCTGTTCGGGCTCGGCGACCACCTCGGCGCGCCCGGCGGCGCGTTCATCGCCGCCTACGACACCACCGGACGCGCCCTGACCCTGGTCGGCGAGGCGGGACTCGTCGGCTACCTCGTCTGCGCATCGGCCACGGCCGCGCTCGTCACCACCCTCCGCCTCAGGCGGAACCGGGCCGCTTCGGCGCTCTGAACGCCCGCACGGGGGACGGCTCCCGCCAGCCGGCGGCCGCCCCGTGTACCCGGTGTGTACCGGAGGGGGCCACCCTGTCCGCACCGACGGGTGAACGGGGTGATCCGGGACGATGAGCATGGTGAGCGGGACCGCATCCGGGACGCGGCGCCTGACCCGGCTGATGACCATGGGGGCGGTCGTCGGCCTGGCGGCGCTGGCCGCGGGGCTGGTGATCGACTTCTCGGGGGCGAACGACCCGCCCGCCCCGGCGATGCCCGCGCTCCCGCGGATGCCCGGCCAGGCCCCGGGCGGTCAGCGGACACCGTCCGTGCCACAGATGCCCACGGACTTCCCGACGGACTTCCCCACGGACCTGCCGTCCGATTTCCCGACCGGGATGCCGAGCATGCCGTCCGTGCCGAGCATGCCCGCGCTGCCGAGCATGCCGAGCTTCCCGGGAGGCGCGCCGTGACCGGCCCGCAGGCCGCGGAACCGCCGCGCGAGGACTCCCCGGCGCGCGACCGGGCGCTGCTGTTCGCCCGCGTCACGATCGCGCTCTACCTGCTGGAACTCCTGCTCAACCTCATGCGCCCGCACCTCTCGCCGAACGAGCCGACCCTGTCGATCTTCGTGCGGGACCCCGGCGCGTCCGGGTCGCTCGGACGGCTGCTCTCCATGCCGAAAGCCGTCTTCTGGACGGTCGTCGCGGGCATCGTGCTCGGCGCGGCGCTCCAGGTGTACGCGCGGATCACCCGCCCGGAGGGACGCCGCGAGGCCGCCCTCGTCTGGGCGACGGTCGCCGTGCTGCTCGGCCCGTTCGCGCTGCTCGCGCTGACGGTCGTGTTCTCCTATCCGGGGGATGCGCTGCTGTGCGTGCCCGGAACGGCGTTCGTGCTGGCCGTCCTGCATCTCGGGCAGCGGTTCGGGCGGGTGCCGCTCACGCTCCTGGCCGCCGCGTTCGGCTGGGGCGCGCTGATCGTGTTCGGGCTCGGCCGGGCGTTCAGCGGCCTCGCGCTCGGCACGATCGGCGGCTACCTGCTGCCGCGTCCGACGAGCTCGGGATCCGCGCTGGACGACCTGAACGCGCTCGGCGGCCAGGTGCGGGACCAGTTCCGCATGATCGACCTCGCGGTCCTCCACCTGTTCGTGGTGAACGCGCTGGCCGTCGCCGCCGGGGTCGTCGTCCTGCTGCTCCTGTTGCGGCACCGGGTCGTGGACGTGGTCACCGGGTTCGTCCTCGGCGCGGCGACGGGGCTGGGCTGCGCGTTCGTGGAGAGCGTCCTGTTCATCCGGTTGTACGGGTCGCTGACGTTCGTCAACGGCGCGACCGGCGGGTTCGAGTACTGGATCCGGCAGTCGATCGGGTTGCTCGGCGGGTCCGTGCTGTTCGGCGCGCTGCTCGGCGGCGGCCTGGCGTTGGCGCTGACCGGCCCGCGCGAGAACCGCACCCGGACCGTCCTCGCGGCGTTCGCCACGGCGGTCGGCGGCACGGCGGGCTCCGAGACGCTGGCGGGATGGCTGTCGAAGATCACCCACGAGCACCTGTCCGCCGGGGGGACGTTCGACACCCTGATCGCGTCGCCGGCGCTGTGGCTGCTGCCTCAGCTCCCGTTCGCCGTCGTGGCCGTTCTGCTGCTGGTCACGGGCCTGCGGGCGCGTGCCGCGACGGCCCGGACGGCGATCCTCGCGCGGGCCGAGCCAGGCGGCCCGATCACGTCCGTCGAGGCGTACTTCCTCGCCGACCCGCCCCTTCGGCTGTGGACGCTCGCGGGCACCTGGAAGCGGCACGGCCCGGCCGCCGCGCTCGCCGTGTACCGGCTCCAATGCGCCCAGCTCGACCTCGCGTCGTCCGACCCGGAAGCAGGTGGACCGTTGCGTGCGAAGGTCATGCGACTGAAGGCGAACGGCCTCACCCGGGCGGGGGCGGCGTCATGACCGCCGTCCGCGGGGTGTTCTCCGGCGCCGCCCGGGTCGTCGTGCTCGGCGCGCTCGCGGCCTGTCTCGCGTTGCCGCTCGCGCCGCAGAAGGCGTCCGCCTGCGACGTCGGCTACGGCTACCGGCCACGGCTCGAGCTCGGGAAGCCGCACCTGGGACGCGGCGGGACGTGCTCGACCGGCACCTCGTCCGTGGGCGTCCTGCTGGTGACCGTGGTGGTGCTCGGCGGGCTGGCCGCCGCCGGGTCCGCCGTCGTCCGGCGCGGTGCGTCCCGGCTGCCGGGCCCGCCCGGCCGGGACCAGGCCCTCACCGACTACCTCCAGGCCACGGGCCTCGTGACGCCGTCTTCGCCGCCGTCCGGGCCGGGACGGGGGAACTGACCGCCATGCGGGCCACAGCGGGCCGGATCGCCGTCGTCGCCGTCCTCCTCGCCGCCTGGCTCGCGCCCGGGGGAGCGGTCGCGGCGACGCCCCCGGCCGCGCCCGGCCTCGTGGCGCCGACCATGCCGGGCGGCAACACCGTCCCCTGGGGGACGACGCCGGACGGCATGGCGATCAAGGCGTTCATCCGGGAGTACGAGTCGCGGTTCGGGGCGAGCGCGCCGATGGAGTGGCCCGCGATCACCCCGGGACGCAACGTCGCCGTGTTCGCCTTCACGCTCGTGAACGGCGGCCCGGTGCGACGCGTGGTCACCGCCAACGCGCCCGGCCCGCATGTGACCGGCGGCATCCTCACGAACAGCCTCTTCCTGGTGTTCGACGAGGACTACAACATCGTGCAGGACACGATCGGGACCCACCACGAGAACGAGCACTCCGAGGAACTGCTCGACCTCTGGCTCGCCGAGAACCAGATTTCTACGAGCCGGGTGTTCTCGGCCGAGTCCGAGCGGGAGGAGTGCGACTCGCGCTGCTGGTTCCTCCTCGGCTCCGCGCCCGGCACCGATCACGACCGGTACCGGACGCTCCGCGACAACGGGGGGATGAACTACACCTTCGGCCGCACCGCCAAGAACGTCGACCGGGACCTTGCGGCGCTCCGGGCCCAGTGGCGTGCGAAGGGGAGCCAGGTCGTCAAGCCCACGGCGGCGACCCTCGCGCAGCTCGCCCTGCCCTGCCCGGCCAAGCCCGGTGCCAAGCCGAAGCCGAAACCGAAGCCGAAGCCCGTCGCGATGGCGTTCGTCCCGTTGGCGCTCGCGGCGGACGACGGCCCGTGCGGCCGCACGCGCACGGCGCCGCAGGCAGGGCCGCTGGGGCAGGCGCTGGGATCCCGCGACCTGGGCGGGGTGGACTTCTCGACGCTCCAGATGCGGTACATGTCGGACGATCCGTCCCACGGGCGGGTCCAGTACGCGTTCTCCGGACGGCCCGCCGCGCCCGGCGCCCGGCAGAGCTTCCTGGACGGCGGGGACGCCGTCATCTCCAGCGCCGCCGACCTGCGGACCTGGCTCGTCCTCGACCCGTCGCGCTTCTGGGTGAACCTCAACCCGAGCGAGCCCGACCGGATCATCGACCCGCGGCTCGGGCGCACCGGCGCCGGACGGGCCCTCCTCGAGGCGGACTACGCGATGAAGCGCACCGAGGGCAGACTGCTCGACCCGAGGACGCGGCTCGGCGCGGAGTACTGGAACACGCTGGGGGGACCGTCCGGGCAGGTCTGCTACACCTCCCGGATGTGGATCGTGCCGGGTGACGTGCAGGTGCGCGAGGACGGCGACACCCTGTCGATCCTCAAGGCCGCGCTGGACGTGAAGGTGCAGGCGCTGACCGTCCCGGGCGGGTGCGGCACCGACCCGAAGGTCCAGGCGGCGGGGGAGGCCGCCGAGAAGCGGCTCGTCCTGCCGGAGATCGTGCGGGCCGTCAACACCGCGCCCGAGTACGCGCCGCTGCGGCGCGCGTTCACCGCCCGCGTCATCGCCGAGTGGATCAGGCGGCGGCACGACGCGGGCGAGCGCACGTCCTTCGACGGGCTGATCGGGTCCGGCGACCTCGGACCGGCCGAGAGCACGGACGGGTGGCGGCCGAGGCAGGTCTACGACGCGTTCGTCCGGTCCTTCCGGCGGGGGGACTTCACGTTCACCGAGACGACGCGGCTGGGCGACCGTGAGCTGGTCACGAAGATGACGTTCGGCGGCGTGGACTTCAGCAGGCTGTCGCCGACCAAGCTCGACGCGGCCGAGACCGACCGGCGGTACCCGAGGCTGCCCGAGACCGCGAAGACCTCGGGAACCCGCGCCGCCACCGCGCCGGACGGCTCGATCTGGCTCGGCCAGCGCACCGCCGCGCCCACGGCCGGCTTCTGGGACCGCACGGGAAACTCCGTCAAGGGCTTCTTCGGCGGACGCACCGGACTGATCGTCCTGATCGCGGCGGGCCTCGGCGTCGTCGCCTTCGGGCTGCGCGGAAACACCCGGAAGCGCCGAACCCGCCCCTGACCTGATCCTCCGTCCCGTCCGGAACCGGACGGGACGGGATTGACCGGGGTCGGCCAGCGGGGGTTGTAGGGGGCCCAGGGCAGATCTACGTTCCCTGCGAAGGCCGTGAAGATCTACGCCTCTGTAGCGGAAGCTCGTCGAGGAGTCCGCATGCGAACACGAAGTCTGACCGCCGCCGGGCTCGCCCTGGTGCTGGGCGGGGCGCTGACCGCCGTCGCGTCCGCCGCCGCCGGGTCGTCCCTCCAGAACATCTCGCCCGGCAACCCCTACGCCTCCTGCACCGCCGGGGACAAGCCCGGCTCGGTCGTCTCACCCGGCTCCGAGGACGAGCCCTGGATCGCCGTCGACCGGCACGACCCCGGCCACGTCATCTCCGCCTACCAGCAGGACCGCTGGTCGAACGGCGGCGCGCGCGGCGTCGCCGAGTCCTACAGCACCGACGGGAGGCACTTCACCAAGGTGCCGCTGCCCTTCAGCAAGTGCGCGCCGGGCGGCCTGAACTACGAGCGCGCCTCGGACGCCTGGGTCGACTTCGGCCCCGACGGCGTCGCCTACTCCAGCGGCCTGGACTTCGACACCAACGGCCCGCGCAACGGCGTCGGCGCCGCCACGTCCTACGACAGCGGCAAGACCTGGACGCACGTCACCCAGCTCATCGACGACACCGACGCGGCGTTCACCGACGACAAGAACTCGGTCACCGCCGACCCGCTCCACCCCGGCACCGCCTACCAGGTCTGGGACCGCATCGACCAGGTCGCGAGCGGACCCGGCGCGCACTACGACGGGCCGTCCTACATCGCGATCACCCGCGACCACGGGCGCACCTGGGGCACCGCGCACGCGTTCGTCGACACCAGCGGCGTCCCGAACTCGCAGACCATCGGCAACGTCATCGTCCCCGACGCGCGCACCGGCACCCTCTACGACTTCTTCGAGTGGCAGACCTACAGCGACGCCACCGGGACCCAGGCGACGGACCTGCACTTCGCGTTCGTCACGTCCCACGACCAGGGCCGCACCTGGAGCAGGCCCACGACCATCGCCGCCGACACGTCCGTCCCTGAGGTCGACCCGAACGCGCCGGACGACGCGAGCAAGGCCCTGCGCGGCGGCGCGAACCTGATCAGCGCGGCCATCGACCCCGTCACCGGCGAGCTGTACGCCGCGTTCGAGGGATCGGCGTTCACCGGCGGCAAGTACGACGACGTCGAGCTGGTCCACTCCACCGACCACGGCCGGACCTGGTCCGCGCCCGTCCAGATCAACCGGGCCCCGGCGGCGGCCGCGTTCACGCCGTCCATCGCGGTGAACGACCGCGGCCAGCTCGCGGTCACCTACTACGACCTGCGCTACCTCCAGCCGGGTAACACGACCACGCTGCCGACGGCCATGTGGATGGTGACCTACGGGCGCGGCGGGACGCAGCCGTCCGAGCGCCGGGTCTCCGGCGTGTTCGACTGGCTGCTCGCGCCGTACGCCGGATGGGGCCACTTCCTCGGCGACTACGAGTCCGTCGCGGTCAGCGGCGGCACCGCGTTCCGGCCCGCGCTCGTCGCCACCACCGGCGACGCGTCCGACCCGACGGACGTCTACACCGGCGTCTTCGGGGCCTGGCCGGTCAACGCCGGTCCGCCGCTCGCGCACGCCGCGCCGCGCCTCACCGTCCCGGCGCACCCGAACGCCCACCCGCGCCGTCACTGACCCCGGCGGCCTTCCGCTCGGGACGCCCGTCCCCGCCGCTCGGCCGGGGGCGGGCGTCCCGCGTGATCAAGGGCGGGTGTGATCCCGCTCGCATGCCGGACGGGGCGGGGCCGGTTAGACTGATCCGAGGTCCTCGTGAGAACGAGCCCGCGGCGGTGGGGCCCGCCGCCCCCGGCCGCCCGCCGAGACGGGCCCGGGGCAACCGCGAAGCCTGACCCGCTCGCCAACGGTCCCTACCAGAGTGATCAGCTGTGCCCTGGTAGGAGGAACCGATGTCCGATCCCCGGCTGCCCGTCGACCCCGACGTGGAGCTGAGCATCCCGCAGCAGCGCCGTGAGCTGGCCCACGCGCCCTGGGCGACGCTCGGCGCGATCTCGCTCGGCGGCGTCTGCGGGGCGCTCGCCCGGTACGGGCTCGCCACGGCCTTCCCGCACCGGCCCGGCGCGTTCCCCTGGGCCACCTTCGGGACGAACGTCTCCGGCTGCCTGATCATCGGCGTGCTCATGGTGGTGATCACCGAGGTGCTGCGCCCGCACCCGCTGCTGCGCCCGTTCCTCGGGGTCGGGGTGCTCGGCGGGTTCACCACCTTCTCCACCGCGATGGTGGACGTCCAGCAGGCGGTCGGGAACGGCGCGCCCGGCATCGCGCTCGCCTACCTGGCCGCGACCCTGGTGACGGCGCTCGCCGCCGTCTGGACCGGCGTCCGGCTGACCCGCGCGCTCACCCCGGCCCGGACACGGTCGAGGGACGCCGCCGGGGCGGCCGAGCCCGGGGCCGTCGCGCCCGGGGAGGCCGGGGCCAGGGTGAGCGCCGTGGCGTCCGAGGGGGACGCCCGATGACGCTGCTCCTCGTCGCCCTCGGCGCGGCCCTCGGCGCGCCCGCCCGCTACCTGACCGACCGCGCCGTCCAGGCCCGGCACGACTCGTCCTTCCCCTGGGGGACGTTCGCCGTCAACGTGGTCGGGTGCCTGCTGCTGGGGTTCCTCGCCGCCTACCCCGCGGGCGGCGGGCTCATGGCGCTCGCCGGAACCGGGTTCTGCGGCGCGCTGACCACCTACTCCACGTTCGGGTACGAGACCGTCCGGCTCGCCGAGACCGGGGCGCGGCCGTCCGCCGTGCTCAACGTCGTCGCTTCGCTCGGCGCGGGACTGGGCGCGGCGTGGGTCGGGATGGTCCTCGCGCAGGCCGTCTCCTGACGCGTCCACCCGCCCCCTGACCTCACCTTTTGCCCAACCTGGGGCGGATTGTGGGCTTCCCGCTGAGAGGTTGCGGCTACGGGTCCCATGACGGGCGGTGCGGGAGGAGGCAGGGCTCGTGTCGGACTCGATGTACGGGCCCTCGTCCCGGCCGGACGACCCGGCGGCGTCCCGGGCCCGGCTCCGCCCCGGACGGCTGTGGGCCGGGGGCCTCGCGACGGCCGTCGTCGCCGCCCTCGTCGTGGTGGTCGGGGTGCTGCTCGTCCGCGGCGTCCTGAACATCCCGGTGCTCGCGCCCAGCGGGCGGGGCACCTACGGCGACTCCTCGACCACGAGCTACGCGGTCGCCGCGGCCGCCGCGGCGCTGCTCGCGACCGCCCTGCTGCACCTGCTGCTCGTCGCGGTGCCGAGGCCGGTCGCGTTCTTCGGCTGGATCGGGAGCCTGGCGACCGCCGCGGCCGTCCTGCTGCCGCTGACCGTGACCGACCCCGTCGACTCCGCGCTCGCCACCGCGGCGATCAACCTCGTCACCGGCGTCGCCATCGTCAGCCTGCTGTGCGCGGTCGCGTCCGCGGCGGTGCAGCGGCCCGAGGAGCCCCGGCCGCCGCCGCCGGGGTACTACGGGTGACCGGGGACGCGGCCGGGACAGGGACCGGGACCGGGACGCGGCGGCGCTGGGCCGTCCTGGCGGTCCTGTCCGGCAGCCTGCTGATCATCGCGATGGACGCCACGATCCTCAACGTGGCGTTCCCGTCGCTCGTGGCCGACCTGCGGCCGACCTCGGTCGAGCAGCTGTGGATCATCGACGCGTACGCGCTGGTCCTGTCCGGGCTGCTCATCACCGCGGGCGCGCTCGGCGACCGCTGGGGACGGCGCCGCCTGCTGCTCATCGGCTTCGGGATCTTCGCGGCGGCCTCGCTGCTCGCGGTCGTCGCCACCGCGCCCTGGGTCGTGATCGCCGCGCGGGCGCTGCTCGGCGTCGGCGGCGCGGCCATCATGCCGTCCACGATCTCGATCCTGCGCGTGGTGTTCACCGACCCGCGCGAACGCGCCGTCGCCTACAGCGTCTGGACGGCCGTGATCGGCGCGGGCATGGCGCTCGGCCCGCTCGTCGGCGGCCTGGTCGTCCAGGCCTACGGCTGGAAGGCCGCGTTCCTGCTGAACATCCCGGTCGCCGTCGTGTGCGTCGCGTTCGCGCTGTGGCTGGTGCCCGAGTCGTCCCATCCGCGCGAGGGACGCTGGGACTGGTGGGGCGTCGTCCTGTCGGTGGTCGGGATGGTCTCGCTCGCCGGGGGCATCAAGCTGGTCGGCGGGCACGACGTCCCGAGCGGCCTGGCGCTGCTGGTCGTCGCCGCGGTCACGCTGACCCTGTTCGTCCGGCGGGAACTGCGGATCGCCAACCCGCTGCTGGCGGTGCGGATGTTCGGCGACCCGGTCTTCAGCGTCTCGGCCGTCGCGATCTTCCTCGGGATGATGGCGCTCGGCGCGGTCCTGTTCCTGCTCACCCAGTGGTTCCAGTACGCGCGCGGCCTGGAGCCGTTCGCCGCCGGGCTGCGGCTGCTGCCCGCCCCGTCCATGCTGATCGTCGCGCCGCTGTTCACGCCCCGGCTCATGGAGCGGTTCTCCGTCCGCGTCGTGCTCGGCGCGGGCATGGCCCTCGCGGCCGTCGGGATGGCCGTGCCGTGGGTCGCCGACCTCGCGGGGCGGCTGGAGTACGTCGAGATCGCGATCGCGCTGCTGTGCCTCGGCGCCGGGTTCGGGATCGCCACGACGGCCGCGTCCGTGGCGCTGCTGTCGTCCTCGCCGCAGGAGGAGGCGGGCGGGGCCGCGGCGGTCGAGGAGATCTCCTACGAGCTGGGCACCGCGATGGGCGTCGCCGGGATCGGCAGCCTCGCCGCCGTCGTCTACCGAGGGGACGTGCCGAGCCTCGGCCTCGGCGAGGCGCAGATGGCGCGCGTCCGGGACTCGATCGGCGAGGCCGCCGTCGTCGCCGCGCAGAACGGCGGCGGGCTCGGCCTCCGCATCATGGCGGCCGCGGCGTCCTCGTTCACGCACGCGCTCGGCGTCTCGTTCGCCATCGCCGGAATCCTGCTGCTCGTGTCCGGATACATCGGGTACCGGGTGATCCCGCCGGACTTCCGGCCCACCGAGAGCGACCACTGACCCCGCCCGGAAGGGACCGTCCACGATGAAGGCCGCCAGCTACGACGCCTACGCCGCCGACAACGCGCGCCTGCGGTTCGGGGACGTCCCCGACCCCCGCGTCGGACCGGGCGAGGTCCTGGTCGAGGTGCGCGCCGCCGGCGTCAACCCGGTGGACTGGAAGGTCATGGCGGGCGGCCTGGACCCCATGATCGAGGCGGTCTTCCCGGTCGTCCCCGGCTGGGACGTCGCGGGCGTCGTCACCGGCGCGGGCCCCGACACACCCGAGTTCGCGAACGGCGACGAGGTGATCGCCTACGCCCGCATGCCGATCGTCCGGCACGGCACGTTCGCCGAGTACGTCGCCGTCCCGGCCGGGTTCCTCGCCCGCCGCCCGGTCGCGCTCGACTGGGCCCAGTCCGCGGGCCTCCCGCTCGCGGGCCTCACCGCGCTGCGCATGCTGAACCGCCTCGAGGTCGGGCCCGGCGACGTCCTGCTGGTGTACGGCGCCTCCGGCGGCGTCGGGAGCGTCGCCGTCCAGCTCGGCCGCGAGCGCGGCGCCCGCGTCATTGGCACCGCCTCGGCCCGCAACCACGACTTCGTCCGCACCCTCGGCGCCGAGCCCGTCGCCTACGGGGACGGCCAGACGGCCCGCCTCCGCGACCTGGCCCCGGGCGGCGTCACGGCGGTCGCCGACTGCGTCGGCGGCCAGCTCGACACCACCCTCGCCGTCCTCGCCTTCGGCGGCCGCCACGCCTCCATCGCCGACCCCGCCGTCGGCCGCCACGGCGGCTCCTCCATCTGGACCCGTCCCGACGGCGCCGCCCTCACCGAACTCGCCGGCCTCGCCGACCAGGGCGTCCTGACCGTCGAGGTCTCCCGCATCTTCCCCCTCCCCGAGGTCGCCGCCGCCTTCGACGCCAGCCGCACCGGCCACACCCGAGGCAAAATCATCCTCATCCCCTGATCCGCCGAGCCCCGGCCTGCTTCACTTCCGGGCATGAGCGGGGTTGACGCGGTGGTCCTGACCATGAACGACCGTCCGGACGAGTTCGCCCAGGCCATGGCGTCCCTGCTGGCCCAGGAGGGCGTCACCCTGGACGTCGTGGTCGTCGGCAACGGCTGCGTCCCCGAGGGCGTGCCCGACGGCGTCCGGACGGTCGTCACGCTGCCCTCCAACGTCGGCATCCCCGAGGGACGGAACGTGGGCGCGGGCGCGCTCAGCGGCGGCGAGTACGTCCTGTTCTTCGACAACGACGCCGTCCTGCCGCGCCGCGACGACGTCGCACGGCTGGTCGCCGAGCTCGAGCGGCACCCCGAGGCCGCCTATGCGCAGCCGCGGATCGCCGACCCGGTGACGGGCGTGACACTGGCGCGGTGGGTGCCCCGCCCACGAGGGGCGCGTCCGGAGCGCGGGGGAGCGGTCGCGACGATGTCGGAGGGCATCGTCCTGGTCCGCCGGGACGCCTTCGAACGCGCGGGCGGGTGGCCGGGGCACTACTTCCTGTTCCACGAGGGCCTGGACCTGGCCTGGCGGCTCTGGGACCTGGGACGGACCGGACGCTACGCACCGCAGATCGTCGTCCACCACCCGGTCACCGATCCCGCCCGGCACGCGGGCTTCCACCGGCTCAGCGCCCGGAACCGCGTCTGGGCCGCCCACCGCAACCTCCCGATGCCGCTGACCTCGGTCTACCTGGGGCTGTGGATACTCCTGACGCTCGCGCGAGTGCGGTCACGGGCGGCGCTCGGCGCCTCCCTGCGCGGCTTCCGCGAGGGCTTGGCCACACGCCACGAGCAGATGCGGAAGCCGATCGCCTGGCGCACCGTCGCGCGCCTCACCCGGGCGGGACGGCCGCCCGTGATCTGAAGCGTGGCCGGATGTGACAGGAGGGCGTCATGGCGGACACGCGTCCGGCGCGTCCAGAATGGACGCATGCCCGCTTCGCACCGTGTTGTCATCGCCGTGTTCCCGGACGTCGACCTCCTCGACGTCACCGGGCCCGCCGAGGTGTTCGCGCTGGCCAACCGGGAGATGCCGGACGGGCGGACCCCGTACGAGGTCCTGCTCGCCGGGACGGACGGCGGGCTCGTTCGGACCAGCGCGGGCGTCCGGCTCGCCACCGACCTGACCCTGGACGAGGTCGGCGGCCGGGTCGACACCCTGGTCGTGCCGGGAGCCGTCGACGGCGCGGGCGCGCCGGTCATCGATCCGGCGCTGGTCGACTGGATCACGGAGACCGCGCCGCACGCCCGCCGTGTCGCCTCGGTGTGCGTCGGCGCGCACCTGCTCGCCGCCGCCGGCCTGCTCACCGGACGGACGGCGACCACGCACTGGGCCACCGCCGACCGGCTCGCCGCCGACCACCCCGACGTCCTCGTGGACCCGGACCCGATCTACGTCCGGTCCGGGGACGTCTGGACCGGCGCGGGCATCAGCGCCTGCATGGACCTGTCGCTCGCGCTCGTCGCCGAGGACCACGGTGAGCGGGTCGCGCTGGACGTCGCCCGGCAGCTCGTCATGTACCTGAAGCGGCAGGGCGGGCAGAGCCAGTTCAGCGTCCCGCTGTGGCAGGCCCCGGCCGAGCGCCGCGACATCGACGAGCTGCGGGCGTGGATCACGGCGAACCTCGCCGCCGACCTGTCGGCGGCGGCGCTCGCCGACCGGATGTGCCTGAGCGAGCGGCATTTCAGCCGCGTGTTCCGCAAGGAAACCGGCACGACGCCCGCCGCTTTTGTCGAGGCCGCCCGCGTCGAGGCGGCCCGGCGGCTGCTGGAGGGCACCGACGAGTCGCTCGACCGGGTGGCCGCCGCGTCCGGGCTGGGCTCGCCGGAGACCCTGCACCGGGCCTTCCGCCGCCGCCTCGGTACGACCCCGGCGGCCTACCGTCGCCGCTTCCGCACGGCCGCCTGATTCCTCACCTGCTTCCCCGTCCTGACCAGGACGGGCGATCCACCCTGCCGAGAAGGAGCCACGCATGACCGTTTCGACCACCCTGCGCGACGTGATCGGCCTGCCCGGCGCGCTGCCCGCGCTGTCGGCGAGCACCCTGATCATGATCGACTTCCAGAACACCTACACCACCGGCGTGATGGCGCTGCCCGGCGCCGACGCCGCGCTGGACGCCGGAGCCCGCCTCCTGGCCGCGGCCCGGACCGCTGGAACCCCCGTCGTCCACGTCGTGAACGACGGCGGCGAGGGCACCCCGTACGACATCCGCGCCGAGATCGGACGGATCGAGCCCCGCGTCGCCCCCCGCGACGGCGAGCCGGTCGTGGTCAAGGGCTTCCCGAACGCGTTCCACGAGACCGACCTGGAAGCGGTCCTGCGCCGCCTCGACGCCGGACCCGACCTGATCCTCGCGGGCTTCATGACGCACATGTGCGTCCAGTTCACCGCGCAGGGCGCGTTCAACCTCGGCTACAGCCCGGTCGTCGTCGCCGAGGCCTGCGCGACCCGTCCCCTCCCCGCCCCGGACGGCACCCCGCTCCCCGCGGACGCCCTCCACACCGCCGCCCTCACCACGATCGCCGACCTGTTCGGCCGAGTCGCAACCCGGGCGGACGACCTGCACGGCTGATCCAGCGGCTCCCCGAACTCGTCCCATGCGACCACAGAACCGTCATCCGCAACGGCGGAGCCCCCGCCATGGCCACCCACCGAACCAGCGCACCTGAAGAAGCCGCGTGGTCACCGCTGGGACGAGCCGTGCCCTGAAGTGGGGCCTGGCGCGGGGCGGCGGGATCTGAGGAGGATGTAGCCGTGATCACCGGCGGCGACGTGATGCGGGAGACGCCATGCTGACGGGCATCCTCGTCATGGCCTACCTGGTCGTCGTCGTGGTCTGGGCCGACCAGGCGAGCCCATCGCTCGTCGCCTGGGTCAGCCGGGCGGTCCCGCGATGGACGGGTGGCAGCGTGGCCGGTGCCGCGGTGTTCGCGGCGACCGTGCAACTGGGCGGCATGCTGCTGAGCATCGCCTGCTGGGCCGGTGCGATCACCACGGGGGAGAGCACCGGCGAGCGCTGGCTCGCAGCCTTGTGGGGCATCCCGATGATTCTGGTCAGCGCACCGCTCGCCTACGGCTTCGTGCCCGCCAGGACGCAGCCGCCCTACAAGCGGATCCGGGGGGCCTTGGTGAGGAGAGGCGCCACTGCGCGGCAAGCACGAGCGGCGGCATGGGCGGCCGGACCACTGGCCTGCTTCGCAGCCGGCGCCGCCTTCATCCCCCTCCCCCTCCTGATGCTGTCCGAGTAGGCGGCCCACCAGCGGCGTGGTGGTCCCCTCTCACTTCCGGTGGGGTGTGGTGGGATGGCTGAAGCCGGACGGAGTCCTCTTCGTCGAGGTCTTACAACCTGTAGCTGAGGGTGAGGACCTGGAACTGGCGCTCCATCGCGCGACCTGAGATCCCGGCGAGCCCTCCGGTCCCGGAGCCGGGGATGATGTTCCCGTCGCTGCTCTGGTCGTCTCCGTCGGCCAGCCCGTGGTGTTGGATCACGAACGTGCCCTGATGGCCGTCGAGGGTGCCTTCGATCCGCTCGGAGGCCACGTAGCCACCGCCGGCGGCGCCCTGTGCCGTGAGCACCTCGGCTACGCCCGTGCCGTCGATCGCTCCTTGGTAGCGCTTCCGGATCGTGACCCGCGTCAGCTTGGGGCCGTCAGCGGGCTCCTCGTACACCTTCTCCTCGAAGTCAATGATCTCGAAGTTGGCTTCAACCACACGTTCTACCTGCGAATCGGTCATGAAGATCAACAGTAGACCGTTCCCGCATCGTCGGTCGGCAAGATCTTGCCCTGTTGGTGGGGGTTCGCCCGCCCGCACGTCGCGGTCTGCCGAGTCGGCCACAGGACCCAACCCGCCTGGAGCTGTCCCGAGCCGGCCCGGGGGCGATGACGTCCTGATGCCTAGACTCCGACAGTCACTCACAGTCACCGGTGGAACTGGCCGTCCGTGCGGATTCCAGGTGGGCCGCCGTCAATCAAGTGTTGGCTCCGCTCATTCCTGCGCAGTGAATGGAGTCAACACCTCCTAGCCTCGATCTTTCGTGATGTTGGTCGGGTCGTGTAGCGACCCGACCAGTGGTGTCTTTCCGGTGGTGGGTCAGCTTGGTGGCCCGGCTGTCGCGCCGGGTGTGCGGGGTTCCACGGGCCCTGGTGGTGTTCCTTCCTGGGGTTGTCGGGGCGGGAGGTGTTGGTCAGGGTGCCGGCAGGGCTTGGAGCCGGCCGATCGCGGATGCGATGAGTGGGGACCAGGTCCAGGTGCGGGCGAGGCGGAGGCGGAGGCGTCGCCCTCCGCGGACCAGGCGTCCAGCGGCGGTGAACAGCCGCAGGCGCAGGCGTTTGGGTTCCCAGCGGCGGGCGGGATGATCGTGCAGGGCGAGGAGCTGCGTCCAGGCGAGCAGGTCCAGGGCGATCGCGACGATCTCGAGCCAGAGCTGGTTCTGGCCGGTGCCGTGGAGCGGGAGGTTCCGTAGCCCGGTGTCTTTGCCGGTGCGGATGCGGTCTTCGCAGCGGGCCCGCTGCCGATGACGGAGCTCCAGGTCGGCGAGCCGGCCGTGTCCTGCGCCGGGCCGGGTGCCGGTGACGAAGCACGTGAAGCGGTGTCCGTCGAGGTCGGTGAACCGCAGCTGAGCGCCCGGGTGGGGGCGTTCGCGGCGGACGATGACGCGCATCCCTTTCGGCCAGGAGGACAGGTCGAGCAGGCCGGTCAGTTCGGCCACCCACGCGCCCGGCCGGGGCTGCCGGTCGGCGTCGTAGGCGGTCTCCCAGACCTGTTCGGGCAGGGCGAGGATCGCGGCGCAGATGTCGTCGGTCAGGTTGAACCCGATCGAGTACTGCAACCTCGATCGGGTGATCCAGGTGAGGAACTCGCGGGTGCCGCCCCCGGAATCGGTCCTGACCAGCACCTGTTTCCGCAGATGCGAGGGGATCTGGGTGAGGGCTGTGCGGGCGGTGGTGATGTGGTCGGCGGCCGTGTTCGACCCGGCGTTCCCCGGCCGGAGCGCGATGAGCGCGGCCTCACCGGTCCCGACGGGGCCGTGGTCGATGAACGCGCCCAGCGGATGATGCCCGAACGTCCGTTTCCAGGTCGGTGCGGCATCCTGCTTCTCCGAGTGCGCGATCACGATCGTGGCGTCCAGGTCGAGGGGGATCAGCCCGCCACCAGCGCCAGGCGCCCGCTCTCCGGCCAGCTCCCACACATGTTCACGCGCTGCCGCCCGAGCGGCACGCAACCGCGCCAGCGCCCTCGCCCCTCCGTCGGCGAGGGCGCTGACCAGCCGGGACACCGTCGGATCCGAGGCGACCGGCCCGAACACCTCCGGGCACTCGCGCAGCACCGCGATGTCGGCGAGGCAGTCGCCGCCCAACGCGACCGCGACCGCCAGATCCGCGAAGATCTTCCCCGGATCGTGGACCGCCCGGTCCCTGCGCCACGGCTCCAGCGCCCCGGCCAGGCCCCGGCCCAGGCCAGAGACCCGCAGCGTCTCGGTCAGCAACAGGCCACCCGCCTGGCACACGATCCCCGAACCATCCGACGACACCACGATCTTGGCCTTCTGGCCGCTACCATGCACGAGAAAAGTGCCTTCCGATCAGGAACCGGTTCTGACTTCGCAATCCGAACCCTTCCTGGTCAGAGGCACTTTTCGCATGTAGACGATCAGATTGGTCTAACCCCTCGTGAAAGCGCGAGGCTAGTGAATGCATGGCAGGTCGCGCCGCGTTCCTGAAGGGCGTTCCGACGTGAGCGCGGCGCCGGAGGGCGCCCTGCGCCCCCGGTCTCCCCGCTGGAGCCGTTCTCGACCCGGTGTTCGTCTTCGCCGTCGGACAGCTCGTCGTGCACCTGCACGACGAGCTGTCCTGGCGCGGCGCGGCCGAGACCGCGGTGATGCTGGTCGCGGCGACGTATTTGCAGGTCAGGGTGTGCTCTCCCGAGGTTGTTCAGGATGGTTGCAGTTTGTGGAGCGCTTTTTGCAGGGCGGTGATGATTCGGTGGATGTCGGGTTCGTCGGTGCGCCAGTTGCTGAAGGCGGCTCGTAGTGCCGGAACGCCGTCCAGGACGGTCGGGGTGAGGAAGACCTCGGCGGCGAGCAGGTCGGTGAGGGCGGTGAGGCGTTCGGCGGTGGGCTCCTCCGCGAGGGTGAAGCAGGCGACGTTCAGGTGGACGGGCGCGAGGAGGCGAAGCTCCGGCATGGCGTCGACGGCGTCGCCCAGAGTGCGGGCGCAGGCGATGCTGCGTTCGACGATCTCCCGGTGGCCGTCGCGTCCGTAGGCGCGCAGGGTGAACCAGGCGGCGATGGCCCGCAGGCGGTGGGAGTTCTCCGGGGTGAGGTGGGCCGTGTCGGGGGTGTCGCCGAGAGGGCCGAGGTAGGCGGCCGCGTTCTGGAAGACGGCGGTCTGCAGGTCGCGTCGGCGGGTGAACTGGACGGCGCTGTCGTAGGGGACGTTCAGCCATTTGTGCAGGTCGACGCAGACCGAGTCGGCCGCGTCGAGGCCGTCGACCAGGTGCGCGTGGTCCGGGGACAGGGCCGCGAAGGCGCCGAAGGCGGCGTCCACGTGCAGCCAGAAGTCGTAGCGCTCCCGGAGCGCGCAGATGGCGAGGACGTCGTCGAAGTCGGCGGTGTTGACGGTGCCGGCGTTGGCGATGACCAGGCAGGGCCCGTCGGCCTGGTGCTCCCGCAGTGCGCGCTCGAGTGCGGCGATGTCGACGGCCTCGCGGCCGGGGAGGGTGTCCACCGGGACCAGGGCGGTGCGTCCCACGCCGAGGACCGACAGGGCTTTGGACACGCTCGAATGCGCGGCCCCGGAGAGGACCCGCACCGGGCCGAGGGCGCCGACGCCGTCCTCGGCCGGTGAGACGCCCTTGCGTTCGCCGAGCCATTCGCGGGCGGTCGCGAGGCCGACGGTCGTGGACATGGTGGCGCCGCTGACGAACGTCCCGTGGTGTCGGTCGGACAGCCCGAAGAGGCCGCGCAGCCAGGTGATCGTCTCGCGTTCCAGGTGCTGGCCCGCTCCGTCCAGGGACGAGAAGGCGTTCAGGTCCCAGGTCGAGGTCAGCCAGTCACCGGCCAGCGCCGCCGGGGTCGCGCCGCCCGTGACGAACCCGAGGTAGCGGGGCCCCGCGCTCGCCGACAGTGTCGGTTCCCAGCGCTCGGCGAACTCCTCCAGGGTCGCCTTCAGGCCGACGCCCCGCGCGGGCAGCGGTGTGGGCGGCGGGACCGGTGGGGAAGGGACGACGTCCCGCTCGTCCAGGCTCGCGAGAAGGGAGGCGGCGTGCCGTTGCACGTCTCTGAGCAGCTTCGGCAGTTCCTCGCGGTCTTCCGCGAGTCGCGGGTGCATGAGGGGTGACTCCCTTCGTGTCGGCTGTCCACGACGGTAGGCGGGCGCTGGAGGGAGGGCATGGTCCAGTCATGGGAAAGTGGACCAGTGCGGATGGGAGCCGAGCAGCTGGTACGGGCGTTGGGGCCTTGGCGGCGGTCCGACGCGACACTGGTCGCGGCGCTGGACCGGGCGGTGCTCGACGGCCGCATCCGCACCGGCGCCGGGCTGCCGGCCGAACGGCACCTCGCCGCCGCCCTCGGGGTGAGCCGCGGCACGGTGACGGCCGCGTTGGCGCGGTTGCGCGACGGCGGATGGGTCGTGACGCGGCACGGCAGCGCCAGCACGGTGCGGCTGCCCCCGGCCGCCGCGGATCGGATCGCTCCCGTCTCGGCGACGGGGGAGGGCGGCGCCGTCACCGATCTGCGCCGGGCGGTGCCGGCCGCGCCGCGGGACGCCTACCTGGCGGCGTCGCGGCGGGCCCTGGAACGGGCCGCTCCGCTGCTGGCCGAGCATGGCGAACCAGGTCCGGGTCTGCCCGAGCTGCGTGCGTCGATCGCCGCTCGGTACACCCGTCAGGGGCTGGCCACCCGGCCCGGGCAGATCCTCGTCACCGGCGGTGCGCGCGCCGCGCTGGCCCTGCTCACCGCGTACTTCGAACCCCGGGTGGCCGCCGTCGAGACCCCCACCTACTTCGACGCGCTCCGCGTGCTGCGCGGCTCCCGGACGAAGCTGGTCGGCGTGAGGGTGACCGCCGGGGGCTGGGACCTCGACCAGCTCGAGGCCGCCTTCGCCGCCGCCCGGGGACAGCTCGCCTACCTGGTGCCCGACTTCCAGAACCCCACCGGTGCGCTCATGCCGCAGCGAACCCGTCGAGCCGTCGCCGAGCTGGCCGACCGGCACCGGGTGACCGTCGTCGCGGACGAGACCATGCGCGACCTCGATCTCCGCGACCGGCCGGAGCCCGTGCCCCGGATCCGCGGCGCGGTGCTGATCGGCTCGACCAGCAAGGCGATCTGGTCCGGCCTGCGCATCGGCTGGATCCGGGCGGCGACGCCGCTCATCAGGCGGCTTCAGAGTCATCCCCTCGCCGGTCCGCTGTCGGCCTCTCCCGTGCAGGAGCTCATCGCCGCCGAACTCCTCGGTGACCTGGAGGCGGTGCTCCATCGACGCCGGGGTGAACTCAGGCGTCAGCGCGACCACCTCGCCGCGCTGCTCGGCCAGGACGATCGTTGGGACTTCACGGTTCCGTCCGGCGGCCTCGCGCTGTGGTTGCGACTCGCCGCCACTCCCGCCGACACGGTCGTCGAGCGGGCGGGCAGGAGCGGGGTCGAGCTCACCTCCGGCCCGCGTTTCGCGGCTGACGCCACCCTCACCCACCACTTGCGCGTCCCGTACACCCCGCCGCCGCGCGTGCTCGATCGGGTCGCCGAGGTCCTCGACGCGGCCTGCTGAGAGCGATGACCGCAGGCGGGTGGCAGGGAGTGCCGGCAGGCGGACGGGCGGGAGCGGGTTTCGCACCTGCCCGGCCGGGGCGGCGGGCCCTCCTGGGCGGGTGTCGGGGGCCACATGCCGGCGGCGCGGCTGGACACGCGCGGCCCAGTCGTAACAGAATCGGTTGCGACAGCGGGGCGTCGTCCGCTGGGGCGATCGGAGGTTCCATGAGTGTGAGCAGTCGCATGACGGTGGCCACGCACACGCTGACGTGGATGGCGCTGGTGTGCCCCCGGCGGCCGGACGGCGTCGTGACGTCCGACCAGATCGCCGACAGCGTCAACACCAACCCCGTGGTTATCCGGCGCATCCTGGGCAGTCTGCGTGACGCGGGTCTGGTCGTTTCGCGGCGCGGCCAGGGGGCGGGCTGGATGCTGGCGCGCGCGCCGGAGTCGATCACGCTGCGGGACGTCTACCTGGCCGTCGAACCCGATCCGCTCATCGCGCCGCACGCCGCGCAGCCCAACCAGGCGTGCCCTGTCGGCAGGGGGATCCCGCCCGTGCTGCGGGAGGCGTACGGCCGTGCGGAGGAGTCGATGAAGGAGGAACTGGCCGCCGTCACCGTCGCCGACGTGCTGAGAGACACGGTCGCCTGAGGCCAGGCCAGGCCAGGCCAGGCCAGGCCAGGCCAGGCCAGGCCAGGCCAGGCCAGGTCGGTCAGGCCCTTCCCGGAGGTCGCGCCGCGCCACCCTGTCCGCTTCCTCCGCCTCATTCGGCTGGTCCGCGAGGACCGGCCTTTCTTCGAGGCATTGTCGTAACCATTTCTGTTACATCCAGGAGGTCCATCCGTCGTGTACCGATCACTTGCCGTCCTCGCCGCCGGGGTGTTCGCCATCGGCACCGACAGCTTCGTCATCGCCGGCGTCCTTCCGGGTGCGGCGGACTCCCTCGGCGTCTCCGTCGGCACCGCGGGGTGGCTCATCACCGCCTATGCCTTCACCTACGCGATCCTCGGCCCCGTCATGGCGGCGCTCACCGCGACCTGGCCACGCCGGACGGTGTTCCTGGCCGGGCTCGCGATCTTCACCGCGGGCAACCTCATCACGGCCTTCGTCCCCGTCTTCGGTGTGGTCCTGGCCTCGCGGGCGCTCGCCGGATTCGGTGGCGCCATGGTCACCCCCGCCGCCGTCGCCGCGGCCGCCGCGCTCGCGCCGCCGGAACGCCGCGGCCGTGCCATCGCGACCGTCATGACCGGCCTCAGCGCCGCGACCGCGCTCGGCGCGCCCCTCGGCACCGCGATCGGCAGCCTCGCCGGCGACTGGCACGCCACCATGCTGTTCGTCTCCGCGCTCGGCATGCTGGCCGCCGCGGGCGTCGCTCTGCTCCTGCCCGCCCTCCCCGCACCGGCGGCGGTTCCGCTGCGTACGCGCGTCGCCCCGCTGGCCGACCGTCGCATCGTCCTGACCCTGCTGACGACCCTCCTCGTCTACACGGGTCTGTACACCGTCTACTCCTTCATCGGCGAAAGCCTCGACCGCGCCACCGGCGGCAGCGGCATCACCCTCGCCGCCCTGCTGTTCGTGTGGGGCCTGGCCGCCACCGCCGGAACCCTCGGCTCCGGGCGCCTGGTGGACGGCCTCGGCGGCCGCCGCATCATCAACGCCTCGATCGTCCTCGCCGCGATCGACTTCGTCCTGCTGCCCTGGACGAGCGCGCACCTGGCGTCCGCCATCGTGGCGCTCGTCGTTTGGGGCGTCAGCGGATGGGGACTCCTGGCACCGCAGACCCATCGCCTGATCGGCGCCATGCCGGCGGCGGCACCTCTGCTCACCGGCCTCGCCTCGGCCATGGTCTACGTCGGTGTCTCCGTGGCTCCCCTGGTCGGCCAGGTGGGGATGGCGTGGTTCGGGGCCCACTGGCTGGGGCCGGTAGGTGCGCTGTTCATCGTGCTCGGCCTCGGTACCGCGGAGGCGGCTCACGCCACCATCCGGCGAAACCCCCCGTACAGCGCTCCGCCGGCGGAGGCCCCGCCGTCGCGGATCGAAGAGAACGCCGTCCCCCATATCTGCGCAGAGAGCATGGACGAACGATCATGATCCCCACAGAACGCCCCGGGCTGCGCCCGCTCACCGACGCCGATCCCGATCTCGGCGGTTCAGACCGCCGGGTCGCGCTCCGCTTCTTTTGCCCCAGGCCGGGATGGGAATGATCATCGTCATGGACATCGATCTCCAGGGACGGACCGCGCTGGTCACGGGCTCCACCAAGGGCATCGGCCTCGCCATCGCCGCGGGACTGGCACGGGCCGGAGCGGCCACGGTCGTCAACGGGCGCTCGGAAGCGAGCGTCACCGGCGCCCTCGAAACGCTGCGCTCGGAGGTGCCGGGAGCCGACCTGCGGGGAGTGGCGGCCGACGTCGCCACCGCGGAGGGCGCCCAGGCCGTGTACGGCCAGGTGCCCGACGTCGACATCCTCGTCAACAATCTCGGCATCTTCGGGGCTCGAGCCGTCCTGGACATCGACGATGACGAATGGCGACGCTACTTCGAGGTCAACGTCCTGTCCGGTGTGCGGCTCACCCGTGTCTACCTGCCGGGCATGACCGAGCGGGGCTGGGGACGGGTGCAGTTCATCGCCAGTGACTCCGCGGTGGTCATTCCCGAGGAGATGGTGCACTACGGCATGTCGAAGACGGCGCTGCTGGCGGTCTCGCGCGGCTACGCCAAGGCCGCCGCCGGGACGGGCGTCACCGTCAACACCGTCCTCGCGGGACCGACCCACACCTCAGGTGTGGAGAACTTCGTCGGCGAACTGGTCGGCGCCGATCTGCCCTGGGAGGACGCGCAGCGCCGCTTCATGGCCGAGCACCGCCCGAACTCCCTGCTCAAGCGCCTGATCGAGCCCGAGGAGATCGCCAACATGGTCGTCTACCTCGGCTCGGAGTACGCCTCGGCCACCACCGGCGGCGCGGTGCGCGTCGACGGCGGATACGTCGACGCGATCCTGCCGTGAGGCTCGCCCGGGTGATCGCGCAACGTGGTCGATCGAGTGCGAATTGTGATTGGGTGTCGGTGTCCAGGGAAGATCCCTGGGCACCGATGATCTTCCGGCCGTCCCAGAGAAGACCCAGGAGTGTCCATGAAGTCCCGCCTCGCGCTCGTCTCCGTCGCCGCCGTGGGTGTCGCCGTCGGCCCGCTCGCCACGGCCGTCCCGGCCCTGGCGAACACCGGCGACGTGGTGGTCTACTCCACCGAGTTCCAGCAGCTGGATGTGCAGAGCAACCCCACGGGCTGTCACCAGATGGCCCCTCTCGCCCATGAGATCAACAACCGAACCGACGGTGACATCAAGCTGTACGCCTTCCCCGGCTGCGTCGGCCCGGTCGCGTGGACGCTCAAGCCGGGTTTCGGCACGCACGTCGCTGGGATCGGAAGCTACGGCGTCTAGCGCGAACGAGTAGTGGCCCCCGCGTGTCCGGCACGCGGGGGCCTTCGCATGTCCGTGTCGGGGTCTCGCCCTCCGTCTGCTGGGTGGTAAGTGCGTTAGGCACATGCTAATTTTCTTTTGCATGTGCGGAGGAGGTGGCGTGAGGACCGGGGACGAGTTGCTCCGCGTGCTGGCGGCGTTCGACAACCCGCACCGGCTGCGGATCCTCGCGGCGCTCACGGGCGAGCGCGACTACGTCAGCAACCTCGCGCGCGAGCTGGGCATCAGCCGTCCGCTGCTCCAGGTGCACCTGCGCAAGCTGGAGGCGGCCGGGCTGGTGACCAGTCACGTCGAGGTGTCGCCGGAGGGGAAGGCCATGAAGTTCTACGAGGTCGCCCCGTTCCGGCTCGAGCTGACCCCCGAGGACGTACGGCGGGCGGCGCGGACGCTGACCGTGCCGGAGGGCAGGCCGGACAACAGGAAGGTGGACGGGTGATGGACGGTCACGAGCTCGCGGAGGTGGCCGGCGCCGTCGGCATCTTCGCCTTCGTCACCACCGTGGTCACGGTGATCATCGTGCAGGTGGGGGCGACCGTGCGGGCGCGCGCGGCGCTGGCCCGGGAGGCGGAGTACCGCCGGATCGCCGAGACGAGCCTGGAGACCCAGCGCCTGATCGAGACGCGACTCACCGAGAGCGCGCGGAGCCTCGGCGAGATGGAGAAGAGGATGGACGCCCTGGAGACGATCCTGCTCACCGTGGAGTGAGCCACAGAACGGAGCCGGGTCGTCGAGCGGCCACTCGACGACCCGGCGTGAAGAGGAACCACATCCCGCCCGTTTCCGGGCGGACTCTCACAGCAGCACCCCTTCACCGAAAGGACAGCACTTCATGCTGCCTGAACGCAAACCGATCACCGAGCGCGTCGCGGGGTGGTCGGCACGGCACCGGACGGTCGCGATCACCGGATGGCTGGTCCTGGTCGTCGCGGCGATCCTCGGCGCCGGGGCCCTCGGGCTCGGCCAGAGGCACAGCACCGACCCCGGCGAGTCCGGACGGGCCGACCGCGTCCTGGACGTCCACACCGGCTACATCCCCCCGCTGGAGAACGTCCTGGTCCAGAGCCGGAACGGGACGGCCCGGTTCGCGGACGACCCCGGACTCCGCGCCACCGCCCGCGAGCTGAGCGAGGCCCTGCGCCCGTACGGCGCCGTCCGTTCGCCGCTGGTGTCGCGGGACGGACGATCCGGCCTGGTCAGCGTGCAGATCGCCGGACCGGAAGAGGAGTTCCGCGCGCACTACGACGGCGTCGTCCGGGCCGTCCGGGACGTCGCGGCGCGGCACCCCGGCGTCCGCCTGGCGCAGGCGGGGGACAAGAGCCTCTCGGACGCGGTGAACGGCGGCATCAAGGACGACATGAAGCGGGCCGAGTACTTCTCGCTGCCGCTCACCGTCCTGATCCTGCTGGCCGTGTTCGGCTCGCTGGTCGCCGCCGGGATCCCGCTGCTCCTGGCGGTCACGACGGTCGCCGGGACGTTCGGGCTGCTGCGGCTCGCCGGGCACTGGGTGCCGGTGAACAGCGCCGCGTCGTCGATCGTCCTGCTGATCGGGATCGCCGTCGGCGTCGACTACTCGCTGTTCTACCTGCGGCGGACGCGGGAGGAGCGCGCGGCGGGCCGGTCCCCGGACGAGGCGCTGCGGGTCGCGACCCGCACGTCCGGGCACGTCGTGGTCGTGTCCGGCGTGACCGTCATGCTCTGCCTCGCGGGGCTGCCGCTCACCGGCCTCGACAACTTCAAGGGCCTGACCGCCGGGACGGTCCTGGTCGTCGGCCTCGCCATGGCCGGCTCGGTCACGTTCCTGCCCGCGCTGCTCGCCGCGCTCGGCGCCCGCGTGGACGCCGTGCGCCTGCCGTGGATCGGCCGCCGCCGCACGGCCGCCACCCCGTCCCGCTTCTGGACGGCCGTGGCGGAACGCGTCGTGCGGCGTCCGCTGGTGTGGGGCGGGCTGGCCGTGCTCGCGCTGGTCCTGCTGACGGTGCCCGCGTTCGGCCTGCGCCTGCAGGACGCGGCGGTCACCGACAGCCTGCCCCGATCGGTCCCCGTCGTGGACGCGGCGCTCCGCATGCAGGAGGCGTTCCCCGGCGCCCCGTCACCCGCGTCGGTCGTCCTGTGGGAGAAGCGGCCCGGCGCGCTGGACGACCCGGCCGTCACGTCCGCGGTCGCGGGCCTGGGCCCGACGGTCACCGCGCGCAGCGGGAACGTCCTGGTCGCGCGTGTTCCGCTCGCGCACTTCGGCACCGGCGCCGAGGCGAACCGCTCGCTCCTGGACCTGCGCCACCGCGCCGACACGGCGTTCGGGGGAGCGGACGGCGTCGGGCACGCGGTCGCGGGCAAGACCGCGTTCGCCTACGACTTCACGCGCGTCATCAAGAACCGGACGGCCGTGGTCGTCGGCGCCGTCCTCGCGCCGGCGTTCGTGCTGCTGGCGCTGACGTTCCGCTCCCTGGCCGTCCCGCTGGTGTCGATCGCGCTGAACCTGCTGTCGATCGGCGCCGCGATCGGCGTGCTGGCCTGGGGATTCCAGGACGGCCATCTCGGGGGCGCGCTCGGCTTCACGTCCTACGGCGGGGTGGTCGGCTGGCTGCCGCTGTTCATGTTCGTGATCCTGTTCGGGCTCAGCATGGACTACCACATCTTCATCCTGAGCCGGATCCGCGAGCACCGGGCCGAGGGCCTCCCGGCCCGCGCCGCCGTCGTCGCCGGGGTCGGCGCGACCTCGGGCGTCGTCACGAGCGCCGCGGCCATCATGACCTGCGCGTTCAGCGTCTTCGCCGTGCTGACGGCGATCGAGTACAAGATGATGGGCGTCGGCCTGGCCGCCGCGATCCTCATCGACGCGACGCTCGTCCGGGGCGTGCTGCTGCCCGCGGCCCTCGCCGTCCTCGGCGACCGGCTCTGGCGGACGCCCCCGGCGGCGGGACGCGTCAGTCCACGGGCAGCGGACGCCGCGCCTTCCGCGCCGGCCTCTCGGGAGCCCACTCTCGAAGAGCGTGGAACGCGTCCCAGCCTCCCCTGAGGAGGACGCCGAGCATGCAGACGACCATCGCGAGGCCGATGAGGACGCCGAGCCCGGCCATGGCCCGGTTGCCGGTCGCCGAGTGGACGGACGCGTCCCCGGGGTTCCCGGCCTTGTAGTGCACCCGGATCCGGTCGCCCGCCTTGGCGCGGCCGGATTCGGTGAACTCGTGGGACGTCCCGTCGGCGGCGGTGAACCGGACCTGGATCCGGTCGATCCGCCCGCCCCGGGACTCGTTCTCCCGCCAGTGCGCGAGGACGGTCCCGTCCGCGGTCGAGCGGAGCGACGAGGCGCCGGTCATGCCGTCGACACCGTGGGAGACCACCCCCACCCCGATGACGATGAGGACCACGGCCAGCGCGACGACGACCGCCCCGAGGACGACCTGGAGGGCGAGGAACGCCCACCCCCCGACCCTCTGCCACGGCCCCGTGCGTCCACCGGCTCCCATCCGTTCAGTCAAACACGACCAGACCGCCACCGACCAGGCACCGTGCGATCATGCACCCTTCGAACGGGCGCGCCTCCCCTTGTCCTTCACCGCGGAAGGCGGGAGCGGGGGTTCAGCGAGGCGTCAGGCGGCGCGACAGCAGGGTGCCCGCGAGGGCCAGGAGCGCCGTGAAGGCGAAGAGCAGCAGGAGCGCGCCCCGCGAGCTCAGCGCCGACGTGTGCCCGGCCGCCGCGACGGCGGCCCCGCCGAGGCCCGCGACCAGCGCGGTCGACAGCGTCTGGGCGAGCTGGAGCGCGGCGCTCGCCTGTCCCTGCCGCGCGGCCGGGACGGGTTGCAGGGCGGCGGTCGTGGACGCGTTGAACGCGACGCCCATCCCGAGCCCGGCGACCGCCCATCCGAGGACGGCGATCCAGCTCGGCACCGCGCTCGTCACCACGGCGGCCCCGGTCAGGACGACCCCGCCGAGCAGCACCGCGAACCCGGCGGCCGTCGCGGCGACGCGTCCGGAGTCGCGGCGCGCCTGGAACGCCGAACCCGCGACCCAGGTGATCGCGCCCGCCGACAGCCCGAGGCCCGCCTCGGTCGCGCCCATCCCGCGCAGCTCCTGGAGCCCCAGCGGGAGGAACGCCTCGCTCCCGAAGTACGCCCCGCACAGCAGCGCCCGGACGGCGACGCCCGCGCCCAGACCCGGTCGTGCGCCGAGCGTGCCGTCCGGGGTGACCAGCCGCAACGCGGGGACGGCCACGACCAGCCCGGCGACGGCGACGACGGCGAGGCGGACCGGGTCGTCCAGCAGCAGTCCCTGGAGGAGCAGGCCGGTGCCCAGCGTCAGCCGGACCGACGCCGTGAGCGGCCGCCTCCACCAGGACACGGCGCCCGCCGCGTCCGGGGCCGGGGCGGAGGGCGCGGGCGGGCGGCCCATCGCGGGCAGGGTGAGGGCGGCGGCCAGCAGGGTGATCGGCGGAACGAGGACGAACACGGCCCGCCAGCTCACCGCGTCGCTCAGCGTCCCGGCGACGACCGGCCCGACCAGGGACGGCAGCGTCCACGCGGACGACAGCAGGGCGAACATCCGCGCCTGGAGCCGCTCCGGGTAGGCGAGGCCGATCAGCGTGTACGCCGTCGCCATGACCGCCCCGACGCCGAGCCCCTGCAGGACCCGTCCGCCCAGGAACACGGGCCAGTCCGGGGCCGCCCCCGCGACCGCGCAGCCGACCGCGAACACCAGCATCCCCGCCGCCATGGGACGCCGCGGCCCGCCCCGGTCGGCCGACCGTCCGGCGAGGACGGTCCCGACGATGTTCGCCAGCATCAGCGCCGACAGGCCCCACCCGTACGAGCCGAGTCCGTGCAGGTCGCCCGCGACGCCGGGCAGGATCGTGGCCACCCCGAGCGACTCGAACGCGACCATGCCGACCGACAGCAGGACCCCGGCGCTGAGCGCCCGGTGGGACGCCCCGAACACGCCCTCTTCGGCCGGGGCCCGGTCGGGAGGGGCTTGCGGGTCTCCGGTGTTCGTGGAGGGGGACACGATCATCACCTCTATTTCATTTCGTTCCGGATCGGAACGAAATAGTACCTATAATGATCGCATGGTCAACAGCGGCAGCCGCCCCACCGGGCGCCCCACCGGGCGGGACACCACTCCGGCGCGCCCGGGACGTCCCCGGGACGCGCGGATCGACGAGACCGTCCCGCGCGCGGTCCTCGACCTGCTCGACGAGGTCGGCTACGCGGGCCTCACGATGGAGGGCGTCGCCGCCCGCGCGGGCACGAGCAAACCGGCCCTGCGGCGCCGCTGGCGCTCGCTCCCGCACATGGTCGTCGAGGCGCTCGCCCGGACGGTCGGCACCTCGCCGACCCCCGACACCGGCTGCACGCACTGCGACCTGGTCACCGGCATCGGCACCCTGAGCAGGGCGTTCACCACGACCGTCGGACGCCGCGTCCTGCCCGCCCTGGTCGCCGACCTCGCGGGCGACCCCGACCTGGAGAAGGAGTTCCGCCGCTCCTACTTCGAACCGCGCCGCGCGACCACCGCCGCCGCCCTCCGGCGCGGCATCGAACGCGGCGACATCCGCCCGGACGCCGACATCGACCTGCTGCTCGACATGCTCGCCGCCACCACCTACTACCGCGTCCTGTTCGGCCACCTGCCGATCACGCCCGGCCTCGCCGAGGACGTCGTCACCGTCGTCCTCGCGGGAGTGGCCACCGACCCCGGCCGCGTCCACCCCTCGCACTGAGCGCCGGGCGACGCCGGCGGATACGGCGGGGTCAGCGGTCGCGGGTGGCGAGGAGGGAGGCCAGGGCGCGCAGGCCGGCCTGGCGTTCGGCGGGGATCGCGGCGTGGTCGAGCGCGGTGAAGGCCGCGGTGAGGCGGCGGCGGGTCTCGAGCTCGGCCCAGGCCCGTCCGCCCGCCTGCTCCACGAGCCCGGCGGCGCGGGCCAGCTCGCCCTCGCTCAGCTCGGCCGGGGCCCCGAACAGCTCGGCCAGCTCGGCGGCGGCGTTGTTCTTGGAGTGGAGGGCCGCGACCACCGGGAGGCTCTTCTTGCGGGACGCCAGGTCCGACCCCGCGGGCTTCCCGGTCACGGCGGGGTCGCCCCAGATGCCCAGCACGTCGTCCACGAGCTGGAAGGCGATGCCGAGGTGCCGTCCGAACGCCGCGAGGGACGCCGCCGTCTGCGGGTCGGCCCCGCCGGCCAGCGCGCCCAGGCGGCAGGACGCCTCCAGCAGCGCGGCGGTCTTGCCGTCCGACATCTTCAGGCACTCGTCCAGCGTCACCCGGCTGCGCTGCTCGAACCGCAGGTCCAGGGACTGCCCGGCGCACAGGCGGACGACCGCGTCCGACAGGACGGCGCGGGCGTCGCGCGCGAACGGGGCCGGGACGTCGCCGGACGCCGCGCCGGGCAGGTGGCCGAGGGCCGTCGCGAGTAGCAGGTCCCCGGCGACGATCGCCTGACCCGTCCCGAAGACCGTCCAGGCCGCGGGGCGGTGCCGCCGCGTGGTGTCCCGGTCCATGACGTCGTCGTGCAGCAGCGAGAAGTCGTGGACCATCTCCACCGCGACCCCCGCCGCCGTCACCGCGGCCGTCACCACCGTCTCGGGCGCCCGCGTGCCGAGAGTGGACGCGGCGGCGAGCACGAGCGCGGGGCGGATCGCCTTGCCGCCGCCGTCGGCGGCGTGCCCGTCGGCGTCCCACCACCCCGCGTGGTAGCCGATGACCCGGCGGACGGGCGAGGGCAGCAGGTCCACCGCGCCCCGGTATCCGGGCTCGATCAGCGTCCGGGACCGCTCCAGCAGCGACCGGGCGGACGGCGCGTGGGGGAGGGGACGGGAAACGCTGGCGGACATGCGGACTCCTCACGGACGGACGTCGCCCGCAGTCTCGCCGAACGGCGGCCCCGCGCCACCGGCCTTTGCCGCCCGTGCGAGAACGCTTTGCCAGTGATCTTTACCGTCCGTCCGCGCGGTGGAACGGGCCTCCCGTGAGGTGAAATGGTGGCATTTGCGAACCATGTTCCTTCGTGGAGAGGCTGCCATGCCCGCCGTCCCGGCGCCGTCCCCGCTCACCGCCTTCACGCTCGACGACCTCAGGACCCGCCACAGCGTCAAGTGGCGCGAGTTCCCCGAGGACGTCCTGCCGATGCACATCGCCGAGATGGACACCCCGCTCGCCCCGCCCATCGCCGACGCCCTGACCCGCGCCATCGCCCAGGGAGACACCGGATACGCCACCACCGGGCGGCTGCCCGAGGCCTTCGCCGCGTTCGCCGCGCGCCGCTTCGGCTGGCGGCCGGACCCGGCGGCCATGCGGCTCGTGCCCGACGTGATGGCCGGGATCCTCGAGGTCCTCGGCGTCGTCACCGAGCCCGGCGACCGCGTCCTGTTCAACACCCCGGGATACCCGCCGTACTTCTCCTGCCTGCCGGGGATGGGCCGGGAGATCGTCACGAACCCGCTGGTCAGGGACGACACCGGATACCGTCTCGACCTCGACCGCCTGGAACGCGACCTCGCCTCGGGCGTCCGCGCCTACCTGCTGTGCAACCCCCACAACCCGACCGGCGCCGTGTTCCCGGAGGAGGACCTGAAGGCCGTCGCCGACCTGGCCGCCCGGTACGGCGTCCAGGTCCTCAGCGACGAGATCCACGCGCCGCTCGTCCACCCCGGGTCCGTGCACGTCCCCTTCCCGTCGCTGGACGCCCCGGCCGCAGCGAGCTCGGTCGCGTTCCACTCGGCGTCCAAGGCGTGGAACCTCGCCGGGCTGAAGGCCTCCCTGGTCGTCCCCGGGCCGGACGCCCGCGCCGTCGGCGCCGCGATCCGCGAGGAGATCGAGGAGAGCGCCGGGCTCCTCGGGGTCCTGGCCGCCGAGGCCGCCTTCGCCCACGGCGAGCCCTGGCTGGACGAGCTGGTCACCGCCCTCGCCGGCAACCACCGCCACCTCGCCGCGCTCCTCGACGAGCACCTCCCCGCCGTCCGGCACCACCGGCCGCAGGCGGGCTACCTCGCCTGGCTCGACCTCCGCGCGCTGGACCTCGGCACCGACCCCGCCCGCCACTTCCTCGACCACGCCCGGATCGGTCTCTCCTCGGGCCCGAGGTTCGCCCCCGAGGGCGACCCCGACCAGGTCGGGCGCGGCTTCGCGCGCCTCAACTTCGCCACCCGCCCCGACCTGCTCACCGGCGCCGTCCAGCGGATGTCGGCCACCCTCTGACACCCGCCCGCCGAGGCCGCCCGCCGCTCACGGCGTGCCGCGCGCTCGGCCCGCGGCCCCGGAGTGGCGGGCGGCGAGGCGGCGGTAGCAGGCGAGGAGCTGCAGGCAGCCGTTCTCGGTGGTGAACTGCGCGGCCTCGGCGCGCGCCTCGGCGGTCACGTGGTCCTCGTCGCCGAGCGCCCTGCGGAGCGCGCCGAGGAGCGCGCCCGGATCGCCGGGCGGGAAGAGGTAGGCGTTCCGCCCGTCCGCGAGGACGTTGGTGATGCCCCCGCTGGAGGGGACGACCACCGGCGTCCCCGACGCCATCGCCTCGACGACGGTGCGTCCGAGCGTCTCGTACGGGGACGCCGTGCAGAACGCGTCGCAGGACGCATAAAGCGCGCCCCGGTCGGCGCCGCGGACGTACCCGAGCATGTGGATCCGGGGCGAGGCGGCGGCCAGCTTCGCGACCTGCCCCGTGATGTCGGCGGGGCCCTCACCGGCGATGAACAGCGACAGGTCCTCGTCGCCCGGCGCCGTGCTCAGCTTGAGGAACGCGTCGATGATGAGGTCCAGGCGCTTCTCCCGGGCGAGTCGTCCCAGGTAGAGGACGCGTCGTCCCCGCCCGTCGTAGCCCGGCGCCAGCCTGCCGAGGACGGCGGGGTCGGCGCGGTCCGGACTGAACGCGTCCAGGTCGACCCCGACGAAGGGGACCTGCTCGATCGGGATGTCGCTGAACTCGCGCAACGTGGACGCCGCGTGCGGGGTCGCGCAGATGGCGGCGTCGAAGCGCCGGTACACGACGTGCATGACGGGCCGGAAGACGGGCGTCCGCAGGTGACGCCAGATCGGATAACTCAGGGCGAAGTTGTAGTAATCGCTCTGATACTGGGCCACATAGGGGACGCCGCGTCGCCGCGCGTAGGCGTCCCCCGGCATTCCCCAGGCGCCGAACATGAAGCACCGCTCGGGGTCGGTGACGACCACCAGATCCGGCGAGATCTTCTCCAGCGCCGCGTCGATCTGCGCGAGCGCGGCATGCCTCGGCGCGCGGATCACCGGATAGGGCAGCCACCGCTTGGAGGCGTAGGCGTGCAGTTCGAGACCGCGTGTGTCCATCCCGGCCGGGGGCTCGTCGTCGGGGTCGTCGGGCTCGGCGGGATGGTCGGCGGCCTCGGGGACGAGCAGGAACAGCCGCACGTCCCGCCGTCCGGCGAACCAGTGGGCCCGCTCCACGTTCCCCAGCGACACCCCGCTGACCTCCGGCGGGAAACTCGCGGTGATCCATACGACGGTCAGCGGATCGGCCTCGGCGCGCGTTGTCAACAGACGGCCTCCTGACGGGACCCCGCTCCCGGCGCCGCGCCGGGCCGTTCACGATCCCTGAAGAGAGTGTTGCCCGTCCGGACTCGAATACATCACCACACGTCACCGAAAGACTCCGGAGCCCGACGGGGAACGCGCGTCACCCGCCGCGCGAAGCGGTCACCGCCTGGAGCGGGACGCGAACCCGAGCCCGGCGACCACCAGGCCCAGCAGCCCCACGGCGATCCCCGCGACCGGCTGATGACCGGACGCCCAGCTCATCGGCCCCACGTTGTCGTTGTCGCCGTTGAAGGCGATCAGCGATCCGAACCCGAGAACCGCGACGACCACACCGAGAACCCGCATCGGAAACCTCCCGCTCCGTAACCCGTCCTCCCATGGTCGGGCCCCGGACCTGCGACTTCATCATCGCCGAGAAGCACTTCCCCATCCCCGGAACGAAGTACCCGCCCCTCCTCCCCGAGGGGGACCCCGCCCGAGAGGCTGTCGGAGGCGGGCGGGGATCGAACCCGCCGTCCCGAGGTCCTCGGGACCACCTGCTTTGAAGGCAGGGGAGACCACCAGGCGCTCATCCGCCTCCGGACGGGAGCTTAGCGGTGTCATGAGGCGTAAAGGGAGGCGAGCGCGTCGGCGTACTTGGCGTGGACGACGCGCCGCCGGAGCTTCAGGGTGGGGGTGAGCTCCTCGGACTCGGCGGTCCACTCGGCGGGCAGCAGGCGCCACTTCTTGACCTGCTGGACGCGGGCCAGGCGGGTGTTGGCGTCCGCGACGGCGTGCCCGATCTCCTCCAGCACCAGGGGGTGGTCGGCGAGCGCGGCGGTGTCGGTGGCGTCGACGCCGCGGGCGGCGGCCCAGACGGGGGCGACCTCGGCGTCCAGGGTGATGAGGGCGACGACGTGGGGGCGGCGGTCGCCGAACGCGAGGGCCTGCCCGATCAGGGGGTGCTCCTTGAGGAGGTTCTCGATGAGCGACGGGGCGATGTTCTCGCCGCCCGCCGTGATGATGATCTCCTTCTTGCGGTCGACGACGCGCAGGAAGCCGTCCGCGTCCAGGACGCCGATGTCGCCCGTCCGCAGGTAGCCGTCGGGGGTGAACGCGGCCTCGGTGGCGTCCGGGCGGCCGAGGTAGCCGGGGGTGACGGTCGCGCCGCGGACGAGGATCTCGCCGTCGTCGTCCAGCCTGAGGTCGACGCCGGGGAAGGGGCGTCCGACCGTGCCGAGCCGGAAGCAGTCGTCGAGGTTGGCGGTGATCGCGCCGGTCGTCTCGGTCATGCCGTACGCGTCGAAGATCTTCAGGCCGAGGCCCGCGAAGAACCGGGCGACCTCCACGGGCAGCGGCGCGGCGGCGCTGGACGCCTGCCGGACCCGGTCCAGCCCGAGCAGCGCGCGGACGGGCGCGAGCACGGCCGCGTCCGCGCGGGCGAACGCCTCCTCGATCTCGGGGGTGAGGGCGTTGCCGTGCTCCTGGGCGGTCACGTGGGCGCGCCCGGCGTCGAGCGCCGCCTCGACGGCGGCCTTGCGCGCGGGGTCCGGCTCGCCCGCCATGACGGCCTGGACGCCCGCCATGATCTTCTCCCAGACGCGCGGGACGCCGAAGAACCCGTGCGGCCGGACCTCTCCCAGCACGGTCGTGAGCTGCGACGGGTCCGGGCAGAAGTGGATGTGCGCGGCGCGCCGGATCGGCAGGTAGTAGCTGAGGACGCGGTCGGCGATGTGCGCGAACGGCAGGTAGGAGACCGCGACGTCGTGCTCGGGCAGGATCGAGGCGCCGTCCACCATGGCGGTCTCGGCGAGCGCCATGGCGTGCGTGATCCGCACGCCCTTCGGGTCGCCGGTGGTGCCCGAGGTGTAGAGCAGCGTCAGGACGTCGGACGGGCCGACCGCGCGCCAGCGGGCCTCGACGTCGTCGGCGTGCGCGGCGAGGTGGGCGCGGCCGAGGCCGAGGAAGGCGTCCCAGGTGAGGAAGCGGTCGCCGGGCGGGCAGGCGTCGGCGTCCAGGACGACGACGTGGCGCAGGTCCGGCAGCCGGTCGAGGACGGGCAGCCAGCGGGCGAGCTGGTCGCGGCCGTCCAGGACGGCGATCCGGGCGCCGCAGTCGGCGGCGATGAACCCGATCTGGTCGGCGGCGAGGGTGGCGTAGACCGTGGTGGGGACGCCGCCCGCGTGGACCGCGCCGAGGTCGGCGAGGACGTGCTCGGTGCGGTTCGGCATCATCAGCGCGACCACGTCGCCGGGGGAGAGGCCGAGCGCGGCGAATCCGGCGGCGGCCTCCAGGGCGTCGTCCCGGAGCCGTGACCAGGTGCGGGTTCGCCACGCGCCGTCCACCCGGTCGGAGTAGGCGGGCCGGTCGCCGTGCCGTCCGGCGGTTCCGGCCAGCGCCGTGCAGATGGTGGTCATCGCGCCCCTCCGATGGTCAGTAAGCGCTTGCGGACGTCGTGCGGAGGGTCATCGCATCATGTGGAACACGCCACGGGCAAGATCGGATTCGGCACACTCGTCACCGAAGTACCCTTTTGTCCGGTCTTTCATTCTGCGATCACACGGGTACGTTCCGCGAGGAGTGCTGGTAGCACCGGGCGCGGCGACTGTGGGGGGACAAAGAAACCGCATGGCGACAACGACGTCGGACGGCGCGCCCGAAGGGCGTACCTTCTTCGGCCACCCGTGGGGGCTGGCCACGCTGTTCTTCACCGAGATGTGGGAACGGTTCAGCTTCTACGGACTGCGCGCGATCCTGATCCTCTTCCTGATCGCGCCCCCGTCCGAGTCGGGGCTCGGCATGGCCGAGGGGACCGCCAAGGCCCTCCTCGGCGTCTACATGTCGATGGTCTACTTCGTCGCACTGCCCGGCGGCTGGGTCGCCGACCGCATCCTCGGCGCGCGCAAGGCCGTCCTGGTCGGCGGGTTCGTCATCATGCTGGGCCACATCTCGATGGCCATCCCGGCCGGCGCCGGCTTCGTCTACCTCGGCCTCGCGCTGATCATCCTCGGCACCGGGCTGCTCAAGCCGAACATCTCCACCATGGTCGGCAAGCTCTACGTCGGCGAGGACAGCGCCCGCCGCGACTCGGCGTTCTCGCTGTTCTACATGGGCATCAACATCGGCTCCCTCGCCCCGTTCGTCGTCGGCTACCTGGGCCAGAACATCAACTGGCACCTGGGCTTCGGCGCGGCCGCGGTCGGCATGGGACTCGGCCTCGTCCAGTACGTCCTCGGCGGCAAGCACCTGCGCGGCGTCGGCGACGAGCCCGGCCACCGGCTCACCCCCGAGGAGCGCACCCGGTTCCTCCGGATCTTCACGGCGGTCGTCGCCGTCGTGATCGCGATCGTCCTCATCGCGATCGCCACCGACACCCTCACCGTGGACGCCGTGACCGTCGCGCTGACGGTCCTGGCGATCGTCGTCCCGGTCGTCTACTTCGGCTACATGTTCCGCAGCCACGAGGTCAGCGCGGACGAGCGCGTGAAGCTGCGCGCCTACGTGTGGCTGTTCCTCGCCGCCGCCCTCTTCTGGATGATCTTCGACCAGGCCGCCGGCCCGCTGAACATCTTCGCCAACGACAACACGAACCTGAGCGTGTTCGGCTGGGACATGCCCGCGTCCTGGACGCAGAACATCAACCCCATCCTGGTGATCTGCTTCTCGGCGTTCTTCGCCTGGCTCTGGCTGCGCCTCGGCGACCGCGCGTCCACCGGCATGAAGTTCGGCGTCGCGCTCGTCCTGAGCGGCCTGTCGTTCGTCGTCATGTCCCTGGCCTCGCACGCCACCCACGGCGGCACCGTCAAGGTGTCGCTGCTCTGGCTCGTCGCCGTCTACCTGCTCCAGACCCTCGGCGAGCTGTGCCTGTCGCCCGTCGGACTGTCGGTCACGACCCGGCTCGCCCCGGCCGCGTTCGCCAGCCAGATGATGGGCGTGTGGTTCCTGGCCACCGCCGCGGGCGACGCCGTCGGCGGCCAGGTCGCGCGCCTCCAGCACGCCTGGGGCGACGTGACCTACTTCCTGGTCCTCGGCCTGTTCTCGGTCGTGGCGGGCGTGGTCCTGTTCCTGTTCGTCAAGTCGCTGCGGCGGCTGATGGGCGAGGGCCGCGAACTGATCGTCACCCGGCACTGACCGGCCGGTCCGCGCCGGGCCCTCGTGTCAATGATCCTTCGCGGGGTATCTGATCTGTGACGGCTTCGTGACGGAGCGGGGCCCCTCTCGACGGAGGAGCGGACATGACCATCGGGGGAATCTTCACCGCGATCATCTTCGGAGCGATCATCGGTGCGCTGGGCCGCCTCATCGTGCCGGGCAAGCAGCACATGGCGATCTGGCTCACCGTGGTCGTCGGGATCATCGCCGCGTTCCTCGGCACCGGCGTCGCCCACCTGTTCGGCCTGAACACCCGCGGCTGGAACTTCTGGGAGACGATCTTCCAGATCGCGTTCGCCGTCATCGGCGTCTACCTGGTGGCGACCTTCTGGCCCAGGAGGACCGAGCAGCACTAACGCGCGGGACGACCCGCCGTCACTGGCCGGAACCCGCCCCCGCGCCGGGGGCGGGACCCGAACCCGCTCCGGGATCGGCGGCGGGGTCGGAGCCGCGCAGGACGGGCCGCAGCCCCTCCAGCACCGCGGGGTCCTCGATCGTCGACGGCACCGGGACGTCCCGGCCGTCGGCGATCCCGCGCATCGCGGCCCGCAGGATCTTCCCCGAACGGGTCTTCGGCAGCGCGGCCACCACCGTGACCTCCCTCAGCGCCGCGACCGGCCCGACCCGCTCCCGGACCATCGCGACCAGCTCCGCGCACACCGTCTCCGGCGCGGCGGCCACCCCGCTCTTCAGCACCACCAGGCCGCGCGGCACCTGCCCCTTCAGCGCGTCCCGGACGCCGATCACCGCGCACTCGGCCACGGCCGGATGCGCCGCGATGACCTCCTCCATCACCCCCGTCGACAGCCGGTGCCCGGCCACGTTGACCACGTCGTCGGTGCGGCCCATGACCCACACGTAGCCGTCCTCGTCGATCCGCCCGCCGTCCCCGCTCAGGTAGTGGCCGGGGAACCGCGTCAGGTACGACTCGACGAACCGCGCGTCGTCCTGCCAGAGCGTCGGCAGCGTGCCCGGCGGCAGCGGCAGCCGGACGACCAGGTCGCCCTCCTCGCCCGGACCCGCCGGGGCCCCGTCCGGCCGGAGCACCCGCACGTCGTACCCGGGGACGGGCACCGACGGCGACCCCGGCCGGACCGGCAGCGGCTCGAGCCCGCGCGGGTTGCACACCATCGGCCAGCCCGTCTCGGTCTGCCACCAGTGGTCCACGACGGGACGCCCCAGCATCCGCTCGGCCCAGTGGTAGGTGTCGGGGTCCAGGCGCTCGCCCGCCAGGAACAGGGTGTCCAGGGCCGACAGGTCGTATCCGGCGAGCAGCCGCCCGCCCGGATCCTCCTTCTTGATCGCGCGGATCGCGGTCGGCGCCGTGAACAGGACCTTCACCCGGTGCCGCGCCGCCACCCGCCAGAACGCGCCCGCGTCCGGCGTCCCGGTCGGCTTGCCCTCGTACAGGACGGTCGTGCAGCCCGTCAGCAGCGGCGCGTACACGATGTAGGAGTGCCCGACGACCCACCCGACGTCGGACGCCGCCCAGAACACGTCGCCCGGGCCGACCCCGAACAGGTTCGCCATCGACCAGCGCAGCGCGACCGCGTGCCCGCCGTTGTCGCGGACGACGCCCTTCGGGCGGCCCGTCGTCCCCGAGGTGTAGAGGATGTACAGCGGATCGGTCGCGGCGACGGGCACGCACCCGGCCGGCCGGGCCGCGGCGACCGCCTCGTCCCAGTCCACGTCGCGCGGGCGCACGAGGTCGGCGTGCAGCTGCGGACGCTGCCGCACGATGCACCGGTCGACCTTGTGGGACGCCAGCTCCAGCGCCTCGTCCAGCAGCGGCTTGTACGCGACGAGCCGCGACCCCTCGATCCCGCAGGACGCCGACACCACGGCCTTCGGACGGGCGTGGTCGATGCGCGCGGCCAGCTCGGGCGCGGCGAACCCGCCGAACACCACCGAGTGGACCGCTCCGATCCGCGCGCACGCGAGCATCGCGATGACGGCCTCGGGGATCATCGGCAGGTAGACCACGACGCGGTCGCCGCGGTCGACGCCCTGCGCGCGCAGCGCCCCGGCGAACCGCGCGACCAGGTCGGTGAGCTCCCGGTAGGTGAAGGTCCGCACGGTCCCGGTGACGGGGGAGTCGTAGACCAGCGCGGGCTGGTCGCCGCGGCCCTCCTCGACATGGCGGTCCAGGGCGTTGTCGCAGGTGTTCAGCTCGCCGCCGGTGAACCACCGGTAGAACGGCGGGGCGCCGTCGTCCAGCACCCGGTCGGGCGGCACCAGCCAGCGGATGTCACGCGCGGCCAGCCCCCAGAAGCGGGTGGGGTCGGAGATGCTGCGTTCGAACGCAGCGGCGTAAGCGCCCATGCCGTCCTCCGTCGGCTCCCCGGCCCCAAAGCGTGTTTCGGGGCGCCTCCCTATAAGGGACGGCCCGGACGCCTCCCGTCAAGGGCCCCGCACGGTCCGGCCAGGGTGACCGGTCGCCTCCGCCCCGCACGCCGACGCGCCGCGTGCGCCGCCTGGGAGCCCTGGGGATCGGCCGCGGACGCGTCGGGCCGCGTCCGGTGCGGACGCGGCCCGGCGGGAAGGTGCGCGGGACGGATCAGCCGGTGCCGTCGACGACCACCGACGGCGCCGTCTCGTCCGCCGCGTGAGGGTGGTGCGCGCCGTGCCGCAGCCCGTGGAACAGCGCCACCAGCGCCGCCAGGCCCGCGCCCGCCGCCACGATCCAGAAGCACAGCACGTAGGCGTCCAGCGTCGGGACGGGCGTGTGCGGGATGACGCGGCTGGTCAGCACCGACGCCGTGACCGCACCCGCGATGCTGCCGCCCGCCGTCCGGACCAGCGAGTTGATCCCGGACGCGATCCCGCTCTGGCTCATCGGGACGTGCTGGACCGCCAGCGTCCCCAGCGCCGCGTAGGCGACACCGAACCCGATGCCCTGGATCGCGCTGAACGCCAGCACGTCGTACACGTGCCCGTTCGACACGGCCAGCCACACGTAGCTGAGGCCCGCGAACACCGACCCGATCGCGAGGGTGAACGCCGGGCCGAGACGCGCGGCGATCCGCCCGGCCAGCGCCGAGAAGACCAGCATCGTGACCGTGCTCGGCAGCATGTACAGGCCGACGTCCAGCACCGACCCGCCCAGCCCGTACCCGATCTTGTCCTTCGGCGACTGGACGAAGTTGGAGATCAGCGTGAACGCCGCGAACATCGAGAAGCCGAGCAGCACCGACGCGAGGTTCGCGGTCAGCGACTTCGGCCCGACCAGCAGGTTCAGCCGCACCAGCGGCTCCCGGACGCGCAGCTCGACGCCCACCCACACCGCGCACAGCACGACGGCGGCGGCGAACAGCCCGAGCACCCGCCCGGACGCCCAGCCCCACGCGTTGCCCTCGCTGATGCCGAGCAGCAGGCAGACCAGGAACGCGGCCAGCAGCGCCGCGCCGACCAGGTCGGGCCGTCCGCCGTTCTTGGCGCCGCGGTCCTTGGCGCTGACCGCGACCAGGACCATGCCCACCGCGGCGAGCCCGGCGGCGATCCAGAACACCGGCCGGTAGCTCTCGGTGCGGTCCGCGATCAGCCCGGTGACGATCATGCCCGCGGTGCCGCCGACGCCCATGGTCGCGCTGACCAGGCCGATCGCGGTGGTCACCTTCTCCCGGGGGAAGGTGTCGCGGATCATGCCGATGGCGAGCGGGATCATCGCCGAGGACACGCCCTGCAGCGCGCGCCCGGTGACCAGCACCGCCAGCGAGGACGACAGCGCGCACACCACCGACCCGACGGTGAGCAGCGCCATCGCCAGCAGGATCATCGGCTTCTTGCCGTACATGTCGCCGAACCGGGACAGCAGCGGCGTGGCGACCGCCCCGGCCAGCAGGGACGCGGTGAAGACCCAGGTCACGGTCGTGACCGAGGCGTCGAAGTGCCGCATCAGCCGGGGCAGCAGCGGGATGACGAGGGTCTGCTGCACCGACACCACCATCCCGGCGATGGAGAGCGCGAACAGCACGAGGCCGGTGTGGGAAGCGGGAGCGGAACGCCCGGTCGTGCCGGGCGGCGCCGCGGTGGCGCGGGTCATGGAGGTCTGGGCCTTCCGTGCTCAGGGGGCGCCCGGGGGGACGCGCCGGGGGGAGGGGGTTCGTTCGACCGCCGATTATACTTACTTAAGTTAAGCAACTAGGTTGTAAGGTGAGTCACATGACGTCCCCGCACCACCCCGACCCGCCCCCCGCCCCGGCCACCCCGGCGGCGACGACCGACGAGATCATGGAGATCGAGCGGGCGCTCACCCGCGTCGCCCACCTGCTCACCCGCGCCCGCCAGCACGACCGCGTCGTCGCCGCGTCCGGCATCGCCGTCGACCGCGCCGCCGTCCCGCTGCTGCGCCTGCTCGCCGACAACGACGGCCCCATGCGGCCGAGCGAGATCGCCGCCCGCCTCGTCGTCGAGGCCCCCCACGTCACCCGCCAGGTGCAGCGCCTCGAACGCGCCGGCTACGTCGACCGCGTCCCCGACCCCGACGACGGCCGCGCCCAGCGCGTCCGGCTCAGCGACACCGGACGCGACGCCGTCGACTGCATCCGCGCCGTCGGACGCACCTGGATGAACGACGCCCTCACCGGCTGGTCCCCCGGCGAACTCCGCGACCTCGCCACCCTCGTCCACCGGATGGTCGACGACTTCGTCGCCCACTCCGAGGCCACCGGCCCCCGCTGCGCCGACCACCCCGCCACGACCCCGCCCCGCGCCCCCGTCAGGACATGACGCCCACGGCGCCGCATCCCGGAGATGTCATTCGTCTCACAGTGCGGGCGCGGCTGGCTTCCTAGACCGGTCCACCCTCCTTAGGGTGATGTCGGTGGACCCCCGGCCGCACACCACCACCCCTCCCGACACCCCCGCCGACACCCCCTCTGACACCCCCTCTGACGGCCCGCGCGCCGCCACGGCGACCACCGGCGACCCCCGCCGCGCCGTCCCGCGCACGGACGCCGTCCTCGCCGACCCCGCCCTGCGCGACGCGCGGGAGCGACTCGGCCGCCGCCTCGTGAAGACCGCCGTCACCGACGCCCAACAGCGCGTCCGTGACGGCGAACTCGCCGCGAACGACCTGGTCACAGCCGTGCTCGCGGCACTCCCCGAACACGCCACCACCCTCCGGCCCGTCCTCAACGCGACCGGCGTCCTCCTCCACACCAACCTTGGCCGCGCACCCCTCTCGGACGCCGCCCGCGACGCCCTCACCGCCGCCGCCGGATGCGCCGACGTCGAATACGACCTCGCCACCGGACGCCGCGGCCCACGCGGCACCGGAGCCCTCACCGCGCTCCGCGACGCCTGCCCGCCCGGCACCGACGTCCAGATCGTGAACAACAACGCCGCCGCGCTCACCCTCGCCGCCACCGCCCTCGCCCAGGGCCGCGAGATCATCGTCAGCCGCGGCGAACTCGTCGAGATCGGCGACGGCTTCCGCCTCCCCGACCTGCTCACCGCCACCGGCGCCCGGATCCGCGAGGTCGGCACCACCAACCGCACCACCACCGCCGACTACGCCGACGCCCTCGGACCGGACACCGGATTCGTCCTGAAGGTCCACCCGTCCAACTTCAGGATCGAGGGTTTCACCTACGCCCCGCCGGTCAACGAACTCGCGGCCCTCGGCGTCCCCTTGATCGTGGACATCGGCTCCGGCCTCCTCGCCCCGCACCCCGCCCTCCCGGGCGAACCCGACGCCCGCACCGTCCTGCGGGGCGGCGCGCACCTGGTCACCGCGTCCGCCGACAAACTGCTCGGCGGACCGCAGGCCGGGCTGCTCCTCGGCGACCCGGGCCTGCTCGCGCGCCTCCGCCGCCACCCCCTCTACCGCGCCCTGCGCGTCGACAAACTCACCCTCGCCGCCCTCGAGGCGACCCTCCGCGGCCCCCTCCCGCCCGTCCGCGCCCTCCTCGACGCCGACCCCCGCGACCTCCGCCGCCGCGCCGAGACCCTCGCCGCCGCCCTCGCCACCGCCCTCCCCGACGTCCGCGTCACCGCCACGACCGCCGTCGTCGGAGGAGGCGGCGCACCCGGCGTCCGCCTCCCCAGCCACGCCGTCTCCCTCCCCGCGGCCACCGAACCCGCCCTCCGCGCCGCCCGCGTCATCGGACGCCTCGACCACGACCGCCTCCTCCTCGACCTCCGATCCCTCCACCCCTCCGACGACGAAGAACTCCACACCACCGTGCTCACCACCCTCACCCCCACCGCCGCGGAAGAGAACTGATGCAGGTCGTCGCCACCGCCGGGCATGTCGACCACGGCAAGTCCACCCTCGTCCGCGCCCTCACCGGCATGGAACCCGACCGGCTCGCCGAGGAACGCCGCCGAGGCCTCACCCTCGACCTCGGATTCGCCTGGACCGACCTGCCGTCCGGCACCCGCCTCGCCTTCGTGGACGTCCCCGGCCACGAACGCTTCGTCACCACCATGCTCGCCGGCGCCGGACCCGTCCCCGCCGCCCTGCTCGCCGTCGCCGCCGACGAAGGCTGGATGCCCCAGACCGAGGAGCACCTCGCCGCCCTCGACGCGCTCGGCGTCCGGCACGCCGTCCTCGCCGTCACCCGCGCCGACCTCGCCGACCCCCGGCACGCCCTCCGCCAGGCCCGCACCCGCCTCGCCACCACCGGACTCGCCGGAGCCGAGGCCGTCAGCGTCAGCGCCACCACCGGCGAGGGGCTCCCCGGCCTCGTCGCCGCCCTCGACCGCCTCGCCGCCCGGCTCCCCGTCCCCGACGCCGCCGCACCCGTCCGCCTCTGGATCGACCGCGCCTTCACCGTCCCCGGCAGCGGCACCGTCGTCACCGGCACCCTGCCCGCCGGAACCGTCCGCACCGGCGACGAACTCCTCCTCATGCCCGCCGGACGACGCGTCCGCGTCCGCGCCGTCGAGACCACCAAGGAACGCGTCGACTCCGCCACCGGCGTCGCCCGCGTCGCCCTCAACCTCCGCGGCGTCGCCCGCGAGGACGTCGCCCGCGGCATGGCCCTCGTCACCCCCGGAGCCTGGACCGCCGCCACCACCGTCGACGTCCGCACCCACTTCGGCGAGGCCTCCGGACGCCTCGCCCGGCAGATGACCCTCCACATCGGATCCGCCGCCGTCCCCGTCCGCCTCCGCCCCCTCGGCCCCGACACCGCCCGCCTCACCCTCAACCACCGCCTCGCCCTCCACATCGGCGACACCGCCCTGCTCCGCGACCCCGGACGCCGGGCCGTCGCCGGAGCCAGCGTCCTCGACGTCCGGCCGCCCACCCTCGTCCGCCGCGGCGCCGGGACCGAACGCGCCCGCGAACTCGCCACCTGGCCCGACCGCCCCGACGGCGCCCACGTCCTGCGCCGCCACGGCGTCCTGCGCCGCACCGACCTCACCGTCATGGGCTGCCAGCCCCCGCCCGGCGCCGTCGCCCTCGACGGCGACTGGCTCGCCGACCCCGCCCACTGGGAGGCCCTGCACCGCCGCCTCGCCGACGAGGTCGCCCGGAACGCCGCCGACCGGCCCCTCGCCCCCGGCCTGCCCGTCGAGACCGCCCGCCTCCGCCTGTCCCTCCCCGCCCGCGGCCTCGTCACCGCCCTCGTCCGGCCCCCGCTCCGCCTCGACGCCGGACGCGTCCACGGCCCCGGCCTCCCGCCCCCGGTCGTCGCCGCCGTCGACCGCCTCCGCGCCGACCTCGCCGGCACCCCCTTCCGCGCGCCCACCGCCGACCGCCTCGGCGAACTCGGCCTCACCCCGCCGATCCTCGCCGTCGCCGAACGCGCCGGAGCCGTCCTCCGCCTCCCCGGCGACGTCGTCCTGCTCCCCGGCGGCGACCGCGCCGCGCTGCGCGTCCTGCACCGGCTGCCGCAGCCGTTCACCGTCGGCCAGGCCCGCGAGGCCCTCGACGCGCCACGCCGCGTCACCGTCGCGCTCCTCGAGCACCTCCACCGCCAGGGCCGCACCGAACGCCTCCCCGAAGGCCACCGCGTCCCCGCGGACGAGCCCTCCTCCACCGAGCCCCCCTCCACCGAGGACGCCCCCGCCGAGGACGCCCCAACGTCCTGACCAGGTAAAACCTCCGCCGCGGACCGCGTCCGCGCCACCCCCGCCTTGATAGGCAAGCCGACACTTGCCTAACATGGAGTAGTGGAGGACGAGCTGTTCAAGGCCCTCGCCGACCCGACGCGACGCCTGATCCTGGACGAACTGACCGAACGGAACGGCCAGTCCCTCTTCGAGATCTGCACACGCCTGATCACCAAGCACGGACTCGACCTGTCCCGGCAGGCCATCAGCCAGCACCTCGCCGTCCTCGAGGCCGCGGACCTCGTCCGCACCCGCCGCGAGGGCCGCTACAAGTTCCACGACCTCAACACCGAACCGCTCGAGCACATCGCCCGCCGATGGCTCAGGCGCCCACCGCCGGAGGAAGCACCATGAGGATCTACATCACCAGCGTCTTCGTCGACGACCAGGCCAAGGCCCTCGACTTCTACACGGGCGTCCTCGGCTTCGTGACGAAGCACGACGTCCCCGTCGGCGCCGCCCGCTGGCTCACCGTCGTCTCTCCCGAGCGCCCCGACGACACCGAACTCCTCCTCGAACCCGACGGCCACCCCGCCGTGAAGCCCTACAAGGACGCCCTCGTCGCCGACGGCATCCCCGCCGCCTCCTTCGCCGTCGCCGACGTCCAGGCCGAGTTCCGCCGCCTCACCGACCTCGGCGTCCGCTTCACCCAGGACCCCCTCACGATGGGCACGGTCACCACCGCCATCCTCGACGACACCTGCGGCAACCTCATCCAACTCGCCCAGGTCGACTAGTGCGCTGACCGGAAATGATCACCGGGTTGGGTGACACGCCGTCGGGCTTGCCGGGTTCGGGCGGGTTCTGTGTCCAGACTCGATCCCGTCGGGATCGAGTCTGGGGAGGTGGCGGGTGGCGG
>NZ_RFFG01000053.1 GCF_003696215.1 Actinomadura harenae | reverse complement strand
GGCGAGACCGGCGCGGGCGGCCTGGAGCTGGCCGACGGCGGTGTGCGCGGGACGGGGCGCGGGCAGCGCGCGGGGGCGCTGGCGCGGGCCCTCGAACCGGGCGGCACCGGCGATGCCATGGGAGGCGGAGCGGGCTCCGCGGGCGAGCGAGGTCATGAGTTGCCTCCTTCCGGGGCGTCGGGCATGGCCGGGCGGAGAGCTTCCCCTCTCTCCGCCCGGCCGAGGCGCCCCCGCCGTGTCCGCGCGCTGGGCGCGGCGGGGGCGTCGCCCGTGGCGCGGGCCGCGAGTCCCGCACCACGTCGAACATAAGTTCGACGCGTTCACAGTAAACCGCCTCCGCCTCCATTCGTCAACATGTTCGAACGCGTCCCACCACGCAGAGCGATCATGAGATCGTTCGCGCAGGTCAGCGGCATGGACACGCGCCAGGCGCGGAGGCCCGGCACCCCGGTGTCCGATCAGTCGCGATAGTCGTCGGGGAGCCAGTGGGACTCGTCGTCCGGCGGGGGCGGAACGGCGGCCGGGAGGAGGCGCAGGACGGCGCGCAGGGCGGGCGAGGTGTCGCCGGAACGCCAGGCCAGGCACCACGGGACGAGCGGGACCGGGTCGACGAGGCGGATGCGCCGCAGGCTCGTGCCCTTGGGGAGCTCCAGGCCCGCCTCCCCCAGCGCGACCCCCCGGTCCTCGCGCTCGACCAGTTCGCCGTAGTGCCACAGGCCGACGGCGGGCTCGACGAACCGGATCGGGACGCCGAAGCGGCCGGTGAGGCGGGTGAGGAACGCGCGCGCCTCGGACGCGACCGGGTCGGGCATGACGACGCCCGCGTCGCGCAGTTCGTCCGGGCGCATCGTGCCGCGGTCGGCGAGGGGATGGTCCGGGCCGACGAACGCGTGCATCGGCACGAGGTGGACGACCCGGGACTCAAGCCCGGCCGGCCACCGACCCGGGAGGTCCCTGACCTGGCCGAACGCGGCGTCGATCTCGCCGGAGAGCAGCGCGGGGACGGCCTGCTGGAAGCCCTGCCGCATGCTCACCTCGACGCGGAGGCGGGGTTCGCGGTCGAGTAGTCCGCGAACGAGGGTCATGGAGCTGAACCGCTGGTCGTAGACGTCCACGCGGAGGCGCGGCGGCTCGCTCCGGACGGCCGCCATGACCGAGTCGATGGCGTTGAGGGTCTCTCGTGCGCGCGGGAGGACGCGGCGTCCGGCGTCGGTGAGCTCGACGCGGCGGGTGGTGCGGTCGAACAGGGACGCGCCGAGGACGGCCTCCAGCCGCCGGACGCGCTGGGACAGGGCCTGCTGGGTGAGGAACAGGCGCTGCGCGGCCCGTCCGAAATGCATCTCCTCGGCGGCGGCGACGAAGGCGCGCAGTCCGGGAACGTCCACGTCCACAGGTCAAGCGTGGGATCGACAAGCGCGCGTTGTCAAAGCGCCGGAAGTGTTGTTGGACGCCGCCCGCGGGGCGCGGGTTACCTCGACGGCATGACCAACGAACCACGCCAGATCTCCGAGGACGTCTTCCAGCGCCTGCTCCGCGAGCGGATCGTGTTCCTCGGCCAGGAGGTCGACGACGCGATCGCCAACCGGCTCTGCGCCGAGATCCTTCTGCTGTCGGCTGAAGACCGGCACCGCGACATCCAGCTGTTCATCAACTCCCCGGGCGGGTCCGTGACCGCCGGGATGGCCATCTACGACATCATGCAGTTCATCCCGAACGACGTGGCGACGCTGTCGCTGGGGTTCACCGCGTCCATGGGGCAGTTCCTGCTGTGCGCGGGCACGCCGGGCAAGCGGTACGCGCTGCCGCACGCCCGGATCCTCATGCACCAGCCGTCCGGCGGGATCGGCGGGACGGCGACCGACATCCGGATCCAGGCCGAGAACATGCTGGCCACCAAGCGGCTGATGCAGCGGCTGATCGCCGGGCACACGGGCCAGTCCGTCGAGAGGATCGAGGCCGACTCCGACCGGGACCGCTTCTTCACCGCCGAGGAGGCCCGCGACTACGGCTTCGTCGACCACGTCATCGACACCGCCCGGATCCTCCCCTCGGCCGCGGCGTGAACCCGGGCACGGGATCCGGGGCGACGCCTTAGGGTGCCGTCCATGCACCCCAACGCCGAGCGCGTCGCCGGTGTCCTGCGCGAGCAGGGCGCGGACGGCGAGATCATCGAACTGCCCGACTCCGCCCGCACCGCCCAGGCCGCCGCCGACCAGCTCGGCTGCGAGGTCGGCGCGATCGCCAACAGCCTCGTGTTCGACGCCGACGGCGGGCCCCTGCTCGTCCTGACCAGCGGCGCGCACAAGGTGGACACGGCGCGCGTCGCCGCCCTCGTGGGCGCGCGGAAGGTCCGCCGGGCGACGCCCGAGTTCGTCCGGGAGCACACCGGCCAGCCGATCGGCGGGGTGGCGCCCGTCGGGCACCCCGCCCCGATCCGCACCCTCGTGGACGTCTGGCTGGACGGGCACGAGCGGGTCTGGGCGGCGGGCGGGCACCCGCACACCGTCTTCCCGACCTCCTACGCGGAACTGCTGCGCGTCACCGGGGGCGCCGCGGCGGACGTGGGGGACTGAGCCGAGGCGGGAGACCGAGCCGGGTGGAAGACCGAGCCGGGTGGAAGACTGAGGGGCATGGAGATCTGGCACAACCCGCGCTGCTCGAAGAGCCGCGCCGCGAAGGCCGCGCTGGACGAGGCGGGCGTCGCCTACACCGAGCGCCGCTACCTGGACGAGCCGCCGACGGCCGCGGAGTTCGACCGGACGCTCACCGCGATCGGCGCCGAGCCCTGGGACGTCGCCCGGCTGGGCGAGTCCGTCGCCAAGGAGCTCGACCTGCGGAACCTGCCCCACGACCGGGACGCGTGGATCGAGATCATGGTCGCGAACCCGGTGCTCATCGAGCGTCCGATCATCGTCACGGACGGGTCGGCGGTCGTGGCGCGCGACGACGTGTCCGTCCGGCGCGCCCTCGGCGGCGCCTGACCACCCGTCCAGGCCGCTCGGGCCGTCCGGGACGTCTCGATCGTCCCGGTGCCGGGCGCGGGCGGCATGACCGTGCGGCCATGGCGTCCGCGTCCGGCGGCCGTCATGGCGGCGCGGCCTGACCGTGACCGTCCGGCACTCGACATCGCCTGTTGCGAGTGTGATTCTGGGGAACCGAACCCCCGGCGCGACGGGCGCGACGGGCTGGAGCGGCACCCGGAGGGGCGATGACCGCGGAGATGCGCACCGGCCCGGCCAGCAGGAACGGCGACTTCCGGGGCATCGATCCGCCCGCGCTGGACCAGCTCCTCCGGCAGGTCCAGCAGGCGAACACGGCGATCCGGGGCTGGCTGGCGGGGCACCGTCCGCCGCCCGGGGTCTCGGCGTCCGGGTACCGGCAGGCCGAGCAGGTGGGGCAGTGGGCGTCCGACCAGATCGGCATGCTGTCCCGGCGGTACAACTTCGCGATCACCCATCCGGACGACGGCGGCGGCGTGCACGCGCCGCCCTCCCCCGCGCCGAGCCCCGGGCCGTCCGGAGGCGGCGGGGGCGGAGGCGGCGGGATGCCCGGGAAGGTCAAGGTCACACCGCCGCCCGCGCGCAGGCGACCGCACCGGACGACCCCGAACGGCGCGGGCGACCTCGGCAAGTTCAAGACCCCGGACGCCGCCGGCAGGGCCGCCCGCAAGGACGCGTTCACGCTCGGGGACGCGCTCGAGCACCACCGGCCCGTCCCGCCGGAGGTCTGGAAGCACCTCGCCGAGCACGCGGGCGACCCGGACTACACGCGCGCGTTCTACGAGCGGCTGGGCCCGGCCCGGGTCGCCGCCCTGATCAAGGCGGCGCACGGGAACACGGCGCACCTGAAGGTGATCGAGCGGTCCCTGGGCGTCGCGAGCCACCACCTGACGATGAACGCCAAGTGGCTGGACGCCGTGCTGGACGAGTCGGACCGCCTCGGCGACCACGCGGCCGCCGTCCACGTCCTGACGACGGCGCCCACGAGCGCCCGCACCCGCGACGCGCTGACCAGGCTCGGCCTCCTTCACCACGGGGGCCGGCACACGCCGCGCCCGGCTCCGCACCACGCGCCGGAGCCGCCGCGCCACCCGATCCGGCCTCCGGCGCATACGCCCGCGGCACCCGGCCCGGCGGCCGACACGGCGACGCTCGTCCACGACACGACTCAGGTCCACAACACGACACCGGTCCACGAGACGACGCCGGTCCACGAGACGAAGGGCCGTCCGGCATGAGCCCGCCCCCGCCGCCCGCGAGCCTCCCGGCGCCCCTGGAGGGCGTGGCCGCGACCCAGCTGGCCCCGAACGAGAAGCCGAACCCCGAGTACCGGCAGATCTACCAGGCCTACAGTGACGCCTACGGCAGCATCGACGCGCTCCGCACCGCGCTGGACGCGCCCGTCCGGACGCTGAACGGCACGGACGCCTGGATCGGCCCGGAGTCGCGGACGTGGGGCGGGCAGCTGGAGACCCAGCGGGCCGCGCTGCGGAAGGCCGCCGACCAGATCCTCTGGGACATCTACAACCGGCTCGCGGGGACGCAGCGGACCATCGTCCGGGTCTAGGCTCTCTCGGCGTGAGGATGAGGGAGCCCAAACTGCGTCGACTCGACGAACCCGCGTTCCTGCGCCGTCTGGACCCGGTCCTCCAGGTCTACGCCGCCGCGATGCGCCCGCCCGGTGAGCAGCTGCCCGGACGGTACTCGATCATGCAGCGGCACACCACGTACCCGCGGTTCCGCGCGTACGTGCTGGAGCGGCCGCGTCCGCTGCCGGGGATGCCGGGGAGCGTGCGCGGGTTCGCGTACGGGTTCCACGGCGAGGCCGGGCAGTGGTGGCACGACGTGGTGCGGCGGGCCCTGGTCGAGCGGGACGGCGCGGAGCACGCCGACTACTGGCTGGACGACGCGTTCGAGGTCGCCGAGCTGCACGTCCACCCCGACGAGCAGGGGCAGGGGCACGGGCGCGGGCTGCTGACCGCGCTGTGCGAAGGCCGGCTGGAGCGGACGGTCGTCCTGTCCACGCTCGACCTGGACCCCGAGTCGCCCGCCCGCAGGCTCTACCGCTCCGTCGGCCTCAGGGACCTGCTGACCGGCTTCGACTTCCCCGGCGGCGGGCCGCCCTACGCCGTGATGGGCGGGACGCTGCCCCTGGCCCCGTACCCGGCGCCCTCCAGCAGCTCGTAGACCTCGCGGGTCGCGGTCGAGCGGTTGAAGGTGATGAAGTGGATGCCGGGCGCGCCCTGGTCGAGCAGCTCCCGGCAGAGCCCGGCCGCGTGCTCGATGCCGAGCCGCCGGACGGCCTCCGGGTCGTCCCGGACGGCCTCGAACCGCTCGCGGACCTCCGGCGGGAACGGCGCGCCGGACAGCTGCTCGGACCGCTCGATCGTGCTGATCCGGGTGACCGGCATGATGCCCGGGATGATCGGCACCTCGCATCCCTCGCCCGCGACCCGGTCGCGCAGCCGGAAGTAGTCGTCCGCGCGGAAGAACATCTGGGTGATCGCGTAGTCGGCCCCGGCGCGGCACTTCTCGACGAAGTACCGGGTGTCGCTCTCGATGTCGTGGGAGCGCGGGTGCTTGTAGGGGAACGCGGCGACGCCGACGCAGAAGTCCCCGTACGAGCGGATCATCCGGACCAGGTCGCTGGCGTACTCCAGGCCCTCCGGGTGCTTGACCCACTCGCCGTTCGGGTCGCCCGGCGGGTCGCCGCGCAGCGCGAGGATGTTGCGGACGCCCGCGGACGCGAACCGTCCGATCAGGTGCCGCAGCTCACCCTGGGAGTGGTTGACCGCCGTGAAATGCGCCACGGGCGTCATGGTCGTCTCGGTGGCGATCCGCTCCACCACGTCCACCGTGTTGTCGCGGGTGCTGCCGCCCGCGCCGTAGGTGACCGACACGAAGGTCGGGTTCAGCGGCTCCAGCTCCCGGATGGTGCGCCACAGCGTCCGGGCGGCCTCCGCGGTCTTCGGCGGCATGAACTCGAACGAGAACGACGGCTCGCCGGTGGCGAGCAGCTCGCGGATCGTGGGCGCGCGATCGGGATTCTGGCGTCGCATCCCGCAATCCTATCGACCCAGTCCGAAAAGATACGATCTCGCCATGTCCAGCAGTTCGTCCAGCAGTTCGTCCACCAGCTCCTCCACCGGCCAGTTCCGCAAGGAGGTCGACGAGGCGCTGCACGCCTTCGTGGCGCGCCAGAGCCCCGGTCTGCTCGCGATCAGCGAGGACCTGCGGCCCATGATCACCGCTCTCTCCGCGCTGCTGTCGGGGGGTAAGCGCCTGCGGCCCGCGTTCTGCTTCTGGGGCTGGCGGGCGGCCGGCGGCGAGGACGGACCGGAGATCGCGGCGGCGGCCGCGTCCCTGGAGCTGCTCCAGGCCAGCGCCCTGGTCCACGACGACGTGATGGACGCCAGCGACACCCGGCGGGGCCAGCCGTCGGTGCACCGGCGGTTCGAGGCGCTGCACGCCGAGCGCGGCTGGCGCGGGCCCGCGGACACCTTCGGCGAGGGCGCGGCGATCCTGCTCGGCGACCTGCTGCTGGCCTGGTCGGGCGAGATGTTCGAGACCAGCGGGCTGTCCGGGGAGCAGCGGGCCCGCGGGCGCGGCGTGTACGACGTGATGCGCACCGAGGTCATGTGCGGCCAGTACCTCGACATGCTGGAGAGCACGCGCGCGGGCGGGACGGTCGAGTCGGCGCTGCGCGTGGTGGACTTCAAGTCGGCCAAGTACACGATCGAGCGTCCGCTGCACCTGGGGGCGGCGCTGGCCGGGGGCCCGGACGAGCTGACGGCGTCGCTCAGCGCCTACGGGCGTCCGCTCGGGATGGCGTTCCAGCTGCGGGACGACGTGCTCGGCGTGTTCGGCGACCCGTCCCAGACCGGCAAGCCCGCCGGGGACGACCTGCGCGAGGGCAAGCGGACGGTGCTGGTGGCGCTCACCCTGGAGCGCGCCACGCCGGAGCAGGCCGACGTGGTCGAGCGGCTGCTCGGCGCCGCGGACCTGTCGGAGGCCGGGGTGGCCGACCTGCGGGAGATCATCACCGGGACGGGCGGGCTGGCGGCCTGCGAGGAGATGATCGACCGGTTCGCGGGCGAGGCGCGGGACGCGCTGGCCGCGGCGCCGGTGGCCGGTGAGGCCCGGGACGCCCTGGCGGAGCTGGCGGTCGCGGCGACGGCGCGGTCCTTCTGACCCTGGCCTTCTGAGACCGCGTGTCAATGGCGTGACACGATGTGGCCAATGCGGCGGGACGGGCTAGCACTCTCCCAGTGATCGGTGGCAGAAAGTACGCCATGGCCTCCGACACCCCGCCCGCCGACACCGCGTCTGCCGACACCGCGCCCGCCGACACGCCGTCCACGCCCGCGCCCGGCACGCCTCGCGTCCCGCCACTGCCCCCGGAGGAGTGGGACGACACGCTGCGCGCCGTCGTCTCCGCCACCGGCCCCCTGAACGTCTTCACGACGCTCGCCCGGCATCCGGCGCTGTTCACGGCCTGGATCGGGTTCGGCTCCAAGCTGCTGTTCGAGGGGACGCTGGACGGGCGCGTCCGGGAGATCGTGATCCTGCGCGTCGCGCACCGGCGCTCGTGCGCGTACGAGTGGGCGCACCACGTCCCGCTCGCGCGACTGGCCGGGCTCACCGAGGCGGAGATCGAGGCGCTGCGGGGCGCGCCCGGCGACCACCCCTGGCCGGACGGCGACCGGGCGGTGATCGACGTGGCGGACGAGCTCGACGCCACGTCCACCGTCTCGGACGCGACCTGGGCGGCGCTGGCGGAGCGGTTCGACGAGGCCCGCCTGATCGAGCTGGTCATGCTCATCGGGCAGTACCACATGGTCGCTTTCGCGCTGAACGCGCTGCGCGTCCAGATCGAGGACGACCACTGATGCCCGCGCGCACGAGCCGTACGGCAGGCCGCATGGCGAGCCTCATGCGCGCGGGGACGAGCCGGATGTGGGGCGCAGGGGCCCTCGCATCGGCGCTGGCCGTGTCGCTCTGGGCCGTCCAGTCGGCGGAGGCCCAGCCCGGACGGATCGCCAGGGCCGCCGCGGTCACGCGCTGCGGCGACCCCGCGAAACGGCCCTGGTGCAAGAGGACCCTCACGGCCGACCAGCGGGTGGCGCTGCTGCTGCCGAAGATGACCGCCGACGAGAAGATCTCGCTGCTCGCGTCGGACGACCCGCTGGGCGGCCCGCTCGGCGGCTTCTCCGAGAACGCGCACGCCGACACCAGCGCCGGGGTCGCGCGCCTCGGCATCCCCCCGATCTCCATGGCGGACGGCCCGGCGGGCGTCCGGCAGGGCAAGGCGACCGCGCTGCCCGCGCCGATCACGGCGGCGGCGTCCTTCGACCCGGCCACGGCCCGCGACTACGGCACGACCGTGGCGTGGGAGGCCCGGCACCGCGGCAACGACCTGATCTTCGGGCCGACCGTGGACGTCCTGCGGAACCCGCGCGACGGGCGCTCGTTCGAGGGCTTCGGCGAGGACCCGTTCCTGTCCGCGGCGACCGGGACGTCCTGGATCGGGGGCGCGCAGGCGCAGGGCGTGCTGACCTCGGTCAAGCACCTGGCGGTCTACACCCAGGAGACCGACCGGACGGCGCTGAGCATGAAGGTCGACCCGCGGACGCTGCGGGAGATCTACCTGCCGCCGTTCGAGGCCGCCGTGCGGAACGGGAACGCGGCGACCGTGATGTGCGGGTTCGGGCAGCTGAACGGCCGGTGGGCCTGCCAGGACGGCGCGACGCTGAACACGATCCTGCGCAAGGAGTGGGGTTTCAAGGGGTTCGTGGCGTCCGACCACACCGCCGCGCAGGACACGGTGGGAGCGGCCAACGGCGGCCTCGACCTCGAACTCCCCTACGGCTACCGGTACAGCAACCTCGCGCTCAAGCTCGCGCTGGCCCAGAAGAAGGTCACCCAGGCGACCGTGGACGCGCACGTCCGGGCCATCCTGCGCACGATGTTCGCGTTCGGGATGTTCGACCGTCCGGCGTACGCCAACGACCTGACGAAGATCAGCCGGGCGGGCAGCGAGACGGCGGCGCAGCGGATCGAGGAGAGCGGCATCACGCTGCTCAAGAACGCCGGCGGCGTCCTGCCCCTGAAGGCCCCGAAGCGGATCGCGCTGATCGGCGGGGCCGCCGACGCCAACCCGAGCGGGTTCGGATCGGCGCAGGTCCAGCCGTTCACGTCCGTGACGCCGCGCCAGGGCATCGGCGGGCGCGCGGGCGCGGGAGCCACGGTCACCTCCACCAGCGGACGCGACCAGGGCGCCGCCGCGAAGGCCGCCCGCGACGCGGACGTGGCGATCGTGTTCGCCACCGACAGCGAGGGCGAGTTCTTCGACCGGTCCTGCCTGACGCTGAACTGTGGCGACCCGACCAAGGGCGACCAGGACGGGCTGATCTCGGCCGTCGCGGACGCCAACCCGAACACCGTCGTCGTCCTGGAGACCGGCGGCCCGGTGCTCACCCCGTGGGCGGACAAGGTGAAGGGCGTCGTCGAGGCCTGGTACCCGGGCGCGCGCGGTGGCGACGCCCTCGCGCGCGTCCTGTACGGGGACGTCGACCCCGGCGGACGGCTGCCGTTCACGTTCCCCGCCGCCGAGGGCGACGCGCCCACGGCCGGGAACCCGGCGCAGTTCCCGGGTGTGGACAAGGCGGTCACGTTCTCCGAGGGCGTCCTGGTCGGGTACCGGCACTACGACGCCAAGGGCATCGCGCCGCGCTACCCGTTCGGATTCGGGCTCTCCTACACGCGATTCCGGTACAGCGGGCTGAAGGTGACGCCCACCTCGGTGCGCGTGACGGTCACCAACACCGGCTCGCGGAAGGGCGTGACGGTGCCGCAGCTCTACCTCGGGCTGCCCGCGCCGAACGTCACGACGCCGCAGCCGCCGCGCCAGCTCAAGGGCTTCCAGAAGCTCACGCTCGCCGCCGGGGCGAGCTCGACCGTGACGTTCCCGATCACCGACCGGTCGGTCGCGTACTGGGACCTTCCGTCCCATGGCTGGAAGGTCGCGCCCGGCTGCTACCGCGTGCAGGTGGGCGATTCCTCCAGGGATGTGGCCCTGACCGGGGCGTTCGCCCGAGCTGGGGGCGTCTGCCGGACGTAAAAGATCAAGCTTCCCGCCCCGCGCGCGGGCGGCACAGGGTACAAAAGAGGGAAACTTCCACTCGTCCTCCCCCGCCGAGCCGGAGCCCCCGTTGCCGTCATCCTCCTCCCCCGGGAGCATGCTGGACCCCTCGTCCAGCCGTCCCGGCCTGCCCCTGGGCCCGGACGACCCGCGCCGCCTCGGCGGCCACCGGCTCGTCCGCCGCCTGGGCGAGGGCGGCCAGGGCGTGGTCTACCTCGCCGTCCCCGACGGGCGCGGACGCGACCGTGACCGTGACCGTGACCGTGATCACGACCGCGACCGAGACCAGGGGCCGGGCGTCGCGCTGAAGCTGCTGCGGGGCGGGGCCGCCGCGACGCCGCGGGCGCGCTCCCGGTTCGTCAAGGAGGCGCACGCCGCCCGCGAGGTCACCAGCCGCCACGTCGCGCGGGTCCTCGAGGCGGACGTGACGGGCGACCGCCCCTACATCGTCAGCGAGTTCGTGGACGGCCCGTCCCTCCAGGAGTCGGTCGAGGAGAACGGCCCGTTCCCGGCCGGGCGGCTGCGCCGGATCGCGCTCCGCTCGGCCGCCGGCCTCGCCGCGATCCACCGCGCGGGCGTGGTCCACCGCGACTTCAAGCCCGGCAACGTGCTGCTCGGCCCGGACGGCCCGAAGGTGATCGACTTCGGCGTCGCGCGGACCGCCGACGCCACCCCCGTCACCACGCACGGCGCGGTCGGCACCCCCGCCTACATGGCCCCCGAGCAGATCGAGGACGAGCCGGTCGGCCCGCCCGCCGACGTGTTCGCCTGGGCCGCGACCGTCGTGTTCGCCGCGACCGGGCGCCCGCCGTTCGGCGGCGGCCCGAGCGCGGCGGTCATGCGGCGCATCGTCACCCGCCCGCCGGACCTCGGCGACATGCGCGGCGAGCTGCGCGACCTGGTGGCGAGCTGCCTGGACAAGAACCCGGCCGCGCGTCCCACGGCGCGGCAGATCGTCCGGGCGCTGCGGGACGGCGAGACCCCGGCCCCGCAGCCGCGCCCGACGAGGATCCCCCGCTACCGGTGGCGCATGATGCTCGCCCTCGCCGCCGTCGTCACGGCCGGCTTCGCCCTGGGCGTCCTGCTCTAGCCCCTGCTGCCACCCTCCCGGTCACCAGTGGGGCGGAACCTCGTCGCGCAGGCGCGCGTCGTCGTCCCCGCCGTCGCGCCACTCGCCCCATCCGGCGTCGGTGTCGTCGTCGGTCTGGTCGGGCAGCACGGGCAGGTCGTCGTCCGCCAGGTCCACCACGCGGTCGTCGTCCGGTGAAACGCTCATGCCTCCATTGTCGGCCACGCGGAGGGCCGCTGGTGACCACCCGGCGTCCAGGGGATGGCGGCGTGTTGTCATCTCCCCGCCGGAGAAGGCGCCGGTCAGGCGTCGCGGCGGAGGCGGCGGGAGAACTCGGCGGCCGCGGCGCCCGGGTCGCCGGCCTCGGTGAGCGCCCGGACGACCACGACGCGGTCCGCGCCCGTCGCGAGGACCTCGTCGAGGTTGCCGAGGTCGACGCCGCCGATCGCGAACCACGGGCGCGCCGGGTTCCGTCCGGCCGCGTACTCCAGCAGCGGCGGGCCGGGCGCGTGGCGGCCGGGCTTGGTCGGGGTGGGCCAGACGGGGCCGCAGCAGAAGTAGTCCACGCCGGGCTCGGCGACGGCGGCCGCGGCCTGCCCGGTGTCGTGCGTGGAGCGGCCGATCAGGACGTCCTGGCCGACGATCGCGCGGGCCGCCGGGACGGGCAGGTCGTCCTGCCCGAGGTGCAGGACGTCGGCCTGGGCGGCGTGCGCGACGTCGGCGCGGTCGTTGACCGCGAGCAGCGCGCCGTGCCGGTCGCAGGCGTCCCGGAACACCTCGAGGAACCCGAGCTCCTGCCGCGCCTCCAGGCCCTTCTGGCGCAGCTGGACGATGTCGACCCCGTTCGCGAGGACCGCGTCGAGGAACTCCGGCAGGTCGCCCTGCTCCTCCCGGGCGTCCGTGCAGAGGTAGAGCCGCGCGCGGCCGAGCCGGGCGCGCAGCCGGACGGCGCGGTCGGTGGGCAGGTGCCTGGACACGGTGAGCGGGTCCTTCCGGAGCGGGAACGGGGAGTGCAAAAGGGGGGGCGTACGGGTGCGGGCCACGCGCGCGGGGATCCGCGCACGTGACCCGCATCATTTCACGTGCTTTGCCGCCGACTCGGCCTGGCCGTCCGGAACGTCCCTCCGCCGGGGGCGTGTCGGTCGCCGGGTCAGAAGGCGCCGGTCTGAAGGCGCCGGGTCAGAAGGCGCCGGGTCAGAAGGCGAGCGCCTGGGCCCTCCGCCGGACCTCGGTGCCGCGGTTCTCGGCCAGTGCCTGCACCGGCGTGCCGGGCAGCGTCTCGTCGACGGTGAAGAGCCAGCGCAGCGTCTCCAGGTCGTCGAAACCGGCGTCCTTCAGGAGTGTCAGCGTGCCGGGCAGGCCCTTGATCACCTGTCCGTCGGCGATGAACGCCGCGGGCACCATGGAGTGGCCGTCCCGGCGGACGGCCAGCAGCTTGCGCTCCGCCATGAGCTGCTTGATCCGGTTGAACTTCAGGTCGAGGCGCTCGGCCACCTCCCGGAGGCCGATCCACTCGCCCACCAGGGCGTCGGTACGGGGGTCGAGGTCGCTCTCAATGGTTGCGTGCGTCTGCGTCACGCCCCCTTGCTACCACGCCCCCGGAGCACTCAAACCCGTCCAGGCCCCCCGGGGGACACTTCCGTCGATCTTTCGCCGTTCGTCAGGACTTCACCGTCCGCCGCACCGGAATGCCCGGATCGCCCAGCAGGGCGGGGTCCACGGGCGTCCCCGCGGCGATGATCCGCTTCGCCTGGACGAGGTCCCGCGGCCGGTCCACGGTCAAGATCGCGTCAAGCCGGTCGCCCGTGATCCACGCCACGGCCCAGGCGCCGTCCGCGGGCGAGCCCCGGCGGATCATCCGCTCGGCCCCGGAGTGGTGCCCGGCGTACTGGACGAACCGGTCGAACTGCTCCGACCAGAAGTAGGGCGCCACGTCGTAGGTCGCGTCCTGGCCGAGCAGGGTGGCGGCGGCGGTCTCGGGCGCGTTCAGCGCGGTGTCCCAGTGCTCGACCAGCAGGCGACGCCCGTACCGGTTCGACCACCAGGCGGCGCAGTCGCCGACCGCGACCACGTCGGCGCGCGCGACGCCGTCCACCGAGGCGCGCAGGGACGCGTCGGCGAGCACGCCCCGCTCGACGTCCAGACCCGAGCCGTCCAGCCAGGCCACCTCGGGACGGACGCCGACGCCGGACACGACGAGGTCGGCCGGGATGTGCCCGCCGCCCGCGAGCGCCAGCCCGGACGGCTCGACCGAGGCGACCTTGACGCCCGTGCGCAGCTCGACGCCCGCCTCGGCGTACCAGGGAGCGGTGAGCGCGCCGAGCTCCGGCCCGAGCGCGTTCGCGAGCGGCGCGTCCGCGGCCTCCACGACCGTCACGGCGCAGCCGTCCTTGACGGCCGTGGTGGCGACCTCGGCGCCGATCCAGCCCGCTCCGACGATCACGACGCGGGCGCCGGGGACGAGCCCCTTCCGGACCTCCAGCGCGTCGTCCAGCGTGCGGATGACGTGCTGCGGGCCGTCGCCGGGCATCCGGACGGGCGTGGCGCCGGTCGCGATCACCAGGCCGTCGAAGTCCAGGTCGCCGGCGGTCGTGGCGAGCGTCCCGCCGCGTCCGGGGGCGAGCCGGAGGCCGGTCGCGCGCTCGCCCGCGAGCACCCGGACGTCCAGGGCCGCGAGGTCGGTGTCCAGCGCCGGGAAGTCGGTCTCGCCCTTCAGGACGGCCTTCGTCAGCGGCGGACGGTCGTACGGCCGGTGCCGCTCGGCGCCGACCAGCGTCAGCGCGCCCTCGTACCCGTGTCTGCGGAGCGCCTCCGCCGCGCGCACGCCCGCCAGCCCGCCGCCCACCACGATCACCCGGTCCATGCCCGCAGGCTAGCCGGTGTCCGGTTCGTCGTAGGCTAGGAGGCGGAAGTGCGCGGGAGCCCGGCCTGAACCGGGCTGAGAGGGCGGCTGGACGGGCCGCCGACCGCCTGAACCTGATCCGGGTCATGCCGGCGAAGGGAGCCGCCTGTGAACGTCGTCATCATCGGAGCCGGGGTCGTGGGCCTCGGCACGGCCTGGCGCTGCGCGGCGCGCGGCGCGGACGTCACCCTGGTCGATCCGGCGCCCGTGAGCGGCGCGTCCGGGGTCGCGGCCGGGATGCTGACCCCCGTCAGCGAGCTCGACTACGGCGAGGAACCGCTGCTGAGGCTGGGCGTGGCGTCCCGCAACCGGTACCCGGGGTTCGTCGCCGAGCTCGAGGAGCTGACCGGCCTCGACACCGGGCACCGCACCGACGGCCTGCTCGAGGTCGCCTTCGACGCCGACGACCTGCGCGTCCTCGAGGACGTGAAGCGGTTCCAGGAGGCGCTGGGCGTCCCGACCGAGGCGCTCGACCGGCGCGAGTGCCGCAGGCTCGAGCCGATGCTCGCGCCGACCGTCCGGGGCGGGCTGTACGCGCCCGAGGACGGCTCGATCGACCCGAGGCGGCTCGCCCCGGCGCTGCTCGCGGGGGCCGAGAGGCTCGGCGCGCGGATCGTCCGGCGGCGGGCGGCCGAGGTGGTCGTGCGCGGGGACGCCGCGGCCGGCGTCCGCCTGGACGACGGCACCGAGCTCCCCGCCGACCGGGTGCTGCTCGCGGCCGGGCCCTGGGCGGGCGAGGTCGGCGGGATCCCGCCGGGCGTCGTCCCGACCGTCCGGCCGGTGAAGGGGCAGGTGCTGCGGCTGCGCACGCGCGTGCCGTTCCTGCGCCGGACGACCCGGGGCGTGGTGCGCGGGTCGTCGGTCTACCTGGTGCCGCGCGCGGACGGCGAGATCGTCGTCGGCGCGACGCAGGAGGAGCTGGGCTTCGACACCCGGGTGACCGCGGGCGGCGTCTGGGAGCTGCTGCGGGACGCCCGCGAGCTCGTGCCCGGCATCACCGAGCTCGACTTCGCCGAGGTCACGGCGGGCCTGCGGCCCGGCTCACCGGACAACGCGCCGGTGCTCGGGCCGTCCGCGCTGCCCGGCCTGGTGCTCGGCGTCGGGCACTACCGCAACGGGATCCTGCTCACCCCGGTGACCGCGGACGCGCTGAGCGCCGCGCTGCTGGACGGCGAGCTCCCGGAGGTGGCCCGGCCCTTCTCCCCCGACCGCTTCTCCCCCGGACGCGTGCAGGAAGGCGTATGAAGATCATTGTGAACGGCGAGCCGCGGGACCTCCCCGAGGACGCGAGCGTGGCCGACGCGGTCGCCACGGTCACCGAGGCCCCGGGCGGGGTGGCGGCGGCGCTGAACGACGAGGTGGTGTCGCGGTCCGCGTGGGGCGCGACGAGGCTGACCGAGGCGGACCGGCTGGAAGTGCTGACCGCCGTGCAGGGAGGATGACGGTGACCGCTGAAGTGTCGGCGCCCGCGGAGGCCCCGGTGGGGCATGACCCACTGGTCATCGCGGGCGAGGAGTTCGGGTCCCGGCTGATCATGGGCACCGGCGGCGCGCCGAGCATGAGCGTGCTGGGCGAGGCGCTCGCCGCGTCCGGGACGGAGCTGACCACGGTCGCGATGCGCCGGGTCGACCCGGCCGCGCGCGGCTCGGTGCTGGACGTCCTGCGCGAGCACGGCATCCGCGTGCTGCCGAACACGGCAGGGTGCTTCACCGCGGGCGAGGCGGTCCTGACCGCCCGGCTGGCCCGTGAGGCGCTCGGCACGAACTGGGTGAAGCTCGAGGTCATCGCCGACGAGCGCACCCTGCTGCCGGACCCGATCGAGCTCGTGGACGCCGCCGAGCAACTGGTCGACGACGGTTTCGTCGTCCTCCCCTACACCAGCGACGACCCGGTGCTGGCGCGCCGGCTCGAGCAGGTGGGCTGCGCGGCGGTGATGCCCCTGGGCTCGCCGATCGGGTCGGGCCTCGGCATCCGCAACCCGCACAACATCGAGCTGATCGTGGAGGCGGCGACCGTCCCGGTCGTCCTGGACGCCGGGCTCGGCACGGCCTCGGACGCAGCGCTCGCGATGGAGCTCGGCTGCGACGCGGTGCTGCTGGCGACGGCCGTGACGCGGGCGCAGCGCCCGGCGGCGATGGCCGCGGCGATGCGGCACGCCGTCGAGGCCGGACGGCTCGCCCGGCTGGCCGGGCGCATCCCGAAGCGGCGGTACGCCCAGGCGTCCTCGCCGTTCGAGGGCATGGTTAAGTCGTTCTAATCGGTGAGGTGGAGTAGCTCTCACTGGACCTGAACGGTCATCCGGCGGCACACTGGGGTCCGGAACACGGCGTTTGCCCACTTCAGAGTGGACATGCATATTTCGTCCGCCGTGGAAACCTCCGGACCCCAGGATGGCCGCATGACGACTTCACAGGTGGACAGGCGCGCGCTGCTCGCCGCCTCGGTGACGGTGCTCGCGTGGGCGTCGGCCTTCGTGTCGATCCGCAGCGCGGGCGCCGACTACCCGCCCGGCGCGCTCGCGCTCGGACGGCTGACCTGCGGGTCCGTGGCGCTCCTCACGATCCTGGCCGTCCGCCGCGAGGGCCTGCCGCCGCGCGCCGCCTGGCGCGGGATCCTCCTGTCCGGGGTGCTCTGGTTCGGCTTCTACATGGTCGTCCTGAACTGGGGCGAGCGGAAGGTGGACGCGGGCACGGCCGCGATGCTGGTCAACATCGGCCCGATCCTGATCGCGCTGCTCGGCGGCTGGCTGCTGCGGGAGGGCTTCCCGCCGCGGCTGTTCGCCGGGGTCGCGGTCGCCTTCGCCGGGACCGTCGTCGTGGGGCTCGCCACGTCCACGGGCGGCGGGTCCTCGCTGCTGGGCGCCGTGCTGTGCGTCCTGGCGGCCGTCGCCTACGCGAGCGGCGTCATCTCCCAGAAGCCCGCCCTGCGGCACGGATCCGCGCTCCAGGTCACGACCTTCGGCTGTCTCGTCGGGACGCTGTTCGCCCTCCCCTTCGCGGGCCAGCTCGCCTCCCACCTGCCGCACGCCTCGCTCTCCGCGACGCTGAACATGGTCTACCTCGGCGTCGTCCCGACCGCGATCGCCTTCACCACCTGGGCCTACGCCCTCGCCCGCACCTCCGCCGGGAAGCTCGGCGCGACCACCTACGTCGTGCCCGCGCTCGTCGTCCTCATGTCGTGGCTGTTCCTGGGCGAGATGCCCTCGTCCGGGGCGCTCGCGGGCGGCGTCCTGTGCCTGCTGGGCGTCGCGGTGGCCCGCAGCCGTCCCCGGACGTCCCCCGCCGCCGCTCCCGAGCCGAAGCCGGAACCGGCCGCGTCCACGCCCCGGACCTGACGCCCCCGGCGCGGCGTAGCGGATCTCCATGCCCTCAGTCGTCATGCCCCTGACCAGGCGGAAACCAGAAAAGATCAGCCGTGGGTCCGATCAGCGCTCCTCCTCCCGGCCGATGAGATCCGTCCGGCGGGGCCTTTAGACTCGGCGCGTGGACACTACGGTTGCAGATCCCCTCGTCGGGCAGGTGCTCGACGGGCGCTACCGCATCGAGTCCCGGATCGCCCGCGGCGGCATGGCGACGGTGTACCTCGCCCGCGACGTCCGGCTCGACCGGGTCGTGGCCATCAAGGTCATGCACGCGGGCCTGGCGTCCGACGAGGAGTTCGTCGAGCGGTTCATCGGCGAGGCCAAGGCGGCGGCGGCGCTCTCCCACCCGAACGTGGTCGCGATGTACGACCAGCGCACCGACGGCGAGCACGCCTTCCTCGTCATGGAGTACGTGCCGGGCCGGACGCTGCGCGACCTGCTCACCGAACGCGGCCGGATCGGCCCGCGCGAGGCCCTCACCCTGATGCAGCCGGTGCTGGCCGCGCTCGGCGCCGCGCACCGCGCCGGGATGGTGCACCGCGACGTCAAGCCCGAGAACGTCCTGATCACCGGGGACGGCCAGGTCAAGGTGGCCGACTTCGGGCTGGCCCGCGCCGAGTCGGCGAGCAAGATGACCAAGACCGGGATGATCATCGGCACGGTCGGCTACCTCGCGCCCGAGCAGGTCGTGTCCGGGAACGCCGACGTCCGGTCCGACGTCTACGCCGCCGGGATCCTGCTCTACGAGCTGCTGACCGGCGTCCTCCCGCACCAGGCCGACTCGCCGCTCGCGGTCGCCTACAAGCACGTCAACGAGGTCGTCCCGCCGCCGTCGCTGGCCGTCCAGGGCCTGCCGCCGCAGGTGGACGCCCTGGTGACGCGCGCCACCTCGCACTCTCCCGACGCCCGCTTCACCGACGCCAACGCCTTCCTGGCCGCCGTCGCCGAGGTCGTCAACGGCCTCCCGCCCGGCATCGACCAGCGCATCGAGGACGCCCAGCCCCGCCCCACCTCCGTCCTGGAGAACCCGGGCGACCCCGGCGATCCGCGCAGCGGTCACACCGCCGTGTACGACCCGTCCGCGATGCCGGACGGCCTGGGCGACGGGACTCCGCCGCGACGCACCGGCGCCGACCGCGCACTCGGCGCGCTCACCGGCCGCTACGTGCTGATCGCGCTCGCCGCCGTCGCGGCCGTGATCCTCGGCTGGGCCGTGTGGTGGCAGACGTCCGGCCAGTACGACCACGTCCCGGACCGGATCGTCGGCATGAAGATCGCCGCCGCCAAGAGCACACTGCGCGGCGACGGCCTGAACGTCCGGCTCGGCGAGGCCGCCTACAGCGACCGCGCGCCCAAGGGCACAGTCGCGGCGTCCGACCCGGGGGCCGGGGCGCGCGTGTCCAAGGGCCAGACCATCACGCTCACGCCGTCCCTCGGCAAGACCCCCCGCGACGTCCCGGACGTCAATGGATCCTCCCTCGACGACGCCAGGAGCAAGCTGAAGGACGCGGGCTTCACCGTCGGCGACGTCAAGCAGCAGACCTCCCAGACCGTCGCGAGGGACAAGGTGCTCCGCACCGACCCGGTCGCCGGCACCAAGGTCTCCCCGGACGCCGGGCCGGTCGGCATCGTCGTCAGCACCGGCATGTCGATGCCGAACCTGGTCGGCCAGAACGCCGACGAGGCCACCAACACCCTGCGCTCCATGGGCCTGAAGGTCGACACGAAGAAGCGCAAGGACAAGGACAAGCCCGCCAACGTCGTCCTGGAGCAGCAGCCCGACCCGGGCACCGGCCTGTCCCGCGGCGACAAGGTCACCCTCGTCGTCAACCAGCAGGACTGCCTGGTCAACCTCGGCGGCTGGCACTTCGGCTGCGACAACCCGAGCGGCCAGGGCGACCAGGGCGACCAGCTGCCCGTCCCGGACGTGACGGGACGGTCGGTCGACGACGCCAGCAGCGCCCTCGAGGACGCGGGCTTCAAGGTCAAGGTCCAGGGCTTCGGCGGCGACACCGTCCGCGTGCAGTGGCCCACGGGCGGCTCCAAGGCCCGGCGCGACTCCACCGTCACCCTCGTCAAGGGCCCCTGAGCACTCCCCCGAGAAGGCTCGGGGCCCCTCGGTCGCTCCCTCGGAAGGGCTCTCGAACCCGGCTAGGCTGGACGCCTATGAGCGCTGAGAAGAGCCCCGTCGGGGGACACGTGCCGGTGGCCGGGGGGCTCGCCACCGGGGGGCTGAAGTACGCGGCGAAGATGGGCGCCGAGGTGATCCAGGTGTTCACCTCCAACCCGCGCGGATGGGCGCTGCCCGAGGGCAACCCCGCGGAGGACGCCCTCCTCCGCGAGCGGGACGACATCCCCGTCTACGTGCACTCGCCGTACCTGGTGAACTTCGGGTCCCCGAGCGCCGAGACCCTGGAGAAGTCCCTCGCGACCGTCCGGCACTCGCTGCGCCGCGGCCACGCGATCGGCGCCCTCGGCGTCGTCGTGCACACCGGCTCGGCCGTCAGCCAGACCTACGACGAGGCGATGGCGCAGATCCACGAGCACGTCCTGCCGCTGCTCGAGGAGATCCCCGAGGACGGCCCGCACCTGCTCCTGGAGCCGATGGCCGGGCAGGGCGCGATGCTCTGCGCCATGGTCCAGGACCTCGGCCCCTACTTCGACGCCCTGGAGCGCCACCCCAGGCTCGGCGTCTGCCTCGACACCTGCCACGCGTTCGCCGCGGGCCACGACCTGGCCGCGCCGGGCGGCGTCAAGGCCACCCTGGACGCCCTGGTCGACACCGTCGGCGAGGGCCGCCTCAAGCTCGTCCACGCCAACGATTCCAAGGACGTCTGCGGCTCCAAGAAGGACCGGCACGAGAACATCGGCAAGGGCCACATCGGCGAGGCGGCCTTCGCCGAGCTCTTCCGCCACCCGGAGGTGGCCGGGGTCCCCTTCGTCATCGAGACGCCGGGCCGCGACGCCGGCCCTCACGGCGAGGACGTCGCCACCCTCAAGCGCCTCCGCGACTCCTGAGAACGAAGCCGTGCGCCCGGGGCCGTCGGCCCCGGGCGCACGGTGTGTCAAGCACAAGCTCGGGCGCCGCTGAACAACCCCCCGACTGTCCAGCGGCGCCCGAGCGGTAGGCCAGTGGATCCCACCCCCCCGGTACGGGATCCTCTGGCACGATCCGGCGGTCGACTGGCGGCCGCCGGATCTCCAAGGTTGCCTGTTGGTCCTCTGGGAGCGCTGCCGCCCCCGGTGACACTGAGAACACTAGAGGTGTCCTGTCACCAGGAGGGTGCAGCGAAACCCGGGATTCGGTAAACGGTGCGTAGTCGGAGTTATACGTAGCGTAGTCGTACGACAAACGGTCGAATCCGCACGACGAACGGTAGGCGCTCGCGCCCTCCGTGCCCGCGCCCTCCGTGCCCGCGCCCCCAGTGCCCGCGCCCCCAGTGCTCGCGTCCTCAGTGGAGGACGGCCTCCTCGGGGAGGTGCATGCGGGCGAGCGCGCGGTCGGCGCGGGCCGGGACGGAACGCGGGAACGCCAGCGAGACGCCGACCATCACCGCGAGCGTCGCCGGGGCGAGGACGAGGGCGGGCTGGGCGAGGAGCGCGGCCGTCCAGCCGGGCCGGGGGCCGAGGAACAGGCCCGCGCCGCCGGTCGCGACGGCGAGCCCGCCGCCGAAGACGAGGCCGGCGCCCGCGCCGAGCGGGGTCAGGCCGCGCCACCACAGGCCGAGCAGGAGCAGCGGGCACAGCGAGCAGGCGGACACCGTGAGCGCGAGCGTGACCAGGCCCGCCGCGTTCTGCGTCCCGGCCGTCCACGCCACGCACAGCGGGACGGCGAGGGCGAACACCGCGCCCACGCGGAAGCTGCCCGTCCCGCCGCGCAGGACGCACTGCGAGACGGTGCCCGCGAGCGCGACGACGACGCCGCAGGTGGTGGAGATGAACGCGGCGAACGCGCCCGCCGCGACCAGCCCGACCAGCAGCGATCCGGGGAGGCCGGGCGCGAGCCTGCGGGGCAGGGTGAGGATCGTGGCGTCGGTGTCGCCGGTCATGAGCAGCTCGGGCGTGTAGAGGCGGCCGAGCGTCCCGTACAGGGCCGGGAACACGTAGAACAGCGACAGCAGGCCGGGCACCATCGCGGCCGTCCGGCGCGCGGCGCGCCCGCACGTGTTGGTGTAGAAGCGCATCAGGATGTGCGGCAGGCCCATCGTGCCGAGCAGCACCGCGAGCAGCGCCGAGTAGGTGGTGTAGAGGGCGTGGTCGCGGCCGCGCTCGGACGGCATCGCCCACGCCCCGCCGCTGTGGGCGGGCAGCCGGGCGGCGTGCGGGACGGCCGCGCCGCGCGGGAACACCAGCTCGGCCCCGGCGCCGACGCGGTGGTCCCGGGCGGACAGCACCACCCGCTCGCCGTCGTGGCGCTCGCCGTCCAGGGTGCCCCGGACGGTGACGGCGGTCGGCGCGGTGACCCGGACGGCCGACTCGGTCTGCACGCGGATCGTCGTGGCGCCGCCGAACACCGGGGGGCCGCTCGGCGTGTCCGCGCCGTCCAGGCGCCACAGCACGAGCAGCGCCGCCGCGGGGACGGCGATGGCGACCAGCTTCACCCAGAACTGGACGGCCTGGACGTCGGTGATGCTGCGCATCCCGCCGGACAGGGTCAGCGTGAGCACGACCGCGACGACCAGGGCCCAGCCCGCCCAGACCGGCGCGCCGGTCAGCACGCGCAGCGTCACGCCCGCGCCCTGGAACTGCGGCAGCAGGTAGAACCAGCCGATGAAGCAGACGCAGCCGGACGAGATGCGCCGCACCGTGACGGAGCCGAGCCGCCATTCGGCGAAGTCGGAGATCGTGTAGGCGCCCGAGCGGCGCAGCGGCGCGGTGACGAACGCGACGAGCAGCACGAACCCGCCGGTCGCGGCCACGGGCAGCCAGAGCGTGTCGGTCCCGTAGGCGAGGACGAGCCCGGCGGTGCCGAGGAACGCCGCCGCCGAGATGTACTCGCTGCTGATCGCCGACGCGTTCCACAGCGAGGTCACGCCGCGCGAGGCGACCATCAGGTCGGTGGCGGTGACGGCGGCCCGGCGTCCGAACGACCCGAGCCCGACGGTCGCGGCGGCGAGCGCCAGCACCGACAGCGCGGCGGCGACCGCCACCCCGGTCACGGGCGGCCGACCAGGCGGGCGAAGTCGTGTTCGGCGGTCTCGGCGAGGCGGGCCTGGCGGCGCGCGGCGTAGACCCACAGCGGCTGGATCCCGGCGGCGAGCACCAGCCACGGGAGGGGCAGGCCGATGGGCCCGGCGTGCGCCCCGCCGGGGACGAACGCGAGCAGCGGCAGCAGCGCGACGACGCCGAGGACCAGCCCGCCGGTGCCGAGCGCGGTGCGGAGCTGGGCGCGGATGAGCGTCCGCGCGAACACCGCGCCGAGTTCGGTCTGCTCGTCCAGGTCGGTGGCGTAGTTCCAGCCGGTTCCGGTGTACGGGCCGGCGTAGGGCTCGCCGGCGTAGGGCTCGCCGGCGTCCGGCGGCGGGACGGAGCGGGCGACGCGGGTGCGCGGGTTGGCGACCACGACGCGGCGCGGCGGCGTCCCGCCGTGCGGGTCGAGCGCCGGGGTCTCGCCGGGCCGCGGCTCGGGAACGGACGGCCGCGGCTCAGTCATCGGCGTCCCGCCGTGCCGCGTCGGGGCGCGCCGCGTCCAAGCGCTCGGGTCGTGCGGTGTCGGGGCGCAGGCTGTCAGTGCGAAGGCTGTCGGGGCGCAGGCTGTCGGTTCGCAGGGCGTCGGTGCGGGTGGGGTCGGTGCGGTGGAAGGCGGGGTCCGGGTGGTCGCCGTTGCGGAAGCTGCGGACGAGCAGGTCGCGGACGGCGCGGGTGTGGCGGCGGCTCACGGGCAGCAGCTCGTCGCCGATCTGGACGGCGACGCGTCCGGCGTCGAAGCGCAGTTCGGTGATGTGCTGGGACGCGACGAGCGTGCTGCGGTGGATGCGGATGAAGCCGGAGTCCTCCCAGCGGCGGGCGAGGGAGGCGAGCGGCATCCGGACGAGGTAGCTGCCCTCGGCGGTGTGCAGCCGCACGTAGTCGCCCTGGGCCTCGACGTGCGTGACCGAGCGGCGGGACACCAGGCGGGTGCGCCCGCCGAGCTCGACCGGGATCATCTCGTCGTCGTCCGCGGCCGGGGGCGCGCCGGTCGCGGCGGGCCCGCCGCCGGGGTCGTCCGCGCGGGCGGCGCGGGCAGCGTGGTCCACGGACTCGACCACGCGCCGGACGGCCTCGGCGAGCCGTTCGCGGCGCACGGGTTTGAGCAGGTAGTCGAGGGCGCCGAGCTCGTAGGCGGCGACGGCGCAGTCGTCGTGCGCGGTCACGAACACCACGGCGGGCGGCGCGGCGAACCCGGCGAGCAGGCGGGTGAAGTCCAGCCCGTCCAGTCCGGGCATGCGGATGTCGAGGAAGACGGCGTCGAGCCGTTCTCCCGCGGTCAGCATCCGGGACAGGTCGCGCAGGGCGGACGCGGCGTCGCCCGCGCCCCCGACCCATTCCACTCTCGGGTCCTCCCGCAGCAGGTAGGAGAGCTCCTCCAGGGCGGGCACCTCGTCGTCGACGGCCAGGACGCGCAGCATGAGACGACCTTGCCCGTGTTCACCGTCCGTCCGCAATCGGTTTCACCAGGTGACTTCGGATGGGTCACGCGGGGAACGCGGCCGGACGGTACTTCGGAACCCGCAGGTTCACCTTCGTGCCCGCGCCGAGAGCGGTCTCCACGGTCAGCCCGTACTCGTCGCCGTAGACCTGGCGCATGCGTTCGTCCACGTTGGCGAGGCCGATGCCCGCGCCGCCGCCCCGTCCTGACGCGCCGCCCCCGCCCCCGCCGCCATTGGTGCGGGTGGCGCGGTCGCGTGCGCCGGGGCTGGGCGAGAGGATCTCGCCGAGGCGTTCGGGATCGATGCCGACGCCGTCGTCCTCGACGCTGATCGCCGCCTCGACGCCGTTGTCGCGCGCGACGATCCGGATCCGGAACTCGTCGGCGGTACGGCCCTGCATGCCGTGCCTGATGGCGTTCTCGACGAGCGGCTGGAGCGACAGGAACGGCACCGACACCGACAGCACCTCCGGCGCGACCTCGACGCTGAACTGGAGCCGGTCGCCGAACCGGGCGCGTTCGAGCAGCAGGTAGCGGTCGATGGAGCGGAGCTCGTCCGCGAGCGTCGTGAAGTCGCGCGGGTTGCGGAACGAGTAGCGCGCGAAGTCGGCGAAGTCGAGCAGCAGCTCGCGCGCGCGTACGGGGTCCGTCCGGACGAACGAGGCGATCGTGGTCAGCGAGTTGTAGACGAAGTGCGGGGAGATCTGCGCGCGCAGGGCCCGCATCTCCGCTTCGGCCAAGCGCGCGCGGGACGAGTCGAGTTCGGCGAGTTCGAGTTGTCCCGCCACCCACCGCGCGACCTCGCCCACCGCGCGCACGCGCGTGGCGGACGGCTGCGGGCCGTACGCGACCAGCGCCCCCACCACGTGCCGGTCGATCGCGAGCGGCGCGACGACCGCGACACGGATCGGGCAGGACGGGTCGCCGCAGGTGGTCAGGGGGTCCGTGGCGACCACGCGCGGACGTCCGGTGGACAGCACCGGGCGGGCGTGCAGGGTCGCCTCGTCGGCGTGGTCGTCGGCGCCGAGGCCGTCCCAGGCCAGCAGGACGGCGTGGGCGAGCGGGTCGCCTTCGTCGGAGTCGTCGTCCGCGCCGACGCCGAGCAGCGTCGCGACACGCCCGGACGCGGCGGACGCCCCGGACGGCGCGACCGTCCCCGAGGGGGCGGCGACCAGCGCGATCGCGTCCGCGCCGAGCAGCGCGCGCAGGTGCCGGGCGGCCTTGCGGGCCGAGTCCGGGGTCAGCCCCGCGCGCAGCGCGGGCGACGCGCGCGAGATCGTGTGGAGGGTGGAGAACGTCGCCTCGTCCGCCGGGTTGGCGAAGCCGCGCCGGCGGGTGCGGCGGAGGCGGCAGACGGTGACGGCCCCGAGCGCCACGGCGGTCGTGAAGCCGGTGCAGGCGAGGTCGAGCACGGACGGTGCGTCCATGACGACCTAACGTAACCGTCCCGGGTCCGGGGCGTGGGCGGTTCGGATCACAACCGCGGACCAGGTCCGGCCAAGTCCACCTAAAACCCGCGGACGGCGCGTCCAGAAGCCCCGGTGGCGCGCCGTTCTCGCAGCTCAGAGGGGCGGGGCGTCGCCCTCGTCCTCCTGGTAGGAGTAGCGCTGCTCGCGCCAGGGGTCGGCGACGTTGTGGTAGCCGCGCTCCTCCCAGAAGCCGCGGCGGTCCTTGACCATGTACTCGATGGCGCGCACCCACTTGACGCTCTTCCACGCGTACAGGTGCGGGACGACCAGCCGGATCGGGAAGCCGTGGTCGAGGGGCAGGCGCTCGCCGTCGCGGTGCGTGGCGAACATCGTCCCGTCGGCGAGGAAGTCGCTCATGCGGATGTTGGCGCTGTAGCCGTACTCGGCCCACACCATGACGTGCGTGACCTCGGGGTCGGGCGGGGCCAGGTCGATGATCGCCGTCCCCGGGATCCCCTCCCAGTGGTTGTCCGGGATGGTGAACTTGGTGACGCAGTGGAAGTCGGCGACGACGGAGTCGCGGGGCAGCCCGTCGAACTCGTCCCACGTCCAGCAGTACTGGCCGCCGGTGGCGGTCGCGCCGAAGACACGGAAATCCCACTCTTTGGGACGGAACTTCGGGACGGGCCCGTAGTGCAGGACGGGCCAGCCGCGCGGGACGTACTGCCCCGGGGGCAGCGCCGTCCGCCCGGCCCTCTCCCCGTCCTGTGGCAGGGCGTCGGGCCCGGGATCTCCGGCGGCGGTCGCGCCGGGGCTCGGCTCGGGGGTCCGGTCGGACGCTGACTCGGGTGGCGGTGGCGACATGACGCGGCCATCCTGCCATCCGGCGTGAGCTGAGCCATATTCGGGGGCCTCGCCTCGCGCACCCGCGCTGATGGGTTACTGTGGGCACGTGCGCAACGTCATCTATTTCTTTTGGTTCGACCAGCCCGGGCGGCTGGTCTGCCAGACGTTGCGCTGACAGACCTCGAACGACCGAAGCCCCGGGCCTAGACACAAGGCCCGGGGCTTCGTCGTTTTTCCGGGATCGATCCACGCGGGGTCCTCCGGCTCCCGCACACGTACGAGAGGCAAGAGCATGGTCATCGTCATGGCCCCCGAAGCCAACGAGGCGGATATCAATGCCGTCGTCTCACTGGTCGAGACGGCGGGCGGCGACGCCTTCGTCAGCCGGGGCGTCGAACGCACCATCATCGGACTGGTCGGGGACATCCAGCAGTTCGGCGCGCTCAACCTGCGGTCGCTGCGCGGGGTGAGCGACGTCGTCCGGATCTCGGCGCCGTACAAGCTGGTCAGCCGGGAGAACCACCGGGAGCGGTCGGTCGTCCGGGTCGGCGGCGTCCCGATCGGCCCCGGCACCATGACCCTGATCGCCGGGCCATGCGCGGTCGAGACCCCCGAGCAGACCCTGGCCGCGGCGCGGATGGCGCAGGCGGCGGGCGCGACGCTGCTGCGCGGCGGCGCGTTCAAGCCCCGCACCTCCCCCTACGCCTTCCAGGGGCTCGGCGAGGCCGGGCTGCGCATCCTCGCCGACGTCCGCGCCGAGACCGGCATGCCCGTCGTCACCGAGGTCGTGGACGCCGCCGACGTCGACCTGGTCGCCTCCTACGCCGACATGCTCCAGATCGGCACCCGCAACGCGCAGAACTTCGCGCTGCTCCAGGCCGCCGGCGAGGCCGGCAAGCCCGTCATGCTCAAGCGCGGCATGAACGGGACGATCGAGGAGTGGCTGATGGCCGCCGAGTACGTCGCGCAGCGCGGCAACCTCGACATCGTGCTGTGCGAGCGCGGCATCCGCACGTTCGAGAAGGCCACCCGCAACACCCTGGACATCTCGGCCGTGCCGGTCGCGCAGCGCCTCGGGCACCTGCCGGTGATCGTCGACCCGTCCCACTCCGGCGGCAGCCGCGACCTGGTCCTGCCGCTCACCCGCGCGGCGATCGCGATCGGCGCGGACGGCGTGATCATCGACGTCCACCCGCACCCCGAGACCGCCCTCTGCGACGGGCCGCAGGCGCTCGTGGACGGCGACCTGCGCGAGCTGGCCCGGGTCGTCCGCGACCTGCCGCCCGTGGTCGGCCGCTCCCTGACCGTCGCGCAGGACGCCGTCCCCGCCTGACCGCCCGCCGTCCGGCCCCGGTCCCCCCGGCCTGGGGCGTCCCGTCCGAGGAGTGATCGCGCCCGATCGGCGCGTTATCCTGCGGGCGTGGAGTACTGGACCCCCAACTGCGGACCGCCCCGCTCCTGACCGGGGCGCGGCACCTCTTCGCGAGATCCGACGACCGGGCTCGGCGCTGATCGGCGCCCGGCCCGCGTTCTCCCGCGTCCCGACACGGATGCCATCCTCCGTTTCGAGACCGGGAGCGTTCACTCCATGTCCCTGCGTCCTGTTCCGACGCGCTCGTCCACGCCGTCGTCCACGTCCACGCCGTCGTCCTCGTCCACGTCCACGTCGAAGGTCCGGATCCGCCCCCGCGCGGGCGGGGCCGCCGACGTGCTGCTCGCCGCCTGCTTCTGGGGCACCACCGGAACCGTCCGCACCTTCGCCCCGGACGGGACGTCCAGCGTGTCGATCGCCGCGATGCGGATGGTCCTCGGCGGGCTGATGCTCGCCGGGGTCGTCCTGGCCACCGCGCGCGGCGACCTGCGGCGCCTGCTCCGCGCGCCGCGCGCCCTGCCGATGCTGGGCGCGGGCGCGGCGGCGATGATCGTCTACCAGACCGCGTTCTTCGTCGCCGCCGGGCGGACGGGCGTCGCCGTCGCGACCGTCGTCACCATCGGCAGCTCGCCCGCGTTCACCGGCATGGTCGGCGTCCTCACCCGGCGGACCCGCCCGGACGCCCGCTGGCTGCTGGCGACCGCCGGGGCCGTCGTGGGCTGCGCCGCGCTGGTCCTCGGCGGACGCGGCGCGGGCGTCGAGCCGGTCGGCATCGGCCTCGCGCTGCTCTCCGGGCTGGGGTACGCGACGTACGCGACGCTGTCGTCCGTCCTGATCATGCGCGGGGAGCGGGACCGGTGCGTCGTGGCGGGCCTGTTCGGCCTGGCCGGGCTGGCGTCACTGCCCGTGCTCCTGCTGGACTCCCCCGGCCGGCTGGTCACGGGCACCGGGCCCGCCGTCGCGCTCTATCTGGGGCTGGTCGCCACGGGCGGGGCCTACCTGGTGTTCGCCCGCGGGCTGCGGACCGTCCCGGCCACGACCGCGACGACGCTGACGCTCGCCGAACCCGCCGTGGCGTCGGTGCTCGGGGTCGCCGTCCTCGGCGAGCACCTCGGGCCGGTCGCCCTGTGCGGGCTCGCCTTCCTGGCGGCGAGCCTGATCGTGCTGGTCGTCCCGTTCGGGCGCGGAGGCGGGACGAAGGGCCGCTGACGTGGGACGACACTTCGGACGCGGTATCCCAGAGGCCACTATTCGGGGCATCTCGAAGCACGAAATGGTCTGAACCACTCGCCACGGCCGGTGTCCGCGAGGATGATGACCGGCATGACTACGGGCGATGGGGACGCCGGGGGTCGGTTGTTCCCCGAGGACCTCGACCGCGTCGATCCGGTGGCCGCGGTGATGCTGGCGGACGCCTGCCGTGCCATCACCGCCTATCCCGAGCTGCGGGTGGTGGGCGCGCTGTTCACCGCCGCCGAACGGGTCGAGCGCGGCTGGCAGGTGGTGACGCCGTGTGATCCGGTCCCCGAGGGGGCGCGCGAGCTGCTCGCCGACCACCTCGGGGACCGTGCCGCGCTCTCCGGCGGCCCGGACGCCCGGGACCTGCTCGCCGCCGCCCGCGAGCTGCGGGTCGGCGCGCGGGACGAGGTCCGGGCCGCCGGGCGGACGTTCCGGATCGTCCGGATCGAGCAGCTCGTCCGGTCCGGGCCGGACGGGCCGGAGCCGCCGCGGCCCAGCGACCTCGACCCGCGGCCGTCGTCGCGTCCGGCCGTCCCCCGCCCCTACGAACTGCTGGACGACGGGCGGCTGCCGCCCGACACGGCCGCGTCCGAGCTGCTCTGCCAGCTGCTGGACGCGGCGGCGCACGCCGGGGTCGAACCCGCGTCCGAGGCGTTCCTCACGCCGCTGCCGCTGAACCCGGCGTTCGCGGTGGCCGAGCGGTCGGACGAGGCGTGGCGCCCGACCGGGCGGCTGCACGACAGCCCGCGCGCGGCCCGCGACTCGCTCGCCCTGTACTTCCGGCACATCGTCCCCGCCGTCGAGAACCCCACCGAGGACGAGCGCGCGGCCTACGCGGCCGCCGCCGACGCGCTGGCGGACGGCGCCCGCCGCAACGGCATCGAGGTCGCCGGACGGCGGTTCCGGATCGTCCGGATCGAGCGGATCACCCTCATGGGGCCCGACGGGCCCGAGCCGCCCCGCCCGACCGACCTCGACACCCTCTAGACGACGCGAAACGGCCCGTCCTCAGGTGAAGGACGGGCCGTTTCGTGTCGTCTCGGGCGAAGGTCAGGAGTCGCCGTAGACCGGGCGGTGCTCCTGGATGCTCTCGACGAGCTGCTCGGCGAGCTCCTCGACGTCGAGGCGCTTCTCGATCTGGCGGAGGTCGTCGATCTTGGCGCGGGTCTCCGCGCGGCGCGGGGCGAGCATGGTGCAGCAGTCCTCGTCCGGCAGCTCCGAGATGGACAGCGTCCGGATCTTCCGGGCCTGGTCCATGATCTCGGACTTGTCCATGCCGACCAGCGGGCGCAGGATCGGCAGCTCGACCGCGTCGTCCAGGGCGGTGATGTTGGCGAGGGTCTGGCTGGACACCTGGCCCAGCGCGTCACCGGTGATCAGGGCCGCGCCGCGCATCTTGTGCGCGAGCATCTCGCCGGTGCGCAGCATCAGGCGGCGCTGCGCGATCACGGCGAGGCGGTCCGCGCCGGACGACTTGATCTGCTGCTGGGCCTTGCCGAACGGCACGACGAACAGCCGGGAGCCGCCCTGGTACTTGTCCAGCTCGCGGACCAGCGCGTACGCCTTGTAGATCGACTCGGGGCCGGTGAACGGCATGCCGGAGAAGTGCAGGTAGTCGACCCGCAGGCCGCGCCGCATCATCCGGTAGGCGGCGACGGGCGAGTCGATGCCGCCGGACATCAGGACCAGCGCGCGGCCGGACATCCCGACCGGCAGGCCGCCCGCGCCGGGGACGCCGCCGGAGAACACGAACGCCTCGTCCCGGTCGATCTCGATCGAGACCGTGATGTCGGGGTTCTTCAGCTTGACCGGGTTGCCGTAGACGTCGTTGATCTTGCCGCCGACCTGGCGGTCCAGCTCGGTGGAGGTCAGCGGGAAGCGCTTGTCGCGGCGCTTGGACCGCACCGCGAAGCTGCCCTCGCGACCGGCCATCAGCTCCAGCGCGGCGCGCTCGACGCTCGCCACGTCCTTGCCGACCCGCCAGGCGCGGTGCACCCAGACGATGCCCATGACGTCGGAGATCCGCTGGACCAGCCGGTCCACCAGCTCGACGTGGGCGTCCTTGGTGCGGACGATGAACACGCCGTGGCGGCGGATCACGTCCACCTTCGCGATCGGGCGGACGGCCTGGCGGACGTTCTCGGCGAGCCGCTTCTCGAACAGCTCCCGGTTCTTGCCCTTGAGGACGACCTCGCCCAGCTTCAGCAGCGCGCACGGTTCACCGTCGACCGGCGACTGCTCCCGGACGGCGACGGTCGGCGCCTCGAGCGTGGACATGCGGCTTCCTCCTGGGACGACGTTCGGGAAAGGGCGGAACTTCTAGTGTGGCCCACGAACGCCAACGCCGCGACCGTTCATTCTCTTCCCGGGCATCCCGCGGACGCGCGGACGCCCCGGGGCGCGAGGCCTCCGGGGCGTCCGGGACGATCTCGACCGGCCGCCGGACGATCTCCGGCGGGCGATCTCCGGCGGGCGGATCAGCCGAAGAAGACCTCGGCCTCGGCGTACCGCTCCAGCGGGACGGTCTTCAGCTCCGCGGTCGCCTCGTCCAGGCCGACCCGGACGATGTCGGTGCCCTGGAGGGCGACCATCTTGCCGAAGTCGCCGTCCCGGACGGCGTCGATGGCCTGGAGGCCGAACCGGGTCGCCAGGACGCGGTCGAACGCCGTCGGGGTGCCGCCGCGCTGGATGTGGCCGAGCACGGTGGCGCGGGCCTCCTTGCCGGTGCGCCGCTCGATCTCGTCCGCGAGGGACTGGCCGATGCCGCCGAGCCGGACGTGCCCGAAGGCGTCCTTCTCCCCCGTCTGGAGCTCCATCTGGCCCTCCTTGGGGTGGGCGCCCTCGGAGACGACGATGATCGGCGCGTACCGGGTCTTGAACCGGGACTCGACCCAGGCGACGACCTCGTCGATGTCGAACGGCTTCTCCGGGATGAGGATCACGTTCGCGCCCGCGGCCATGCCCGCGTGCAGCGCGATCCAGCCCGCGTGCCGTCCCATGACCTCGCAGATCAGCGCGCGGTGGTGGCTCTCGGCGGTGGTGTGCAGCCGGTCGATGGCCTCCATCGCGATGTTCACCGCGGTGTCGAAGCCGAAGGTGTAGTCGGTGGCGTTCAGGTCGTTGTCGATCGTCTTCGGGACGCCGACGACGTTGACGCCGTGGGTGTACAGCGCGCTCGCGACGCCGAGGGTGTCCTCGCCGCCGATCGCGATCAGCGCGTCCACGCCGAGCCCGGCGAGGTTGTCCTTGATCCGCTCGATCCCGCCCTCGACCTTGATCGGGTTGGTCCGGGAGGAGCCGAGGATCGTGCCTCCGCGGGGCAGGATGCCGCGGACCGCCTCGACGTCGAGGGCCATGGTGTCGCCTTCGAGCGGGCCGCGCCAGCCGGCCCGGAAGCCGACGAACTCGTAGCCGAACTCCTTGACGCCCTTGCGCACCACGGCGCGGATCACGGCGTTCAGGCCAGGGCAGTCGCCGCCCCCGGTCAGCACTCCGACGCGCATTCCCTCACCTTCCGACAGGACTCTCCGCTGGTCTCGACGCCTCAGCCTAGTGCGCGGACGGGCCGCGGCCGGGGCTTTCGATTGGTCTAGACCATAGCGTGTCCGGTCGTCGCGGGGCCCACTGACCGGGCACTTCGGACAGGAGGGCACAAGGCGGTGACCAGGCGCGGTGCCGGGGAGGCTCGTCGGGCGGGATGCCCGGAGGGATGCCGGGAGGGCTCAGGACTCCCGGTCGAGACCCTTCTCGATCGCGTAGCGGACGAGTTCGACCCGGTTGTGCAGTTGGAGCTTCCCGAGCGTGTTCTGCACGTGGTTCTGGACCGTCCGGTGGGACAGGACGAGCCGCGCGGCGATCTGCTTGTAGGTGAGGCCCTTGGCGACCAGGCGCAGCACCTCGGTCTCGCGCTCGGTGAGGCGCGGGGTGCTGTCGTCCTCGTCCGGACGGGCCGGGGTCGCGGCGAGGCGCCGGTACTCGCCGAGGACCAGGCCCGCCAGGCCGGGGGTGAACACCGCGTCGCCGTTCCCCGCCGTCTGGACGGCGGAGAGGAACTCCTCGCGGGCGGCGGACTTCAGCAGGTAGCCGGTCGCGCCCGCCTTCACCGCCTCCAGGACGTCCTGCTGCTCACCGCTCGCCGACAGCACCAGCACCCGGACGGGCGGATCGGCGGCGACCAGCCCGCGCGTCACCTCGACGCCGCTGATGTCGGGCAGCTGGAGGTCGACCACGGCGACCTCCGGGCGGGCGGCGGCCGCGACGCGCAGCGCGGTCCGGCCGTCCCCGGCCGTGGCGACCACCTCGTGCCCGGCCTCCGCCAGGTCGCGGGCCACGGAGTCACGCCACATCGGGTGGTCGTCCACGACCATCACGCGCAGGGATCGGGGGTTCTCGTCGCTCACCCGCCCCACCCTACGGCCGAATCCTCCGATATCCGGGCGCGACGCAACAGGCAGGGCAAAACGGTTGGGACGGGTTAGGGTTCGGGGATGCGGATCGTTGAGGGCGCGGGGGCCTGGCGGCCGGCCGCGGACGGCGCGGCCAACGACTGGGCCGAGCAGCTGAGGACGCCCGACCTGTCGGTGGGGACGTACTGCATCCCCGCCGGCGGTACCGACGACCAGAGCCCGCACACCGAGGACGAGATCTACGTGGTCACGGCGGGGCGGGCGACGATCGTGACGCCCGGCGCGACGGCCGAGGTGGGACCCGGCTCGGTCGTCTTCGTCCCGGCGGGCGAGGAGCACCGGTTCACCGACGTGACCGAGGACCTGGCGCTCCTGGTCGTCTTCGGCCCGGCCTACGGCTCACGCGGGAGCGCCGCACCTTCGCCCGAATGACGTCTCGGAGCCGCTGACCGTCGAACTTCCAGCAGCCGATGACGTACCGCAGGGGAATGGCTACGACCAGTAGCATGGCCTAATGGGCGACGATGCCACGTCCACGAGAGCCATTTCTTGGCCACCCACGGAGAACAGCGAGTGGAGACCCACAAGGGCTGCTCTTCGGGACGCGCTGAACCGTTCGGCCGTCCTGTCCGAGAACCTGGGGGTGCTGTTGTGAACACGGAATCGGGCTGGGCGGACGGGCAAGTCGTGCTCATCACCGGCGGAGGATCGGGCCTGGGCCGGGCCCTGGTCGACGCCTTCCTCGCCGAGGGCGCTGAGGGCGTGGTCGTGCTCGAACGGCGCCCGGAGAAGGTCAAGGCGCTACGCGAGAGCTTCGGCTCCGATGCCGTCCGTGTCGTCGAGGGCGACGTCAGGTCGTCGTCCGACAACCGCGAAGCGGTCGCCGCCGCCGTCGACGGCTGGGGACGGCTCGACTGCTTCATCGCCAACGCCGGCATCTGGGATTGCCGGACCATGCTGGACGACCTCTCCGAGGACGCCATCCCGGACGCCTTCGACGAGATCTTCGCCGTCAACGTCAAGGCCCCCCTGCTCGGGGCGAAGGCCGCGATGGGCGCGCTGCGCGCCACGCGCGGTTCGTTCCTCGTCTCCCTCTCCGGCTCGTCGCTGTTCCCGGGGGCCGCCGGTCCGCTGTACGTCGCCTCGAAGCACGCCGGCGCGGGCCTGGTCCTCCAGCTGGCCTGGGAGTACGCACCGGACGTCCGGGTGAACGGCGTCGCGCTCGGCGGAATGCCGACCGACATCCGGGGCCCCCGCGCACTCGGCCTCCAGGACGCCACCTGGGACCCCGCCCAGATGGACGAGGTCATGCGCAAGCGCAGCCCCCTGGCCCGAAGCCCGCGCCCGCAGGACTACTGCGGCGCATACCTGATGCTCGCCTCCCGCCACTACGGCCTGACCACGACCGGAACGGTGCTGGACCTCTCCGGAGGCATGAGCATCGCAACCCGGGTATCGGACTTCTGACCCAACCAACACACCAAAGCCCTGACCCCGCCACCACAACCCAGCGAGGCCAGAGCTCCGGTCAATCGGTCAAGCCAGACCTTTCACCCGCTTGAGCAGCGCGCGAAACTCCCGCCCGCCAAGCCGCAGCTGCCCAACGTCCGGAGCCTTCGAGTCGCGAACCCCGAGGAAGCCCGAGAGAGCCGCGACCTCCACACACGCGTTGCCGGAGGAATCGCTCCGGGATGCCTTACGCCACCTCGGGGTGTTCACTGAAGGTCCTTCACCCGGCGGACGAGCAGACCGAAGTCCCGGTCGGTGAGCCGCAGATGTCCAGCGTCGGGGGCCTTCGAGTCTCGGACGCCAACACGTTCCACGAGGTCGGCGACCTCCACGCACGAGCTGTTCTCCATACCCTGGCTGTAGGTGGACTTACGCCAGCCGCTCACGATCGGGCCTTCAACTGCTGCACGAGGTTTCGGAAGTCCTGGTGAGCGAGACAGAGATGCTCGGACTGCGGGGTCTTGCTGTCCCTGAGGCCAACAGATTCGGTGAGCCGCGCCAGCTCGACGCACTCGTTGCCGGAGGAATCGCTCCGGGAGGACTTACGCCACGTGGGGGTGTTCATCGCATGGCCTCCATCAGCTCGCGGATGAGGCGTCGGGTGGCGTCGCGGGACAACGCGTCCGCCCCGATCTTGTCGAACCTCATACGGAAATTCTCGATCTTTTCGGGGTCGAGGACCAGTCTTCCGCCGCCGACCGCTTCCATGTAGGCGCACTCGCTCCTCGGGCCGGTGAGGATCGAGAATGACCCGTCCACGCCGACGTGAGCGCCGGTCGACCTCGGCACGACCCGCAGCACCACGTTCCGGCGCTCGCTGACCTCGAGCAGATGGGCGAGCTGGGAGCGCATGACCTCGGCACCGCCGATCGGATCCTCCAACGCGCTCTGCTTGATCAGAACCCAGAACTGCGGCGCGTCCGGGCCGTCGAGAATCTCCTGACGCGCCATCCGCGACCTCATCGAAGCCTCCGGATCTTCGACGATCCCGGCACCGGCCAGCAGCGCGTACGCATATTCCGGCGTCTGAAGAAGGCCGGGAACAACCAACGCCTGATAGGTGCGGATATGGCGCGCATTGATCTCGTATCGGGTGTACTTGGCGAACCAGTTCGGATCGTGCATGGAGTTGGCGAGGCGGACGAGGCGCTGGAAGTGGCCGCGCGTCCGCCAGCGGGTGTCGAGGATTTCGGCGTGCTCGGCGCGCAGTTTCGTCCGGCCCGCTTCAAGGTTCGAAACCGTGGTGTTCACGACGCCCAGAATCCGGGCCACCTCGGTCTGCCGCATGTTGTAGATCTCGCGGAACATGCGCAGGTCAACAGCTATCCAGTCCCAGACGGAGGCATCTGGATCAAGGTGCTGAGCTGCCGTCATGACTGATCACCAATCTTCAAGGTGACGAGTTGAACGCTCCAAGGCTAGGCACTGAGGTGCACGCTTGGAGGCGTAATCGAGAAACTCCGCTCCGTGAAGGAAGGTGGCGAGATGGGCTTTGACGAAGGTCGGCACACGACGGAAGGGACGGATCGGGTGTTGCCGTCTAATCAGCGGCGGGCGTTTCTGGAGGTGCTGCATCAGGTGATCAAGGAAACGCAGCCTCGGTTGCGGTCGGCGGTCGTTCTGCGGGCGGGGAGTCCGATTCTCTTCGTGTTCAACTCCTTCCATGTCGCGCACTGCGCGGACATCGGATGCGACTTCGATCGGACGCACGGGTGGGTTTTCACGTGGGCGCCCAGTGCTTGTCCCATCGTGCCTGTCGTGCGCGCGCACGAGGCGGCCACCGAAATCGCTCGCATACTCCGTGTCGAAGGCTGTCGCTGATATGGACGGCGCGTCGGAGCAGCGGATGGAGAGGGTGTTCATACGGCTGGCCGTCCAGATCGTGACGGCCGCCTATGCGGAAGCGATGCGACGGCACGGTCTGCTGCCGTCCACCATCGCGGTCATCACCACGTATGCGGAGGAGAACCTCGCTGCTCTGGAGCGTGAGCCGGACGGCGTCCCGACCGCAGAGGGGCGTTAGAAGCTTTCCGGGAAGGCGCGCGTCTGGGTGTAGTCGCCGGTGCGGAGGGCTTGGGCGGGGAGGACGAAGTGGAGGTAGCTGCCGTCACCCATGCCGTGCCCGATGGTGATGACGTGGCGGTACGGCTCGTCCTCTGACAACTCCTCCAGGGGGAAATGGCCCTCCAGGTGGGGCCAGCCGAAGGCCTGGTCTGGGGAGAACGACATGTCGTCGTATTTGTAGAGTCCTTGCTCCTTGTGGCAGAACTCGGCCCAGGCTTCGCCTAGGCGGTCTGCGACCAGCCAGCCGGGCATGGACTCGTAGTACGGGGAGCCGTCGGTCTCGCCGTTGTAGTCCAGGGTGTCGAGTGTCGGGTCGTAGTCGACGCTGAAGGCCGAGGGAAGCGTGATGACCGGCACCGCGTAAAACGGCTGGGGTGGGTGGATCAAAGCGGGGGCCGGGGCGTCCGTCTCGGTCGCCTTGGCGGGGTCCGCCGGGATGATCCGGCACATGCGCGGGTCGTCGGACCGGGGCAGGTCGGGTTGTCCGTAGACGTACCCCCGGCCGGGGTCCGGTTCGCAGTAGAAGATGTTGAGCAGTTGGTCGCCTGTCGGTGGACGCTCGGCGGCCAGCCAGGGGCCGAGCGCGTCGACGTCCAGGACGGCGAGGAGGCTCAGCGGGACGCCCTCGCACTCGGGCCACGGCGTCCCGGGGTTCAGGAGGGCGGGGCCGCCCCAGCGGCTCAGTCCGGCGGGTTCGGTGCCGGGTTTCACCGGACGCAGGCCGAACGCGGGCTTGGCCAGGGCCGCGACCTGCGCCCCGAGGTGTTCGCCCAGATGCTCGACGCACAGATCGCGCACCTGGGCGCTCGCCTCTTCGTAACTCGCGAAACCCATGAAACCCCGAATCGTCCGGCCGGAAACGTTCTGGCCGACCTTAGCGGGGACGTCGGACGCGGCCTCCGGGCTCAGTGTTCGGCGGGCCACTTGGCGCAGGTCGTGACCTCGAATCCGCGGGCGGGGAACACGGCGTCCATGAAGAAGTCGTGGATCGCCGGGTCGCCGTCGCCGCAGCCGTCGCGCAGGACGCTGACATGGTAGCCGCGGTCGGCCGCGTCGTAGCAGGTCGCTGCCACCATCGCGCTGGTCGCGACGCCGGCGACCACGACGGTGTCGACGCCGCGTGAGCGGAGGACCAGGTCGAGGTCCGTCCCGGCGAACGCGCCGGCGCGGCGCTTGAGCACGACGACGTCCTCGTCGGCGACGGGCAGCGCGATCTCGGTTCCGGGCGATCCCTCGTGGAAGGCGTCTCCGGCGTCGAAGAACGACTTGAACAGGTCGTTGTCCGGCGGCAGGTCCGTCCCGTTCGGGCGGAAGCCGAAGTGCACGAACACGACGAGGACGCCGGCCTCGCGGGCGCGCGGCAGGAGGTCGGTGAGCGGCGCCACCACCTGCTCGGCGAACGGGTAGCTACCGGTGATGCCCTGCTGAATGTCGCCGATGATCAGTGCGGTGGTCACTGCTGGTTCCTGTCCCATCTCTCCGTCGAGCGTCCCGCGATCAGCCGGACCCCGGGTTCGGCGGCCATGCTATTCGCGGCCTCGGCGGGACGTTGATGGGGCTACCTGGTGTGTGTGCGGCGGCTCCTGAAGAATGTCGGGCGGCCGGAGCCGGTGCCGGTTCGGCTGGACACCCCCATGTGAAAGGTCAGTGAGTGCGTGGAAGAGCGAGAATCCAGGCCGATGGAGCCGACGCGTGGAATGAGGCTCGTGGCGCTCGGGCTCGCCGGTTGTCTCGCCGCGGGCTGCGGCACCGTGAACATCCTTAGCCCGACGACCGCGCATGATGTGACCTTCCGGAAGGTCATCGGGGAGGACGAGAACATTCCGAGACGTACGCGGGCGTTCATCGTCGGTTTCATCGGGGCCGTGCGGCGAGGAGATACGAAGGCGACCTTGAAAAGGCTGGAGGCGAAGCCGCGCTATCAGACCGCCGACATCAAGGCACTGGCGTCCTGGCTGACCACGCAGGCCAGAGCGGACTTCATGGGCCCGATCAATGTCAGTGGCCATCCGGGGACGGTCCCTCTCAATACCATCGCCTGCTTCACCTTTGGGAAGGTCGAGCATCCGCGTCGGCGGCTCGGTTTCAACGTCGCGCATCGGGGGCGCGAGTGGTGGGTCGCCGCTCCGCTCGGGCCACCGGCTCCGGGTAAGAGCGACCCCTATCCCCCGATCACCAGTTGCGCCTGCAAGGGGTGTGAATTCTAAGCGGGTGGGTGCGGGGGTCTTATGTGGGATTGGGCGCACTTGCGGAAGGTGGCGACGAGGCGGGCGCGGTCGTCGGCTCGGGTGGCGAGAACGACGTGGCTCGGGTCCACGCCTTCCAGGGGGACGGTGGTGAGGTCTGGGCGGAGGCCGTTTCCGTGTCGTCCGGCGGCCACGGCGATGGCCTCGCCCGAGGCGACCAGCTCGAACTTCTCCTCCAGGCGGTCGATGTAGGGGCCGTCGGGGGCGCGGCGCCCGTCGGGGCGGGGGTCGAGGCGCCAGTAGGCGTCCCATTCGGCGTCGGCGCCGCGCAGGCGGGGCAGCGGCTCGTCCGCGATGTCGTCGAGGGTGACCGCCTCCCTGCCCGCGAGGCGGTGCTCCAGCGGGACGACCACGACGCGCGGCTCGTCGTACAGGACGGTCACGCGCAGCCGTCCGGTCGGGAACGGCAGGCGGCTGACCAGGGCGTCCACCCGGTGGTCGAGGAGCGCCTCGCGCGCCTCGGGCGCGTACACGTGGACGGTCCGGACGTCGGCGTCCGGGTGCAGGCGGCGCAGTTCCCGGACGGCCGGGGTGACGACCACGCCGGAGGTGTAGCCGATGACGATCCGGTCCGGCCGGGCGGCGGCCCGCGTCCGCGCGACGGCCTGTGCCGACGTCCGCAGGAGCGACCGGGCGAGCGGCAGGAACGTCCGGCCCGCCTCGGTGAGGTCGCTGCCCTGCGGGGTGCGGTCGACCAGGCGCGCGCCGAGGTCCCGTTCGAGCCGGCGGATCTGCCTGCTCAGGGACGGCTGGGTCAGGTGCAGCGCGGCGGCGGCGCGGCCGAAGTGGCGGTGTTCGGCGAGGACGGTGAAGCAGCGCACGAGCCGGAGATCGAGGTCCGCCGGAGGCGGCGAGTCGGCCATGCGTCCAGCGTAGGGGCAGTTCCGGTGTCCGACCTGTGGTGATGCGCGTTCCGCAAGACGCGTTGCGCAAGCGTCATTGGACGCGGGCCGGGCGGCGGGGCGACGGTGGGAGCCGTCCGGCCGGGTTTCGGCCGGTTCCTTCGTGTTCTCAGGAGTTTCAGTCATGCGTGTTCTCGTCACCGGCGCGTCCGGATACATCGGCGGCGCGGTCATCCGCGAGTTGCAGGGCGCCGGGCACCAGGTCGTCGGGCTGGCGCGTTCGGACCAGGCCGAGAAGACGGTGCGCGCCGCCGGGGCGGACGTCCTGCGCGGGTCGATCGAGGACCTGGACGTCCTGCGGGCGGGGGCGGAGACGGCGGACGGCGTCATCCACCTGGCCTTCCACGACTTCTTCCGGTTCGAGGAGAGCATCGCGATGGACCGGCGCGCGATCGAGACGATGGGCGCGGCGCTCGCCGGGTCGGGTCGTCCGCTCGTCACGACGGTCGCGGTCGCGCGTTCGGGGAAGCCGGGTGAGGTCTCGACGGAGGACACCCGCCAGGCGCCCGGTTCGTTCGGATACATCCGGTTCCTGAACGAGGAGGCGACGGTCGCGCTGGCCGAGGACGGCGTGCGGGCGTCGGTCGTCCGGCTGCCGCCGACCGTGCACGGCCCCGGCGACAAGGCGTTCGTCCCGGTCCTGATCGACATCGCGCGGGAGCGGGGCGTCTCGGGCTACCCGGGGGACGGCGCGAACGTCTGGCCCGCCGTCCACCGGCTGGACGCGGCGCGCCTGTACCGGCTGGCGCTGGAGGGCGCCCCGGCGGGTTCGCGGCTCCACTGCATGGCCGACGAGGGCGTGCCGACCCGCGAGATCGCCGAGGTCATCGGACGGCACCTGTCCCTTCCGGTCGTGTCCGTCCCCGCGTCGGACGTCGGGGAGCACTTCGGGTTCCTGGGGCACGTGGTCTCGATGGACGCCCCCGCCTCCAGCGCCAGGACCCGGGCGCTGCTCGGCTGGGAGCCCGCGCACCCGGGCCTGATCGCGGACCTGGACGAGGGCCACTACTTCGCGTCCGCGGGCTCCTGACCGCCGGTCCGCGCGCGGACGGCCCTGGCCAGGTGGACGGCCAGGGCCACCCCCGCGGCCACGCTGACCGCGTTCACGGCGATGGAGGCCCAGGGCCGCTCATAGGGCTCGAAGTCGCCCGGACGCAGCACGGCGAACGGCAGCCGCCACAGGCCCCAGCCCACCAGTGACCCGGACGCGACGAACGCCGCCGCCACCGGGAGCCGGAGCGGCAGGTTCCGCGCGCGGCCCGCGAGGACCCACGCGCTCGCCGCCCCGGCCGCGGCCCAGAACGCGTCCCCGATGAGGAGCGAGCGGGCGGTGGCGTCCAGGCCGTCCTTGTAGTGCGGGTTCGTCGCCGCGCCGCCGCCGGCCGCCCAGTACAGGTCGGCGACGGCGATCGCGGCGACCGCCGCCATCACGGCCCAGGGCGCGTTCGCGGCCCGCAGCGCCCCGACCCGTCCGGTGAGCGCGCGCGGCCAGCGTTCGCGCAGGTAAATGGGCAGCGCGATCGCGACGCCGACGGCCATCCCGGCGAACCCGACCATGATGAGCAGCGCCTCCCAGGACGGCATCCCCCCGTCGTCCGAGGACGCGCCGCCGCCGTCGTCACCGCCGCCGCCGCCGACCAGGGACCCGAGCAGGCTGAACGGGACGGCCGAGATCAGCAGGCCGCCCGCGATCCACGCGAACAGCAGCACCGGCGCGGCGGGCAGGCGCAGCCCCCAGTCGCAGGCCAGCGCCAGCGCCAGCCCGATGCCGACGACCGCCATCCCGACCGTGAGCGTGTTCAGCGCGATCCACGCACCGGTGCCCATCCCGTGCACGGGGGACCGTCCGGTGCCGAGCGCGACGACCACCCACACGACCTTGACCAGCAGATACATCGCCAGGGTGCCCGCCGCGCCGAAGCCCGCCCAGCGCCGAACCCTCGTCCGTCCATCCATGATCACGAGTCTGGGACGGAGGCCGGGGCGCCCGCCTCCCCCGCGCGAGGCGCGACGCTCCCCCGCGCGGGTGATCTTCGAGGTGGCCTCACACGTCCCGCCGCCGGACGACCGCGACGGCCACCGCCGCGGACGCCACGGCCCAGGCCGCGAAGACGAGCCACGACACGGTGACCGTGGGGAGCGCCGGATTCACGCGCGGATGCCGCTGGGACAGGCACAGCGCCCAGTCGTAGAAGGGCAGGCACATGTAGAGGTCGTTCGCCCACTGGTGGACGTTCGGCTTCACCATCATCGGCAGGATCACCAGCAGCCCGATCACCGCCACGACCGTTCCCGCCGTGTGGCGCAGCAGCGCGCCGATCCCCATGCCGGCGAGCGCCGCGAGCGGGGCGAGCAGCGCGTTCGCGGCCAGGACGCGGGGGACGCCCGGGTCGTCCAGGGACAGCGCGATGCCCCGTCCGGACAGGATCGCCTGGCTCACCGCGAACGTGCTGAGCGCGACGAAGGCCCCCACGGCCAGCATGACGGCCGTGACGACGGCGATCTTGGCGAGGACGACCCGGTGCCGCGCCGGGACGGCGGTGAACGTGGTGCGGACCAGCCCGGTGGCGTACTCGCCGACGAGCGTCAGAGCCCCGACCACCCCCGAGCCCACGACGAGCAGGACGGCGCTCATCTGGCTGAACGCGGGCGACATCGGGTCGAAGTCGGCCCGCTCCCGCGCGCGGAAGGTCGGCCAGACGTCGTAGTCGCCGATGCTCTTCTGCGCGGCGGCCAGCAGGAGCAGCAGGACGCCGAGACCGAGCACCCACCAGGTCGAGCGCAGCGACCTCAGCTTGATCCACTCGGCGGCCACCAGATCCCGGAACCGGACGCGCGGATCGGCGGCGGAGTAGCGCCGCGTCACCGGCGGCGCGGACCGTCCGACGGCCGTGCTCATCGCGCCGCCTCCGCCCGGTACTGCGTGCGGTCGGCGGTCAGTTCCATGAACGCCTCCTCCAAGGACGCGCGATGCGCCGTCAGTTCGTGCAGGACGATGTGGTTGCGGAAGGCCAGTTCGCCCACCTCCGCCGCGGGCAGGCCCGTGACGGTCAGGGATCCCGGGCCGTCGGCGTCGACGGCCGCCCCGGCGGCGGTCAGGAACGGGACGAGCCGGACGGCCTCCGGGGCGCGGACGGTGACGCGCGCCCGCCCGCCGCGCGCGGCGAACTCGGCGACGGTCTCCTCGGCGATGAGCTCGCCGCGTCCGACGACGACGAGGCGGTCGGCCGTGTGCTCCATCTCGCTCATCAGGTGGCTGGACACCAGCACCGTCCGGCCCTCGGCGGCGAGGCTCCGGAACAGGCCGCGCACCCAGCGGACGCCCTCGGGGTCCAGTCCGTTCACGGGCTCGTCGAACAGCAGGACGGGCGGGTCGCCGAGCAGCGCGGCCGCGATCCCGAGCCGCTGCCGCATGCCGAGCGAGAACCCGCCGACCCGGCGGCGCGCGGCGCCGGTGAGCCCGACCTCCTCGAGCACCTCGCCGACGCGCCGGGAGGGCAGCCCGTTGGTGCGGGCCAGCGCGGACAGGTGCGCCCGCGCGCCGCGCCCGGGGTGGACGTCGCCCGCGTCCAGCAGAGCGCCGACGTGGTGCAGCCCCGAACGCCATCCGGTGAAGGGACGGCCGTCGACGGTGGCCGTCCCGGAGGTGGGGCGGTTCAGGCCGAGGATCATGCGCATCGTCGTGCTCTTGCCCGCGCCGTTCGGCCCGAGGAACCCGGTGACGAGCCCGTCCGGCACCGTGAAGCTCAGGTCGTTCACGGCGACGACGTCCCCGTAGCGCTTGGTCAGTCCGTTGACTTCGATCACGCCGTCCACGCTTCCGGACGGCCCGGACGCGCGGCATCGGCCCGGCGGCAGGTCTCCGCGCGCCGAACCTGGCCTCCGGGCCTAGGGGACCTGGCCTCCGGGCCTATGCCCGCAGGCGTAGGCCCCAGGGCGGACGCCCCGGCCCGCCCGCGGCGTCTAGGCTCCGTTCGTGCACCCGGGAAACGTGATCCGCACGGTGAGCGCCCCGGCGGCGCTGACGCTGGCCCTGACCGCCTCCCATCCGTCCGGCCGTCCGCCGGACGCGCTGGCCAGGAACCCGTTCGTCCTGCTCGCGGCGATGGCGGTCCTCGCGTTGCCGCTCGGATGGGCGCGGACGCGTCCGCGGCCGGTCCTGCTGGTGCTGCTGGCCGAGATCTCGGTGTGCGCGGCGGCGGGGCTGCGGCTCGAACAGGCGTGGCCGCTGCTGCTGTCGGCGGGCCTCGTCCTCTCGCACCTCACCGCCACGCGCGGCAGGCGGGACGGGCTCGTCGCGATGGCCGTCACGCTCCTGGGCGTGGAGATCCCGTGGATCACCGTCCTGGTCCGCGAACGGGGCTGGGAGCGGATGCTGGTGCCCGGCTTCCTCGGCCTGGCGGTGCTGGTCGCGCTGAGCATCATGGCGGCCTGGCTCGCCGGGACGTCCCTGCGGCAGCAGCGCGAGTACGGCGAGGCGTTGCGCGCGCACGAGGCGGCGCGGGCGGTGACCGAGGAACGGCTGCGCATCGCGCGCGAGCTGCACGACATGGTGGCGCACAGCGTCGGCGTCATCGCCATCCAGGCCGGGGCCGGGCACCGGGTGCTGCGCGCCTCGCCGGACCAGGCCGAGGGTGCACTGCGCACCATCGAGGACACCAGCAGGCAGACGCTCCGCGACCTGCGCGGCATGCTCGACATCATGCGCCGGGCCGACACCGGACACGGCACCGGACGCGACGACGTCCCGCGCGCGGACGAGCTCGCCGGGCTGGACGGCCTCGACCGGCTGGCCGCGACCACGCGCGCGGCGGGCGTGGAGGTGGACGTGCGGTGGCACGGCGTCCGGGGGCCGCTGCCGCCGACCGTCGACCACGCCGCCTTCCGGATCGTCCAGGAGTCGGTGACGAACGTCGTCCGGCACGCCGGGGTCGGCCGCTGCCGGGTGGCGATCGAGCGCCGCCCGGACGCGCTCGCCCTCGAGATCACCGACGGCGGACGCGGAGGCGGCGCCGGGGACGGCGAGGGCCACGGGATCCCGGGGATGCGCGAGCGCGTCGCGCTGCTGGGCGGGCGGTTCAGCGCCGGGCCCTGTCCGGGCGGCGGGTTCCGGGTCAGCGCGTCCCTGCCGCTTCCCGGGGAGGCGCGATGACGGTCCGGATCGTCCTCGTCGACGACCAGGAACTGGTCCGCGCGGGGCTGCGCATGGTCGTGGACGCCACGCCGGACCTCGAGGTCGCCGGTGAGGCGGGCAGCGGCGGGCAGGCCGTCCGGCTCGTCCGCGACCTGCGCCCGGACGTGGTGGTCATGGACCTGCGCATGCCGGGGATGGGCGGTGTCGAGGCCACCGAGATGATCACCACGGACGTCCCGGCGGCGCGCGTCGTCGTCCTCACCACCTACGACGAGGACGCGAACGTGTACGCGGCGCTGCGCGCCGGGGCGAGCGGCTTCCTGGTGAAGGACATGGCGCTGGACGACATCCTCGCCGCCATCAGGGTGGTCGCGCGCGGGGACGCGCTGCTCGCCCCCACCGTCACCCGCCGTCTCATCGCCGACTTCGCCGCCTCGGGCGGCGCCCGCGCGGGACGGGACGGGCGCGCGGGACGGGCCGGACCCGCCCCGCTGCCCGGGGTCACCGCGCGCGAACGCGAGGTCCTGGCCCTCGTCGGACGCGGCCTGTCGAACGCCGAACTGGGCGAACGCCTCCACATCAGCCCGGGGACGGCGAAGGCGCACGTGGCGAGCCTGCTGGCCAAGCTCGGCGCGCGCGACCGCGTCCAGCTCGTCATCCGCGCCTACGAGTCGGGCCTGGTCACGGTCGGCGAACCCGGCGAACCCGGCGCGCCCGGCGAGTAGGGACGCGGCGTCCGCGTCAGGGGGCGGCGCGGCGGACGGTCAGTTCGAGCTCGGTGCCCTCGCCCGGCGTGGAGTGGATCGCGACGGTGCCGCCGAGGTCCCGGAGGCGGCCCCGGATCGACTGGGCGACGCCGAGACGGCCGTCGGCCTCGGCGATCTCGAGGCGGCCGGGCGGGATGCCGGGACCGTCGTCGCGGACGCTGACGATCACCTCGTCCGCGCCGTCGTCCTCGAGGAGGACCCAGGCGCGGGCGTCCTCCCCCGCGTGGGCGCGGACGTTCGCCAGGGCGGCCTCCACGGCCGCCGTCAGCTCGTCCACGACGTGCCCGGGGAGCAGGACCGGGGTCGCCGGGGTCGCGACGCTCACGCGGGCCGAGGCGAGGACGGTCAGGCGCGCCCGGAGGTCGGGCTCCCCCGGCGGCGGCGCGCCCCCGCCGGACGCGGGCGTCTCCAGGGCCAGGGCGTGCCGGCGTCCACGGGGCGGACGGGGCCGCGGGACGGGCGCGCCGGTGATCAGGGTGCGGAGCGCCGCCTCCTGCTCGCCCGCGAGACGCCCCAGCTCGGCGGCCTCGCCGCCCGCCTCCGCGCCCCGCCGCTGCACCATCGCGAGCACCTGGAGGACCGAGTCGTGGATGTCGCGGGCCAGCCGTTCCCGCTCCCGCGTGGACGCCTCCAGCTCGACGGCGCGGGCGAGGCGGGCCTCGGCGTCCACCGCCATCCGGACGACGTGCCCGACGACCAGCCCCGTGAGGAACAGCAGGACGATGTTGCTGAACGTCACCGGGCCGGGAGCCGACGCGTTCAGCACGTGGACGACCATGTCGGCCGCCCCGATCACGGCGGCGGCGAGCAGGCCGAGCCGCCGTCCGCCGGACACCGCCCAGGCGAGCAGCGCGGCCACGACCCACGCGACCGGGATCGTCGGGCGCCCCTGGGCGATCCCCGACGACGTCTCGACCCACGAGGTCGCCAGGACGGACGCGGCGGCGACGGCCAGGTCCGCGATGAGCAGCGGCCAGCGCTGCTTGCGCCCGCCGCCGTAGGCGAGGGTGGCGTAGCCGGTCCAGAGCGCCATCCCGGCCAGGACGATCCACGCCGCGTAGGGACGTTCGTACTTGTCCTGGTTCCAGACGATCAGCACGCCCGCGTAGAGCAGGGCGAGGAAGCGGTAGACCGCGATCGAGCGCCAGAGCGCCGACCCGACGCCCACCCCGCTACTCGTCGTCGTCCGAGGACGGGCGCGGGGTCCTTCCGGAGAGCTCGGCCTTCACGTCGGCGGCGTACCGGTCGACGTACTCCTGACCGGACAGCTCGCGGATCGCCATCATGATCTGGTCGGTGACCTTCCGGAGCACCTCCCGGTCGTCCTCCTGACCGTAGTACTCGGAGAAGTCGAGCGGCTCGCCGAACCGGACGCCCGGACGCGGACGCAGGTTCGGCAGCGCCTGGCCGGGCGGCATCATCTCGAAGGTGTCGATCATGGCCATCGGGATCACCGGGACCCGGGACGCCAGCGCCAGCCGGGCCACGCCCGTCTTGCCCCGGTAAAGCCGGTTGTCGGGGGCGCGGGTGCCCTCGGGGTAGATGCCGAGCAGCTTGCCCTCGCCGAGGATCCGCAGGCCGGTCTGGAGCGCGGCCTCGGCGGCGCTGCCGCCGGTGCGGTCCACCGGGACGACGCCGACGCCGGTGAAGAAGCCCTTGCTGATCAGGCCCTTGATCCCCTTGCCGGTGAAGTACTCGCGCTTGCCGATGAACAGGATCGGGCGCATCAGCGGCAGCGGCCCGAAGAAGTGGTCGGCGAACGACAGGTGGTTGCTGACCAGCAGCGCGGGGCCCCGCAGGGGGACGTTCTTCATGCCGGAGTTCCTCGGCAGCCAAACCAGGTAGAGGATCGGCGACAGCACGATCCGCAACATGATCCAGAACCACAGCATGACGACACCTTCCTAAGGGAGATGATGGGACATCTTCCCATCTGAGCGGGGTGCTGCCCACACCGTGGGACCGCTCCGGCCACCGCTTCGCGCGCGCGGGGGTGCCCGGGGACCGTAGGCTCTGCTGTGGAAGTACAGCAGTACCACAATCGGGTGTGCCCGAGGGCTTGTTCCGGGCGGCGCAGCGAATACCGTGGGACACACGTTTCGGGGTGTCCGGGTGAGCCGCCGACCGGCGTGCCTCGTGCACGCGCGAGTGCACACGCCGTACACAGAGTAATGGGGGAGCGGAGGCCGTCATGCCGGTGCCATCGGTCACGCAGGAGTCGAAGGAGCCGACCCCGTGAGTCGCCGAGGCAATGGCCTGACCGCCGACACCTATGCCCCGCTGGTGGACCTCGCCCCCCACCTCGCGGACGCGATGCTCGACGCGCTGCGCGAGGCGGGCGTCGCCGCCTACGCCGCCCCGCCCGACCAGCCGTCCGCCGACGAGGACCTTGACCGCCTCTACGTGGACGTCGACCTCAAGCACACCGCCGAGGGCATCCTCCGCGTCCACCTCACGCGGCTGCGCGACGCGGCGTCCCGCGGCTCGGACGGCGCCGCCGCCGACGACCCGCCCCCCGCGCCCCCCTCCTCCGCGGCCGGTTCCGGTCCCGGTTCCGGTCCCGGTTCCGGTTCCGGTTCCGGTTCCGCGTCCGAGGACGTTCCGGCCGCGCCGGACGCGGGCGGTGACGGGTCCCGGGCCGAAGGGGCCGACTCCGGCGCCACCCCCGAACCGCCCGAGCTCGACGAGGCCGCGATCTTCGCCGACCTGGTCGCCAACTTCGACGCCGAGCCCGAGGGCGACCGCGTCCCCTGGCCCGAGCTGGAGAACATCCGCGAGGACGAGAAGCCCCCCGGCGAGGGCGACGACCGCACCGGCCGGCTCCCCCGCGCCCGCGTGATCCGGTCCGCCGACCTCGAGGACGACGAGGACGAGCTCCCGCCCCCCGACGACAACGGCCACTACGTCCCGCCGCCCCCGCCGCCGCTCCCGACGGCCGACCCGCTCACCAAGGGCGCCTGGATCGCCCTGGTCGGCGGGCCCCTCTACCTGCTGATCACGGTCGTCCTCAACTGGGACGTCCCCGGCTGGGCGGCCTTCCTCGCCGTCGCCGCCTTCATCGGCGGCTTCGTCACCCTCGTCCTGCGGATGGGCGACGAGCCCCGTCCCCCGGACGACGACGGCGCCGTGGTCTGACCAGGCTTCCGAGGGCGGTCGCTCAGAGGCGCAGCCGGGCCAGGACGGGCCGGTGGTCGGTGGCCTTCGGGTAGTCGTCCGCGAGCTCCGGATCCGCGGGGACGCCGCAGCCGAGCACCTCGACGCCCCGGTCCGCGAACACGCCGTCGATGCGGCGGGCGGGATCGGCGGCGGAGAAGGTGAGGGCGTCCCCGTCCGGGGCCACGGCGTGGGCGTCCTGGAAGTGCCGGACGAGGCGTCCCCAGGCCTGGCCTCCGGGTTCCTCGTTGATGTCACCGGTGAGGACGAGAGGGCCCCGGTGGCGGGCCCTGGCGCGCTCCAGGCGGGCCAGGATCTCGCCGGCATGGCGCAGGCGCGGCTCGTCGGCCAGGTCCAGGTGCGTGGTCGCGGCGATGAGCGGCACGCCGTCCACCCGCAGGACGGCCACGGCCAGCGCGCGCCGGTGCAGGCCGGGAACGCGCGACAGCAGATGGAACTCGCGGGCCACGCGCTCGACGCGCGGCGCGGTGAACACGGCGAGGCCGCAGGCACGGCGCCCCGCCGCGACGCGCATCCCGCACGCGCGCGCGAGGCGCCGCCGCTGCCACCACCAGCTGCCGAAGCGCGGCACCTCCTGGAGGCACAGGACGTCCGGACGCAGCGCGCGGACGACCCGCGCCACCGCGTCCGGATCGTCCCGCAGCGACCTGATGTTGTAGCTGACCACCCGAACCGTCACACCCACGGTCTTCCCCTCCCGCGATGCACACCGCCCTCGGCCTCGGCCTGGAGCGGCGTTCACGTCCGGACGCCGCCAGGGCCTCCGGAGGTCGGAGCCGTCCGGAGGCAGCGGCGTCCGGAGGTCAGAGGCGGGCGAGGTCGGCGGCGCCGACGATGCCGGCGGCCGAGCCGAGTTCGGCGATCCTGATCTCGGGGAGCGGACGGTGGCCGCGTCCGGTCAGGGCGTTGGTGAACGCCTGCCGGACGGGTTCCAGGAGCAGGTCCCCGGCGTCGGAGAGGCCGCCGCCGATGACGAAGCAGCCCGGGTCGAGGACGGCCGTGAGGTCGGCCAGGCCCTGGCCGGTCCACTGCGCGATCGTGCGGAAGCACTCCAGCGCGGCGGCGTCGCCCTCGCGGGCGGCCTCGGTGACCTGCGGGCCGTTGATCCCCTCGGGCTTGCCGCCGCCGAGCTCCAGCAGCCGCCCCGCGAGGGCCGGGGAGACCCGGGCCAGCTCGCGCGCCTCGTAGACCAGGGCGTTCCCGCTGGCGTACTGCTCCCAGCAGCCCCGGTTGCCGCAGCCGCAGCGGCGCCCGTCCGGGACGACCCGGACGTGCCCGTACTCCGCGCCGACCCCGAACCGTCCCCGGTACAGCTCGCCGTCGATGACCAGGCCGCCGCCGATGCCGGTGCCGAGCGCGACCAGGACCATGTAGTCGTGCCCGCGGCCCGCGCCGTAGCGCGCCTCGCCCCAGGCCGTGGCGTTCGCGTCGTTCTCGACCACCACGGGCAGCCCGACCAGGCCCTCGACGATCGCCTTGATCGGCTCGTCCCGCCAGGCCAGGTTGGGCGCGAACATCACGACCGAGCGCGTCTCGTCCACGAACCCGGCGCAGCCGAGACCGACGGCCGTCACGTCCTCGAACTTGCCCTTCAGCAGGTCGACGACCTCGGCGATGGTTTCGGCGGTCTCCTTGGGGTTGGTGGACGGCGTCGGCCGCCGCACCTTCTCCAGGATGTTCCCCCGGTCGTCGACGACACCGGCGGCGACCTTCGTCCCGCCCACGTCCACGCCGATGGTCAGGGCCATGAGCGTTTCCCTCCGCCAATTCGTTGAGTTGTCAACCGATGTCCGCCGCGGATCCCGCCGGACCGTCCGGACCGTTCCGGCCGGAGCGTCCGGGCCGTCCGGAACGGGTGCGCTCGTAGGCGGCGACCACGTCGGACAGCGCCGCCAGCAGCGACCGTCCGGCCTGCTCCACATGCCGCCGGACGTCCGGACCGGACTCGCGCGCCAGTGCGATCGCACGGCATACCGGACAATTCTGGCATTCCGAAGGCCCTGCCTCGGCCCGCCGCTCCTCCTCGAGGACCTGCGCCCACACGTCCTCGCCCGCCGCCCCGCCACGGGACGCCTCCGCCCGGGTTCCTTCGGGCTCCCCGGCGGCGTCTTCGGTGGCGTCCTCAGAGGCGTCCTCGGCGGCATCCTCGGGGGCGCGCTTGGTGGCGCGGCCCCAGACGTCCTCGTCGTCCTCGTCGTCCAGGGAGGACGGCGTTCCGGACGCAGCGGCGCGGGCGGCGTCGCCCACACGGCGCCGGACGGCGTCGAGGAGCTTGGCCGCCTCGTCGAGGAGGTCGCCTGGCTGCTGGTCGGTCATGAGAACATTGTCCATCCCTGGTCGGCGGGAAACGGTAGCGGCTCGCGCCCGAGACGGCACACCGCCCGGCGCCCGACGTGTCGCCGTCCCGTCGCCCTCAGCGCTCGACGTGCCGTTTCAGGCCCTTGAGCGCCGAGTCGATGATCCGCTTCTCGCCCTTGCGCTTGATCATGCCGATCATCGGGATCCGGACGTCCACGGCCAGTTCGTAGGTGACCTCGGTCTCCCCGGGGCCGGTGCCGGACAGGGTGTAGGCGCCGCGCAGGCCCGACACCATGGTGCCCGGCTCGACCAGCTCCCAGCGGACGCCGTCGTCGCCGTCCCAGGTGTAGGCGAGGCCGACGGTGTCGCTGATCGGGCCGCCCTCCAGGGACATCCGGGCACCGCGGGCGCGGCCGTCGTCGCCGGTCTCGGTGACCTCGAAGCGGACGCCGCCCGCCCACTCGGGATAGGCGTCCAGGTCGGCGATCACCGCCATGACGTCGGCCTTCGCGGCCTTGATCGTGATGGACGAGCTCGTGCGGTCCGCCATGGGCCCCTTCCCCTCCGGCTCCGTGTTCCGTGCCTGTCTCCGCCGCCGTACATCCTCGCGGAGTCCGGTCAGATGTTCAGTACGTAGGGTTTCCCACTCGCCCGGAAATGACCCACATTGATGCATTCCGTCCGGCCGATCCGCATCCGCCGGGCGAGCGGCTGGTGCACATGGCCGAAGAGCACGTAGCGCGGGGACGTCGCGCGGATCGCCTCGAGCACCGCCTCGCTGCCCCGCTCGAACCGCCGCGCGACCGTGTCGTACAGCAGCTCCGGGACGGCGGGCGGGATGTGGCAGCACAGGACGTCCACCGCGCCGACCGCCGCGACCTTCGCGGCGAACTCCTCGTCGTCGACCTCGTTCGGGGTGCGGTAGACGGTCCGCAGGCCGCCGCCGACGAACCCGAACCGGACGCCGCCGATGTCGGCGACCTCGCCGTCCAGGACGGTGTGCCCCGGCCGGACGAAGTCGCCCCACATCCGCGGCACGTCGACGTTCCCGTACGTGAGGTAGGCGGGCGTCGGCATCGCGTCGAACAGCTCGGCGTACTGCCGCCGGACGGCCTTCTCGATGTGCGGCCAGGCGTCCCCGTCCAGCGAGGACCACATCCGCCGGGAGAAGTCGCGCGCCTCGTCGAACCGCTTGGCCGTGCGCAGGGCGATGAAGTGGTCCGCGTTCTCCGCCCCGAACAGGTCGGCGAAGATGCCCCGGCCATGGTCGGAGTAGTCGACGAACAGGATCAGGTCGCCCAGGCAGACCAGCGCGTCCGCGCCGTCCCCGGCATGCCTGAGCGCCTCCGCGCGGCCATGGACGTCGCTCACCACATGGATCCGCATGAAACGAGCCTAATAGGCGCCGCCGGGAACGGGCACGACGAGCCCCGCCGTGTTGATCGGTCCCTTGACCGCTAGGCGGAGGCGGCGGTCACGAGGGCGCGCCACTCGGCGACCAGCGCCGGGTCGACCGAGGCGTCCCAGGAGCCGTCGGGACGGACGGCCGTCCCCACGTGGAACGCGCCGACCCCGGCCGCGGCGAGGGCGGCCACGTGCTTGCGCCGGAGCCCCCCGCCCGCCATCAGCAGCCGCGCGGACGCCGGGCCCTCGGCGGCGCGGCGGGCCAGGACGTCCAGCCCGGACTCGACGCCGCGCGCGGACCCCGCGGTGAGGACGGCGTCGCAGCCCAGCATCCGGACGGCCGCCCACCCGGCGAGCGGGTCGGTGGCGTGGTCCAGGGCCCGGTGGAAGGTCCACGGGAGATCGGCCGGGAGCGCGGCCGCGAGCTTGGCGACCGACGCGGCGTCCACCGCGCCGAACGGGTCGAGGAAGCCGAGGACGAAGCCGTCCGCGCCCGCCTCGGCCAGATCCCCGGCGGCGCGGCGCAGCCGGTCCAGTTCCGGTGCGGTGGTGCGGAAGCCGGAATTGGCCCGCAGCATCGTCCGCATCGGCAGGGACGTCGCCCGCCGCATCTCCGCGACGACCTCCGGATCGGGGGTGAGGCCGTCCGCGGCCATGTCGGCGACCACCTCGATACGGTCGGCGCCGCCCGCCTCGGCGGCACGAGCGTCCTCCGCGGTCAGCGCGATCACTTCCAGCAGGGCCACCGCGCGCCTCCTCGCATAAGCTGAATATGTCCTGGTCAAGGGTAGGCCAGCGGGAACCGGGGGTCCGCGGCCCACCCCGGACGTTGCCCAGCTGTGACCGTGTGGCGACGATCACGCCGGGCTCCCCCGGGCGATCCGGACGCCGGCACCACCGCGCCCCCGCCTCCCGCCACCCCTTGTGCCCCGATCTCGCGGGGCCGCACGGGATCCGGCGGCCTCACGACCGAGCCGGGCGCGGCGTCCGCGCGGCGTCCGGGCGGCGTCCGGGCGGCGGTCGCCCGGGCGGTGCGCGAACGCCTCGGAGGTGGCCGCTACCGACCTGCGCGGACCCGTAGCTACCATCGAGTAGCAAGAGGTTGTACCGTCGTCCCCGCCTTAGCCGTGATCAACCGAGGAGTGGCCGTGCGCGAGTTCAGCGTCCCCGCCTTGGTGGAGGTCCCCGACTCCACCAATCTGACCGACGCGCCGTTCGACCGGGCCGCCGAGAAGCCCGGCACGATCGTCATCCGCCGCCGCGTCGGCGACGCCTGGACCGCCGTGACCGCGGGCGAGTTCGCCGCCGAGGTCACCGCCCTCGCCAAGGGCCTGGTCGCCGCCGGGATCGAGCCGGGCGACCGGGTCGCGCTGATGTCCCGCACCCGCTACGAGTGGACGCTGATCGACTACGCCGTCTGGGCCGTCGGCGGCGTGAGCGTCCCGATCTACGAGACCTCCTCCCCCGAGCAGGTGAAGTGGATCATCGGCGACTCCGGGGCGAAGGCCGTGTTCGCCGAGAACGACGAGCACCTCGCGGCGATCGCCGAGGTCCGGGACGGACTCCCGGGCCTCGCGCACGTCTGGGGCATCGACGCGGGCGCGGTCACCGAGCTGGCCGCCTCCGGCGCCGGCGTCACGGACGCCGAGATCGACAAGCGGCGGCGCGTCCCGTCCTCGGGCGACGTGGCGACGCTGGTGTACACCTCCGGCACGACGGGCCGTCCCAAGGGCTGCGAGCTGACCCACGGGAACCTCGTGCTGACCGCGCGCAACGCCATCCAGGGCGCGCTCGCCGAGGTCACCGTGGCCGGGTCGTCCACGCTGCTGTTCCTGCCGCTCGCGCACGTGTTCGCGCGGCTCATCCAGGTCGCGACCATCGAGGGCGGCATCGTCCTCGGGCACAGCGACATCAAGAACCTGCTGCCCGACCTCGACACCTTCAAGCCGACGTTCCTGCTGGCCGTCCCGCGCGTGTTCGAGAAGGTCTACGGCGGCGCCGAGCAGAAGGCCATCGCCGGCGGCAAGGGCAAGATCTTCGCCGCGGCCACCGACACCGCGATCGCCTACAGCAAGGCGCTCTCGGCCGGCGGGCCCGACCTGAAGCTCAAGCTGAAGCACAAGGTCTTCGACGTCCTCGTCTACGGCAAGCTGCGCGCGGCCGTCGGCGGGCGGGTCCAGTACGCCGTCTCCGGCGGCGCCGCCCTCGGCGACCGGCTCGGGCACTTCTTCCGCGGCGTCGGCATCACCATCCTCGAGGGCTACGGCCTGACCGAGACCACCGCGCCGATCACCGTGAACCGGCCGTCCGCGCTGAAGATCGGCACCGTCGGGCAGCCGATCCCGGGCGTCTCGGTACGGATCGCCGAGGACGGCGAGGTCCTCGCCAAGGGCGTCAACATCCTGCGCGGCTACTGGAACAACGAGAAGGCCACCGGCGAGGCCGTCGAGGACGGCTGGTTCCACACCGGCGACCTGGGCGAACTCGACTCCGAGGGCTATCTGAAGATCACCGGGCGGAAGAAGGAGATCCTCGTCACCGCGGCGGGCAAGAACGTCGCCCCGGCCCCGCTCGAGGACCGGCTGCGCGCCTGTCCGCTGATCAGCCAGGCGATCGTGGTCGGCGACGGCCGCAAGTTCATCAGCGCCCTGATCACCCTGGACGAGGAGGCCCTCGTCCCGTGGAAGGCCCAGCACGGCAAGCCCGCCGCGATGACCGTGGAGGAGTTGCGCCGCGACGCCGACGTCATCGCCGAGATCGACCGCGCGGTGGCCGAGGCCAACAAGTCCGTGTCGCACGCCGAGGCGATCAAGAAGTACGAGATCCTCGGGGTCGACTTCACCGAGGAGGCCGGGCACATGACCCCGAGCCTCAAGGTGCGCCGCCACGTGGTGATGAAGGACTTCGCCCGCGAGATCGACGCCCTCTACACCTGACCCGTCCCGTCCCTGCTCGATCCGTCCTGTTCGATCCGTCCTGTTCGATCCGCTCCGACCGGCCGTGAGGAACCGATGCGCGAGACCGACGTCCCCGTCCGGGAGCGGTTCCCGGAGACCGCGAACCTGACCGACGCGCCGTTCGACCGCGCCGTCGCCACGCCCGCCCGCATCGTCGCCCGCCGCCGCGTCCCCGCGGCGGCGGTCCCGGCCGGCAGCGGCACGGGC
>NZ_RFFG01000052.1 GCF_003696215.1 Actinomadura harenae | reverse complement strand
CGGCCCGGCCGGCCCGGCCGCGCCGGTCTCCGTACCGCCGGCAGCCCGGCGCAGCACCTCGATCTCGCGCGCGAAGTCGTCGAGCGACTCGAAACCCCGGTACACCGAGGCGAACCGCAGGTAGGCGACCTCGTCGAGCTCGCCGAGCGGTCCGAGGATCGCCAGGCCCACCTCGTTGGAGGGGATCTCGGCCGATCCGGCCGCGCGCAGCGCCTCCTCGACCCGCTGGCCCAGCTTGGCCAGCGCGTCCTCGTCGACCGGGCGGCCCTGACAGGCCCGGCGCACCCCGGCGACGATCTTGTCACGGGAGAACGGCTCGGTGACCCCGCTGCGCTTGGCCACCATGAGCAGGACGTTCTCCTGGGTGGTGAACCGCTTGCCGCATTCCGGGCACGACCGCCGGCGCCGGATGGCGCCGCCGTCGTCGGTGGAGCGGCTGTCGATCACCTTGGTGTCGGGGTTCCGGCAGAACGGGCAGTGCACGCGTCCCTCCCTCTCCCGACGGTCAAGCCTTGTCCACGAAACCGCCCCCACAAGACACAACTTGTGGTTAATGACGCCCGTGTAACTACTAGATGTTGTGGTTAACCGTAGAGCGCGGGGGACGGCTGCGCAACCTGGAACGAACCCCTCGCGCGTAGACCCTGGTCACACCGAGCGTCCCGGCGCCGCCGTCGGCGTGTCGCGTCCGGCCGATCACCTTCCGTCACCGCAAAACCCGTGATGACCTGCGCGAACACCGAATTCACCCGGCATGTTCCCGATCTCAGGGCACGGGCACGTTCAGCCGCTGCCCGGGCTGGACGAGCGCGTCGTCCGGCAGCCCGTTCAGCTCCAGGATCCGCTTCACGGCGGGCCGTGGATCCGCCCCCGGCTCGGCCCGCCCCGCGATCCCCCACAGGGTGTCCCCCGGCCGCACCACGACCGGGACCACCCTATGTCCGTCCGGCACCGCCCGATCCCGATGATCAAGCCCGTCCGGCAGGCCCGACACCCCCCACCCCAGAAGCGCCACCAGCACCGCCGCTCCCCCGGCGAGCACCCCCCACCCCCGCCGAGTGATCCGAACCCCCGGCGCGCACTCCCTGCCCTCGCCACCCCGCACCCCCTGAGGCCCGTGGCCACCCAGGCCGCACCGTGCGCCCTGGGACTTTCGGGCAAGGCGCATTGGCGGATTGGCCTGGATCGAGGCGTCTTGGGTGGGACGTGCGTTCTGGGGAGCCTTCTCGGCCGGGGGCAGAGGCGGGACGAGGTGGAGGTGCCCAGGGCGACGGGAATGGACGGACGGACCGTTCGCCGAGACGTGTCCCCCTCGGGCCTTTTGCACCGCCATGTCAGCCCCCTTCGCCGCGCGTGCACCATCGTTCTTGATCGAAAATGTTTTCGATCGAACGGATGTACGATGTTGTAGCGCACCGAGAGAGGAAAATCGAGGACCGTCTTCGAACAATTGTTTGATCATTAAGCGGATCCGCGATATCGTGCCGTGACGAGGAGTGACGGAGCGACGCGCCGGGAGGCGAACGAGCGATGAGCAGCAAGGTCCGGGAGCTGCCCGACGGTCCCAGCGACGAGAGCGGCCTGACCCAGCGCCAGCGCATGGTGCTGGAGGTCATCCGCGATTCGGTGACCCGGCGCGGTTATCCGCCCTCGATGCGCGAGATCGGCGAGGCGGTCGGGCTGACCAGCACCTCCAGCGTGTCGCACCAGCTCCGGGCGCTGCAGCGCAAGGGGTACCTGCGCCGCGACCCGAACCGGCCGCGCGCCGTGGAGGTCCGGGTGCCGGGTGCCACGCCGGTGCGCACCGAGGACGAGAACTTCGAGGCCCCCGCCGGTGTCGTCGACTCCCATGGCCGCACCGCGCCCGCCTACGTCCCCCTCGTCGGGCGGATCGCCGCCGGTGGGCCGATCCTCGCCGAGGAGGCCGTCGAGGACGTCTTCGCCCTGCCGAAGCAGCTCGTCGGCGAGGGCACGCACTTCCTGCTGAAGGTGTCCGGTGACTCGATGATCGAGGCCGCGATCGCCGACGGCGACTGGGTCGTCGTCCGGCAGCAGCCGGTCGCCGAGCAGGGCGACATCGTGGCCGCCATGATCGACGGCGAGGCCACGGTGAAGACCTTCAAGCGCCGCGACGGGCACATCTGGCTGATGCCCGCGAACTCGGCCTACGACCCGATCCCCGGTGACGAGGCCAGCGTCCTCGGACGCGTCGTCGCCGTCCTCCGCAAGATGTGACCTGACCTCCTCGGCGCTCCGCGCACGCCAGGCAAGGGGCCGTCCCGCTCTCCCGAGCGGGGCGGCCCCTTACTCATGTCTCCAGGTCCGTCAGCACATCGCGCGCGCGTCGCCGGGCCGGGGCCGAGCCCCCTGGGTGGAGGCTCGGCCCCGGAGGGTCACTTGGAGGCGGGAACGATGTTGACGATCTTCGGGGCGCGGACGATGACCTTCGCGACGGACGCGCCGCCCAGGGCGTCCTGGACCTTGGGCGAGGCCAGGGCCAGGGCCTCCAGCTCGCCGGCGGTGATGGCGGGCGGGACGTCCAGGCGGTCGCGGACCTTGCCCGCGACCTGGACGACGCAGGTCACCGACTCCTCGACCAGCAGCGCCGGGTCGGCCACGGGCCATCCGGCCTTGATCACCGGCGCCTGGCGGTGCAGCAGGGACCAGGTCTCCTCGGCGGTGTAGGGCGCGAACAGCGACAGCGTGACCGCGATGGTCTCGGCGGCCTCCCGGACGGCGGGGTCGGCCGCGCCCGGGCCGGAGTCGATGGCGCGCCGCGTGGCGGACACCAGCTCCATGATCCGGGCGATCGCGACGTTGAAGCGGCTGGCCTCGACCAGCGAGGTGACCTCGTCGATGGTGCGGTGGGTGACGCGGCGCAGCGCGGCGTCACCCACCGCCGGGTCGGCGTCCGGCCCGGACGCGACCTCGGAGGCGATGCGGTGGACGCGGCCCAGGAACTTCAGCATGCCGTGCTGGGAGACGTCGGCCCAGTCGATGTCGTCCTCGGGCGGGCCGGCGAACAGCATGGCCAGCCGGACGACGTCCACGCCGAACTCGTCGATCTGCTCGCCCAGGTCGACCAGGTTGCCGGTGGACTTGGACATGCCCGCGCCGTTCAGGATGACCTGCCCCTGGTTGACCAGGCGGCGGAACGGCTCGGTGAAGTCGACCATGCCCATGTCGTGCAGGACCTTGGTGAAGAACCGGCTGTACAGCAGGTGCAGGATGGCGTGCTCGACGCCGCCGGTGTACTGGTCGACGGGCATCCACTTGCGGACGGCCTCGACGTCGAACGGGCCCTCGGTGTACCGCGGCGAGCAGTAGCGGAAGTAGTACCAGGACGAGTCGACGAAGGTGTCCATGGTGTCGGTGTCGCGCCGGGCCGCGCCGCCGCACTTGGGGCAGGGCACGTTCACCCAGTCGTGCGCGGACGCCAGCGGGGACTCGCCCTTGGGCGCCAGGTCGGCGCCGCGCAGGTTGTCCGGCAGGACGACGGGCAGCTGGTCGTCCGGGACGGGGACGTCGCCGCACGCGTCGCAGTGGATGATCGGGATCGGGCAGCCCCAGAACCGCTGCCGGGACACCAGCCAGTCGCGCAGCCGGAAGTTGACCGACGCCGCGCCGGTGCCGCGCTCCTCCAGCACCTCGACGATCTTGGCGATGCCGTCGGCCTTGGCCAGGCCGTCGATGGGGCCGGAGTTGACGATGCGGCCGTCGCCGGAGGTGGCGACGCCGGTCTCGGCCGGGTCGGCCTCGCCGGTCTCGACGACGACGCGCACGGGCAGGTCGAACTTCATCGCGAAGTCCAGGTCGCGCTGGTCGTGCGCGGGGACGGCCATGATCGCGCCGTGTCCGTAGTCGGCCAGGACGTAGTCGGCGGCCCACACCGGGATGCGCTCGCCGTTCACCGGGTTGACCGCGTACCGGCCCAGGAACACGCCGGTCTTCTCGCGCTCGGTGGACAGGCGCTCGATCTCGCTCTCCCGCGAGACCTCGTCGCGGTACGCCTCGAACGCGGCGCGCTGCTCGGGGGCGACGATCTCCTCGGCCAGGGCCGCGTCGGCGGCGACGACCATGAACGTGGCGCCGTACAGCGTGTCGGGACGGGTGGTGTAGACGGTGACGGGCTCGTCGCGGCCCTCGATCACGAACGTCACGTCCGCGCCGGTGGAGCGGCCGATCCAGTTGCGCTGCATCAGCAGGATGCGCTCGGGCCAGTGGCCCTCCAGCTGCTCCATGTCGTCCAGCAGCCGGTCGGCGTAGTCGGTGATCTTGAAGTACCACTGGGTCAGGACGCGCTTCTCGACCAGCGCGCCGCAGCGCTCGCAGTGGCCGCCGACGACCTGCTCGTTGGCTAGGACGGTCTGGTCGTTCGGGCACCAGTTGACGCGGCCGCCCTTGCGGTAGGCCAGCCCGCGCTCGTGGAAGCGCAGGAACAGCCACTGCGTCCAGCGGTAGTACTCGGGGTCGGAGGTGTGCACGCGGCGCGTCCAGTCGAAGGACGGCGCGTACCGGCGGAACGACCCGGCCTGCGTCTCGATGTTGGCGTAGGTCCATTCGGCGGGGTGCGAGTCGCGCTTGATCGCGGCGTTCTCGGCGGGCAGGCCGAAGGAGTCCCAGCCGATGGGGTGCAGGACGTTGAAGCCCCGCTGGAACCAGTAGCGCGCCGGGACGTCCCCGATGGCGTACGCCTCGGCGTGGCCCATGTGCAGGTCGCCGGACGGGTAGGGGAACATGTCCAGGGCGTAGCGGCGCTCGCGGTCGTCGTCCTCCTCGGCGGCGGAGAACGGCAGGAGTTCGGCCCAGCGGGCCTGCCACGTGTCCTGAACCGCCCGGGGGTCGTACTGCTCGTCGCTGCTCACGGTCGCTACTCCGGTCCTTCTGAAACGGGATGGTCCGACTGCCCTGGGGTTCCGTGCCCTGGCCGTGCCGTGAGGGCCCCGGAACATGCGAAGACCCCTCGCACAGGAGGGGTCGCCGCGCCGACGCGTCTCTATCGCGTCAACGCGGCGGTCCAAGGAGCAGCCTGGCTCGCATACCCCAAGAGTAGCGCAGGGGCAAGGCCCCCGGCTTCCCCGAGCGCCGCCCCGGCTTCCGGGGGACGGGGGTTGACGGGGATCCGACAGGAAGGTTTCTTGTCAGTAAGGGCCGGTTCCCCCGGCCCCGGCCACGCACCGCTCCGGAGTGCCCCACCCCGGGGGCTCCCCCCGCCAAGGAGACGCGTATGCCCGGAAAGCTCGCGTTCGTGCCCCGCAGGACCACGCTCCTGCTCGCCGCCGTCGCCGGACTCGGCCTGCCGCTGCTCAGCGCGGCGCCCGCCCTCGCGCACGGCTACACCACCGCACCGCCCAGCCGGGCGCTGCTCTGCAGCGAGGACGTCGTCACCGACTGCGGCCCGATCCAGTGGGAGCCGCAGAGCACCGAGGGCCCGAAGGGGTTCCCGGACGCCGGGCCCGCCGACGGCACGATCTGCGCCGCCGGCGACTCCCGCTGGGCCCCGCTGGACGACCCGCGCGGCGGCACGTGGCCCGCCGTGTCCCTCACGCCCGGCGCGTCCTTCACCTTCACCTGGACGCTGACCGCCGCGCACGCCACGACCTCGTTCCGCTACTTCGTCACCCGGGACGGCTGGGACCCGACGCAGCCGCTCACCCGCGACCAGCTCGACCTGACCCCGTTCCTGGAGGTCGACTACGGCGGCAGGATCCCGCCGTACAGCATCGCGCACACCGGGACGCTGCCGGTCAAGCACGGACGCCACATGATCCTCGCCGTGTGGACCATCGCCGACACCGGCAACGCCTTCTACCAGTGCTCCGACGTCGATTTCGGAGCCTGACCACGACCACGACCGCCCGCCGCCCCGGAAGGACGGCGGGCGGTCTCGGTACCGTGATCAGTGCCCGGACGACTCGCGGGCCAGGGACAGCACCCCGGTGATCTGGACACGGGTGAGCGCGAGGTCGGCGCCGACGGCGTTCAGGGTCTCCTCCTCGGAGAAGGTGAGCGGGCCGTCCAGCAGGGCGATCTCGGCGGCGGCGCGGAGGATGTTCTCGCGGGCCTCGGGGGCGAGGGTGTCGGCGGAGCGCGCCATCTCGACCCGGATGTCGTCGAAGGAGCGGCCGAGGTCGGCGTCCAGGGCGGCGGTGTCGTAGTCGGCGCCCGCCTGCCGGACGACCTCGACCGCGCGCTCCCGGGCCCCGGGGAAGGTGACGTCGCCGGAGCGGAGCACCTGGACGACGGCCATCCGCAGCAGCGTGCCGGGCATCGCGCCGAGCTGCGCGCTGGTCGGGACGGCGAGGACGGCGGTCGTCCAGCGTCCGTGGCAGGTGTCGCACTCGGCGATCTCGGGGCCGGTCCGGTTCAGCGGCAGCAGCGGGATGAAGAACAGGGTGAAGAAGTTGCGGCCCTGGCGGCGCCGGTAGTCGCGGTCGCCGCCGCAGTTCGGGCAGTGGAACACGCCCCGGTCGAGCGTGAAGTACACGACCCGGAAGCCGAAGATGATCAGCACGTGGCACGTTCCCCTCTGTCGCGGCCCGGTCGGCCGCCCCGACGCCCGGACGGACGGCCGCCTGGCGGCGGTGTCCCCCGGGCGGCCTACCCGGGTGGCCTCCGCCGCGCTTCCCGCGCGCCCCCTGGGACGCGTCGCCGCCATGCTAGCGATCGGAGGCGACACATCCACCAATACAGGACGTTCAGCATCCCTGCAGTAAGAAAGCCCACGTCAGGGGCTGGCGCGCCCCGGCCCCCATCGGCAAGGATGTGGGCAAATCTGCATAAACTCGTCAGTAATAACCACCTGGTGACTCAGCGCGAGGAGTGCCATGTACAACCTGTCCGTCCTGCTGGAGGACGCCGCCCGCGAGACCCCCGACCGCGACGCCCTCGTCTTCGGCGATCTGCGGCTGTCCTACGCGTTCCTGAACACGGTCGCGAACCAGGTCGCGAACCTGCTGCGGGAACGCGGGATCGGACCGGGCGACAAGATCGCGCTCTCCTCGCCGAACCTGCCGTACTTTCCGATGGTGTACTTCGGGGCGCTCAAGGCGGGCGCGGTCGTCGTCCCGCTGAACGTGCTGCTCAAGCCGCGCGAGATCGCCTACCACCTCGACGACTCCGACGCCAAGGCGCTCTTCTGCTTCGAGGGCACCCCGCAGCTGCCCCTCGGCGAGACCGGGTACGCCGGGTTCGAGCGGGCCGAGGGCTGCGAGCACTTCTTCCTGCTGCCCGCGAACCCGGCCGCGACCGAGTCCCCGATCGAGGGCGCCGAGCTCTTCTGGGCGGCCCTCGCCGGGCAGTCCGGCGAGTTCGAGCCGCACGCGGCCGGGCCGGCCGACACCGCCGTGATCATCTACACCAGCGGGACGACCGGCCAGCCCAAGGGCGCGGAGCTGTCGCACAGCAACCTGCTGATGAACACGATGGTCGACGACACGCTGTTCGCGCGGACCGCCCACGACACCACGCTGGTCACGCTGCCGCTGTTCCACGTGTTCGGGCAGGTCTGCGTCATGGACGTCAGCGTCTACCGGCGCGCCACGATGATCCTCCAGGCGCGGTTCGACGCGGACGAGGCGATCCGGCTCATGGTCAAGGAGAAGGTGAACTTCTTCGCGGGCGTCCCGACGATGTACTGGGGGCTGCTCACGCACGAGACGTCCGCCGAGGACATCGCGACCATCCGGGAGAACCTGTCCGTCGCGGTGTCCGGCGGCGCGGCGCTCCCGATGGAGGTGCTGAACGGCTTCACGGAGAAGTTCGGACGCCAGATCCTCGAGGGCTACGGCCTGTCGGAGACCTCGCCGGTCGCGTCGTTCAACCGTCCGGACCGTCCGACCAAGCCCGGCTCGATCGGCCTGCCGATCTGGGGCGTCGAGATGAAGCTGATCACCGACGACTGGAAGGACGTCGAGGGCGAGGGCCCCGGCGAGCTGGCGGTCCGCGGGCACAACGTCATGAAGGGCTACTACGGCCGGCCCGAGGCGACCGAGGCCGCGATTCAGAACGGCTGGTTCCGCACCGGCGACATCGCCCGCCGCGACGACGAGGGCTACTACTTCATCGTCGACCGGTCCAAGGACATGATCATCCGGGGTGGGTACAACGTGTACCCGCGGGAGCTCGAAGAGGTCCTGATGACCCACCCGGACGTCTCCCTGGTGGCCGTCGTCGGCGTCCCGCACGACTCGCACGGCGAGGAGATCAAGGCGTACGTGATCCGCACGCCCGGGTCGTCCCTCACCGAGGACGAGCTGGTCACGTGGGGCAAGGAGCAGTTCGCGAACTACAAGTACCCGCGCGTCGTCGAGTTCCGCGAGGAGCTCCCGATGACCGCCACGGGAAAGATCCTCAAGCGCGAACTCCGCTAGCGCCCGGAGGACGTCCGGGAAAGCGTCCGGACGGTCCGGCGAACCTCTCGTGACGGCGGCGCACCGAGCGCCGCCGTCACCACGAGAGGAATCGCATGGCGTTCAACGCAGCAAACGCGCTCAAGGCGGCGGTGGCGGTCTCGACGGCGGCGATGTGCGCGGGCATGGCGCTCCCCGCTTACGCGTTCCCCGCGGAGTCGGCTCCCGTGAAACCGGGTCCCGCGCGTTCGGGCTGGGTGCCGATCCCGCCCAAGGACCGCGGACACCACCAGCGCGGCCTCATCAGGACGGGCACGGACCCCGAGGCGAAGACGCGCCGTCCGCACGCGCGCGCTGCGGCCGGTGAGCACGTCCTCAAGGTGGACGTCCTGGACCGGGACGGCAAATCCCCTTCCACCGACCGCGCCAACCGGCTCTACATCTGGCCCCTGAACGGGGACGAGCCCCTCCACATGGACGTGGTGAACGGCCACGCCGAGGGCCCCGTCCCGGACGGCGCCTACATCGTCGACAGCAAGATTCACGATGTCTCTCCGGGCGGCCGGACCTCCACCGTCCTGCTGTACAACCCGAAGGTCACGGTCAAGGGCGACACCACCCTGACCCTGGACGGCCGGACGGCGCGTCCCATCCGGGTCACGGCCGACCGCGCGGACGCCGCCACCCTGTTCACCGCTGCGGCCGTCTCCCAGCGGATCGGCGGCAGGTTCCGGTCGATCACGCTGTTGCTGGGCGACGACAACTACGTCACGCCCGCCGCGCCCGGCGGCGAGCTGGAGCTCGACGTGCTCGCGCAGCTGACCAAGGGAGGCGCGGCCGAGGGCAGCCCGTACATCTACAACATCAGCTCGTCCTTCCAGGGGATCCCCGCCGACCCGACCGCCCGCGTGCGCACGTCGAGCCTCGCCGAGATCCGCACCCGGTACGCGGGTGCGGGCGGCCGGGCCTGCTCCGCGCGGCAGTCCTCGCCGTTCTGGAAGACCGATGTGCAGCTCCTGACCTACGGCAAGGTCGCGCTGTCCGGTGAGCGCACCGAGTACTACACGCCCGGCGTGGAGTGGTACGACACCCAGGCGGTCACCGACGCGTCCTGCGACTTCACTGCTTACGACTTCTACCAGCGGCAGGAGCGGTTCGACACCGGCAAGTACACGCGTTCCTGGGGTCAGGGGCCGTTCGGCCCTGCTCAGGGCACGTTCACCCCGGACACCGAAGGTCAGAACCTCATCCAGGTGCCGTTGCAGAACAGCACGGACGCCGACACGCTCGCGGGCACCTACTCGTTCGTCCAGGGCGACACGAAGCTGACCAACGCCTCGGGTTCCGTGGTCGCCCTCAGCGGCATCCCCGGCTACCTCGACGGCTGGGAGCCCGCCAAGCCCGGCAAGTACACCCTCACCGTCAACGCCAAGCGCTCCGCCCCCTGGTCGGACCTCTCCTCCCAGCAGCACATCACCTGGAACGTGAAGGTCACCGACCAGAAGGCCACCCTCCCGCTGGGCGTCGTCCGCTACAAGGTCCCCGGCCTGGACGCGGGAAACCGCGCCGTCGCGAGCTCGCTCCAGACGGTCTCGCTCACCCCGGACGGCCTGACCACCGGCACCACCCCGAAGCTGTGGACGTCCACCGATGACGGCGCGACCTGGAAGCCCGCCCCCGTCATCAAGGACGGCACCGGTTGGAAGGCGGCCTTCCGCAATCCCGCCAAGGGCTACGTCTCCCTCCGCACCCAGGTCAACGGCATCGTCGACCAAACCCTGATCCGCGCCTACGGCGTCCGCTGAACGCGCTTGGGAAAGCGGCCGGAGCTTCCGGCCGACGTCCTTTGACGGCGGCGCGCCGAGCGCCGACGTCACCACGAGAGGAATCACATGGCGTTCAATGCAGCAAACGCGTTCAAGGCGGCGGTGGCGGTCTCGACGGCGGCACTGTGCGCGGGTATGGCGCTCCCCGCCAACGCGCTTCCCGCGGAGTCGGCTCCCGCCCGCAAGGCCCGCGGGCCGGTCCCGCTCCCCAAAGCCAACGGAACGTTCCAGCATGGCAGGGTCGGGATCAGCTCGAACCCCGAGGCGAGGACGCGCCGTCCGCACAAGGTCGCGGCGGCCGGGGAGCGCGTCCTCAAGGTGAACCTCCTGGACCGCGACGGCGAGACGCCCTCGACCGAGCGCGGCCCCATAGCCTTCGCCTGGCCGCTGAACGGGGACGATGGCATTCCCCTGGAGGTGGTGAACGGTCACGCCGAGGGGCCCGTCCCGGACGGCGACTACATCGTCGACTCCCGGATCCACGACACCGCGCCGAACGGCCGGTCCACCAGCGTCCTGCTGTACAAACCCAAGGTCAGCGTCAGCGCCGACACGACCGTGACGCTGGACGGCCGGACGGCGCGTCCCGTCCGGGTCGAGTCCGACCGGGCCGGCGCCGCGTCCCTCTCCACCGTCGCGGCCATCTCCCAGCGCCTCGGCGGCCGGTACCGGGCGGTCGCCTTGCTGCTGGGCGACGACAACTACGTGACGCCCGCCGCGCCCGGAGACGACCTGCAGCTCGACATCACCGCGCAGCTGACCAAGGGCGGCGCGGCCGAGGGCAGCCCGTACGTCTACAACATCAGCTCGTCGCTGAAGGGGATCCCGGCCGACCCGACCGTACGCGTGCGCACTGCGGACCTCGCCGAGGTACGCACCCGCCACGCGAGTTCGGGCGGCCGGAGCTGCGCCAACCGCCAGAGCTTCCCCGTCTGGGCGACCAATGTGGAGCTCAGCCTCAACAACAAGGTGGGTGCGCTGCCCGCTGAGCGCACCGAGTACTTCACGCCCGGCATGGACTGGGGAGTGGACTCGTCGATCGTCGACGCGTCCTGTGTCTTCGAGCAGCGCGACTACCTCATGCGAAAGGAGCGGTTCCCTCACCCCGGCCAGTATGCGCGCACCTGGGGTCAGGGACCGTTCGGCCCTGGCCAGGGCACGTTCACCCCGAACAGCGACGGTCAGAACCTCATCCAGGTGCCCTTGATGAACAGCGCGGACGCCGAGACTCTTGTGGCCTCCTCTCCGTTCACCCAGGGCGACACGAAGCTGACCGACGCCTCGGGTTCCGTGGTCGCCCTCAGCGGCATCCCCGGCTACCTCGACGGCTGGGAGCCCGCCAAGCCGGGCAAGTACACCCTCACCGTCAACGCCAAGCGCTCCGCCTCCTGGTCGGACCTCTCCTCCCAGCAGCACATCACCTGGAACGTGAAGGTCACCGACCAGAAGGCCACGCTGCCGCTGGGCGTCGTCCGCTACAAGGTCCCCGGCCTGGACGCGGGAAACCGCGCCCCCGCCAACTCCCTCCAGACCGTCAACCTCACCCCCGACGGCCTCACCACCGGCACCACCCCCAAGGTCTGGACGTCCACCGACGACGGAACGACCTGGAAGCCCGCCCCCGTCATCAAGGACGGCACCGGCTGGAAGGCCGCCTTCCGCAACCCCGCCAAGGGCTACGTCTCCCTCCGCACCCAGGTCAACGGCATCGTCGACCAAACCCTGATCCGCGCCTACGGCGTCCGCTGAGCTGAAGTAACAAACGGCGTCCCAGCCCCCTCTCGGGGCCGGGACGCCGTTCTCCTTCAACCGGAGAAAGCCGACATGCTTTTACTACAACTCAGGCGACGAACCCGACGACACTGCGAATGCGGTTCCCGTCGAACTCGACCACGTTGAAACCGGAGGCGACCGTGCCGAGCTTCCAGCTGACCAGCGCCCGGTCGTGGTGCTCGGCGACCACGGTGTCGAAGGTGAACGTCAGGTCGCCGAACTTCCCGTGAGCGGTGCCGATCGCCTCGGTGAGCGCGTCGTACCCGCGCAGGACCTCGTAGTCGTGGTCGGAGTAGGTCGAGTCCTCGGTGAGGAAGGCCTTCATCCACGCCAGGCGGGTGTCGGCGTCCCGCTCGTTCCAGATGTCGAAGTACTTCTGGACGAGCTCGCTGGTGGTGCTCATATCAATTGGCTCCTTCGAGAACAGGTGACTTTTCGGAACTGGAAACGGATCGGGGGGACTGGAGCGCGAGGGCGACCAGCCCCCCGATGACGGTGACGGCCGCGGCCGTCCATCCCGTGGCGTGCAGGCCCGGGAGCGTGCGGGACGAGGAGGTCGCGATGGCGACGAAGACCGCGAGGCCCATCGCTCCGCCGACCTCCTTGCCGGTGCTGGCCAGGCCGGATGCGACGCCCTGCTCGTCCGGCGCCACCCCCGCCCCGGCGGAGGCGAACAGGGCGACGAAGCCGACGCCGCCGAACAGCCCCCAGATGATGCTGCCGGGCAGCAGCGTCCAGAAGCCGCCGCCTGACGTGGTGCCCGCGATCGTCACGGCGATGCCCACGCCGGCGCCCATCATCGAGAGGGCGAGCGTGGTGCGGACTCCCCAGCGGCCGATCGCCTTCGGGGCGGCCTTCAGGGCGCCGTACATGCTGACCAGCGTCAGCGGCAGGAACGTCAGCCCCGCCTCCAGCGAGCTGTACCCGCGGACGGGCTGCAGGTAGGAGACCAGGATGTAGTAGCCGCCGCCGAGCGTGCTCTGGAACAGGGCGATCACGATCATGGTGGTCGCCAGGCCGCGGCTGCGCGCCAGCCGCAGCGGGATCAACGGGTCCCGGGTGCGGGACTCCAGGACCAGAAGCGCGACGAGCAGGACGGCGCCGACCGCCAGGGCACCGGCCCCGCGCAGCGACAGCCATCCGGCGTCCGGGCCGCTGGCCAGGCCGAACACCAGCAGCGCCGAGCCGGCGGTGGCGAGGATCGCGCCCGGCAGGTCGAAGGATCCCGAGGTGCGGGCCGGGTCGGCGGGCAGCAGCTTCGGCGCGGCCAGGGCGCAGCCGAGGGCCAGCGGCACGTTGACGTAGAACACCCACTCCCAGCCGAGGTAGTTGGTGAGCACGCCGCCGAGCAGCGATCCGGCGGCGAGTCCCGCGCAGCCCGCCATGCCCCAGGCGCCGAGCGCGCGGTTGCGCTCGGGTCCCTCGGCGAAGCCGCGGTAGATGAGCGTGAGCGTCGCCGGGGTCAGCAGGGCCCCGCCCGCTCCCTGGACGGCGCGGGCCACGATGAGCGTCCCCGCCCCGGACGCCAGGCCCCCCGCCAGCGAGGCCACGCCGTACAGCGCCAGACCGATCATGAACATCTTGCGGGGCCCGAGCCGGTCCACGGCCCGTCCGCCGAACAGCAGCAACCCGCCGAGCCCGACCGCGTAGGCGCTGACCACCCACTGCACCGACGACGGGCCGAATCCGAGCGCCTTCCCGATGTCGGGCAGCGCGACGTACACGATGTTGTAGTCCAAAGCCACGATGAGCTGCGTCAACGCGAGCAGCCCAAGGCGTAGCCGATCTCGGTCCATCATCCACCTACATGCTGTTGATTTACTACACGCCGTTCAAAAAGCGGTACGCCGTACAGTAGCCCAACGCTGTAGACTGTCAAGCGTGACCGAGCAGACGACGCGAACGCCGAACCGCCGCGCCCGGCTGCGCGCCCAGGCCAGCGAAGAGATCAAGCAGATCGCCCTGCGGCTCCTGGCCGAGGGCGGTCCGGACGCGATCTCGCTGCGCGCCATCGCCCGCGAGATGGGCATGACGGCGGGCGCGATCTACAGCTACTTCCGCACCCGGGACGACCTGGTCACGGTGCTGATCGGCGACGTCTACAGCTCGCTCGTGAACTCCGCCGAGGCCGCCCGGGACGCCGTCCCGGAGGACGATCCGGGCGGCCGGATCATGGCGTGGGCCGAGGCCTTCCGCGCGTGGGCGCTGAGCCGTCCCGAGGGGTTCCGGCTGATCTACGGCGATCCCGTCCCCGGCTACCAGGCGCCGGCCGATGGTCCCGGCAAGGCCGCCGAACTGCGCGCCTGCACCGCCCTGACCGGCCTCGTCGCCGCCGCGTGGCCCACGGCCGCGCCCCTGCACGCGGGCGGCCGCGCCTACACCTGGGACGAGTTCGACCCTTCGCTCACCGCCCACGTCCGCGAGAAGTTCCCCGACTTCCCGCCGGAGGCCCTCGCCCTCACGCTGCGCATCTGGGGACGCATGCACGGCCCGCTGGCCCTGGAGGTGTACGGCCACGTCAGGCCGCTCATCCACGACCCGACGACCACCTACCAGGACGAGATGCGCGACCTGGTGGCCTCCCTCGGCCTGAAGGTCTGACCATCCCGCCGGGGCGGGAGACGTCCTTGTGAGGGGTGCCCGCCGGAGTTAGCGTGCGGCGGGTGGATCACTTCTCGCGTGCCTGGACGGCGTTGCTGGCGGCGGTCGCCGAGACCCCGGACGAGGACTTCGAGCGTCCGTCCGGATGTGTCGGATGGTCGGTCCGCAACCTGGCCTGCCACCTGGTCATCGAGTGGACGCTGCACCACCTGGACCTGATCGCGCACCTCCCCAACGCCGCCGACCCACCCGCCGAAACCGTCGCGGCGTCCCGCGCCCTCCTCGAACGCATTGCCGGAGCCGATTTCCCCAAGACACTGTCCGACAAGGACGCCTTGCTCATAGGCACCGGCCGCCGCACCCTCACCACCGAGGAGAAGGCCACCCTCGCCGACTTCCCGGCGAAACTCCCCCTCATCCTCGGCTGACGCTCAACGCCCGAGCCCCGCGAGGAACCCGAGCACCTGATCCCAGCTCTGCCGCTTGGCGACAGCGTTCGTCGGACGACTCCCGCCCATATCCGTCAATGCACCGGTCACCGGATGCCGAAGCTTCGTGCCGTCAGCGACGTTGGGGTAGGTTCCGACGCCATGCCCGGCCCCGGGGTACACCAACGCCCGGTGGGGAAAGCGATCGTGGGCGGCGTCGAGCTCGCTCATGATCTGTCGAACCGACACCTCCGAGACCCACAACTTGTCCTCGGATCCGGCGATGGCCAGGACAGGCCCGCTGATGTGGTCGACAGGAATGGGCCCCAGCGCGATCTGATGTCCCCCGTTCGTCCATGCGCTGCCCGTGTTGTCGGGGAAGCCCGCACCCGCGTTGGCCGAAGGCGAGTAGTCGATGACGCCGTGAACGATGCCGGGGTAGAGCTGGGCGACCAGAAGTGCCGCCTCACTTCCCCGGGAGTACCCCTGAACGATCAGGTGGGCCGGATCGACACCCGGCTGCGAGGCCAGCAGGCGCGCGGCGCGCGCGAAGTACTCGATGGGAATGTTCTCCAGGTACTTGGGCAGCCCTGGCCCCGCGAAGTAGGCGACGCTGAGGGTCGGGTAGCCGTGCGAGGCAAGAAGTCCGGCCTCTTCCAGCCCGGAGTCTCCGCCTTCGGATCCACCGATCAGCAGCACGCCCGGATGGCGCGGCGTCCCAGCCGGAGGCAGGTACAAGTGGCCGGAGAGCTTGTCGGCGGCGGGGATGAACGTCTTCTGGGTGACGCCGGACGCGAGCCATTGACGGGTCAGTGTCCGCTGGGCCAGCCGCTTCCCGTGCGAGGTCACGCCGATCGTCACCTGGAAGGACGGTTCCTGCAGGTAGTAGCCCTGCTGATCGGGGTCGCCGCTGGGCGGATTCATCGACCAGAACAAGCCCATGCCGTCCACGCCCGCATAGGTCCCCGACGCCGGACGGTCGCGTTCCAGGTCAACGACGCCATGAGCGTCCGCGCGGTACGTCGCCTCCCCACGCCAGGGCTTCCCCTGGTAGTCGGACGCGGTGGCGGTCACGCTGATCCGGTCCTTCGCGCGCAACCCACTGACCGAGATGTGGACGGCCCGGTCCACAAGCGCCGTCGGCTCGTCCACGTTCAGGACGGCATGAGTGCTGTGCGCCTGCCCGCACCCGGCCAAGAGACTCCCCCCGAGGAGGACCGCCCCCGCAGTCGAACCTAACCTCAGCACATAACCGCCAAAAGCGTGCATCACCACACAATCAACGTACGGATCGCCAGGAATCGCACTCAAGCAGTCGGCTGCATCCGGTCAGGCCGGAATCGCCGTCCTCACAGCGCCGCGAGGAGGCCGAGCACCTGATCCCACGCCTGCCGCTGGGCGGCGGCGGTCGCCGGGCGAGTGCCGCCCAGGACGGTGGGGGCACCGGTCAGCGGGTGCCGCATGGTCGTGCCTTCGGGCAGGTAGAGAACGCCGTCAACGCCGTGGCCCGCTCCCTGGTAGACGAGGGCTCGATGGGGGAAGCGGTCGTGAACCGCGTCAAGGCCGCTCGTGATCTCGCGAGCCGCCGTTTCGGACGGCCACAGTCTGTCCTGGCTTCCGGCGATGGCCAGGACCGGCCCGCTGATGTGGTCGACCGGGATGAACCCCAGCGGGACGGGGCGTCCTCCATCGGTCCAGGCGCGGCTCTTCGCGGAGGGATAGCCGACGTTCACCGTGGCCGAAGGCACGTAGACGATGACGCCGTGGATGAGTGCGGGGTAGCGCTGACCGAGCAGCAGCGCCGCCTCGCTGCCCCGGGAGTTTCCCAGGGCGACCAGGTGAGCCGGGTCGACACCTGGCTGAGACGCCAGCAGGCGCGCGGCGCGCGTGAAGTACTCCAGTGGAATGTTCTGCAACGCCGGGGGAAGTCCCGGCACGCCGAAGTAGGCGAGGCTCATGGCCGGATATCCGTGCGAGGCCAGGAGCGAGGCGACCTCCGGCGGGAACTCGCCGCCTCCGGATCCGCTGATCAGCATCACGGCAGGGTGCCGAGGCGTCCCCGGCGGAGGGAGGAAGAGGTCTCCGTAGACCTTGTCCGCGGCGAGCGTCAGGGGTTTGTGGGTGACGCCGGTGCCGATCCACTGGCGGGTCAGCGTCCGCTCCGCGAGCCGATGTCCGTGCGAGGTCACGCTGATCGTCACCGAGTAGGACGAAGTTGGCGGGGAGAAGGCATCCAGGACGGGGCCACCACCCGGCGGGTTCATCGACCAGAACTCGCCCATGCCGTCCACACCCGTGTACGTGCCGGACGTCGAACGATCGCGCACCAGGTCAACGGTCCCGTGAGCGTCCGCGCGGAAGTCAGCGTCCCCGCGCCAAACCTGCCCACGAACATCGGGCGCACTCGCGGCCACACTGACCCGCTCGCCCCCACGCAACCCACTGACCGAGATATGGACGGCCCGATCAGCAAGCGCCGTCGGCGCGTCCGCGTTCAAGACGGCATGAGTGCTGCGACCTTCACCGCACCCAGCCAGAAGACTCCCAGCAACAAGGACCAAGGCCGCCACCGAACCCAGCGCGCGCACATGGCCGCCAGCAGAGCAAGCCACCACAAAACCAAAGTGCGCCCACCAAGGGGCGCACTCCAGCGAATGACTACATCCGGTCAGCCGGGTCCCGGCCCGACCTCCCTGAACAAAGAGGCCAGCGCCTCCCGCGACAACCTCAGATGCCCCGCACCCGGATCCTTGCTGTCACGAATCCCAACCACAGCAGCGAGATCAGCGAGCTCGACGCAGGCCCCCTCCTCGGGGCCGCTGGCCTTGGCCTTGCGCCACGTGGGCCGCTCACTCATGGGACGCCTCCTCCACGCGCCCGAAGAGCACAGCGAGTGCGGAACGAGACAGGTGGAGATGACCCGCTTCTGGAGCCTTGCTGTCACGGACACCCACGGCACCGAACAGGTCGGCCACTTCGACACACTCACCCTGCTCCGTGCCGCTGTAGCTGGACTTGCGCCAGACGAAATCAGTCACGAATCGCCTCCAGGATCCGACGGATGAGCTCCAACGACGCGGACTCGGAGAGAGCCACGGCGCTGATGAGCTCGTACCTCACCACATAGCTCATCACGTCTTCGGGGGAAGACACCAGACGTCCGGCGCCCGGAGATTCCGTGTACGCGACCTCCCCGAAGCCGCTTCCCGAAATCAGCTGGAAGGAGCCCGTCAACCCGGGAAAGGCACCGACCTCACGAGGCACCACCCGAATCACCACGTGCGGGAGCTTCGCCATCTCGAGCAAGTGCGCGAGCTGAGCCCTGAGCACGTGTGGGCCGCCAACAGGCCATTCGAGGGCGTTCTGAGAGAGGATCGCCGTCATGTGAGGGGCAGGCTCCCGCAGGAGAATCGCCTGCCGCTGCATGCGGTCGAGAACCATCTTCTCCGGATCAGCGTCGAGGCCAGCCTTGGCCAGAGCGCGCGCATAGTCTTCGGTCTGAAGCAGGCCGTTGACCACAAGCGCACCGTAAAACCGGACGATGCTGGATTGCTGCTCCAGTTCGACATACTGGGCGAACCACTCCGGGTCGTGTCCTATGGACGCGTACCAGACGAGAAGTGTGAACAGGCCGCCGGTATTGGCAGCCTTGTCGATCATCATTGCCTGGGTTCCGCTCAGGCGCTCGTGACCGTTCTCGACGCGCGAAACCGTCGCCTTGCTGGCCTTCATGATCCGCCCCAGATCCTCGCCGGTCATGCCGTGCGCGATCCGCCAGATCCTCAAGTACCACGCGATGAAGTTCCACATGTTGCTCTTCGGGTTCGGCGAGGGGTTGGCGGCCATGTCACGTCCTTCCAGTTCCCGGGGGTTTCGAATTCAGACCGTACACGCGACATCACAGCCCGTCAGGAGAACTCTGTGATTCACGGCACAGAAATTCCGGAAGGCGGGTGGCGAGGGTGGTCGATCAGGTGCGGGACGACGGGGCGATGTTCCGCAGGGCGTTGTTCGTCAACGCCGACGCGTCCGACACGGCACGGCTCCTGACCAGGCAGGTTCTCGACAAGTGGGGGCTGGCGGAGTTGCAGGACGACGCCGAGACGATCGTGGGCGAGTTCGTCGCGAACGTGGCGGCCGTCCAGGCACAGGGGACGCTTTTCGGGTTGCGTCTGATCCTCGATCGGACGTGGGTCGTTATCGAGGTGCACGACCATTCGGCGGACGAGCCGCGCTGGCCCGCGCCCGCGCAGGAGCTCGATCTCCTCGCCGAATCCGGACGCGGCCTTTTCATGGTGCGCGCCCTGGCGAACCAGTACGGTCACCGGTTCACGTCCGGCAGGATCAAAATCGTCTGGGCGACGCTGTCCGTGCCCTTCGCCTATGGAAACGGACCGGAATCCGTTACTGAAGCCGGGAGGGCTCCGTCGTCAGTTTCTGAGTGCCGATGACGCGGAGTAGCTTCAGGGCCTCGTGCGAGTCGGTTCCCGGGGTCGCCGTATAGAGGATGACCTTCTGGTCCCTTTCGGGGACGACGAGTACGTCGCAGTGCAGCTCCATGGGGCCGACCACGGGATGCACCATCGTCTTCTTGTTGCTCCGCCGGATCTCCACGTCATGTTCCGCCCACACGCGACGGAACAGCGCGCTCCCCTCCAGCAGCTCTTCGACCAGGCCCCGGACGCCGGGGTCGTTCGGGTAGCGGCCTCGGGCGGCGCGGAGGTCGGCGGCGGAGGCTCGGGCGAACTGGTAGTACTCGTCGTCCTCGGTGATCCGCTCCGACTCCTCGACGAGGAAGAACCAGCGGAGCGGGTTGCGGTCGCGGGGCGGCAGCGCCGAGAAGTCCGCGAGGAGGGCGGCGGCCATCGCGTTCCACGCGAGGACGTTGTAGGCCGCGTCCAGCACGTACACGGGCGTGTCGTCCAGCCGCTCCAGGAGGTGGACGATGCCGGGCGGCACGTCCTGGGGCGGGCCCTGCGGCGGGGCCGGCGGCTCGCCCGCCAGGTGGAACAGGTGCGTGCGCTCGTCGTCGCTGAGCCGCAGGGCCCGCGCGAGCGCCCCGAGGATCTGCCTGGACGGGTTGGGTCCGCGCCCCTGTTCCAGCCTCACGTAGTAATCGACCGACATGTCGGCGAGGCGCGCGACCTCCTCGCGGCGCAGGCCGGGTGTGCGGCGGCGCGCGCCCGACGGCAACCCGACGTCCTCCGGGCTGATGCGGGCGCGGCGGATCCGTAGGAACTGGGCGAGCTCGGCCTTCTCCACACGTCCATTGTCTGGGGATTTCGCACGCCGAGGGTGGTACCGCTGATCCCAGCTTTGTGCGGTCTCTCCTCGTGGCGGACGGGCAGCGGCCAGGCTGGACGGCATGAGCGAGAAGCGGATCGCCCTCATCACCGGGGCGAACAAGGGAATCGGATTCGAGACGGCGCGGAGGCTCGGCCAGGAGGGCATGACCGTCCTCGTCGGGTCCCGGTCGCGGGAGCGCGGCGAGAAGGCGGCGGCCGAACTGTCCGAGGCGGGGCTCGACGCGCGGTTCGTCCAGTTGGACGTGACCGACGACCAGAGCGTCCGGGACGCCGCGAAGTGGATCGAGGCCGAGTACGGACGCCTCGACGTCCTCGTCAACAACGCCGGGGTCGCACCGGCCGAGGCGAGCGTCGCGCCGAGTCAGCTGACCGTGGCGGCGCTGCGCACGACGTACGAGACCAACGTGTTCGGCGTCGTCGCGGTCACGAACGCGATGCTGCCCCTGCTGCGCCAGGCCGACGCCGCGCGGGTCGTGAACGTGTCGAGCGAGCTGGGCTCCCTCACCCGGCTCAGCGACCCGGACGACACGTACTACGCCTTCAACCTGCTGGCCTACAACTCGTCCAAGGCGGCACTGAACGGGGTCACGCTGGCATACGCGAAGGAGCTGGCCGGCACCGCCGTCAAGGTGAACTCGACCAGTCCCGGTTACACGGCGACCGACCTGAACGCGCACACCGGGCACCAGACGGTCGAGGAGGGCGCGGGGTTCGTCGTGCCGCTCGCGCTGCTCCCCGAGGACGGCCCGTCCGGCGGGTTCTTCTTCGGGACCGAGCCGCTCCCCTGGTGACGGCGGGGAACGTCAGAACTCGCACTCCAGGTGCTTGATGCCGTTGATGAAGTTGGACGCGAGGCGTTCGGGGGGCGCCGTGGCGCGCAGGCCCGGCAGGCGGCGGAACAGCTCGCGGAACATCACCGTGATCTCCTGCCGGGCGAGGTGCGCGCCGAGGCAGAAGTGCGGGCCGGGCGCGCCGAAGCCGAGGTGCGGGTTCGGGTCGCGGGTGATGTCGAACGTGTCGGGGTCGGTGAAGACGGCCTCGTCGCGGTTGGCCGAGCAGTAGTACATGAAGACCTTGTCGCCGTCCTTGAACCGCTGCCCGCCCAGTTCGTGGTCGCGTGTGACGGTCCGGCGCATGAAGGTGACCGGGGTCGCGTACCGGACGATCTCCTCGACGGCCGTCGGCGCGTGCCGCTCGAAGTCGGACGTCCAGAGGTCGCGCTGGGCGGGGTGGCGGGTGAGGAGGTCGAGGCCGTGCGCGATCGCGTTCCGGGTCGTCTCGTTGCCCGCGATGATCAGCAGGATGAAAAACGAGCCGATCTCCTGGTCGGTGAGCGACTCGCCCTCCACGTTCCCCTGGACGAGCAGCGAGGTCAGGTCGTCCTCGGGGCGGCCGGCACGCTCGGCGGCCAGGTCGTAGACGATCTGCCGCAGCTCCTCGCCGGCCGCGATCACGCTCGGCCCGACCTCGGCGAGGTCGGGGACGTACTCGGGGTCGAACGAGCCGATGATCATGTTGGACAGCTCGAAGACCCGGTCGTGCCGCTCCGCCGGGACGCCCATCAGGTCACAGATGATCTTCAGGGGGAGCCGCCCGGCGACGTCGGTGACGAAGTCGCCGCCGCCCTTCGGCCGGAAGTCCTCGATGACCTGGACGGCGACCGCGTCGATCGTGTCGGTGATGCGGGCGATCACGCGGGCGGTGAAGGCGCGCGAGACGATCCTGCGCAGCCGGGCGTGCCGCGGGTCGTCCATCGTGATCATGGAGCTGAAGTACTCCATGAACTCGGGCGGCGGGTCGAGCGTCGCGGAGATCGTGCCGCGCGAGGAGCAGAACACGTCGGGACGGCGGCTGGCCTCCGCGACGTCCGCGTGCCTGACCAGCGCGTAGTGCCCGTCCCCGCGCTGGAACCCGAACGCCTCCAGCTGCGGGATCGGATGCTCGGGATAGTGCGCCGGACGGTCGAGCCGCCGCAGCGCCGCGAACACCTCCGCCCGCTCCTTCAGCGGCCGTGCCCAGAAGGCGGGGTCCGCCAGGTCGACGTCCGCGGGTTCCGTCTCGCCTGATCCGATCGCGTCCGGGCCCACCATGGCCACCACCTCTCCAGCGTGTCCCCCCATGGTGACAAAGCAAGCGCTTGCGTCAACCCCGGGCGGGCCCGATCCAGTCGAGGACGCGCCGGTTCACCTCGTCCGGACGCTCCAGGTGCAGGAAGTGGCCCGCGTCCGGGACGAGTTCGGCGCGCGAGTCCGGCGGAAGGTGGCCGGTGAGGGCGTCGCGGTCGGCGAACAGGGCGTCCGCGCCGAAGCACCCGTCGGACGCGCCGTGCAGGTACAGCGTGGGCCTCTCCCCCGGCGCGGACGTCGCGTTCTGCTCGGCCCCATAACGCGGCAGGTGCCGGGACGAGTCGAGCATCGCGCGGTAGTACCCGATGGCCGCCTCCATGTGCGCGGGGGTCGCCATGCACTCCATGAAGCGCGCGACGTCGTCCGCGGCCGCGTGGCCGGGTGACCAGTCGTTCCAGAGTCCGGCGACGAAGTCCTCGGTCATCGCCATCGCGGCCAGCGGCGTCTGCATGAGGAAGACGTAGAAGGAGCGCTTGAGCTGCTCGTATGTGAAGAACGCCTGGAGGATCGTCCCCATCGGCGGGACGGCGAGGGTGACGACGCGCCGCCACCGTTCAGGCGCGGACGCGGACGCCGCGTAGGCGGCCGACGCTCCCCAGTCGTGCCCGATCAGGACGGCGTCGCCCTCCCCGCCGAACACCTCGTGCAGCGCGTTCGCGTCGGCGGCGAGCGCGCCCGTCTGGTACGCGCCGTCCTTCGGAATCGCGGTGGGCGCGTAGCCGCGCATGAACGGCGCGACCGCGCGGTACCCGGCGGCGGCCAGCTCGGGCATCAGGTGGCGCCACGTGTGCGCCGAGTCGGGGAACCCGTGCAGGCACAGCGCGAGCGGGCCGGACGCGGGCCCGGACGTCAGGTATCCGAACTCCAGCCCGTCCGCGGTGACCAGGCCGGAGGCGAGGGGCTCGTCGCGCGTCATGAGTGCCTCCCAAGCGCTCGCTTCGCACGACGAGCCTACCGAACCGTGAGAAGACTCACGAGAAGTACGGATCTCGTTACTACATCGCCATGTTTACATCGGAATCCGTAGTTGGCTAGCATCTAGACAACTGGATCGCTCGCAGACAGCGAGGGATCCTCGGCTTTGCGAGGAAGAGTGATGACACACCCGTCCGAGTCGCTTCAGTCGGCCGCCCGTGACCACCTCTGGATGCACTTCGCCCGGCACTCCGCGGTCGTGGCCGGGGCCGAGGTCCCGATGATCGTCCGTGGCGAGGGCGCGTACGTCTTCGACGACCAGGGCCGCCGCTACCTGGACGGCCTCGCCGGCCTGTTCACCGTCCAGGCCGGGCACGGCCGCGAGGAGCTCGCCCAGGCCGCCGCCAAGCAGGCCGCCGAACTGGCCTTCTTCCCGATCTGGTCCTACGGCCACCCGAAGGCCGTCGAGCTCGCCGCGCGGCTCGCCGACCTCGCGCCCGGCGACCTCAACCGCGTCTTCTTCACCACCGGCGGCGGCGAGGCGGTCGAGAGCGCCTGGAAGCTCGCCAAGCACTACTACAAGCTCGTCGGCAAGCCCGGCAAGCACAAGGTGATCAGCCGCGCGGTCGCCTACCACGGCACCCCGCACGGCGCGCTGTCCCTGACCGGCCTGCCCGGCATCAAGGCGCCGTACGAGCCGCTCGTGCCGTCCGGGTTCCGCGTCCCGAACACCAACATCTACCGCGCGTCCGCGCACGCCGACGCCCCCGAGGCGTTCGGCCGCTGGGCCGCCGACCGGATCGAGGAGGCCATCGAGTTCGAGGGCCCCGACACCGTCGCCGCGGTCTTCCTCGAGCCGGTGCAGAACGCCGGCGGCTGCTTCCCGCCGCCGCCCGGCTACTTCCAGCGCGTCCGCGAGATCTGCGACAAGCACGACGTCCTGCTCGTCTCGGACGAGGTGATCTGCGCGTTCGGCCGCCTCGGCACCATGTTCGGCGCGCAGAAGTTCGACTTCCAGCCGGACATCATCACCTTCGCCAAGGGGCTGACCTCGGGGTACTCGCCGCTCGGCGGCATGCTCGTGTCCGACCGGCTGTTCGAGCCGTTCGCGCAGGGCGCCAACATGTTCGCGCACGGCTACACCTTCGGCGGCCACCCCGTGTCGTCGGCCGTCGCGCTCGCCAACCTCGACCTGTTCGAGCGTGAGGACCTGCTCGGCCACGTCTCCCGCAACGAGGCCGCGTTCCGCGCCACCCTGGAGAAGCTGCTCGACCTGCCGATCGTCGGCGACGTCCGCGGCGACGGCTACTTCTACGGGATCGAGCTGGTCAAGGACAAGGCCACCAAGGAGACCTTCGACGACGACGAGTCCGAGCGGCTGCTGCGCGGCTTCCTCGACAAGGCCCTGTTCGAGAACGGCCTGTACTGCCGCGCCGACGACCGCGGCGACCCGGTCGTCCAGCTCGCGCCGCCGCTGGTCTGCGACCAGGCGCAGTTCGACGAGATGGAGCAGATCCTCCGGTCCGTCCTGACGGAGGCCTGGGCGAAGCTGTAACAGGCGGAAGCGATGGGGAGGGCGGGGCCGCGCAGCCCCGCCCTTGGCCTGTGCGCGCGTCCGCGCGCGCTGGCCTCTGCGCTGGCCTCCGCGCTGGCCTCTGCGCTGGTTCAGCTACCGGTCTCCGCGCGGCGGATGATGTCGGCGGCGTACTCGCCGACCATGACCGACGGCGCGTTGGTGTGCCCGCGGATGATCTCCGGCAGGATCGAGGCGTCCGCGACACGGAGGCCGTCCACGCCGCGGACCCGCAGGTCGGGGCCGACGACGGAGTCCTCGTCCGTGCCCATCCGGCACGTCCCGGTCGGGTGGTAGAGCGTCTCGGCGTTCGCGCGGACGTAGTCCTCCAGCGCCGCGTCGTCGTCGCCGTCGCGGAGCGGGGTCATCGGACGCGTCGCGTACCGGGACACGGGCTCGGCGTCGAGCAGCCGCTCGCCCATCCGCAGCCCCGTGACCAGCCGCCGGAGGTCGCCGGGCGCCGACAGGTACCCCGGGTCGATCAGCGGCTTGGCGAACGGGTCGCCCGACGCCAGGCCGACCCGCCCGGACGACTCGGGCCGCAGCAGGACGACGCCCAGCGTCACCCCGTGCTCGGTCGGCTGCACGAGCCCCGCGCCGATGAGCGGGACGGGTGCGAACACCAGCTCCAGATCGGGCACGGCCTGCTCGGGACCGCTGCGCGCGTACGCGACGCCCTCCCCCACGTTCGAGGTGAACGGCCCGCGCCGCAGCAGCAGATAGCGCGCGATGTCGGCGCGGCCGCCCGCTCCGACCAGGGTGACCGGCTCAGGGCAGTGCCGCAGCAGCATGATCGCCAGATGGTCCTGGAGGTGCCGTCCCACCCCGGGCCGTTCGACGACCGTCTGGACGCCGTGTTCGCGCAGGTGGTCGGGGTCGCCGACGCCCGACAGCAGGAGCAGGTGCGGCGAGCCGACGGCCCCCGCGCAGAGCACGACCTCGCGCCGCGCCGTCACGACCTCGCGCCGCGCGCCCGGGTCGCCGCCACGCGCGAACCGGACGCCGACGGCCCGTCCGTCCTCGATGAGCAGGCGCGAGACGTGCGCGTTCGTCATGACCGCCAGGTTCCGGCGCCGCCGGGCCGGGCGCAGGTACGCGTCCGCGGTCGACCAGCGGCGTCCGCGGCGCTGGCTCACCGGGACGATCGAGTAGCCCTCGAGGTCCGGGCCGTTCAGCTCGTCCAGCCGGGTCAGCCCGGCCTTCTCGCAGGTCTCCAGGAACGCGCGCGTCGTGACGTTGGTGTCGCGCTGGTCGGAGACGGTGACCGGGCCGTCCACCCCGTAGATCTGGCCCGCGTTGCTGCCGACACGGCCCTCCGCGCGGCGGAAGTACGGCAGGACGTCGTCGTAGGTCCAGCCCGGCACGTCCCAGCCGTCGTAGTCGGCCCGGGTGCCGCGCACCCACATCATGGCGTTCATCGAGGACGAACCGCCTAACATCCGGCCGCGCGGCCAGTAGATCTCGCGGTCGTCCAGCCCCGGCTGCGCGACGGTCTGGAAGTTCCAGTCGAGGGTCGTCTTGAAGAGCCTGGTGAAGGCGGCGGGGATGCGGATCTCCTGTTGACGGTCCGGTCCGCCCGCCTCGAGCAGCGCGACCCGGACCGAGCTGTCCTCGGACAGACGGGCGGCCAGCGCGGCCCCGGCGGATCCCGCGCCGATGATGACGTAGTCGTAGTCCACATCTTAGAGATACCATCTGCGCTGTCTGTTGACTGGAGATTACCGATTACGGTCCGACCGTTGTGTCGCCTGTGATGCACGTCACAGTTCATGTCGCGAACCGCACTCATCACGATCGCGTCAGGACAATGCACACCTTTCCGGCGAAAGGACTCCTCGCAGATGGCACGCCGCGCGCTCGCCTCCGCAGCCGTCGCCCTCGGAGCGGCACTGACCCTGACCGGCTGCCTCGGCATCTCCAAGTCCGACGCGGGCTCGGACCCGGCCACGACCGGCGCCTCCTCGCCCGGCACCTCCTCGCCCGACGCCTCTTCGTCCGGTACCGCCTCGCCCGCCGCGTCCAGCCCGTCCGGCCCGGACGACGCGCCCACCCCGGACGGCTGGAAGACCGTCGGCGGCCCCGAGAACCAGCTCGCCCTCGCCGTCCCGCCCACCTGGACGCCGATCTCCCTCACCCCCGGCGACCTGGCCGACCGGCTCAACCAGGTGGGCATCCAGGGCGCCGACCAGACCGCCATCAAGCAGGGCCTCGCCACCCTCCAGGACCGGCACGCCATCTACGCCCTCGACCCCAAGTCGATCATCGACGGCTACGCCACCAACGTGAACGGGCTCTGCCAGACCACCGGCGGCATCACCCCCGACCTGCTCAAGACCGCCGTCAACAGCGGCCTCACCCGCGTCGGCGCGACCGACGTGACCACCACGGACATGCCGATGGCCGGGCAGCAGGGCGTCCGCGCCGACTACCGGCTGCGCACCGGCGCCGGGGTCCTCGAAGGACGCCAGTACGAGGTCATCGGCCCCGACCGGCTCTGCGTCATCACCGTCACCGCCCGCGAGGGCCACCTGCCGAGCGAGGCCGACGCCATCGCCTCCACCCTCCGCTTCACCTGAGCCCCGGCTCGGAGCCGGGCCCGAGAACCACTCCCGGAACAGCACGGAGCCCGGCGCGCGTTCGACCCGCGCGCCGGGCTCCGTGCCAGGCTTCGTACCAGGCACCATGCCAGGCTCCGTACTGGATGACGCCTGTCCCTTATTGGTTTCGGACACCCCGACAGGTCAAGAATCCTGCCCCGGGAGCCGGACCCGAACGGTCAGGAAGCCCAGGTCGGACGCAACGGCATGTGCGCCGCGCCCTTCTCGTCCAGCTTGACGCCGAGCGTCTGGTGCAGCTGGATCCAGTTCTCCTCGAACCCGACGACGCACCCCGCCATGTACACGCGCCACACCCGGGCCGTGCCCTCGCCGACCTCCGCGACGGCCTCGTCCCAGTGTTCATCGAGGTTGCGACCCCAGCCCATGAGCGTCCGCGCGTAGTGCTCGCGCAGGTTCTCCTGGTGCCGGATCTCGAAACCCGCGTCGTTCATCTGCTGCTGGATGAAGCCGGGGCCCTCCAGCTCGCCGTCCGGGAAGACGTAGCGGTTGATGAACCCGCCGGGCTTCATCGCGGGCGCCAGGTTGTCCGGACGGGTGATGGTGTGGTTGAGCATCCGGCCGTACGGCTTGAGCTTGCCGTTCAGGAACGCGAAGTACGACGGCAGGTTGTCCTTGCCGATGTGCTCGGTCAGGCCGATCGAGCTGACCGCGTCGAACCCGCTCTCGGTCACGTCCCGGTAGTCCATGTGCCGGACCTCGGCCAGGTCGGAGAGGCCGCGCTCGGCGATCGCCTTCTGCGCCCACTCGGCCTGTTCCTTCGACAGCGTGACGCCCAGCGCCTTGACGCCGTACTCCTTGGCGGCGTGCATGACCATGCCGCCCCAGCCGCAGCCCACGTCCAGCAGCCGCATCCCGGGCTGGAGCCCGAGCTTCCTCGCGACCAGGTCGTGCTTGAAGAACTGCGCCTCCTCCAGCGTGGCCGTCTCCGTCGGATAACACGCGCAGGTGTACGCCATGGACGGCCCGAGCACCCACTCGTAGAACGTGTTGGACACGTCGTAGTGGTGCGAGATGGCCCTGGCGTCCCGCTTCTTGGAGTGCCGCAGCCATGAGGGCACGCGGCTGAACGGCGCCTCCTGCGGCGGCGGGTCGAGACGTCGCGAGACCGCGGCGCGGAGCAGCGGATCCCGCAGCACCTCGCGCATCAGCTTCGTCTTGTCCCGCACGCTCAGGTCCCCCAGAACCCGCTGGAGCGTCGACAGCGTCTCGTACATGTCCCCGTGCACGTCGAGATGACCGCTGACGTAGGCACGGGCGAGCCCCAGCGACCCCGGCGCGTGCACCATGTGCGACAGGGCGTACGGCGAGGTCACCTCGATCCGGATGTCGGATCCGGGACGTCCCGCGCGCGACCCGTCGTAAGCGACGAACTCCACTGGCGCGTCAGGCCCGATGAGCTCTTCGAAGACCCTGGCCAGCGACATTGTGATCCCTCCTGTCTCCTCGCCCCGCGCCCGGCGAGGCGACGGCGTTGCTCACCACCGGCCCCGGGCCCGGGGCCTCCCCCCGATGCCGCGGACGATCAGCGTCCGCGCACGCACTTGTCGTAGAGATCCAGAAGCCGGGCGTCCGGGTCGTAGGTCCCCTTCAACCGCCGGTAGGTCTGCCCGTCGTAGTGCTTCCAGAACTCGTCCCGGCTGTAAAAAGCCGTCGAATAGAGGGACTTGTGTCCGTCAAGCCGCGCGACCTCGCGCTCGATCAGCCGGTTGTGGTACTCGGGGATCTGGCCCGGCGGGATCCGGACCGTCCCCCAGAAGCCGGCGTTGACGTAGACGCGGCCCGCCTCGAGCGGGTACAGCGGCCAGTTCTCGCGGGCCTTGATCGGGCACAGCCAGACCGGCTTCATCCCGACCTTCTCGTGGAACATGTCGAGGAACGCCGGGAGGTTCTCGACCGGCACCTCGATGTCCTGGATGACGTCCTCGCGCGGACGCTTGCCGCTCCACCGGTCGACGTGCGCGACGAGCTGGTAGCGGCGGTCGTAGGCGACGAGCTTGCGGTACACGTCCGACCGCTTGTACTTGTCCGGCCACAGCCGGCGGACGGTCGGGTTCTGCACGCCGAACGCGCCCGAACACCAGAACCAGTCGGTGTCCCAGCGCCAGATGTAGTCGCGGACGGTCAGGAAGTCGACCGACCGCTGCTGGATGCTGCGGTAGTAGATCCGCTGGCCCGTGTAGTCCGAGGTGTAGGGGGCGTCGTCGGTGAAGAACCCGAGCGTGATGTACTGCTCGGCCGCCGAGAAGACCGTGCCGTCCATGAAGTCGACGGTCTCGCCCTCGTACACGCCCGACTCGGTGATCTCGCCCATCGCCCGCGACAGCTCCTGAGCGGTGTCGAACCGCAGGTGCCGCAGCCGGACGAACTTCTTGACCGGGACGAGATCGATGACGATGCGGAGCGAGTAGCCGAGCGTCCCGTAGGAGTTCGGGAACCCGTAGAACAGGTCCGAGTGCTCGTTGTCGCGGGTGGCGGTGACGATCTCACCGGCGCCGGTGAGGATGTCCAGCTCCCGGACCGCCTCGTGCGGAAGCCCCTGCCGGAACGAGGTCGACTCGACGCCGAGCCCGGTCACCGCGCCGCCCAGCGTGATCGTCTTGAGCTGCGGGACGACCGTTGGCATCAGGCCGTGCGGCAGGGTGGCGTCGACCAGGTCCTCGTAGGTGGTCATGCCCTGGACCTGCGCGGTGCGGCTCTCCGGGTCGACGCTCAGCACCCGCCCGAAGCCCGAGACGTCCAGGCCGGGTCCCTGGGCCGGGTCCCGCCAGCGGAACAGGTTCGAGGTCCTCTTCGCCAGCCGCACGGGCGCCCCCTTGGGGATCGCGTCGTAGGACCGGCGCAGCGCCTCGACCGCGCGCTGGTGATCGTCGTTGACCGCAAGCTCCGTCATCTAGCCCCTCCCGCACACAGTAAACAGATCATCCCATGTATGTTCCACACAAATTTGGCGAGAGGGTCATCACAGGAGCGGACGGGAATAAACCACCCGTTCTCGCCCCCTCACGCACCCGCGTTCCCGCAGGCGATACGGCCCTCGCCGCCTTCGGAGACGATCGTTTCACTCGTGGCCGGGACAGGCCACCGCCCACCCGGAGGGTCGCCCGAACCCATCCCCGGGGACACCCGGTCCTCCCCCGCAACGCTTCCGCCCCGTCCCCCGGAGGACGTCTCGGGAGGACGGGGCGGAGGCGCGACCCGGCGCGGAAGTCGGCGTGAGGTGGACGAAGCAGGGGCCTCATGGAACGCCAGGGGGCCGGGACGTGACTCTCGGCACGACCCGGGACATTGAGCCCAGGGCCTGGGCCTGGCCTGGGCCTGGGCTTGGACTTGAACTCGGCCCGGGCGGAACGTCCTACTTGACGAGGCGAAGGATGGCCGGGGTCCGGAACGGCTGCCCGGTGAGCGCGAACACCGCCGCGATCGCCGCCACGATCCAGGTCACCGCGTACAGGACCGAGCCGAACCCGAACGTCACGATCGTCACCAGCAGGACGGTCAGCTGGAAGTTGACCGCCTCCTTCGCGTGCTGCCGCACGAACTCCGACCGCTTGCCCGCCGTCAGCATCATGATCAGCGGCCCGACGAACAGGGTGAAGTACCCGAGCCCGTGCGACACCGCCGCCAGCATCCGCTCCTCGGACGTCGACGGGCCCGCGACGGTCGCCGGAGCCCGTCCCGGGGCCGAGGCCGGGGCGGGCTGAAGGTCCACCAGCACCACGTCCAGATCCCGCCGCGTCTTGGCCGTCATGGCCAGATGCGTCCGCATGTCGAACTCGTCATGATCGAGGCGGCCCTCGGCGTAGGCGTCCTGAAGGCGCTCGACGACCTGCTCCCGCTCCGCGTTCGAAACCCTGAGCTCCGCATACCCGCTGTCCATATGCCCATGGTGCGCCCGGGGACCGTCCGCCCGCCATCAGGGAAGACCCTGACCCGCCCCTGAGACGCCCCCGTCCGCCGGGACCACACCACCTGGCCCCAGGGCCCGTCAAGGTCACGAATTCGCGATTCGAGAAGCCCCCTCAACGATCTCCACTCGTCCCAAGAAATGCCGGGAAAGCAAAACGGCCGCCCCTCGACCCGAAACTCGGGCCGTGGGGCGGCCGCTCCAGACCGGAACCGGACACCGGAAGGCGTGGGATCGCCCTTCGGACGCCGGACGGCGACGTTACCGCCGCGCGTACCTCTTCCCCGGAGTGAGGTGGTTGGCGAACAACTCGGAAACGGTCACGAAGACATATCCCTTCGCGGCCAGCCGGCTGATGATCGCCGGAACGGCGGCGACCGTCGTCGGGTGAATGTCGTGCATCAGCACGATGTAACCCGACCGGGCATTGCCGACCACGCGCCTCTCGACCGTCTTGCTGTTGCGGTCACGCCAGTCGAGCGGGTCGACCGCCCAGATGATCTGCGGCATCCCGAGCCGCTTGGTCACCGACGCCACCCGCGAGTTCGTCGCCCCGTAGGGCGGACGCATCAGCTTCGGCGTGAACCCGCTCGCCGCGTGGATCGCCTTCTGCGTCTTGGTGATCTCACTGGTGATCCCCGACGTGGAGAGCCGCGACAGATCGGCGTGCGTGTAACTGTGGTTGCCGACCTCGTGCCCGGCCGCGAGCTCCTTCCTCACGATCTCCGGGTGGGCCTTGGCGTTCTGCCCCACCAGGAAGAACGTCGCCCGCACGTGCTTGGCCGCCAGATACTTCAAAAGCTTGTTGGTCCCGGAGACCGGACCGTCGTCGAACGTCAGCGCGATGCACTTGACCTTGCGGCAGTCGATCTTCCGCGGGGGCGTGGCCACCGGCCCCCGCTGCGCGCTCACCAGCCGCGCCTGACCCACCGTCTGCCTCGACGCGGCCAGGCCGGTGTGCCCTGCCGCGAGCCCGGGGGCCAGCGAACTCACCCACCCGCAGGCCGCCGCGACGGCCATCGCCGCGGCTCCCCGTCGGACCAACGCCTGCCCCATCATGACGCCTCCCGGCGTGCCCGTTGCATTGATCATCGGAGTCCGCCAGTCTAGGCCCACCTCACGTCGTCCGCCCGGGACGCGCCGATTGTCGGGGAACCGTTATCCCCCCGGCGATCGTTGTCGTGATAATGATCCAAGCTCAGAGGGACGAGCGCCAGAGAACGGACGGGACACGATGAGATTCCGAGACCGTTTCGGAATCCGCAGAAACCGCGGAGCAACGGTCGCCAAGCTGGACCGCGAGGCCACCGACGCCGACATCGAGGCATTGATCTCCTTCGCCCGCTCACGCCAGGGCGTCGAGTTCTACGTCGAACCCGAGACCTTCGCCACCGACACCACCGCCGTCGCCGTCGCCACCGACGGCGAGTGGACCCGCCGCCGCGTGGGCTCCCCCAAGGTCATCGGCAAGGTCGCCCGGGACCTCGGCCTCCCCATCTACGACGTCCAGATCGTCGGCTACCCACCCCGCATGCGCGCCTGGAACGAACGCAACCGCCACCGCCGCATAGACCCCGGCACCCCCGGCGAAGCCGTCCGCCGCCCCTAACCCCGAACAACACCCACGAACGCGCGGGATCCACCAGTGCCCACGGACGCGCGCGGGCGGGGGACGGACGCGGTGGATGCGAGCGGGGCGGGGGCTTCGTGGTCCAGAGCGGTGGTCTCGAACTCGGTGCACCGCCAGCGGCCCCGCCGAAGCTCCATGCGGAGCGCGAGGGCGTGCACCCTCCCCCTGAAGAGGACGACGGCACCGCCCTCGGCGGTGTCCTCAGCCGGCTGCTGGACCCAGCACGACAGCACCCGGGGCACGGCCACCGGCCCCGTCACGGCAACCCCCGGATGCCCAAGTACCGCCCTCCCGGCCAGAGCCTCCAACAGCAGGTGGACGGCTTGGGCCGCCACCTGCCGCGCCCCGACCGTCGGCCCCTCACCACCGCCGGGCAGAACCCGCAGCGGCACCTGGCTCGATGCCGCCACCACGTCCAACGCCAGGTTCCCCGCCGTCGCGGAGACGCCGTCGCTGCCGCACCGGACGTCACGTCCACCCATGTCTGCCTCCCGCAAGAAGTCGCTGTCGTGAAAAGGAGGCGGCACCCCCATCCCTTGATGCGTTCTGGCCAGGTACGGCCATATCCGTAACACCGGCACCGGCCCTCGCCACCACCGCTCGGACTGAGAAGCGGTCTCGCACGTCCGACCTCGCAGCCCGCTGAACAGCCCAAACACCCGCCAGCACAGATCGGCTCCGCCGAAGCAGCCACCCGACGGAGGGCATCACGCCCCTGCTGACGAACACCCCGCCAGCAGCACCCACCCCGCGAGCGCCGAGCATCCACACGCGGCCGCCGATGCACCTTCACGCGCACATGCGCTCCGCGCCTTCAGACGCGCATGCACCGCGCGCCCTCAAGCACAGAAGGCCAACGCCCGATGTCCAGCTGACGCCCACCTCCTCCGCCACGCAGCGTGAGGGGCTGTCGAGCCCGATGCGTTGACGCCCTGTGCCCGGACTCTGGGTGCCCGGACGCCTTGTACGCAGGCACGTCGCGCGTGGGCGTGGGCACGAATCCCCGCTGCCCGCCGGGGTCGGTCTCGATGAACCAGAGTTCGCCGCCACGGTCGACCGCAAGGCCGAAGCAGCTCTGGCGCTCGAACGCCCGCTGATCGAAGGCCCGTGTGCGGCGGCCTGGTTCTGGAATGCCTCATGCTCGAAGGCCCTGTAGGCGGACGCCTCGTGCTCCAACACCTCCGTTCGGACGCCTCGTGCGCGAACACCTTGTCCCGCACACCTCGTACGCCCGCCCTGTGCCCAGATGCCTCATGTGCGAGTTCCTGATGCCCGGGCACCTCGTGCCCGGGCCCTTTGTGTCCGGGAGCCCCATACGGAGCTTTGGTTCCGGCCCGTGGCGTCCGGGTGGGGTTTGGGTGCTCCTCTCTGGCGTGTCGGGGTGAGGTGGGGGGTGGGCTTGGTTGTGGGAGGAGGCTGGCCTTGGGCGGGGTGCAGGGCCAGGAGTCGTCACGGGGGTGGGGTGGGAGCGGGCTGTGGGGGTGCAGGCGGGGGTGGGGTTCGGCTGTTGTAGAGGGTGGCCAGGTCTTCGGGGGTGAGGGTGAGGCGGGCCTTCTTCGGTGGGACGCCAAGGGCGGTGATCGTGCGGATCAGGGCTGCCATGGAGTAGTGGGGGTCGGCTTCTTCGGCTCGGTCCAGGGCGACGTTGGCGAGGCCGCCGTCGCCTGTGGTGTAGGCGAGGAAGGCCAGGAGGGAAGCCGGGGCGGCGGCGTGGCGGGGGTCGGTCTTGCGGAGGATGGCGGTCCAGAGTTCGAGGTCCTGGCGAGGGGTGTCCTGGGTGAGGCGGACCCAGATCTCGTCGCGGACGCGGAGATCGGTCATCAGGACGGACAGGAGGGCGGCGTCGGCGTTCGTGGGCGGGTTCCCGGTGGTGCGGAGGGCGGTGAGGAGTTCGATGGCCTCCTTGGCCTTGCGGGCCGTCAGGGCCTCGGAGGTCGGTGCCCGTTGGGACCACTGGTGGATCCGGGCCTCGGCCTCGAGGGTGGCGCGGCGGACGGCGGCCTGGGCCTTGCCGCTCGGGGGCGCCACGGAGCGGCACAGTTCCTCGCGGGCGGGGAGGGCGGTGTGGCCGGCGTAGGCGGCCGTGGCTGCGAGCTGGGTGGTCGTCGTGTCGAAGGGGCGGCCTTCGGGCGGGCAGCACTCGTCCAGGCAGGTGAGGGACCACCAGCGGCCGTCCGCGACGCGCATGGCCTCGACGATGCGGACGCCGGAGGACGTCAGGGCCTCCCACACGGCGGACGCGGCGGCGGTCACCGGCGCCACCGGGCCGTAGCCGACGATGAGGGCGCTGCGGAACCCGTTGCGGCCGACCACCATGGTGATCTGTTCGGCCATCCGGGGGACGCAGGACGGGTCCGGCGGTAAGTCGACGCGGACGGCGCAGGTGTTCTCAGGCCCGTCGAAGCCCAGCACGACGAGGCTTTCGGCCGGGTGGAAGCCGAGCAGATACGGGACGGCGGCGAGCGCGTCGTCGGGGGTCCGGATCACCAGGCGGGTCGTTTCGTTGGTCATGGTTCGACCTTCGCCGACCATGACCGGGGTTCTCCAGCTCTGCTGCGTTCTGTGGAAAACCCGAGGGGTTCGCTAGCCGCGGTCCACAGAACGACAGGTCGCGCCCTTGCAGGTCCGGAAACGCGTCAGCCAGGACGACATCTGCTGCACGAAGGCCGGTTGGACGTCGTCTATCGCGTTGTGGAGTTCGTTCGGGTCCTTGGCGAGGTCGAAGAGCTGACGCTCCCCTGTTGTGTACTCGACGTAAGTGTTGTCTTCGGTGCGGAGGGCGGCGTAGCTGGGCGGGAGCGGGCACGTCCGCACGTGTGACGGGCGGCTGTCGCAGTCCGGTCCTTCAGGGTGGGTGCGAGGGTGCCCGGCGAAGAACTCGACCAGAAGCGCCTTTCGCCAGTCGTTGGGGCGGTCGCCCTTAAGGATCGGAAGAAGTGAGCGTCCCTCCGCGCACGAGGGAAGGGCGGCTCCGGCAAGGCCTGTGAACGTCGGGGCCAGGTCGACCGTCCCGGCCAAGGCGGATGTGCTCGTCCCGGGGTGGATACCTGGTCCTCGTACCAGGGCAGGAACGCGGATGTCTTCTTCGAAGGGCGTCGTCTTGCCCGGCCAGAGCCGGTGCTCTCCGATGTGGAAACCGTTGTCGGACGTGAAGAACAGGTAGGTGTCGTCCAGGCGCCCGGTCTCCTGGAGGGTGCGCGTCAGAGCGCCGACCATGTCGTCCACCGAGAGCATGGAGCGGAGGCGGTCGCGGTCGATGCGGTCGCCTTGGCGAATCGCGCCGTCGTCGAAGGAACCCATCTGACGCAGCCATCGTGGCTGGGGGCCGCTACCGGAGTGGTTGAAGGACGGCGTTCGAGCGACTTTCGCGTCTGGGAAGGCCGAGGCGTGGCGTTCGGCGAACGCGGACGGCAGGTGTGGCGCGATAGGCGCCAGGTACAGGAAGAACGGTTTGTCACGCGGAGCCGTCCGGATGAAGGACGTGCCCTTGTCCGTAAGGACGTCGTCCAAATGGCCTTGGCGGTAGGCGTTGACGCGTCCGTTCTCGATCAGGCGGAAATCGCTCTGCTGGTACATATGGTGAGGCGTGGGGACGTGCCAGTCGTCCCACCCTGGGGGCACATAGCTTTTTGGGGCGTCGGCCGGGTAGCCGTTCAGGTACTTGCCTATGAGAGACGTCCGGTATCCGGCGGCGTGCATCCAGGTACCGAGGGTGTCTTTGTCCTCGCCGTTGGCATGGAAACGCCCGTATCCGCCGTCCGGGGCGTTGTTGGTTCGGACGTCGTGGCTGTGCACGTACTGCGAACGCAGAATCGTCGCGCGAGATGGACAGCACCAGGAGTCCGAGACGATGAAGTCGCGAAGCGTGACGCCTTCGCGTGCCAGCCTGGTGAGGTTCGGGAAATGGCCCATGTCCGCCGTGGACAGGTCGTCCGCGAGGACCAGGATGATGTTCGGACGCCGTTCCCCCGTGTCGCTCTTAACGCTGCTCCCCGCGTCGCTCGTGCCCACGCGCGGTCCCGTTGAGGCCAGAGTGGCCGGAATGGCAGCGACAAGGTACGCCAGGATGACGAGCAGAGGACGGATGCGCTTCAACAACACTCCTGGCGGGCCGGATCCAGCAGAGGGATCCAGCCAACCAAGGAGCGTTCCAGGCCGCGCCGGACCTTGCCGTCAGGCGTCCAAGACCTGATCGTCCCGTTGCACGACCGGGGGCAGCGTCGACCACGGGAAGTTGATCCAGCGGTCGGTGTGCCGCCACACGTACTCGCACTTCACGGTGGAGTGGGGCTTCTCGTAGACCACGGCGCAGCGGACGTCGGCGACGTGGTCGGCGCAGAAGTCCCGGACGAGCTTGAGGGTCGCGCCGGTGTCGGCGACGTCGTCGGCCACCAGTACGCGCGCGCCCGAGAGGTCCACCGGGGCGGGCACGGGCGGGAGCATGACCGGCATGTCGAGGCGCTGGTCCACACCGGTGTAGAACTCGACGTTCATGACGTGCAGGTTCTTGACGTCCAGGGCGTAGCCGAGGGCTCCGGCCACGAACAGGCCCCCGCGCGCGATCGACAGGATCAGATCCGGCTTGTAGCCGCTCTCGGCGACCATGGTGGCGAGATCACGGCTCGCGGTGCCGAACAATTCCCAGGTCAGGACTTCTCTTTCAGCATCAGACACAGATGTATCTTCGCGGACGCCCCGGACCGCTCCGTCCCAAGGGGCACCCCAAGCGGAACCGTGTGGCCGCCGCGCAGAAGTCTCCGTACGCGCGCGGGCGCGCGCGTGGGGCAGCCGCTGGTGAGACCGTTCCAGGCCGTCGCAGTGTGGCTGCCGACACGCCCAAGGCCAACAGATGGCATGTGATCCACGCAACCGCCATTCGCCATCGAAGCCGGAAAGTGTCCCAGGTCACGACCCTGCCAACAGGGGGTGTGAGGCGGCGGCTCGGCCGCGAGCACGCCGGGCGGAGGGTAGCGTTGGGCGACGTGCCCGCCCCTGATCTGCTCTCCGCTTCCGCCGACACCGACGCCGAGGACTCGGCCGGTTCCGCGCGTCCCACCACCGCCGGCCCCACGCGTCCCAAGACGGCCGAACGGCCCGCCTCGGCGGGGCGCGTGCCGGACACGGCCACGCTGCTCGCCGCCGCCGTCCAGGCCATCGGCGGGGCCGAACGCCCTGGTCAGGTCACCATGGCGGAGGCCGTCGAGCAGGCCCTCGACGGCGGCGAGCACCTCGCCGCGCAGGCGGGCACGGGCACCGGCAAGTCGCTGGCGTACCTGATTCCGGCGATCCGCTACGCGATCAGCAAGGGCCGGACGGTCGTCGTCTCGACCGCGACGATCGCGCTGCAGCGCCAGCTCGTCGACCGCGACCTCCCGCGCCTCGCCGAGGCGCTGCGCCCGCACCTCGGCACCGAGCTGAAGTACGCGATCCTCAAGGGCCGCCGCAACTACCTCTGCCTGAACCGCGTGCAGACCGGCTTCCCGGAGGACGAGGAGGAGGACCACAGCCTCTTCGACCCGCAGCAGCTCTCCGTGCTCGGCCGCCAGGTCAAGCGCCTGAACGAGTGGGCGGACGAGACGCGGACGGGTGACCGCGACGAACTCGTCCCCGGCGTGACCGAACAGGCGTGGCGGCAGGTCGCGGTCACGGCGAAGGAGTGCCTGGGGGCCACACGCTGCCCCCAGGGCACGGAATGCTTCGCGGAGCTCGCGCGTGCGCAGGCGGGCGAGGCGCACATCGTCGTCACCAACCACGCTCTGCTCGCGATCGACGCCCTGGAGGAGTTCCAGGTGCTCCCCGAGCATGACGTCGTGATCGTGGACGAGGCCCACGAGCTCGTCGACCGCGTCACGGCCGTGGCGACCGGCGACATCTCGGCCGCGGCCGTGGACACCGCCGCCCGCCGCTGTGGACGGCTCGTCGAAGAAGGCATCGCCAGCCGGCTCAAAAGTTCGGCCGATGACTTGACCCTTCTCTTGGAGGAATTCCCCGCAGGACGCATGGACGTCCTGCCCGAGGCCCTCGGCAACGCGCTGGCCGTCGTCCGGGACGCCGCCCACGCCTGCCTGACCGCGATCGGCCCGGAGAAGAAGGAACTGGACCCCGCCGACGCGGGCGCGCGTAAAGCGGCACGCTCGGCGCTCGAGGATCTGCACGACACGTCCGTCCGGCTGCTGGAGTCCTACCAGGTCGAGATCGCCGCGCGGAACGAGGTCGTCTGGCTGGAGAAGCCGTTCGTTCAGGACGGGCGTCCGAAACGTCCGCCGACACTGCACGTCGCACCCATCGGTGTGGGCGGGCTCCTGCGCGCGACGCTCTTCGAGAAACGAACGGCCGTCCTCACGTCCGCGACGCTCACACTGGGCGGATCCTTCGAGCCGCTGGCCCGCCAATGGGGTCTGCCTCCGCTTGAGGTTCCGACCGTGCGCGACTCCGAGGCCGACCCGGCCGCGGACAAGGACAGGCCCAAGCAGGAGCTGCCCTGGTCGGGCATCGATGCGGGCTCGCCGTTCGACCACCCGCGTTCGGGCATCCTCTACGTGGCGCGGCACCTGCCGCAGCCCGGACGCGACGGGCTGCCCGACGCCTACCTGACCGAGATCACCGAGCTGATCGAGGCCGCCGGGGGCCGCACCCTCGGGCTGTTCTCGTCGATGCGCGCCGCCCGCCAGGCCGCCGACGAGCTGAAGGACCACCTGTCGCACCCGCTGCTCTGCCAGGGCGAGGACTCGACGTCCCTGCTGGTCAAGCAGTTCGCCGAGGACGAGCGGACCTGCCTGTTCGGCACCCTGTCGCTCTGGCAGGGCGTGGACGTGCCGGGGCCGTCCCTCCAGCTCGTCATCATGGACCGCATCCCGTTCCCGCGTCCGGACGACCCGGTGGCGTCGGCCCGGCAGCGCGCGGTCGCGGCGCGCGGCGGCAACGGCTTCATGGCGGTCGCGGCGACGCACGCGGCCCTATTGCTGGCGCAGGGCGCGGGACGCCTCCTGCGCGCGATGGACGACCGGGGCGTCGTGGCCGTCCTCGACCCGCGGCTCGCGACCGCGCGGTACGGCGGCTTCCTCAAGACGTCGCTGCCGCCGTTCTGGGCCACGACCGACCCGGAGACCGTCCGGGGCGCGCTGCGCCGCCTCGACCAGGCCGCGGAGGCCGCAGCAGACTCCAAGGAGAGCGGGCGGGAAGCCGAGTGAGTTCTCGGCCTCCCGCCCGCCACGGAAGTCGCGCCTGAAGGTCAGGGACGGTAGGTCGTGAGGAAGTCGCCGATCCGCCCGATCGCCTCTTCCAGGTCGTCCGCGTACTGGAGCGTGACGATCCGGAAGTGGTCGGGCGTCGGCCAGTTGAAGCCGGTGCCCTGCACGACCAGGATGTTCTGCTGCTCCAGCAGGTCGAACGCGAACCGCACGTCGTCCTTGACCGGGTACATCTCGGGGTCGAGCCGCGGGAACACGTAGAGCGCCCCCTCCGGCCGGACGCAGCTCACGCCCGGGATCTCGTTCAGCATCGTGGCTGCCCGGTCGCGCTGCTCGCCGAGGCGGCCGGTCGGCAGGACGAGCTCGTCGATGCTCTGGGTACCGCCGAGCGCCGCCTGGACGGCGAACTGCGCCGGGACGTTCGGGCACAGCCGCATGTTCGCGAGGATGTCGAGGCCCTCGATGTAGGACTCGGCGTGCTCCTTCGGCCCGGAGAGGATCACCCAGCCGGACCGGAACCCGGCGACCCGGTAGTTCTTCGACAGCCCGCCGAAGGTCAGGCAGAGCAGGTCGGGGGCCAGCGAGGCGATCGAGGTGTGCGACGCGCCGTCGTACAGGATCCGGTCGTAGATCTCGTCGGCGAAGATCAGCAGGCCGTGCCGGCGGGCCAGCTCGGTGATCTCGAGCAGCACCTCGCGCGGGTAGACCGCGCCGGTCGGGTTGTTCGGGTTGATGATCACGATCGCCCGGGTGCGATCGGTGATCTTGGCCTCCATGTCGGCCAGGTCCGGCGCCCAGCCCGCCTCCTCGTCGCACCGGTAGTGCACCGGGACGCCGCCGGACAGCGACGTCGCGGCCGTCCACAGCGGGTAGTCGGGGGCGGGGATGAGCACCTGGTCACCGTCGTCGAGCAGCGCCTGGAGCGTCATCACGATCAGCTCGGAGACGCCGTTGCCGAGGTAGACGTCCTCGACGTCCACACCCTCGATACCGGCCTCCTGGCAGCGCTGGACCACGGCGCGCCGCGCGGGCAGGATGCCCTTGGAGTCGCTGTACCCGTGCGCCTCCGGCAGGTTGCGGATCATGTCCTGCAGCACTTCGGGCGGGGCCTCGAAGCCGAACGGGGCGGGATTTCCGATGTGCAGTTTGAGGATCCTGTTCCCCTGCGCCTCGAGTTCCTTGGCGCGCTTCAGGACCGGACCCCGGATGTCGTAACAGACGTTCGCGAGCTTGCCCGACTGGTTGACCTGCATTGCAACAGCCTATCCAGGCAAACCGCGCATCCCACGCCGCACCGTCCCCTTATGCGCCCTGGGGCCCTGGGTGGCCAGATCCCAGGCGCCCCCACGCGCACGAGGGGCCGGTGCCGTCCGCCCCGGTAAGTCCAGGGCGGACGGCAGGACGGTCTCATCCAGAGGCCACGGCGGTGAGCGCGGGCAGCCTGGCCGCGCGCCGCGCGGGCCGCAGCGCGGCCAGGACGCCCGCGACGGCGCCCACCAGCAAGATCACCACGAGTGGGACGACCGGGACAGAGAACGGGTCCGACAGCGCGCTGACCAGGGCCCAGCCGAGGAAGAGGCCGAACCCCGCGCCGCCCGCCGTGCCGAACAGCGACACGATGAGCGACTCCCAGCGGATCATGGCCCGGACCTGCCCGCGGGTCGCCCCGACGGCGCGGAGCAGCCCCAGCTCCCGCGTCCGCTCGTGGACCGACAGGGCGAGCGTGTTCGCGATCCCCAGCAGGGCGATCAGGATCGCGAGGGCCAGCATCACGTACACGATCCCGAGGAACGCGTTCATCTGCTTGGTCTGGGCGGTGACGTACTCGGACCGGTTCTGGACCTCCGGGGCGCCGTACGACCGCACGAGCGAGGTGAGCGCCGCCCGGGCGTCCGCCTCGGACACGCCCTGCTTCGACGTGGCGAACACCGCGGTGTCGAGCGGACGCCGGTTGTGCGCCGCCCACGCCGTCCGCGGGACGAGGTACTCCCCGGACAGGTCGGTGCGCTTGTAGATCGCGGCGACCGTCATCGGCACGCGCGAACCGTCCGAGAACGTGACCGTCACCACCGTCCCGACCTTCCATTTCCGCTGGTCGGCGACCTTCTTCCCCACCGCCAGCACCGCCGCCCCGCCTCCGGCCGCCGCCGAACCACTTCCTGCGGCCGCCGGAGTGCTTCCGGCGGACGCGGGGTCGGAGGGGAGGGTGCCGGACGTCACGTCCAGGCTCAGGACGCGCCCGAGCAGCGCCGGGTCGGCGACGCCGACCGTCGCGGCGTGCCCGTCCACCCGGGCGGCGCCCTTCCCCAGCCCCACGGCGGTCGCGATCTGCGGCAGGGACGCGGCCTGCGTCGCCAGCGACGGCTCGAACCCGCCGGTCTCGTTGGTGCCGCCGTTCACGACCAGCCCGGACCGGAAGGACCCCGCGACGCCGTCCGCCAGGGAGGCCCGCAGCGACCCGGCGAAGACCGTGAGCAGCGTCACCACGCCGACCCCGATCATCAGCGCGGTCGCGGCGCCCGCGGTGCGGCGCGGGGACCGGACGGCGTTCTCGCGGGCGAGCCGTCCGGACACGCCGCGGAACCTGGCCGCGGGCATGCCGATGAGCGTCGCGGCCGGACGGGCCACGACCGGCCCCAGCACCACCATCGCGGCCAGCGACATCAGCGCGCCGACGCCCGTCCACGCCCCGCGCCCGATGACCGCGCCGAAGACCACCGCCCCGATCCCGACGGCCGCGACCACCGATCCCACGATGACACGCGTCTCCGACACTCCCGCGGGCTCGGCCGCGGACTCCCGCATCGCGGCGATCGGCGGGATCCGCACGGCGCGGACGGCCGGCCCGAGCACCGCCAGCAGCGTGACGACGAGCCCGACCGGCGCGGCGATCAGCACGGTCCGCGCGGTGAGCACGACGCCCTGCGCGTCCAGGCCCATGCCGAACCCGCTGAACACCAGTTTCAGCAGGAAGGCGCAGCCGGCGCCGCCCGCGATCCCGGCGGCGGTGGCGAGCCCGCCGACCACCAGGGCCTCCGCGCCGACGAGCCCCGCGAGCTGGCGGCGGCTCGCGCCGACCGCGCGCAGCAGCGCCGACTCGCGCGTCCGCTGGGCGAGCGTGATCGTGAACGTGTTGTGGATGGAGAACGCGGCGACCAGCAGCGCGACCGCGCCGAACGCTCCGAGCGCCGTCTGGAAGGTCTTCACGAAGACGTCCCGGACCTGCCCGATCCCCTCTGCGACCAGCGCCTTCCCGGTGATCGCCTCGGTTCCGGCGGGCAGCACGCGGGAGGCGCGCGCGGCGAGTTCGCCCTGCCCGACGCCCGGCGCGGCGCGCAGGGCCACCCCGGTCAGGCGGCCGGTGCCGTGCGCCACGTACCGCTGCGCGCCCTCCAGGCTGAACGCCGTGAACGCGGTCTCGCCGAACGCCGGATCCTTGCCGAACATGCTGATCCCGACGACCGTGACCGGCACCCGCTCGGGGGTGAGGACGACGGTCCGGTCACCGACGCGGAGCTTCCCGTGGTCCGCGGCGCGTTTGTTGATCACGACCTCGTCGGGCGCGCGCGGCGCGCGTCCCTGCGTGATCCGGTACGCGTTGAGCCGCGGGTCCTCGATCCAGTTCCCGGCGATGCGCGGGCCGCGCTCCGGGATGACCTTCCCGTCCCGGCCGAGCGGCTGCCCGGACCCCTGGATCACCGGCTGCGCGTCCGCGACGCCCGGCACGCCCTTCACCCGGGCCAGGACGGCCCCGTCGATCTCGCCCGGCAGGTCCCCCGGCGACTTGCTGACCTGCGTCGCGTTCCGGATCATCACGTCGGTGTGGCCGTTGGAGTTCGCGTAGTACCGGTCGATCGCGCGCGAGAGCGTGTCGCCGAGCGCGAGCGTCCCGGTGAGGAACGCGACGCCGAGGAACACCGCGACCAGGGACGACGTGAGGCGGCGGCGCCGTCCCCACAGTTCCCGGAAGGCCAGCCCGATCACGCCGCACCGCCCAGGTCGCGCATGCGGTCCAGGACGAGGCCGGGGGTCGGCGCGTCCATGACGTCCACGACGCGGCCGTCGGCGAAGAAGATCACCGAGTCCGCGCGCGCGGCGGCGGCCGGGTCGTGGGTGACCATCGCGACGGTCTGCCCGAGATCATCGACGGAGCGGCGGAGCAGCGTCAGGACCTCCGCGCCGGTGTGCGAGTCCAGGTTGCCGGTCGGTTCGTCCGCGAACACGATCTCCGGGCGGGTGATCAGTGCGCGGGCCAGCGCGACCCGCTGCTGCTGCCCGCCGGACAGCTGCGAGGGCCGGTGCCCGAGGCGTTCTCCGAGGCCGAGCGTGCGGACGACGGTGTCGAACCACTCGCCGTCGGGACGCGTCCCGGCGAGCGTCGTGGGCAGCAGGATGTTGTCCCGCGCGGTCAGCGTCGGCAGCAGGTTGAACGCCTGGAACACGAACCCGACGCGTTCGCGGCGCATCCGGGTCAGTTTCGCGTCCGGCAGCGCACCGAGGTCGACGCCGCCGACGAACACCCGCCCGGACGTCGGCGCGTCCAGGCCCGCCACGCAGTGCATCAGCGTCGACTTGCCCGCGCCGGACGGCCCCATGATCGCGGTGAAGCGGCCGCCGGGCAGGGTCACGGTCACCTCGTCCAGCGCCCGGACGGCGGTCGTGCCCGTCCCGTACACCTTGGTCAGCCGCTCGGTCCGCGCGCCTCCGTCACCGGTCCGCGCCTCCGCATCGCCCTTCCGCGCCTCCGCATCGCCCTTCCGCGCCTCCGCATCGCCCTTCCGCGCCTCCGCGTCGACATTCCGCGCCTCCGTGTCGGCGGTCCGGGCGCCCCCGTCGGCGGTCGTCGCGCCGCCCGGCGTCCCGGCGTGCTTCTCTGTGCTCTTCGTCATGGCGTCGATGGTCCGCGTGGACGGCCTCCGCGTCGTCCGGCGTGGAGCGGCTTGCGGGGTGCGCCCCCCGGAGCAGGCGCGGGCCCCGGCGTACCGCGCCGGGCGTAGGAGATCGATTGGACGCGGCGTCCAATTGTGATGCGGGCAACATACAAGCAGGCTTGATTGCTTGTAAGTGCGTCCGTACCGTCGGAAACGTGTCAGTAAGTACTCGCCGACGCCACTCCCGCCGCAGGTCCGGAGACCGCCGCACGCAGGAGGAGCGCCGATCCCGGACGCGGACGCGCCTGCTCGACGCCACCATGGAATGCCTGGCCGACCTCGGCTGGTCGGGCACGTCCACGACCGAGGTGGCACGGCGCGCGGGCGTGTCCCGGGGCGCCCAGCAGCACCACTACCCGACCAAGATGGTCCTGGTGGCGGCCGCGCTGGAGCACCTGCTGGAGCGGCAGCGCTTCGCCTACGAGACCGCGTTCGCGGTGCTGCCGCCCGAGCGGCGCAACGTGGAGGGCGCGCTCGACCTGCTCTGGGAGGTGTTCCGCGGCCGTCCCGCCCGGGCACTGCTCGAGCTCACGGTCGCCGCGCGCACCGACGACGAGCTCCGCCCGCTCTGCCGCGACCTGAACGAGCGCATCCTCCAGGTCATCCTGGAGACGTTCGGACGGCTCTTCCCGACGACCAACGTCCCGGACGACGCCGTCCCGACCATGCTGCGCGCCGTGTTCGCGATGTTCGTCGGCCTGTCGGTCCAGCACGCGCTGGACGGCGACGCCGAGGGCCACCAGAAGGCCGTCCTGGCACAGGTCAAGAGCGTCGCCAGCCTGATCATCCCCGCCCCGCCGGCCCCGCCCGCCTCACCCACCCCGGACACTCCGGACGTCTCGGACACCCGCGCGGACGTCCCGCCCGCGCCCGAGGTCCCGGAGGACACCGACTCGGGAACCGCCGACCCCCTGACCCCCGAGGGAGCACGATCATGACCAAGGCCCCCACCGACCTGGCCGACGAAGTCCGCGAGCAGGTCAAGGACCGCAAGTCCTACCTGAGCGTCATCGACCGCCTGAACAAGGCGTCGGTGGACAAGCACTGGGAGGCGTACGCGGACATCCCCTGGGACGACCCGGACTTCCAGGTGGACCGGAACGACCCCCGCTTCGTCCTGCCCGACTTCGACCGGCTCGGCCGGACGGAGTGGTACCGCTCGCAGCCGCCGGAGATCCGGTCCCAGATCGGGCTGTGGCGGGTCGCGACCGCGATGAAGATCGGCCTGCAGTTCGAGAACCTGCTGAAGCGCGGCCTGCTGAACTTCGCGTACTGGCTGCCGAACGGCCGTCCGGAGTTCCGGTACGTCTACCACGAGACGACCGAGGAATGTCATCACGGCATGATGTTCCAGGAGTTCGTGAACCGGACGAAGCTCCCGATCAAGGGCATGCCGCGGTCCCTCACGGTCGTCGCGCAGGCGGCCCCCTGGATCCCGCTGATCAGCACCGAGATGTTCTTCATCTTCGTGCTCGGCGGCGAGGACCCGATCGACTACGTGCAGCGCAAGTCGCTCAAGGGCGGGCACATCAAGCACCCCCTCGAAGAGACCATCATGCGGATCCACATCGCCGAGGAGGCCCGGCACATCTCGTTCGCCCGGCACTACCTCAAGCACCGGATCCCGCGGATGGCGAAGGCGCGCCGCCGCGTGCTCGGCATCGCGACGCCGATCGTGCTGGGCGTGATGGCGCGGATCATGCTGGCCCCGCCCGGCCCGATGGTGCGGCACTTCAACATCCCCAAGGACGTCGTCCGCGAGGCGTACCAGAGCCCGGTCGCGAAGGCGGAGATCGCCAACTCGGTCGGCAAGATCCGCGACCTCATGGCCGAGCTGGACGTCATCACCCCGCTGAACAAGCGCATCTGGAAGGCGTTCGGCATCTGGGACGAGCCCGGACGGCGCCGTGAGCTGCCGGACGAGAAGCCGTCCCGCCGCACCGCGAGGACGGCCTGACCGTGGCCCACGCCCACCCCGCCCCCGGCACCGACGTCCCGCATCGGACGGTCACGCATCGGACGGTCACGCCGGCGGCCGGTCCAGGCGGCGCGTACAAGGTCGTCATCATCGGGACGGGATTCTCCGGCCTGTGCATGGCGATCGGCCTGAAGAAGGCGGGCGTGCACGACTTCGTCATCCTCGAGAAGGCGGACGAGGTCGGCGGCACCTGGCGGGAGAACACCTACCCGGGCTGCGCCTGCGACATCATGTCGCTGCTCTACTCCTACTCGTTCGAGCCCAAATCCGACTGGTCCCGGATGTTCCCGAAGCAGCGCGAGCTGCTCCAGTACATCAAGGACATCGTCGACAAGTACGACCTGCTCCAGCACATCCGGTTCAACACCGAGGCGGTCGGAGCGGAGTACGACGACGACACCGCCACCTGGAACGTCCTGGTCGACGACGGCGACGAGACCGTCCGCGGGCGGGCCCTCGTGTCCGCGATGGGCCCCCTGCATCAGCCGAACGTCCCGGACCTTCCCGGCCTGGCGTCCTTCGCGGGGAAGGTCTTCCACTCCGCCGAGTGGGACCACGACTACGACCTCACCGGCAAGCGCGTCGCGGTGATCGGGACGGGCGCGTCCGCGATCCAGTTCGTCCCGAGGATCGCCCGGCGGACCGGGCACCTGACGGTGTTCCAGCGGACGCCGCCATGGATCCTGCCGAAGCCGGACCGTCCCCTCACCGGTGTCGAGCGGACGCTGTTCCGGCGTGTCCCCGGCGTCCAGCGCATCTACCGGAACGGCATCTACCTGCTCCAGGAGAGCTTCGTCCTCGGGTTCGAGAACCCGCGGCTGCTGAAGATCGCCTCGACGCTCGCCAAGGCGCACCTGGCCCGCCAGGTCCCGGACCCCGGACTGCGCCGCGAGCTGACCCCCGACTACACGATGGGCTGCAAGCGGACGCTCGTGTCCAGCGACTACTACCCGGCGCTGACCAGGCCCGACGTGGAACTGACCACGTCGGGGATCCGGGAGGTCCGGGCGGGCTCGATCGTGACGGAGGACGGCCGGGAGCACGAGGTCGACGCGATCGTCCTCGGCACCGGCTTCCACGTCACCGACGCGTTCGAGCACGCGCACATCGTCGGCCGGGGCGGCCTGCGGATCCAGGACGCCTGGCGGGACGGCGTCGAGGCGCACCTCGGCGTCACCGTCGCGGGCTTCCCGAACCTGTTCCTGCTGCTCGGCCCGAACTCCGGACTCGGCCACAACTCGATGATCTTCATCATCGAGGCGCAGGTCCGGCACGCGCTCCAGTGCCTGCGCCTGCTGGACGCGACCGGCTCGGCGTCGATCGCCGTCCGGCGCGGCACGCAGGACCGGTTCAACGCGTGGGTCCAGCGCAGGTCGGCGGGCGCGGTCTGGGTCGCGGGCGGCTGCACGTCCTGGTACCTGGACCGCGACGGGGTGAACCGGGCCGCCTGGCCCGCGTCCACCGCGAACTACTGGCTGCGCACCCGCCGCCTGGACCCGGCGTCCTACGAACTCGGCGCCCCGACCGGCGGCGCCCCGACGGGTGGTCACCGGGCCGACCGTGACAGAGCCGGCAGTGACCGGGCCGGCGGTGACCGGGCCGAACCCGGGGGCCCCGCGCGGCGGCCCGCGGCGGCTGGCTAGACTGCCGCCAGCTTTATTGAACCAACCATCCAATTAGCCACCGCGGGACCGGCCGCACTCCCCCCTGCGGGCCGGTCCCGCGGCCCGGCGCTCCCCCGGCCCCCGAGCCCCCTGACATCGAGCGGAGCAGCGACGATGAGCATTGCGATCGTGACCGGCGGCGCGTCCGGCATCGGACGGGCGGTCGCCACCGCCCTGGTGTCCCGCGGCGACACCGTCGTGGTCACCGACATCAACGCCGAAGGCGCCGAGTACGTCGCCGGACGGCTCAACACCCTCGGCCGGGGCAAGGCCACCGCCGCCCGCCTCGACGTCACCGACGCCGACGCCGTCGCCGAGCTCTACCAGGGCGTCAAGGCCGAGCACGGCACGCTCGACCTGGTCTTCAACAACGCGGGCATCGCCATCGGCGGCCTCGCCGAGGAGCTGACCCTCGACCACTGGAACCGGGCGATCGACATCAACCTCAAGGGCGTCGTCCACGGCGTCCACGCGGCCTACCCGATCATGCTCGAGCAGGGCTCCGGCCACATCGTGAACACCGCCTCGCTGGCCGGCCTCGTCCCGATGCCCATCGGCATCCCCTACACCGCGACCAAGCACGCCGTCGTCGGCCTCTCCCTCGGCCTGCGCGCCGAGGCCGCCACCCGCGGCGTCAAGGTCAGCGTCGTCTGCCCGTCCTTCGTCGACACCCCGCTGCTCAGCAACGTCAACCCGGGCCTCCCGGCGACCCCGCTGTCCGGCAACGCCAAGGACGACATCCAGAAGGCGTCCCCCCGCCTCTACACCGCCGAGAAGCTGGCCCGCGACATCATCCGCGGCATCCAGCGCAACCAGGCCCTCATCGTCGCCCCCGCCTCCGGCCGGGCCGCCTGGCGCGGCGCGCGCCTCAACCCCTCCGCCGCCGTCCGCGTGGCCCAGTTCGCCGTCAGCAAGGTCCTCGCCGACAAGAAGCGCTGAAACCGAGTGCCCGTCCCCTACCGGACGGGCACTCTCCCAGCCTGACGCGCCATTCGACCCTGGACCTCGTGCGCGCGGGTCAGGGTTCGCGGGCGTCGGGGGCCAACGCGTAGGCGACGGCCGCCTCCTGGTCGAGGACGGCTCCGGCGTCGCGTTCGTGTTCGTAGGCGGCGTCACCGAGCCGGTCACGAGCGGCGCGTTCGGCCTCGTCGTGGATGTCGCCGAGCGCCAGGATGGACAGACCCGGCGTGGTCGCGGTGTGCAGCACCGCCGCGGCGACGCCGTGAAGGCGGGCCGCGCGGGCCGGGCCGCCGAGCGCGACGGCCGCCGCCGCGAGCACCTCCAGCTGCAACGCCGCGCCCATCGCGTCCTGGAACTCCAGCTTGACCGCGAGCGCCGCGCGCGCCCGCCCGGACGCCTCCTCCGGACGGTCCCGCCGGAGCTCCACCCGCGCCAGGATCCAGTCCAGGTGCGACCACCACCACAGGTCACCGTGCCCCGCGCACAGCTCCACCGCCCGGACGAGCAGGTCGGCGGCCCGGTCGAGCTCGCCGCAGCGGTCGAGCAGCAACCCGATCACCCCGAGCGCGAGCAGCGGGTCGAGATCGTCCGGACGCCCCGCACGAGCCGAGAGGACATCGTCCAGCGTCCCGCTCAGCACATGCGCCGCCTCCCGCGCCGCATCCCGAGCCCCCACCCGCCTCACCGCATCCCGCCGACCCGCCTCCCCCACGGCGTCCCGCGGCCCCACTTCCCTTGCACCACCCTGCGGACCTGCTTCCCTTGCATCGTCCTGCGGATCCGCCTCCGGACGGGCTGAACCGCCGTCGACCTTCCACCCGCCACCCGACACGCCCGGCACCGGAGGCGGCGCGTCCGCAGGCCCCGGCAGATTCCCGCCCGTCCCGGCCGCGATGCAGGCGATCACGCGGGCGCGCAGCGCGAGCAGGTGGTCGCCGTGGTCGAGGGCCTCCGCGCGGGCGACCTCGGCCGTCTCGCACGCGACCTCGACGTCCGCGCGGGCGAACGCGACCCAGGCCAGATGGCAGCGGGCGCGGGCGCGTTCGGGGCCCGGCGGCGGCTCGTCCGCCAGAAGCCGTTCCAGGTGGTACCGGCCCTCACGCGTCAGCCCCCGGACGATCCACAAGGGCCACAGCGCCGCGGCCAACTCCAGCCCCGCCCGCCGATCCGCCTCTCCGACGCCCTCATAGGTCAGCGCGCCGCGGAAGTTCCCCAGGTCGGCGAGAAGCCCCCGGTACAGGGCGAACTGGTGCGCGCCGAACCAGTCCCGGTCGGCCCGGCGCGCGACGACCAGATAGTGATCACGATGACGGCGCCGCATCAGCTGCTCCTCGCCGAGAAGCCGCAGCCAGCCGAGCCCGTACTCCCGGACGGTGTCCAGCAGCCGGTACCGCGTCCCGTCGTCGTGATCGCCCAGGTACAGGATGGACTTGTCCACCAGGCCCGCGAGCAGCGCGCACACGGTCCCGGCGGGCAGCCGCTCGTCGGCGCACACGGCGCTCGCGGCGTCCGCGTCGAACCCGCCCTCGAAGACCGAGAGGCGCGCCCACAGCAGCCGTTCGGCCGGCGTGCACAGCTCGTGACTCCACCCGATCGCGGTACGCAGCGTCTGATGCCGGGGCAGACCAGGACGCGCCGCACCGAGCACCGCGAACCGGTCGCGGAGCCGTCCGAGCACCTCCTCCAGCGGCATCTCCCGCATCCGGACGGCGGCGAGCTCGATCGCGAACGGGATCCCGTCCAGCCTCCGGCACAGCCGCGCCACCTGCGGCGCGTTCCCGGCGGTCAGCGCGAACCCGGGCACGGCCTCCGCGGCCCGCAACACGAACAGCCGGACCGACTCGACCTCGGCGAGCCTGCGCAGGTCGGCGGGATGGAACACCGGACGTTCACAGTCCGCCTCCGTCGGCACCGGCAGCGGCCGGACGACCAGCCGGTACTCCTCCGGCATCGCGAGCCCCTGCCGCGCGGTCGCGATGAACCGGACACCGGGAGCCCCCTTCCGGAGCGTCCCGATCAGCTCGCCGACCGCTTCCCGCAGGTGCTCGCACCCGTCGAGCACGAGCAGCGCCTTCCGGCCCGCGAGGAAGTCGAGCAGGACGTCCGCCGGTGCGCGCCCGGGCTGGTCGACGACCCCCATGGCCGCCGTCACCCCGTGCGCCAGCAGCGCCGGATGCCGGATCTCGTCGATCCGGACGAACCACGTGCCGTCCGGGAAGAACACCCGCAGCTCCTGCGCCGCCCGCAGCGCCAGCCGTGTCTTCCCCACGCCACCGACACCGGTGAGCGTCACCGGCCGTCCGTGCCCGATCTGTTCCCGAACGGTGGCGAGCTCGCGCACCCGATCCACCAACCCGACCCGCACCAGCGACGAGCGGTCATCCTGGAACACCGTCACCTCCCACAGCACACCCCCTCCGACGTCCCCCCACCCGTTATCCCCCACCCCCGCCCGTTGCGCGACCCTGGATCGATCCACAAGTCACCGTCTCCACCCCGCGCCACAGAAGTCGCACCCGCCCCGGATACCGAGCACGCTGAACCCCGCCGCCACGACACGCCTGATCACAAGGCCGTACCGCAGCACCACGCCTCGCGCCATGGCGCGCCCGCCCCTCACGCCCCTCGAACACGCTTCGCCGCGAGAGACGTTTCTCCGGAATTCCGGACGCCCTGCCACTCGGACATCACCGCATGCCGCAGGAGACGGACACAGGCGGAACGCAGGGAATCAGCAGCCGTCCGCGGGCTCATGCGCGAGGTCGCTCGTCCGGCGAGGCGCGTGCGCCAGATCGTCCCCACCACACGGAGGCCGCGCCGAACCGGGATCGTCCCCACCACACGGGCGCGGCGTCGAAACGGGGTCGACGTCGAGGGACAGGAGCGTGGCGTCGTCCTGGAGACGGCCGCCCGCGTGCGTGTGGAGATCCGCCTCCAACGCGTCCAGCAGGACGTCCGGATCCGGGTGGACGAGCGCGGCGGCGCGTTCCGCGAGCGGGTAGAAACGGCCGGCGGCATCACGGGATTCGGTCACGCCGTCCGTGTAGAGCAGCAGATGTCCCCCACCGGACGGCAGGGGGAGCGGACCCGGCGGGCACGCGTCGCCCGCGAGCGCGATCAGGCCGAGCGGCGGCGCGGGCGGCAGCGCGTCCACGAACGTCGACGCCCCGTCGAGGGACAGCAGCAGCGGCGGCGGATGCCCGCAGTTGACCACTTCCGCCGCGTCGCCGCCCGGCGGGATCTGGACGAGCAGCGCGGTGACGAAGTCCTCCGCGCCGCCGCGGCGGGCGAGGAACCCGTCGAGGCGCAGCGCCACGCCGGTCAGCGTCGGCTCGTTGTGCGCCAGCTCGCGGAACGCGCCGAGCACGTCCGCGGCCTGCTCGACCGCGGCCAGGCCCTTGCCCCGCACGTCTCCGACGATGACGCGGACACCGTAGGAGGTCTCCATCACCGAGTACAGGTCGCCGCCGAGCCCCGCCTCCCCCGCGTCCGCGAGGTAGCGGACGCGAGTGCGCACCCCGCCGGTCCAGTACGGCGCGGGACGCAGCACGGCCCGGCGCATGGTGTCGGTGATCGCGCGCAGGTCGGCCTGCGCGTGGTCGCTGCGCTCACGGCTCCGGGCCGCGACCGCCATCATCGCGGTCGTGCCGAGCACACCGCCGATCACGGCCCCGAATCGCAGCAGGTCATCGGAGATCATCGATGTCTCGAGGACGCCGAGGGTCGCGAGCGTGGCCGCGCCGGTCACCACGACGAACCGCGTCGAGGACGGCCGCAGCCCGGCCAGCACCGGCACGGCGATGAGCAGGCCGATCACCGAGCCGCCGCCGGGCAGGCACAGGTCGGCCGCGGCGACGACCAGCAGCGCGGCGAGCGGAAGGCACGCGGCGGGGTCGACACAGAGGAAGTGACGAATCCAGGCCATGGGGAGGGGACGCCGTTCGTCGTGGACGTCATCCGTGAGCAACGCGGTGCTCACGGACCGCTGTCAGTCGCTGATTGTAGCCCGGCGAATACGACCCGGATCCTTAATCCGGGAAACGGATCCCGCACCACGTCCCGTCCCACGGACGTCACGACAACGCGCCACCGTCACGGGCTCGAGTGCCGTTCCCACAGGTGAGGCCCCGTCCCACAAGCGCGGAACCTGCGAAACGGGACCGGTCGACGAATTCGATCAATGGGGATACGGACAGGGACGGCGGCCGGACCGGGCCGTTCTCAGCGGGAGAGGCGGTCTGATCGGCGGCCGATTCTCAGGGGGAGACAGTGGTCATTCAGGCCAAGGACGCCCCTTGCGGAGCACGTCGTACCCGACGAACGTGAACATCTGGCCGCCGCGCCGGAGGGGCTGGGGCGTCCCGGTGAAACGGTGCATGCCCACGCCGTAGGCGCTCTCCTCGGGCGGGGAGATCCAGCGTTCCTCGAAGTCGTGCTCGGCGAACCACTCCCTGATGCGCGGGGTCACGTCGGGCGGCTGGCGGTTGCGGGTCCACACGACGGACGCGCCGGGCGCGCACAACTGCGGCAGGTGGCCGATGGTGCGCTCGATGTCGACGTCCGCGATGTTGCCGAACACCCCGCACACCAGCACCACGTTCGCCGGCACGGCCCCCGCGTAGGCGTCGGTGCGGGACGCGTCGCCGACCACCGCCGACACCCGCTTGAGCCCGGCGTCCCGGGCCGCCGCGCCCGCCCGGCGGACGTTCGCCGGATCCAGCTCGACGAGCCGTCCGGCCAGGTCGTCACGGCGCGGATGGTCGCGCAGGGCGCCGATCAGGTCACGGCCCTGACCCGCGCATAAGCTGATCGCCCGGATCCGGCCCTGCGGCGCGGCGTCCACGGCCTCGCGGAGGCGCTGCTGAACGGTCCACAGCCGCCGCGACAACGCCGATCCCGGCTCGTCGTAAGCGTCATGCCAGGCCGCCCAGTCACGCCGGACCGGCTGGTTGCATTGCTCCATGCGCAGCAATGTAGACGCAGCGTGATCTATGGGTCGCGGAACGGAACCGGTGGCCGGTCCCGGACTTCCGCTAGCCCTCGGGCTCCGGAGCGTGCTCGGGCGCGGCCTCCGCCGGCAGCTTGGGATAGTGCAGGTCGAACGCGGGACGCTCCGAGCGGATGCGCGGGATCGCCGCGAAGTTGTGCCGCGGCGGGGGACAGGACGTGGCCCATTCCAGGGAATTGCCGTATCCCCAAGGGTCGTCCACGTCGACACGCTTTCCATGCCTCCAGGTGACATAGACGTTGTAGAGGAAGAACAGGGTGGAGGCGCCGAGCAGGAACGCGCCGATGCTCGAGACGCGGTTCAGCCCGGTGAACTCCTTGGGGTAGTCCGCGTACCGGCGGGGCAGGCCCTCCGCGCCCAGCCAGTGCTGGACGAGGAAGGTGGTGTGGAACCCGACGAACAGCGTCCAGAAGTGGATCTTGCCGAGGGTCTCGTTCAGCATCGTCCCGGTGAACTTCGGCCACCAGAAGTAGAAGCCGCCGAACATCGCGAACACGACCGTCCCGAACACCACGTAGTGGAAGTGCGCGACGACGAAGTAGGAGTCCTGGAGCTGGAAGTCCAGCGGCGGCGACGCCAGGATGATCCCGGTCAGCCCGCCGAACAGGAACGTCACCAGGAATCCGATCGCCCAGAGCATGGGCGTCTCGAAGGTGAGGTTGCCCCGCCACATCGTCCCGACCCAGTTGAAGAACTTCACGCCCGTCGGCACCGCGATCAGGTACGTCATGAACGAGAAGAACGGCAGCAGCACCTGCCCGGTGGTGAACATGTGGTGCGCCCACACCGCCATCGACAGACCCGCGATCCCGATCGTCGCGGCGACCATGCCGAAGTAGCCGAACAGCGGTTTGCGGCTGAACACCGGGATGATCTCGGTGATGATCCCGAAGAACGGCAGCGCGATGATGTACACCTCGGGATGGCCGAAGAACCAGAACAGGTGCTGCCAGGTCAGCGCCCCGCCGACGTCCGCGTCGAACACGTGCGCGCCGAACCGCCGGTCGGCCTCCAGCACCAGCAGCGCCGCCGCCAGCACCGGAAACGCCAGCAGGATCAGCAGGCTGGTGAGCAGGGTGTTCCAGGTGAAGATCGGCAGCCGGAACATCGTCATGCCGGGCGCGCGCATCCCGATGATCGTGGTGATGAAGTTGACCGCGCCGAGGATCGTCCCGAACCCGGACAGCGCCAGCCCCATGATCCACATGTCGCCGCCGAGGCCCGGGGACCGGATGGAGCTGGTCAGCGGCGAGTACGCCGTCCAGCCGAACGCGGCCGACCCGCCCGGCGTCACGAACGACAGCATCACGATGATCCCGCCGAACAGGAAGAACCAGTAGCTCAGCATGTTCATCCGCGGGAACGCCACGTCCGGCGCGCCGATCTGCAACGGCATGATCTCGTTCGCGAACCCCACGAACAGCGGGGTCGCGAACAGCAGCAGCATGACCGTCCCGTGCATGGTGAACAGCTGGTTGTACTGCTCGTTGCTGACGATCTGCTGTCCGGGCGAGAACAGCTCCGCCCGGATCACCATCGCCATCAGGCCCGCGAGGAGGAAGAACACGAACGAGGTGATGAGATAGAGGTGCCCGATCACCTTGTGGTCGGTGGTCGTGATCCAAGACACCAGGACCGATCCCCGGGCGTGCCGCCGCCGCGGGGGCGCCTCGGGAAGGGGGCGGCCGAGTAGGACCATGCCGTACTCCCTTGGAACGGGGGGTGTCCTCAACTATTCGCCGGTCTCCCGTGAGACGCAAGACACATCGCTTCACACCGACCTCCTAGGCTGTTGTCCGTGGAGCGGATATTGGTGAGTTCCTGCCTGTTGGGGCGGCCGGTGCGTTACGACGCCACGGCCAAGCCCGTATCGGACGACCTTTTCGAGCGCTGGCGCGCCGAGGGCCGCCTCGTCCCCGTATGCCCCGAGATCTCCGGCGGCCTCCCCGTCCCCCGCCCCCCGGCCGAACTGATGGGCGCCGGCCGGGAACCGGAACGCTCCACCCAGGGGCCGCAGATCATGACCGCCTCCGGCGAGGACGTCACGGAGGAGTTCCTGCGAGGGGCCCAGATCGCCCTCGAAACCGCGCGCCGAGCCGGGACCCGGATCGCGATCCTGAAGGAGTCCAGCCCGTCCTGCGGAAGCCACCGCGTCTACGACGGCACCTTCAGCGGCACCCAGGTCCCCGGGATGGGCGTCACAGCGGCCCTGCTCACCTCGGCCGGAATCCGGGTATTCAGCGAGGACGACCTTCCTGAAGCCGCCGCCTACCTGGCCGAACTCGAATCCTGAGGCCCGCATGCGCATCGCTCTCATCGACTCCGGCTTCGGCCTGCTCGCCGCCGCCGCGGCCGTCCGCCGCGTCCGCCCGGACGCCGACCTGGTCCTCTCCTGGGACCCGGACGGCGCCCCCTGGGGCCCGCGCCCGCCGGAAGAGATCACCGACCGGGCCCTCGCCTGCGCCGGCGCGGCCGCCGCGACCGAGCCCGACGCGCTGATCGTGGCCTGCAACACCGCCACCGTCCACGCCCTCCCCACCCTGCGCCTGGCGTTCGAACCCGCCGTCCCCGTGATCGGCACCGTCCCGGCGATCAAGCCCGCCGCCTCGGCGGGCGTCCCCGTCGCCGTGTGGGCGACCGCCGCCACCACGCACAGCGCCTACCAGGCCGACCTGATCCGCCGCTTCGCCCCGGACGTCCCCGTCCACCGCGTCGCCTGCCCCGGCCTCGCCGACGCCGTCGACTCCGGCGACCCGAGCCGCCTCCGCACCGCCATCGACACCGCCGTCCGCGCCACCCCCGACGACGTCAAGCACGTCGTCCTGGGCTGCACCCACTACGAACTGATCGCCCCCCAGATCGCCGCCGCCTTCCCCTCCTCCCCCGAACTCTTCAGCTCCGCCTCAGCCCTAGCCACCCAGACCCTCCGCCGCCTCAACGAGACCCCCATCCCGGAGGCCGCCCCCACCGGCACCCTCACCGTCTTCCAGAGCGGCCGCCAAACCCCCCTCCCTCCCATAGCCCAGCGCTACTGGACCTCCCTCCTCCCCTCCCCCGTCTCCTAACCCCACCCCCCACACCGCCTCGAGCCAGACCGCTCCACCGGATAGGTCGAGCGCACGGCGCAACCACCGTGACCTCCCCCCGCCTCCCCAGGGGACGTCCACGCACGAACCGGCGCCTCAGACTCCCCCCAGCCCGCCCTTGCCGCAGGGCCGCAGAACCCACATCGCCCACAAGGGCGCAGCCCTGCCTGCCTCGGATCAATTCGAAGAGAGCCTGGGAGCTGGGCGCGCCGGTCGCGTGGCGGGAGCACGTGGCGAGGCCGAACCGGATGCCTGGAGCAGGTGGTCCGGGGACGGACCGGCGTTCGCCACAGCCGTCCCGGTTCAGGAGGATTTCCTCCCGGAACCGGGGTGGTGTTGGGGCCCCGCGCACGGGCATTCGCGGCGCGATGACCCGATGGTGCGATGACCCGATGGTGCGACGGATCGTTCCACCCCCACAGGCCTAAGCACGTAGGGCCTAAGCACGTAGGGCCTAAGCACGTCTCCCCGCACCCGCAGACCGTGAGCCGGGGAACAGGGACACCCGTCGTCGCCGAACCCAGCGAGGCAGCACGACGCCGCAACAACAGCGCGGCAACGGTTCAGAGATGGCTCGGAGATGGCTCGGCAACGGCGAGCCATGGCGGGCGCGGCTGCGCTCGCCCCCGAGGGCCGCGGTGGCGCAGGACCCGCCCCGGCCACCGAAGCACGGAGAGGCTCTGCGGGTCCTCATCATGGTGCCCGTGGCCGCCGGTCGAGGTGGCGAGTCGCCTCGTCAGTCGCATGGGTGGCTGGCCCGAAAGCCGTCTCGAAGGGGCGTGCCCGCGTAGCCGGCATGCTTGAAGCTGCAAGGCAGCGGTGCGCGGAGGCAACGTGGGTTCTCGGGGCCTGGCGCGCATGGATGGTTCCGTCGACTCCCGCGTAGTCCTCTTGCCCGAGTGCCGCCCAGCCAACCACGCCCCACGTCTCCCCCATCGACCGGTGCTCGTGCAGCAAGCCCTCCGAAGCGGTTTGGGCTGATGCTGGTCGGTTCGTTGGCTCTGGCTGGCTGGCATGTCGGCGATCAGCTCGGGGTGGTTTGCGGGGTGGTGGGGGCCGGGTTGTGAGCCAGACCAGGACTTGGGGGGCCGAGGAAGCGGCCTTGGAGGGGTTCGGAGCGGCCCGACTGGTGGGTGACGATGCCGGGGCCGTAGCGGGACAGAGCCTTCGCGGCTTCAGCGGGGTGGTCGGTGCCGACATCGATGCGCCCGTCCGGTAGCCGACCGACGCCGAAAATCTCGAAGTCAGAGTGTTTGGGCTGACCGATGATCCGCGTGACGATCCGGTCCGCGTCGGTCTCGTTCCTGTAGGCCCCGCGAATCTCCACGGTCACGTCGTGGACGGCACTGCACACGGCCTTGTCCAGGCGGCCGTTCGGGATTCGGTAGACCGTGACCTTGCGCCAGGCGGTGTCGATGGAAATGCCCGCGTACCAGCGCTCCAGCGAGCCAGGCCGGCGTCCGCCCTTGATGACGGCTTTGCCACCGCCGATGGCATTCTCGATGGTCCCGGCGGCACGGGCGAGGGCGGCCTGGTCGGGCGGACCGGAGCTACCGGGCTCGGGCGTCGTCGGGCTGGCCTGCCTAGCGGCGCCGCAGTACTTCGGGGGCGCGTTGACCCAGGACGGCGGTGCGACGGCGACCAAGGTCTCCGGAGAGGTGGAACCGGTCGTGCCGGGGTTCCCGGCCGGACGGGTCGCCGCCCAGATCTGCGGGATCCCCACCGCGGTCGCGGCCGCCGCCCCTGCCGCGACGACGAGGGTCGTGTTCCGCGCGCGCCTGCGCCGCCGAACCCGCCTGGTCAGTTCTTCCGAGCCGACCGACAGGGGATGTGCCTCGTCCGCCAGGTCGCTGATGCGACGCGCCAGGATCTCTTCGAGCTTCGACTCCATGATTCTCCCCCTACTTCCTCGCCGCCGAAGAAGCCTGCGCGTGTGTGCCGCGCGCAGCCACCTCCGTTCGTCCCCCATGCGCGGCTTCGCCGTCGCCCAGCAGCTCGGCCAGGCGCTGGTGCGCCTCGCTCAGGTAGCGCTTGACCGAGCCTTCGCGGCAGCCCAACTCGGCCGCGATCTGGGCGACGGTCAGGTCCTCGTAATAGCGCAGCACCGCGCACGCACGTTGTCGTGGTGACAGCCGGGCCAATGCCGCACGCACATCCGCGTTCACCACGACCTGCCCGGACGCATCCGGCACGTAGTCCCGACGGTGAAGCAGAGGGCTCACCCTTCTCCAGACCCGCCCGCTGCGCTTGGCGTCCAGAAAGCGGTTGAGCATGATGCGCCGAACGTACGCCTCGGCTTCGTCCTCCGTCCGATGACCGGGGCGCGCGAACGCACGCACCAGCGCCTCTTGCACCAGGTCGTCCGCCTCGGCGTCATCACCGCACAAGAGGAACGCGTATCGCTTCAACGCCGCGCCCCGCCGATCCGCGAGCGCGGCCATGGTCTGAGCCCAGACAGCCATGCACCCTCCGCCTCAACGTCGTCACCCTGAAAAACGGCTGACAGACACAGAACGTTGGGGTGCATCCGCGATTTTGTTCCCCCCGATCACGCAGAGCGCGCGGCGAACCTCCGTTTCGCCTGGTCAGGGAGATCTCGCTCAAGAAGGATCGAGAACCGATCCGAGAGAAGGGACGCCGGTTCGCCCTCGCTGAGGCACCACTCGGGCGGCAGGCCGGGTCGGCGGATCCGAGCCTCCTCAGTGAACGCCTCCCACAGAACGAGCCCACCCGGCTGGACGGCCTCGACCGCCGCCCTAAAGAGAGGCTCGTCCCAGTAACCGGTACAAAGCACGACCGCGTACACATCGTCGACAGGCGGTCGCCACGTCACAAGATCCGCCTGGACGAGCGTCACGCGCCCTTCCAACACCCGCCGCTGTGCCTCCTCGCGCAACCATCCCAAAGCGACCTCAGACACGTCGACGGCCGTCACCGCCCGCCCATCCGCCGCGAACCGCAGTGCGCTACCCGACGGCCCACACGCCAGATCCAGAACCGGCCCGTCCGGAATCTCCCTCGCGAACGCCCATTCCACAAGCGAATGTGGTGCGAACTCCGGCTCGCCGGCCGCCTCGTACTTCGCGTTCCAGCGCACCCGATCCGGGTGCGCCGACAGCTCCCCGCCCCGCATCAGTACTTGGGAGGACGTCGGAACAGCCACTTGAAGAATCCGCGCCGCGGCGGCCGCGCCAGAATGCTCCCGCTACGCACGGATCCAACGATCTCCACCCGAAGGAACGTCTCCGGAACAGGCTCTCTCCCCGCCCGCGGGACGCGAATCTTCACCGATCCGCTCTTCACCCCGACCTCATCGGCGTCCACCACGATCCCAGGACGGGTCACGATCGTCAGGGTGCCGCTCTTGACCTCGGTGGTGATCCGCAGGACACCGTGGCTGATGACGGCCGACGTCAGATCCAGCTTCACAGTGCCGCTACGGACGGAAACATCCATCGCCCGCGGCACCACCCACTCACCTTCGCGCGACACGCTGCTGCTGCCGACCTCGATCCGCACGAGATCCTTGGCCTTCGCCACAGGCACCGGCCCCGCCTCGGCGAGAGGGGCTGGAAGGTCCGTCACCAGGGCGGCGAGGTCGGCCTCAGTCCGTGCCCCGAGCGCCCGTTCAAGCCGCTCATCCAGCTCCTCGAGGGTCAGCCGGCCATCCCCGGCGGCGACCCTCAGCTGCTCGGCGACCCGATCCCGTTCCTCGTGCGACACCCTCAGTGCAGGCCGCCGCTCCGGCAGACTCTCCTCCGTCATGCAAGGAACAGTATTCGTTCCACCCCTCTGGAAGCAGCGCTTCGTTCGAGAGCTTCCCATCATGCGTCCATACGCCCCACCCGACCACCAAGCAGCACTCGACGCAGCCCGACCCGAAGGCCACCCGAAGATCGCCTGCCGCTGTGGCTCTTGTGGGATGGCACCGGCGCCACGTCCGCCGCAAGCCGCGCGTGCGCCTGGCGCTCCGGGACAGCTTCGACGTGCTGCTTCCCCGCAGCCGCACCCCAACCCACGCTGCTTTGAACAATGTTCCGCTACAAAAACAAAAAGGCCCCGCCACGAAAATGGCGGGGCCTCCCCCAACACAAACACACAAAAAAGGAGTGGGGCCCGCCACAATGTGGCGGGCCCCACCCAATATAAGTCCGGCGGCGTCCTACTCTCCCACACAGTCTCCCATGCAGTACCATCGGCGCTGAGGGGCTTAACTACCGGGTTCGGGATGGGACCGGGTGTTTCCCCCTCGCCATAACCACCGAACGATCAACGCACAACCCCCGCAAGGGTTGGCAAGTCTCGTCCGAGCCGTTAAAGCTCAGTATTCACATGTACGGAACCCAGTTGTTTTCTGGGAACCACACAGGGACGCGAACATCTCGAACAGCAGCGATTGGTTTGAACGCTCAGTGTGTTCAAGCCACTCGGCCTATTAGTACCGGTCGACTCCACACGTTACCGCGCTTCCATCCCCGGCCTATCAACCCAATCGTCTCTTG
>NZ_RFFG01000051.1 GCF_003696215.1 Actinomadura harenae | reverse complement strand
GCTGGTCGCGGCGTCCGCGTTCGTCGGGGCGGTCACGGTCGTCGCGCCGGTCCTCGGGCCGCTGGCGGCGGGCCTGGCGCCGCCGGACCGGCGCGGGACGGTCAGCGGGATCCTGCTCGGCGGCTCGATCGGCGGCATGCTGCTGTCGCGGACGCTCGGCGGGTTCGCCGGGGAGGCGTTCGGCTGGCGTGCCCCGTACGTGGGCGCCGCCGCGCTCACACTCGTGTCGGCGGCCGTCCTGGCGCGGGTGCTGCCGCGGACGGAACCGGCGTCGCGCGAGCGGTATCCGGCGCTGCTGGCCGCGCCGCTCCGGCTGCTCCGCACCGAACCCGGGCTGCGCCGGTCGTGCTTCTTCCAGGCCGCGATCTTCGGCGGGTTCTCGGCCGCGTGGACGGGCGTCGCGCTCCTGCTGACCGGCCCCGCCTACGGCCTGACGACCCGCGCGGTCGGGCTGCTCGCGCTGGTCAACGCCGCGACGATGTTCTGCACGCCGCTCGCCGGGCGCCTCGCCGACCGGCGCGGCCCGGACGCGGTCAACCGGGTGAGCATGCTCGCCGTCCTGGCGTCCGCGCCGGTCCTCGCGCTCGGCGGCCTGGGCGGGACGGCCGGTCTCGCGGCCCTGGTCGCCGGGTTCCTCGTCCTGGACGTCGCGATGCAGTCCGGGATGGTCGCGAACCAGGTGCGCGTCTACGCGTTGAGCGACTCCGAGCGCAGCCGCCTCAACACGGCCTACATGACCTGCGCCTATCTCGGCGGGAGCCTCGGCTCGTGGCTCGGCGCGCACGCGTTCGCGCGGTTCGGCTGGGGCGGCGTGTGCGGGCTCGTCGCGGTCCTGGCCGTCCTCGCGCTGGGGAAGGCGGCGCGGTCGCCGGCGGGCAGCCAGAAGCGGGTGGGGTCCCAGGGGGCGTAGGCGTCCTCGATGTGCGCGATGAGCGGCGGCAGCGCCGGGTGCCGGTTCCGCTCGTGCCACATCAGTGACCACGGGTACACGGGCGCAGGGTCGGCGAGCGGGACGCGGACGACGTCCGGGTGCGCGGGAAGCCGCGTCCCCGCCCCGGCGAACGTGTACCGGGACGGCTCGGACGCGATGCGCTCGATGAGGCCCTCCAGCCCGAAGTCCGGCCCCGACGTGTCGTAGTCGATCCCGAAGTCGTGGCCCATGGCGCGGTAGAACCACGCCCATTCGCTGTCGGCCTCGATGCTCGGCATCCATGCCGTCGTGCCCGCGAGCGCGCCCGGCGACAACCGGGTGTGCCCGGCGAACCGGTGGTCGCGCCGGACGACCACGTGGAGCGGCTCCAGCAGGGCGGGGACGCGCCGCACCCCGTCCGGCAGCCCGGTCGCGCGCCCGAACAGCGCGTCCGTGTCCCCCGCGACGAGCGCGGAGAGCCCGGTGGCGAGGCCGCCCGAGGACACGATGCCGAGTTCGGCGTCCGGGGCGGTCTCGTGGAAGCCCCGCACCAGGTCGATGGACGCCAGCCACGTGTGGTGGACGTCCACGCGGAGGGTGCGCAGCCGGTCGCCGGCGAGGGCCGTCATCCGGTCGGCGAGGCCGACGAGCGCGCGGGCGGACGCGAGCTGCGCGTGCCCGGCGGCGGTCGGCTCGGCGCCCGCGCGGCCGCGGACCACCAGCGGCGTGCCGAGCCGGTCCTCCAGCTTCGCGACGCGCTTGGACACCGCCTGCTGGCTGATCCCGAGCCGGTCGGCGGCTCCCCCGAACGAGCGCTCCTCGACCACGGCCACGAACGCGCGGACCGCCGCGAGATCCAGGTCCATTGACCTCCTCGTACAACGAACGGTTGTCACCGCTCCCCGTGTCCATTGTTGGACAGGCCGATTCTCGTGCAGGTGAGATGCCACGAGCGAATCGAATCTACAACCTGAGGGAGTGGAAGCGTGGATTCCTTCGTGCACCTGCACGTCCATACCGAGTACTCGATGCTCGACGGTGCGGCGAAGGTCGGGGCTCTGGTCGCGGAGGCGGCGCGGCTCGGCATGCCCGCCGTCGCGATGAGCGACCACGGCAACGTCCACGGGGCCTACGAGTTCCACGGGACGGCACGGAAGGCGGGCGTCCGCCCGGTCATCGGCGCGGAGCTGTACGTCGCGCCCGGCGCGCGGCAGCGGCGCGAACCGGTGTTCTGGAGCGACGACCCGTCCCTGCGGAAGTCCGACGAGCGGACGGGCGCGGGCGGCGACGTCTCCGGACGCGGCCTCTACACGCACATGACCGTCTGGGCCGAGAGCGCGGACGGCCTGCGCAACCTGTTCCGGCTCCAGTCGCGCGCCTGGCTGGAGGGCCGCGCCGCGAAGTACCCGCGCGTGGACGACGAGCTGCTCGCCGAGTACGCGCCGGGCCTCATCGCCACGACCGGCTGCCCGTCCGGGGAGGTGCAGACGCGGCTGCGCCTCGGCCAGTACGACGCGGCCGTCGAGGCCGCCGCCCGCCGCCGCGACCTGTTCGGCAAGGACAACTACTTCCTCGAGCTCATGGACCACGGGCTGCCGATCGAGCGGCGCGTCCGCGACGACCTGCTGCGCATCGGACGCGACCTCGGCATCCCGCCGCTCGCCACCAACGACTCGCACTACGTCACCGAGGACCAGTCGGACGCGCACGACGCGCTCCTCTGCATCGGCACCGGCAAACGGCTCGCCGACACCGACCGGTTCCGGTTCTCCGGCAGCGGCTACTTCCTGAAGGACGCGGCGCGCATGCGCGCGATGTGGGACGACCAGGTGCCCGGGGCCTGCGACAACACGCTGCTGATCGCCGAACGCGTCGGCGACTACGCCCCGGTGTTCGCGCACCGCGACCTGATGCCCGAGTTCCCCGTCCCGGACGGCGAGACCGAGGCGTCCTGGCTGCGCGCCGAGACGCTGCGCGGCGCGCGGCGGCGGTACGGCGGCGACCCGGCGCCCGAGGTGCTGGAACGCATCGACTACGAGCTGTCGGTCATCGAGGACATGGGGTTCCCCGGCTACTTCCTCGTCGTCGCCGACATCTGCGAGCACGCGCGGAAGAGCGGCATCGGCCTCGGCCCCGGACGCGGGTCGGCGACCGGCTCGATCGTCGCGTACTGCACGGGCATCACCGAGCTGGACCCGATCGAGCACCGGCTGATCTTCGAGCGGTTCCTCAACCCCGAGCGGGTCACCATGCCGGACATCGACCTGGACTTCGACGACCGCCGCCGGGACGAGATGATCGACTACGTCACCCGGACGTACGGCGCGGACCGCGTCTGCCAGATCGTCACGTTCAACACCATCAAGGCCAAGGCCGCCGTGAAGGACGCCTGCCGCGTCCTCGGCCTGCCGTACGCGCTCGGCGACCGGATCACCAAGGCGTTCCCGGCGGCGGCCGGGGGCAAGGAGATCCCGCTGTCGGCCGTCCACGACGAGGGGCATCCCCGGCACGGCGAGGCCGCCGAGCTGCGCCAGATGTACGACGGCGAACCGGACGTGCGGCGGATCATGGACACCGCGCGCGGCGTCGAGGGGCTGACGCGCGGGACCGGCGTCCACGCGGCGGGCGTGATCCTGTCGTCCGAGCCGCTGCTCGACGTGCTGCCGCTCGTCCGGCCGAAGGCGGACGGCCCGGTCGTCACCGGGTTCCCGTTCACGCAGGCCGAGGACATGGGCCTGCTGAAGATGGACTTCCTCGGCCTGCGCAACCTCACGGTCATCAACGACGCGATCGAGGGCGTCCGCGCGAACCGGGGCGTGGACGTCGACATCCACGACGTCCCGCTCGACGACCCGGCGACCTACGAGCTGCTCGCGCGCGGCGACACCCTCGGCGTGTTCCAGCTGGACGGCGGCGGCATGCGGACGCTGCTGAAGCTCATGCGCCCGACGACCTTCACCGACATCGCGGCCGTGTCGGCGCTGTACCGGCCCGGCCCGATGGAGATGAACGCGCACACGAACTACGCGCTGCGCAAGACGGGACGGCAGAAGGTCGAGCCGATCCACCCGGAGCTGGGGGACGCGCTCGAACCGATCCTCGGCGACACCTACCACCTGGTCGTCTTCCAGGAGCAGGTGATGGCGATCGCGCAGCAGCTCGCCGGGTACTCGCTCGGCGGCGCCGACATGCTGCGGCGGGCCATGGGCAAGAAGAAGAAAGAAGTCCTGGACGCCGAGTGGGAGCGGTTCTCCGGGGGCATGCGCGAGCGCGGCTTCTCGGACGAGGCGGTCAAGGCCGTCTGGGACGTGCTGGTGCCGTTCAGCGGCTACGGCTTCAACAAGTCGCACACCGCCGGGTACGGCCTGGTCTCCTACTGGACGGCCTACCTGAAGGCGAACTTCCCCGCCGAGTACATGGCCGCGCTGCTCACGTCCGTCGGCGACGACAAGGACAAGATGGCCGTGTACCTGTCGGACTGCCGGAGGCTCGGCGTCCGGGTGCTGCCGCCGGACGTCAACGAGAGCGAGCTGGGGTTCACCGCCGTCGGCGCGGACATCCGGTTCGGGCTCGGCGCGATCCGCAACGTCGGCGCGGGGGTCGTCGAGTCGATCACCGGGACGCGCCGGGAGGGCGGGGCGTTCGCCGGGTTCGCGGACTTCCTGGCGCGGGTCCCGGCGGCGGTCTGCAACAAGCGGGTCATCGAGTCGCTGGCGAAGGCGGGCGCGTTCGACTCGTCCGGGGAGGCGCGGCGGGCGGTCGTCGCGGTGCACGAGCAGGCCGTGGACTCGGTCCTCGACCTGAAGCGCCACCAGGCGCACGGCCAGGACGCGCTGTTCGGCGGAGGCATGCCGTCCGGTTCGGGTTCGGACTCGGGCTCGGACGCGGACGCCGGGACGGGCCCGGTCGTCGCCGTCCCCGACCTGGACGAATGGGACAAGGAGACGCTGCTCGCGCACGAGCGCGACATGCTCGGCCTCTACGTCTCCGGCCATCCCCTGGACGGCGCGGAGCCGGTGCTCCAGGCGAACCGCGACCTGTCGCTCGCGGACCTGCTCGCGTCCGGGCGCACGGACGGGCCGGTCCGGGTGAGCGGGATCGTCGCGGGGCTGCAGCGGCGGGTCACCAAGCAGGGCTCGCCGTGGGCCGTCGTCACCTTGGAGGACCACCACGCGGCGCTCGAATGCCTCGTGTTCCCCAAGACGTACACGCTGTTCGGCGAGCTGCTGGCCGAGGACCGGGTCGTCGCGCTCCAGGGCCGGGTCAACGCGCGCGACGAGGCGATCAGCGTGTACGTGGAGGACGTCGCCGTCCTGGACGTCGACACCGCGATGAACCAGCCGCCCGTGGTCCTGTCGGTCGCCGAGCCGCGCGTCACGCTCACCCTCGTCCGGGAGCTGCGGCAGGTGCTGAACGCGCATCCGGGAGGCGCGCCCGTCCATCTGCTGCTGCGGCGGCGCGGGGCCAAGGACGTCCTGTTCGACCTGCCGGACTTCACGGTCGAGCCCGGCCCGGCGTTCGCGGCGGACGTGAAGTCGCTGCTCGGCGCGCAAGCCCTCGACCCGGCCGGGTGAGGGCCGGGTCGAGGGCGGGACGGGGAACCGGGTCCGGTCAACGCGCCCGCTTGAGGGCGGCGGACGCCAGGACGGCCCCGGCGGCGGCCAGCGCGGCGTTGACGCCGATCGCGACCCGCAGGCCGGGCAGGACGTCCGCGCCGGCGGAGCTCGCGATGACGACCGCGCTCATGATCGGGGTGCCGAGCGTGATGCCGACCTGCTGGGTCATGGTCGCGATGCCGGTGGCGCGGCCCTGGTCGGCGTCCGGCAGCCCGGACGTCGCGGTGACCATGAAGGCGACGATCATCAGCATGTTGCCGACGCCGCCGACGAACGTCGCGGCGAGCAGCAGGACGATCCACCCGCCGGAGGCGCCGAGCGCGATCAGCGTCGCGGTCGCGGCGGCCTGCACCAGTCCGCCGGTGAGGAGGGTGGCGCGGGTGCCGATCCGGCCGACGACGCGTCCGCCGAAGGTGCCGCCGAGGACGGTGCCGAGGCCGAGGACGCCGAACGCCAGCCCGGTCATGAGCGGCGAGTAGCCGAGGACCTTCTGCAGGTAGAGCGTGAGCAGGAAGACCAGGGAGGTCTCGGTCACGAACGCGACGAGCCCGGCGGTGTTGCCCCAGACGACCGTGCGGCGCTTGAGCAGGGCGGTCGGGACGAGCGGCTGCGCGGCGCGCTTCTCGACGAACCAGAACACGACGACCAGCACGGCCCCGGCGATCAGCGGGAGGAGCGTGACGGGGGCCGTCCAGCCGTGCTCGCCGGCCTGGGTGAGGCCGAACACCAGCAGCAGGAGGCCGGCGGTCACGGACGCGGCGCCGGGCAGGTCCAGGCGGGGCCGGTCGGACGGGCGCCCGTCCTGGATCATGCGGGGGGCGAGGGCGACGACCAGCGCGGCGACCGGGACGTTGATGAGGAACGCGAAGCGCCAGGACAGCAGGCTGGTCAGCAGGCCGCCGAGGATCGCCCCGGCGGTGAATCCGGCGGACATCAGCGCGCCGTTCAGCCCGAGCGCGCGCTCCCGCTGGGGTCCCTCGCGGAACGCGGTGGTCAGCAGGGCGAGGCCGGCCGGGGTGACGGCGGCGGTCGCGAGTCCTTGCAGGACGCGCGCGGTCAGCAGCATCCCGGGGCCGGTGGCGAGCCCGCCGAGCAGCGACGACGCGCCGAGGACGGCCATGCCGCCGATGAACAGGCGCTTGCGTCCGACCAGGTCGGCGAGGCGTCCGAACAGCAGGGTGAACCCGGCGGCGGAGAGCGCGAACGCGGTGGCGATCCACTGGAGGTTCGCCAGGGAGAAGCCGAGGCCCGCGCCGACCTCGGGCAGCGCGACGTTCAGGATCGAGAAGTCCACGGCCACCATGAACTGCGCGCCGAGCAGCAGGGTGAGCAGCAGCCGCTGCCGCCCGGTCATCCGGTGCGGGGACGCCGTGGGAAGGGGTGTGGGTGTCGCTGTCGCCGTGGTGGTCGCGGCCATGGAAGCCTCCAGGGTGCTCTAAACGGATCTGTGGTTCCGTTAGGATGGGATGACCGTACCACCGGTGGCGTCTAAATGGAACTGGAGACCCGTTATGGCTGAAGTGGAGACCGCTCCCGGCACCCTGCGTCCCGGCGGGCGGACGGCCCGGGTGCGCGCCGCCGTGCTGCGCGCGGCCGAGGACGCGCTGATCGAGTGCGGCGTCGACGGCATCGACCTGGCCGAGATCGCGCGCCGCGCCGAGGTCGGCAAGACGACCGTCTACCGGCGCTGGGGCAACGCGGGCGCCCTGGTCGCCGACCTGCTGGAGGACATGGCCGAGCAGTCCGTCGCCCGCACCGAGACGGGCTCACTGGACGGCGACCTGCGCGCGAACGCCCGCCTCGTCGTCAGGACCCTCACGGACGAGCGCCAGGGCGCGCTGTTCAAAGCCATGATCGCCGCCGCGGCCAACGACGAGCGCACCGCCGAGGCGCTGCACCGCTTCTACGCCACGCGCATCCAGGAGTGGGCGCCCTGCGTGACGCAGGCGGTCGAGCGCGGCGAGATCCCGGACGGCACGGACGCCCCCGAGGTGATCCGCGCGGTCTCCGCCCCGCTCTACTACCGCTTCCTGGCCAGCGGAGACCCCCTCGACGAGACGGTCGCCGACCGCGCCGCCCACGCCGCCACCTGCGCCGCCAGAGCGGGCGCGTACGCCAAGCCTCGTGAGGCCCGGCCCTAGGAGAAGGGCAGGAGTTCGGGGCGCTTGGCGGTGCGCCCGTCACCGGACGAGCGTCCCCGGATCCGCCGCCACACCCACGGGCCGAGGAACGTCCCGGCCCACATCACCTCGGCCCCGGCACGCCGCCACGCCGGTGCCGAGGTGATGCGGACCGGCAGCGGCGGCAGCGGATCGGCCCAGCTCCCGTCGCTGCCCGGCAGGTCCAGCGCGTCCGCGACGGCGGCGGCGATCCGCGCGTGCCCGACGGGCGAGGCGTGCAGGCGGTCGGCGTTCCAGATGCGCGGATCGGTGAGGAACGGCAGCCCCCAGGTGTCCACGAGGACGGTCCCGTGGCGTCCGGCCATCGCGCGCACCCGGTCGTTGAACGCCATGACCCGGGGCCGAAACCGCACCGCCAGCGGCGAGATCGCGCCGACGTCCGGCAGGGTGAAGGTGACCACGGTCGCGCCGGACGCCGCGAACGCGGCGAGCATCGCGTCCAGGTCGGCGGCGACCGCGTCCGCGTCGCACCCCGGCCTGATCAGGTCGTTCATCCCGGCGAGGACGGTGACGAGGTCGGGCTTCAGGGCGAGCGCCGCCTCCGTCTGCCCGGCCCGGATCGCCGCCGCGAGATGCCCCCGGACGGCCAGGTTCGCGTACCGGAAGTCCGGCCCGGCGTCGGCGGCCAGTTTCCCGGCGAGCCGGTCGGCCCAGCCCCGGTAACCGGACGCCTCGTCGCCGTCCATGAGTCCCTCGGTCTGGCTGTCGCCGACCGCGACGTACCGCAGGTAGGACACGCTCTTCACTCCACTCGGGCGTCGTGGCGGCGGGCGAGGACGGCGAGGACCCGCTCGCCCCAGCGCAGGTTCTCCCGTTCGAGTTCCAGGCCGCGCAGGAGGGTCAGGTAGGGGCCGACGCGCTCGGCCTCGGCGAGGTGCTCGTCCTCGCTGCGGCCGGCGAGCAGCCGCGCGCGCAGCCGCTCGAACCGCGCGATCTTGGCCTCGGCCCAGGTCATCCGCTCCCGGACGGCCTCCATCACGGCCGCGACGTCGCCGTCGTCCACGGCCTGGACCTTGACCATCAGCTCGTCCCGGATCGCGCCCGGACGCGGCGGCGCGGCGGTGAACTCGCGCAGCGCGCGGCGTCCGGCCCCGGTGAGCGAGAAGACCCGCTTGTTGGGCCGCCGCTCCTGCTGGACGACCCGCGCCTCGATCAGCCCCTCGCCGGACATCCGCTCGAGTTCCCGGTAGAGCTGCTGCGGCGTGGCCATCCAGAAGTTGGCGACGCCCGCGTCGAAGTTCTTGGCCAGGTCGTACCCGGACGCCTCGCCGTCCAGGAGCGCGGCCAGCACCGCGTTGCGCAGGGACATGCGGCCGATCGTACCCGGCGATTATTCAATTCGTTGACTAGGGGCCGATCGTCGTTCAGGAGAACATGCGGAGCCGCGCGTGGACGCTCTGGAGGATCCCGATCGCGGCGAGGTTGGCGATGGTCGCCGAGCCGCCGTACGACACGAACGGCAGCGGGACGCCGGTGATCGGCGTGATCCCGAGGGTCATCCCGATGTTCTCGAACCCCTGGAACGCGAACCAGCAGGTCACGCCGGTCGCCAGCAGTCGTCCGTACGGGTCGGCGCAGGCCGTCGCGATCCGCAGCCCGCGCCACAGCACGACCCCGAGCAGCAGCACCAGGCCCGCCGCGCCGAGGAAGCCGAGCTCCTCGCCCGCGACGGTGAACACGAAGTCGGTGTGCTGCTCGGGGACGAAGTGCCCGCCGGTCTGCTGGCCGTGCAGCACGCCCTGCCCGAACAGCCCGCCCGACCCGACGGCGATCTTCGCCTGCCGCGCGTTGTACCCGGCTCCGGCCGGATCGGCCGCCGGATCCGCGAACGCGATGAACCGGTTGATCTGGTATTGCTTCAGCAGGTGCAGCTGCCACACGGCCAGCGCGCCGACCACGGCCGTCGCAACCAGCCCGAACAGCCGGATCGGCTGGACGCCCGCCAGCGCGAGCATCCCGAACGTGATCACCGACAGGACCATGATCGTCCCGAGGTCCGGCTGGAGCAGGACGAGCCCGATCGGCAGGGCCGCGACGCCCAGCGCGATCGCCTGCTCGCGGTCGGCGGGCACCTGCTCGCCGTCCTGGAGCTCGCCGAGGACGGCCGCGAGCAGCATGATCAGCCCGACCTTGGTGAACTCGGACGGCTGGAGCTGGAACCCGCCGCCGACCTGGATCCACGAGTGGTGCCCCTTCACCGACGAGCCCAGCGGCGACAGCACCGCGACGAGCGCCACGCAGGACGCCCCGTAGGCGATCGGCGCGTAGGCCCGCAGCGTCCGGTAGTCGGCGGCCTTCACCAGCACGAGGACGACGAGACCGGCGGCGACGGTGAGCAGGTCCTTCTTCACCAGGGCGGACGGGCTGCCGATCTGGTCGGGCGCGCTGCGCGCCGCCGACCACACCAGCAGCGCCCCGACCGCCGTGAGCGCGAGCACCGCCGCGAGCAGCACCAGGTCCCAGCGGCGGGCGAGCTCGGTCCGCACGTCCTCGGTCGCGACCGCCATCGGCCCTCCCGGGCGCTCAGTAGTTGCGCAATTGATTGATTATCGCGCCGTGGAGAGGAGAGGGTCGGCAGGAGCGTCCGCCGGGCGTGGCGAGAGGGGCGCTCTAGGACGCCGGGAGGGTCCAGATCCTGGTCACGCCGGTCGCGCCGCCGCTGGCGAAGGTCTGGCCGTCCGGGCCGAAGGTCACGCACTCGACCTTGTTCGGATCGCCGCTCACCGACGCGACCTCGCGCCCGGTCGGGACGTGCCAGAGCCGGACCATGCCGTCCTCCCCGCCGCTGATCAGGACCTTCCCGTCCGGGCTGAACGCGGCCGAGGTGATCCGGCCGGTGTGGCCCGTCAGCTTCCGGCCCGAGGACGCCGACGGGGCGTCCGGCGGGGCGAGGACGATCGACGAGTCGAAGTCGCCCGTGGTCGCCAGGGTCGAGCCGTCCGGGCTGAGCGCCACCACCGTGGCCCCGATCTGCGCCGTGATGCTGGGGACGCCGCGGGTGGCGCCCTTGACCGGGGTGTCCGTGACCCGCGTCCGTGTGACCTTGCCCTGGTCGACGCGCAGGACGTCCCGTCCGTCCTGGCTGAACAGCAGGCGGAGGGTGCTGCCGCCGGACGTGCCCGCCGGCCCGGTCTTGACGATCCGCTTCGCGGCGACGTCCCAGACCTGGGGCGTGCCGTCGTCGCCCGTGTACGCGAGCAGCCGCCCGTCCGGGCTGAGGGCGACGGCCCTGGGCTTCGTGGCCGCGGGGAGGGTGCCGATGGCCTTCCCCGTCAGCGCGTCCCGGATGGTGAACGGGCCGTTCCGGGTGGCGCCCGCCGCGATCCGCCCGTCCGCGCTGAGCGTCTGCGGACGCGTCCAGTCGTCGAACCCGAGGTTCGTGGACGTGCCCTTCCCGGTCGCCAGGTCCCACTGCCAGATCTGGTCGAAGCCCGCGCCGGTCAGTCGTTTGCCGTCCGCGCTGTACGCGAGCTGGACCATGTCGACCGCCGTGTTCGGCAGCGTGTTCGCCACCGGCACCCCGATCGGCGTCACAGGGACGCCCGCCTCGCCCGCCGCGCCGCGCGTCGGCCACAGCATCACCGCCGCCGGAACCCCGACGACCGCGACGGCCCCGGCCGCCGCGCCCCCGACCAGCAGCGCCCGCCGCGACACCTGCTTCTCTGCCGGTGCCGCCGCCTGCGGTGCCGGTGCCGGTGCCGTGGGCTGCGGTGGTGCGGCGGGGTGCGTTTCGGGGCTGGTCAGGCGGTCGAGGAGCACCGGGACGGACGGACGCGGCGCCGGGTCCTTCGCGAGGCACGCGGCGACGATCTCGCGCAGGTCGCCGGTCAGGCCGTCCAGGGTCGGCGGGCCGCTGGTGATGCGGTGCACGATCGCCGGGATGGTCGGCGCGTCGAACGGGCCGTGCCCCGTCGCGGCGTAGGTGAGCAGGCAGCCGAGCGAGAACACGTCGCCGGGCGGGCCGGTCTCCTCGGCGCACACCTGCTCGGGCGACATGAACGAGAACGTCCCGACGACGACGCCCGCCGAGGTCAGGGATGTCGCGTCGGCGGCGCGCGCGATGCCGAAGTCGATGATGCGCGGGCCGTCCGGCGACATGATGACGTTGCCCGGCTTCAGGTCGCGGTGCACCAGGCCGCTGCCGTGGATCGCGGCGAGCCCCTCGGCGAGGCCCGCGCCGAGGCGGCGCACCTCGTGCGGAGGCATCGGGCCCCGCTGGAGGACCACCTGCCGCAGCGACGGCCCCGGCACGAACGCCGTGACCATCCAGGGCGCCTCGGCGCCGGCGTCCGCGTCCACGACCTGCGCGGTGTGGAAGCCGCCGACCTTCCGGGCCGCCTCGATCTCCCGCGCGAACCGCGACCGGAACCGGGGATCCGCCGCGAACTCGGCGCGGATCAGCTTCACCGCGACGTGCCGTCCGCCCGGTGAGACGCCGAAGAACACCTCGCCCATGCCACCCGCCCCGAGCCGTCCTTCCAGGCGGTACGGGCCGACCTCGCGCGGGTCCTCGGGACGCAGTGGCCGCATCGGTGGTCGCGTCAGTGGCCGCATCAGCGGACCTTCCACAGGTAGACGTCGCTGTCGGAATCGATCCCCGAGCCGGATCCCGCCGCGACGAGCGTCCCGTCCGGGCTGACGCCGACGGACTGGAGCGCGGACGCCGGGCCGGTCAGCGTCCCGGACGGGGCGCGGGTCGCCAGGTCGAACAGCCGGACGGTCCGGTCGGTGTTCCCGACGACGAGCGTGCGGCCGTCCGGGGTGACCGCGAGGCTGTGGATCACGCCGCCGCCGACGGCGATCGTCGCGGTGGTCCGTCCGGCCGGGTAGTCCCAGATCCGGACGATCCCCTCGTTCCCGCCGCTCACGAGCGTGCGGTTGTCGGGGAGGAACGCGAGCGCCTGGACGCTGTTGGTGTGCCCGCTGAGCGTGCCGGTGCGCCGCCCGGTCGCCGGGTCGTACATGAGGACGCTGCTGCCGGGCGCCTTCCGGTAGAAGCCGTCGGTGGTGGCCGCGACCGTGTGCCCGTCCGGGCTGAACGCGACGTCGGTGACGCCCGCGTGCCCGCTTCCGGTGAGCGTGCGGAGCTTGCGGCCGCTCGCCGCGTCCCAGATCCGGACGTCGGGGTTGCTGCCCGCGAGGAACCGCCCGTCCGGGCTGAACGCGAGCGCGCTCACGCCGTACTGGTCGGTCGGGAGGGTGTGCTTCACCGTCCCGGAGGCCACGTCCCAGATCCGGACGGTCCCGTCGAGCGCCGAGCTGGCGACCGTCCGCCCGTCCGGTGCGTACGCGAGGCCGAGCACGCCGGACGTGTGGCCGCGCAACGTCTGGACGGGATGCCCGGCGGCGATGTCCCAGATCAGGACGAGCATGTCGTCGCTGCCGCTGGCGAGGTGCCGTCCGTCCGGGCTGAACGCGACCCTGTGCACACCCTGCTTGTGCCCGGCGAGGGTCTTGGCCGGCGCGATGAAGGACGTCAGGCGCGGCGTCCGGTCGTTCACCGCGTGGCCGGTCTTGTCGTCGCCCGAGCCGCTGAGCAGCAGCGCCGCCGGGATCCCGAGCGCCGCCGCCGCGACGGCCGCGCCACCCCCGATCAGCAGCGCCCGCTTCCGGACGTCCACCGGCTTGGGCGCGGCCGGGACGGTGGTCGGCGGGACGTGCTCGTGCGTCGCGACCATCGTCGCCGCGAGCCGCGTCGGCCCCTCCTCGACGACGGTCGCCCCCGCGGTGGTCTCCTCCGCGGCCGGCGGGGTGAGCAGAGCGGCCAGGCTGGGCCTCGGGAGGGCGCCCGCGTCCGGGTCGGTGAGGTGCGCGAGCACCTGCGCGACGGTCGGACGCGCCGCCGGGTCCTTCGCGAGGCAGACCGGGATCAGGGCGCGCAGCGGTTCCGGGACGCCGTCCACCACGGGCGCCTCGTGGAGGACGCGGTGCACGATCGCCGGGATGCTGCCGGCGTCGAACGGCCCCCGCCCGGTCGCGGCGAACGCGAGCAGGCAGTCCAGCGAGAACACGTCGGCGGGCGGCCCCGGCGGCCCGGCGAGCACCTGCTCGGGCGCCATGAACGCGTACGTCCCGACGACGACGCCCGCCGAGGTCAGCGATGTCGCGTCGGCGGCCCGCGCGACGCCGAAGTCGATGATCCGCGGCCCGTCCGCCGCCATGATCACGTTCTCCGGCTTGAGGTCGCGGTGGACCAGCCCGCAGGCGTGGATCGCGGCCAGGCCCTCGGCGAGCCCCGCCGCGAGCGCGCGCAGGTCGTCCCGTCCGAGCGGGCCCTTCTCGGCCACCACGCGGCGCAGCGACGGGCCGGGGATGAACGCGGTGGCGAGCCACGGTTCGGGCGCGTCCGGGTCGGCGTCGACGACCTGCGCGGTGTGGAACCCGCCGACCTTCCGCGCCGACGCGATCTCGCGGGCGAAGCGGTGGCGGTAGCGCGGGTCCTCGGCGTGCGCGGCCTCGATGACCTTCACCGCGACGCGCCGTCCGCCGGGGGAGACGCCGAGGAACACGCGGCCCATGCCGCCCGAGCCGAGGCGGGATTCCAGGCGGTAGGGGCCGATCTGCCCGGGATCGCCGGGCCGCAGGGCTTCCACGGGGGCAGTTCTAGCAGACGTGCTTGTCCTTTAGCTGCCCTTTGTGACGGACCCCATTCGCAGGGTGGGCGGCGTCGGCGCGTCACCCGGCGGCGGCGCGAAGGGCGTTCAGCAGGTCACCGGTGGACGGCGCGCCCGGCGGCAGCGTCCGCTCACTGATCACGAACCGCGGAACGCTCGTCACGCCCTCCGCGCGCACCCGCGCGATCGCCGCCGGAACCTCGTCCGACGCGTCCTCCGGGAGCCAGGGCACGCCGAGCTCGCCCGCCAGCCGGGCCAGGACGGCGGGGTCGGCCACGTTGAGACCGTCGGAGAAGTACGCGCGGAACATCCGCCCGGCCGCCTCCTCGCCCTTCCCGTGCGACTCCGCGACCGCGAGCAGGCGGTGCGCGTCGAGCGTGTTGGCGAACACCGCGCGGTCGAAGCGCATCGTGAACCCGTCCTTGGCGGCCAGGTCGGCCATCCGCGCGATGTTCCGCTCGACGTCCGGGCCGAACACGCGGCGGTGCACCTCGCTCAGCGGCTCCCCGTCCACCGGCGCGTCCGGGGCGACCTGGAACGGCCGGTACACGACCTCGGCCTCGCCGCCCTCGGCGCGGAACTCCTCCAGCGCGTTCTCCAGCCGGGCGTGCGCCAGCGCGGACCAGACGCACGCGACGTCCTGGGTCATCTCAATGCGGACCTTCATGACGACTCCTTCACGGTGGAACGGTGGTGGATCAGCAGGGCGGGCACGAGAGAGGCCACGACCAGCGACAAGGGCAGCAGATAGGTGAACTGGAAGGCGTGCGCGAGGGCCGGCGCGGCGGCCTCCCGCGCGGCGCCGGTCATGCGGTGGACGGCCTGGAGCCCGCCGTCCGGCAGGCGGGCCGACAGCAGCGCGGCGGACGACGCCGTCCCGACCGCCGCCATCGTGGTCGTCACCAGGTTGACGGTCGTGCTCGCGGCGGGCGCCTGGTCGTGCGAGACGCCCTTGGTCGCGGCGGTCATGGCGGGCATGATCGTCGCGCCGCCGCCCGCGCCGATCAGCATGGTCGCCGCGCCGATGCCCCAGTACGAGCCGTCCGCGGTGAGCTGGACGGCGAGCAGCGCGAACCCGGTCGCGGCGACCGCGATCGAGACCGGGACGATCCGTCCGGGCCCGATTCGGTCGGCGAGCCGCCCGGCGACCTGCATGGCCGTCCCGGACGCGAACGCGCCCGGCATCGCCAGCAGCCCCGCGACCAGCGCGGACTCGCCGCGCACCACCTGGAAGTACAGCGGCGCGAGGATCATCGTCCCGAAGTACCCGGCGCAGAACACCGTCATCGTGCCGGTCGCGGCGGCGAACGTCCGCGACCGGAACAGCCCGAGGTCGATGAGCGGATGCGCGGCGAACCGCGCCCGCACCACGAACGCCGCCGCCAGGACGAGCCCGGCCGCGATCCACGCGAGCGGCGCCGCGCCGGACGCGCCGTCCCCGAACCGGCTCACGCCGTAGATCAGCGCGGCGAGCCCGGGGGAGAGTAGCAGGAGTCCGGGGACGTCGAGCGCCCGCCGCGCGCCGGGGACGTCGGCCGGGAACAGTCGTCCGGCCAGCAGCAGGATCGCGATCCCGACCGGCAGGTTGATGAAGAACATCCAGTGCCACGACACCCGGTCGATCAGCCAGCCGCCGAGCGCGGGCCCGGCGAGCGGACCGACGAGGATCGCCAGGCCGTTGGTCCCCATCAGCCTGCCGAGCTCCTCCGGCCTCGCCGCGCGGATCAGGATGGTCATCCCGGCGGGCATCACCAGCCCGCCCGCCAGGCCCTGCACCACCCGGAACGCGATCATCGACGGGACGTCCCAGGCCAGCCCGGCGAGCACCGACCCGACCGCGAACGCCGAGACGGCCGTCAGGTACACCCGCTTCGCCCCGAACCGCCCGACGGTCCACGCCGAGGCCGGCGCCATCGCGCCGAGCGCCAGCGAGTACCCCGTGGCGATCCACTGGATGGTTGCGAGCGACGCGTCGAACGTCTGCGACAGCCGGTTGAGCGCGACGTTCACGACCGTGGTGTCCAGGGACACCATCACCCCGCCGAGCACGAGCACCAGCGCGATCGTCATGGGCCGCGTCGCGCGCGGCGCGTCCGTGTCCATGTCGGTGCCGGCGGCGGCCCCGCCGTCCCGCGAGATCGTGGTGGCCATCGTCAGGCCACCTCGTACGGGCGGGCGGCGCGGGCGTCGCGCAGCGCGTGCCCCCACCAGCCGAGCTGGTCCAGCATCTGGTGCGCGGCGGCGCGCGCGTGCGGGCAGTCGGCGTCGAACGCCGTCCACGGGTTGTGCATGCTGACCACGTTCCGGACGGACGTGGCGTGCAGCTCGGCGAACACCTGGCGCAGGTGCTCCACCGCGCGCAGCCCGCCCGACATCCCGCCGTACGACACGAACGCGACGGGCTTGGCCAGCCACTGCGTCCGGTGCGCGTCGATGAAGTCCTTCAGCCCGCCCGGGAAGCTGTGGTTGTACTCGGGCGTCACCACCACGAACGCGTCCGCGCGCCCGAGCGTCCCGGCCGCCGCCCCGTCCTCCGGCGTCGTCTCGGCGAGGTCGATGACCTCGGTCTCCATGTCGTCCCGGGTGCGGGCGACCCCGGTGAACCAGTCGGCGATCGTCGGCCCGAACCGTCCGCGCCGGGTGCTCCCGAGGATCGTGGCGACCCGCAGCGGCGGGGCCTGGGACGACGGCGGCGGTGCTGTGGGCGGGGTCTCGCTCATGGTTGCCTGCTCCCGGGGGTCGCGCGCCCCGCCGACCGGGGCGACGTGCTCCACTCTGGGACCTCAACAATGCTTGAGGTCAACCACCGCCCCCACGTGACGACCGTCTCACCTGGTCGCGGCCCTGCTCGCCGTCACCCGGCCGTGCCCGGCGGCGTCCAGAGGAAGGCCGCGTCGCCCTGCCGCAGCAGCGCCGTCGGGCCGAGCAGCCCCACCGCGCGGATCGCCGCGTCCCGCGCCGCGACGACGAGCGGGTTGCTCAGCCGCGTCATCCGCGCGATCCCCGCCGACTGCTTCACGATCGCGGACGTCCTGGGCAGCCGTGCCGCGCTGTACGCCTCCAGCCCGCCGCCCCCGGTCACCTCGTGCGCGAGGACGATCGCGTCCTCGACGGCCTGGCACGCGCCCTGCCCGAGGTTCGGCGTCATCGGATGCGCCGCGTCGCCGAGCAGCGCGACCTTGCCCCGGTGCATCGCGGGCAGCGGCCGCCGCAGGTGGTGGACGTCGTTGCGCAGGATCGGCCCGGCCTTCGCGACCAGCTCCGGGATCGGCGTGTGCCAGGTCCCGAACAGCCGCGTGATCTCGGCCTTCTCCCCGTCCGGCGCGGACGCCCCCGCCGGGACGGCGGCCGTCATGTAGCAGTACACGCGGTTCCCGGCGAGCGGCATGACGCCGAAGACCAGCCCGCGTCCCCAGGTCTCGGACGGCATCGGGGGCTCGTCGACGTCCACGACGAACCGCCACGCCGTCACGCCCGCGTACTCCGGCCCGGGGTGGTCCGGGAACGCGGTCGCGCGGATCGCCGAGCGGATGCCGTCCGCCGCCACGACCAGGTCGGCCCGCAGCTCCCGGCCGTCCTCGGTCCGGACGGTCCCGAGGTCCGGATCGACGCCGGTCACCGGCGTGCCGAGCAGCATCGCGTCCCGGTCGAGGCGCGCGGTGAGCAGGTCCACCAGCGCGGACCGCATCAGCAGGACGGTCGGGTCGCCGTACCGGGCGGCGGCGGCCTCCGCGCTCGTCCGGCTGAGCCAGGCCCCGTTCGCCCGCCGGATCCCGGCGTCGCCCTGGAACGCCGCGAGCTCGCGCACCGGGTCGCCGAGTCCGAGCGTGTCCAGGGCGCGCAGCGCGTTCGGCCCGAGCGCGAGACCCGCGCCGACCGGCTCCAGGGAGGGCGCGCGCTCGACCAGCGTGACCTCCCAGCCCTTGTCCCTGAGTGCGACCGCCGCGGTCAGCCCGCCGATACCGCCGCCCACCACGATCGCCGTACGCGTGGCCATGCCGGCCTCCCCTTCACTACGCCTGTAGTTCGCCTGGATCCGACTGTAGCGCGTACTTCACTACAGCGGTAGTTTGAGTGGGTGACATCACGATCCGAGCTGGTCGCCGACGCCGCCATCGCCCTGCTGGTCGACCGGGGCATGCGCGGCCTCACCCACCGCGCCGTGGACGAGGCGGCCGGCCTCGCCCCCGGCTCGACCTCCAACATCGCCCGGACGCGCCTCGCGCTGCTCGAACTCACCCTCACCCGGCTCACCGAGCTGGACGACGCGGCGCTGCTCGCCGACCTGCCCGTCCCCCCGAGCCTCACCCGCGACCAGCTCACCGAGATCGTGGCCCACGCGCTCGACGTCCAGCTCACCGAGGCGCGCCGCCGCGCGCTCGCCCGCTACGAACTCGCCCTCGAAGCGAACCGGCGGCCCGAACTCCGCGCGATCTACGACCGCGCCGGACGCCGCTTCCGCGAACCCCTCATCGCGCTCGTCGCCGCCGCGGGCTCGCCCGACCCGGTCCGGCACGCCCGCCGCCTGGTCACCTTCCACGAGGGTGTCCTCTTCGACGCCCTGGCGGGCGCGGGCGACGTGCCGTCCCTCGACGACCTCCGCCGGGCCACGGCCGACTTCCTGGCGGGCATCCTCCCCGAGACCGGGCTCGTCACGTGAGGGAATCCGGTCCGGGACAGGACGAGCGGGACATGCTGGCCGCCGTCCTCGAAACCCAGCGCGACGTGCTCGCGATGACGTGCGCCGGGCTGAGCGAGGCGCAGATGGCGACGCCCGCCGTGCCGCCGTCCACACTCACCCTCGGCGGCCTCGTCGGCCACATGGCCGAGGTCGAACGCGCCTGGTTCCGGCGCGTTCTCGCAGGTGAGGACGTCCCGATGCGCTGGTCCCGGTTCCCCGGCGACGACTTCGGGTTCGACGGCCCCGCCGACACCGCCTACGACGCCTGGTACGAGGAGAGCGCGCGGTCCCGCGAGATCGTCGCCGCCGCCCCCGGCCTGGAGGCGACGGGCACGCACCCCCGGCGCGGCCCGGTCTCGCTGCGCTGGATCCTCTGCCACATGATCGAGGAGTACGCCCGGCACAACGGCCACGCCGAGGTCCTCCGCGCGGCGATCGACGGGGTGCCGGTCACCGTGGACCGATGAAGGTCGAACTGACGGGTCCCGACGTTCGACGGCGTGAGGCGGCGTGAGGCGGAGCGCGGCTACTCGCCGGTGACGCCGTCGATGCGCTCGCGCAGCAGGTCGGCGTGGCCGTTGTGGCGCGCGTACTCCTCGATCATGTGCGTGACGATCCAGCGCACCGTGTACGTCTCGTCCCGCCGGTGGACCCGCTCGTCCAGGTCGCGGGACGCGACGATCGCGCGCGAGTTCTCGCACTCGGCACGCCACACCGCGAACGCCTCCTCGGCGTCCGCGTCGGCGACGAGGAAGTCGGCCATCCCACCGTTCACTCGCGGCCAGTGACTTCCGCTTTCCTCGCCACAGACGACATGCCGGAACCAGCCGCGCTCGACCTCGGCCATGTGCCGGACGAGCCCGAGCAGCGACAGGTCGGACGGCGGGATCTCCTTGCGCCGGAGCCGCTCCGCGTCCAGGCCCGCGCACTTCATCGCGAGCGTGTCGCGCTGCCAGTCGAGGAACCCGGCCAGCGTGTCGCGCTCGCCGGCGGTCGTCGGGGGTTCCCGTCGTCCCGTGCCGTCCGAAGCGCTCACGCCAGGGACGTTAGCGCACGGATACCGCCTACTACCGCCCCGGTCAGGAGACGAAGAGGGTGAGCGTCTCGGCGACGCAGGCGGCGCGCCGCTCGCCCTCGACCTCGACCTTCACCTTGACCGTCGCGAGCCGTCCGGCCGGGGAGTTCTTGATGTCGACCAGCTCGGCGCCGCCGCGGATCCGTGAGTCGACCCGCACCGGCGCGGGGAAGCGCACCCGGTTCAGTCCGACGTTGACGGCCATGGACAGCCCGTCGATCTGGAAGATCTCCGGGACGAGCGCGCTGACCAGCGACAACGTGAGGAAGCCGTGCGCGATGGTGGAGCCGAACGGGCCCTCCGCCGCCGCCCGCTCCGGGTCCACATGGATCCACTGCCGGTCGTCGGTCGCCTCGGCGAACAGGTCGATCTGCTTCTGCTCGACCGTCCGCCACGGGCTGTATCCCAGATGCTCGCCCTTGGCGGCGGCGAACTCGTCCACACTCGCGAAACGCCTCATGGGACGATCCTTGGCCGTCCGCCCCACCTGCGGCAATGCGGCATCCGACAAACCCGCGCCCCGCGCCTTGTCCGGGATCCACCGAATCTCTCAGCGCAGGCGGATCCCCTCAGAGCAGGCGGAGCAGCGCGGTGGTCGCCGCGGCGGCCAGGACGATCGCCATGAACGGGGCCTTGCGCCAGGCCAGGACCCCGGCGACCAGCACTCCCGCCGGACGCGCCGCGTCCGCCGGACCCCCGCCCTCGGTCAGCGCGGTGACCGCGACCAGCGCGGTCAGCAGCACCACGGCGGACACGTCGAGCAGCCGCTCGGCGCCCGGCGGGAAGGTGATCCGGGTCCGGAGCAGCGGCCCGGCCAGCCGGATCAGGTAGGTCCCGACAGCGAGTGTGAGCATCGCGGCGACGATCATGCTTGCCCCTGCTCGACGGTCGTGCGGTCGAGGAACGGGACCACGGCGAGCGCGCCGAGGCTCGCCAGCAGCGGGAGCCCGACGGGCAGCAGCGGCACGCAGACGAGCGCGATCACCGCGCCGAGCAGCGCCGGACGGCGGGCCTTCGCGTCCCGCAGCTGCGGCAGGATCAGCGCGAGGATGACCGCCGGGAACATCGCGTCCAGGCCGAAGTCGTTCGGGTCGCTGACCGCCGAGCCGAGGGCCGCGCCGAGCAGCGCGCCGAGCGGCCAGCACAGCAGGACGCCGATGCCGCACTCCCAGTAGGAGCGCGCCGGGTCCTTGCGGGTGAGCGCGAACACGACCGACTCGTCGTTCATGATGTGGACGCCGAGCCACCGCCGCCATCCGCCGCCGAGGACGTCCGGCAGGGCCAGCCCGTACGGGAGGTGCCGGGAGTTGACCAGCAGCCCGGCGAGCACCGCCGCGACCGGCGAGCCGCCCGCCCCGACGATCCCGACGAACAGGAACTCCGACGATCCGGCGAGGACCAGCGTCCCCATCACGACCGGGAACCAGAACGGCAGCCCGGACGCGACCGAGATCGCGCCGTAGGACACCGCGGTGGCCCCCACGGCCAGGCACACCAGCACGATGTCCCGGTCCGGTGTTCTTCTTATCGAACGCACGTAGTCCAAAATGAACGATTTGTGAGCGTTCGTCAAATCGAACCGTGTTCTCTAGGATGAACGCCATGAGCGAGTCGCACGCCCGTCCGCCCATGGAGTTCATCGCCGCCGCGCTGCGCCGCGAGCGCGCCCGGGGAGGCCGGTCCCTGACCGAGATCGCGCGCCGCGCCGGGGTCGCGAAGTCGACGCTGTCCCAGCTGGAGTCGGGTTCGGGCAACCCCAGCGTGGAGACGCTGTGGGCCCTCGCCGTCGCGCTGGAGGTCCCGTTCGCGCAGCTCGTCGCGCAGCCCGTCCCGCGCGTCCAGGTGATCCGGGCGGGGGAGGGGCCGACCATCACCGCCGACCGCGCCGACTACCACGCGACCGTCCTGGCGTCCTGCCCGCCCGGCGCGCGGCGCGACATCTACCAGCTCACCGTCGAGCCCGGCCCGCCCCGCGCGTCCGACCCGCACATGCCCGGCGTCGTCGAGCACGTCGTCCTCAGCACCGGCCGCGCCCTCGTCGGCCTCCTGGACGACCCCGTCGAGCTCGCCCCCGGCGACTACATCGGCTACCCGGGCGACGTGGCGCACATCTTCCAGGCCCTCGACCCCGGCACCCGCGCCACGCTGATCTCCGAGCACATCTGACCGGTCCCCGGGCGTGTTCGCTCTCCGAGTTCACCTGGTCGGCATTCCGTTGCGGGAATCGCGAAACCCGTAACGAATGGCCGATCCAGGCCGTCCAGAATGGTTGCGCCAGCTGAACTCATACCCTTCGCCGGGCCCGTCATGCCCCGCCCGCCCGGGGTCGACCGCGCAGCTCAGAGCACCCTTGCCGCCCGTGATGTCCTGTTCTGGTCAGTTGCCCGCCGGGCAGGAGAAAAACGTCGGCCGGTGAGTCACTATTCGTCCGGAACGATGGTGAACGGGGGCAAGGGGGAGTGTTGCGGTGACTTCGGTGTTCTCCAATCCCGAGCTGGACGACGACACCCGGCGGGGGCTGCTCTTCCAGGGCGAGGTGTTCGCCTATTCGGCCACCCCGGCGTCCCGGGCGCTGGTCGGGTTCGCCCGCGAACTGGTCGCCGAGGCGTTCGACGGCCGCGACCCGGAGACGGCGCAGCACGAGATGGAGGTCGGCGCGTTCGCCGCCCTCCTCGCCGACCTCAAACCCCGCTTCATCCACCATCCGCACTGCCGGATCCTGCTGCCCGCGCTGCTCGAGGAGATGGGCTGCGACCCGTCCCGCACCTACTTCGACGTGCCGAGGCTGCGCACCTCGACGTCCGACGACTACCTCACGACGGGCATCTCCTACGCCTTCCATCCGCACCGGGACTGCTGGTACTCCGCGCCGTTCAACCAGGTCAACTGGTGGATCCCGGTGTTCGGCGTCGTCCCCGAGAACGTGATGGCCTTCCACCCCCGGTACTTCGACCGTCCGGTCAGGAACGGCAGCGCGCGCTACGACTACGCCGAATGGAACCGGACGAGCCGCCTGACGGCCGCGCGGCACATCGGCTCCGACACCCGTGACCAGCCCAGACCCGAGGAACCGGTCGAGCTGGACCCGCAGATCCGGGTCGTCCCGGAGGCGGGCGGCGTGCTGGTCTTCTCCGGCGCGCAGTTCCACTCGACCGTCCCGAACACCTCCGGGCGGACGCGCTTCAGCATCGACTTCCGCACCGTCCACCTGGACGACGTCCGCGCCCATCGCGGCGCGCCGAACGTCGACGCCGCCTGCACGGGCACCACGCTGCGCGACTTCGTCCGCTGCTCCGACTTCGAGCGCATGCCCGAGGACCTCGCCGTCGACTACGAGAAGCGCGCCCTGGACAACCCGCTCCGGATAACTTGACCATCCGTTACAGAAACCGCTAGCGTCCCGGACATGGGACGGACCAGGGAGTTCGACACCGACGCCGTGGTCGAGAGCGCCATGGAGGTCTTCTGGCGGCTCGGCTACGAGGCGACGTCGGTCCAGGACCTCGTCGCCGCCACCGGCATCGGCCGCGGGTCGCTCTACGCGGCCTTCGGCAGCAAGGACGGCCTGTACGAGGCGGCGCTGAAGCGGTACGCGGAACGCTCCGGCGCCGTGATGGCCGAACGCCTCGACCGGGACGAGCCGGTCCGCGTCGTCCTGCGCGACCTGCTGCTCGCCCTGGTCGACGAGACCGTGGACGACCCCGAGCGGCGCGGCTGCATGATCACCAACAGTGCCGTCGAGCGCCTGCCCCGGGACCGGCCGGCGTCCCGCGTGGTCGGCTCCTCCCTTGATGGGACCGCCGAGGCGGTCACCGTCGTGCTGCGCCGCGCCCGCGACCGCGGCGACCTGCGCCCGGACGCAGACGTCGCCGCGATCGCCGACTTCTTCGTGACGGCGATCCAGGGGCTGCGCGTCCAGGGCAAGGCGGGCGCCGACCGCCGCCGCCTCACCGCCGTCGTCGACACCGCCCTGACCGTCCTCTGAGCCGACCCGCCCCGACCTGCCCCGCCCCGCGCCGGGCCCGGTCCTCGTGCGCTCGTTTTGTGTAACGTTCAGTCAAGAATGGAGCTCCACCGATGACGACCACCGCCCTCCTCGGCGCCGGGATCATGGGCGCCGCGATGGCCCCGAACCTCGCCCGCGCCGGGATCCGCCCGACCGTCTGGAACCGCACCCGCGCCAAGGCCGAGCCGCTCGCCGCGCACGGCGCGACCCTCGTGGACACGCCCGCCGAGGCCGTCCGGGACGCGGACGTGATCATCACGATGCTGACCGACGGCGACGCCGTCCTCGCCGCGATGGAGGCCGCCGCCCCCGCGCTGCGCCCCGGCCAGATCTGGGCGCAGATGAGCACGATCGGCGTCGACGCGGTCGCCCCGCTCGCCGCGTTCGCCGCCGACCACGGCCTGACCTTCGTGGACGCCCCCGTCCAGGGCACGCGGCAGCCCGCCGAGCAGGGCGCGCTGGTGATCCTCGCCGCCGGTCCGCAGGACGCGCGCGCCGCCCTCGCGCCCGTGTTCGACGCGGTCGGCAAGAAGACCCTCTGGCTGGACGAGGACGGCGCGTCCGGCGCGGGCACGCGGCTCAAGCTCGCCGCCGTCGCCTACGGCATCACGCTGACCTCGATCCTCGCCGAGTCCCTCGCGCTGACCAAGGCGCTCGGCCTCGACCCGGCCCTGTTCGGCGAGGTCGTCACCGGCGGCCCGATGGACAGCCCCTACCTCCAGGCCAAGCTCGTGTCCGTCCTCGCCGGCGACTTCACGCCCAGCTTCGCCCTCCGGAACGCCGAGAAGGACACGCGCCTCATCACCGAGGCCGCCGCGTCCGCGAACGTCCGGCTCGACATGGCCGAGGCCGCCCGCGAACGCTTCCGGCGCGCCCTCGACCAGGGCCACGGCGACCTCGACATGTCAGCGACCTACCACGCGAGCTTCTCCTGACCGACCCTGGCGCGCGGCCGCGGCCCGAACCGCGACCACGGCTTGACGTGGCGCGGGGCTCGGGGAGACTGGCGGGGTGATGGTCAAGACGCTGCGGCCGCGCGACTACAACGAGGCTCTGCATGTCGGGCACTTCTTCCGGAACAAGCGGGTGCCCGTCGTGATGGACCTGACGGACGTCTCGGACGACGTGGCCCGGCAGTTCGTCGACTTCGCCGCCGGCCTGGTCTTCGGGCGCGGCGGCGACATGGAGCGCCTCGAATCCAAGATCTTCCTGCTGGTCCCCGGCGGGATCAACCGCCTCGCCGTCGTCCTCCCGCCCGACTTCGACTGACGCTCAGCGTCCGGGGGCGGCGTACCCGCGAAGCAGCGCGGTGAGGATGCCGGTGAGCCGCGGCCCGACGTCGACGACGGCGTGGGCCAGCTCGGGAGTGTCCTGGTAGAAGCGGCGGAGCTCCGTCCCCGGCGCCGCCATCTGCCACAGCGCGCCCGCCATGGCCGTCGCGGTCGCGACCACGTCGCCCCCCTGCTCCGGGGCCAGCGGGAGCACCTCGCACACGGCCGCCCCGACCGCCTCGGCCTCCGCGATCGCGCCCACCTTGAAGGCCCGCACCGCGGGGAACGAGACCCCGCGCTCAAGGTTCAGCGGCGTGTGGGCGAGCAGGTCGCAGAACAACGGCCGCGCCACCAGCGCCTCGGCGAGCACCCCCGCGACGTCCTCGGCCCGCGAGTGCTCCGCGTCCAGGCGCTCCAACTGGTCGCGGACGTCCCGTGACCAGCGGGTCCATTCGTCCGTGGCGAGGCGCAGGAAGATCTCCTCGCGCGTCTCGAAGTAGCGGAGCATCGCCGACTTGTGCATGCCGACGTCCCCGGCGATGTCGGTGAGGGTCACCGCGCGGACGCCGTGCTCGCCGGCGAGCCGCGCGGCCGCCTCGAGGATCGCGGTCTCACGGATCCGCTTGGCCTCGGCGCTCCGGGCTCGCTCGAACTTGGGCGGGGGCATGCCCCCATGTTACCGCAACCTGGTTGCACTAATAACGCAACCGTGTTTCACTAATGCCCTGAGCCCAGAACGGAAGGCGGGTACTCCGATGTCAGCGAGCACGATCGTCATCACCGGCACCTCGAGCGGTTTCGGAAACCTCGCCGTGCGGCGGTTCAGCGCGGCCGGCTGGAACGTCGTCGCGACCGTCCGCAAGAAGACGGACCTGGACGTCCACGCCGACCTGGCGAACGTCCGCACGCTCCTGCTGGACGTCGACGACGAGCAGGCCGACCTCGCCTTCGGCGACCTCGCCAAGGAGCAGTTCGGCCGGGTCGACGCCCTGATCAACAACGCCGGGTACTTCCAGGGCGGCCCGCTCGAAGCCACGACCATGGACCAGGTCCACCGCCAGTTCCAGACGAACGTCTTCGGGCTGATCGCGCTCACCAAGGCGTTCATCCCGATCTTCCGCGAGCAGCGGTCGGGCGTCATCGTCAACGTCAGCTCGATCAGCGCCGAGGCCGGATACCCGTACACCTCGGCGTACGAGGCGTCCAAGGCCGCCGTCGCCGTCCTCAGCGAGGGCCTGCACGCCGAGCTCGCCGAGTTCGGCGTCACCGTCAAGGCCCTGTTCCCCGGGAACATGGAGACGCGCATCTTCAGCAAGGTCGACCGCGCCGAGGACGTCCCGCAGGACTACCTCGCCTCATGGGAGGCGTTCGGCGCGCAGAACCTCGTCCGCTCCGACCCGCAGATCACCGCCGACGTCATGTTCCGGATGGTCACCGACGGCGACACCCGCAAGGTCCGCTACTACAGCGGCCCGGACGGCGAGGCCATCCCGCGCGTCAAGCGGCTCCTCGGCCAGGACTGGTACTGGGACGAGTTCAGCGCCCGGAACCGTGGCGAGTCCACCCCGCTCTGGGACGCCCTGATGCCGGCGCCCAAGCGCTGACCGAAGCGATGTGGCGCATCCCATCCACCCGCCACGTCACAAAGAACAGATCGACGACGTCATCAGTGCGAACGGCTACGAACCCGGGAGCACACCATGGCGGCTCGTTCGACCTTCCCCGACCACCCGACCCACGTCGGCCCCGCGGCCAGGACCATCCTCACCGAATCGACGCTGCCCCCCGCGACACGCAACCTCGTCCTCCTCCGCGCCAGCCAGCTCACGGGCGACACCGACGCCACCGACACATGGCGCCAGAACGCCGCACGATCCGGCGAAAGCCCGACCCGCATCGAGCAGGTGGACGCCTGGCGCGAGTCGTCGGTGTTCACCGAGGCCGAACGCGCCGCCCTGGAGCTGACCGAGCACGGCGTCCGCATCACGACCGGCGGCGTCCCCGACGCCGACTGGACGGCCGCCGCCGAGCACTTCGACAAGGACGGCCTGTCCGACCTGGTGACGCTCGTGGCCCTCATCAACACCACCAACCGCATGGGTGACATGTTGCGCCACCGCCCACCTCCCAAGCCGACCAGGCGCGTCCCGCACGACAGCACCTGCTGACGTCACCCCGACGAGCTCACTCGGCTGATCCCTACTTGCAGTCCTTGGTGGGGTTGTCGTGGGTGATGGCGCAGGCCATCCGGGTGCCTCTTCCGTCGGGGTAGTGCTGCTCCAGCGCGTTCACGAGGTCCCGCCACTGGCCGCGGGTGTCGGTGATGGCGAGGGTGACCGCGCGGGCGAAGTTGTCGGCGACCTTGCCCCGGTCGGTGGTCGGGTCCGAGGTGTGCCCGGTCGCCGGGTCGATCAGGCCGAGGTCCTTGTTGACCACGTGATGCCTGATCCGCTTGCCGCCCATGCAGCCGAGCTTCTCGCCCGAGATGGCGGCCTCCTTGTCGAAGCATCCGGTGGTGAGGTTCTCGGGGACGTCGGTGGACGTGGGCCGGGGCTCGGCGAACAGGCGGAACAAGGGGGAGACGTCGGAGTGTCCGAGCCCTGGCGGGTTGGTCGCCCCGATGGCGCCGGACCCGGCCGTGTCGGCCCAGTTGCTGTGGGAGTAGAAGTCCTGGACGGCGTGCAGGCCCCGGCCGAACTGCTCGATCGCGTCGCACTTCGCGCGGCCTTGGGTGTCGGTAAAGAAGCAGCGGAAGGTGAGGCTGACCTGCTTCGAGTCGACCTGGCCCTTGCCGTCCAGCAGGCGTGCGGCCTCGGCCACCGCCTTGGTCATGCGATCGTGCGCGTGCCTGACGCAGCCCAGCAGGTGGCTGGTGGCATCGGCGCGACTCTGCGGGTAACCGCTGTCCGCGAGGTAGTCGGCGTTGTCGCAGTGCGCTTCCTGCACCAGAGCCTCGGTGCCCAGGTCGGGAGCACCGATGCCGCCGCCCTTCCCCTTGGCCCCGGCCAGCTCGCTCAGCGAATCGGACTCGAAGCAGTAGTTGTCGCTCGCCTTCCCAGAGGGACAGGCCAAGGCGGCCCGGGTGATCCGCTCGTGCTCGGCCCGCTGCCCGAGCTTGCCGTCCAGCGTCCCGAAGGAATAGGCGGAGGGGGCGGCTCCGGCCAGCGCGGCACACGCGACGGCTCCGGCGATCGCGGCGGTCAACGCCGTGGACTTGTACATCACACGCTCCTTGGACTCGTGGTAGCCGTTCGGCCACCGAAAGTCATCCCACCGGAGCGGATCACCGAACCCCACGCGACCCCACCCGCCACTCTGATCTCACCCGCCGTCCCGCGTACCAGGCGCACGGACGACGCCGTTCGCGGAGCGCTGGAGTTCAGAGGGAGCGCTTAGAGGTCAAGCTCGCCGTTCTTGATGCGGGCGGTCAGCGTCCGGGCGTGGCCGGGGGAGAGGGCCAGCGCGGGACCGTCGGCGTCCTTCGAGTCTCGGACGCAGACCGTCGCCGCGATGCGCGCGAGTTCGACGCACTCGGCACCCTCGGCCTGGCTCCGGGACGACTTTCGCCAGGATGCGTTGGCGAGCGCGGAGCGGGACGGCGTGGTGTGCTGCATGGTCCTCATCTCAGTTCGCGGTGCAGGTCGGACAGCCACTGCAAGGTCGCGTCCTTGTCCAAGGCCGCGCCGAGGAGATGCTGAAACTTCAGACTATGAGACTCGAGGTCCTTCGGCTTCTCCAAATACAGCGCATTCGTGCCCAGCTCGATGTAGACCACCGACGGGTCCAGCTCGTAGTCCATCAGCGTGAACGCATAGTTCAGCCCAGGATGCAGCCCGGCCTCGAAGGGGATGACCTGCACCGTGGTGTGGTCGGAGTCGCCGGTGGCGAGCAGGCGCTGAATCTGTTCGGCTCGATCCGCGACCGTTCCGAACGGGCGGCGAAGCACGCTCTCGTCGATGACCGCCCAGAGCGTGGGCGGGTCATGATGCTGAAGGAGCTTCTGCCGGTTCATCCGAAACTCGACCCGACGGCCGACCTCGCTGGGGTCGCGGAGCATGGAACGGCGGAAGAGGTCGCGGGTGTAGGCGGGCGTCTGGAGCAGGCCCGGGACCACCAGCGGCTGGTAGGTGTGGATGCTCTTCGCCTCGGCCTCGAAGCCCGCGAGGCTGCTGTTGAACAGTCCCGCGAACTCGGTGGTCTCCCACCACCCGCGCTGCCGGGACTCCCGCGCGAGACTGATCAGCGACTCGCGTTTGGGCACGTCCTGCACGTCGTAGAAGTCGAGCAGGTCGCGGACGTCGCGCGGGTTGGGACGAAGCCAGTCGCCCTGCTCGATGCGGCTCATCTTGCCTTGCGACCACTCGAGGGTGCGGCACACCTCCTCCGCTGTGTGGCCGGACGCGGTCCGGAGACTGCGGAGTTCCCTGGACAGGCGACGGCGACGGATGGACGGGCTTCGGCGGTGGTCGGGTTGAGCGGGCATCGGCCTCTCCGTCCTATGCGGCTGAACTCTTCGGTACGTCGGCATCGTCGACGCCCGGGGCGGACATTCGCTCACCAAGTGGACGACTTCCAGGATGGAGCTTCCGTTTTCGAGGCCGCCACTCCATGATGTGACCAGAACAGTACCAAGCGTGATCGAAGCCTTCGGGGCGTTCGAGAAGTTTGGGGGCGACGACTTTCCGACGTGAGTCGCCGCAGGCGCCGGGAGGGGCATGACCTCGACCGACGCGCAAAAAAGAGCCGCCGTGTGGCCGGGTGCAGGAGTCCAGGCCCGCCCGGCCACACGGCTTCACCCCCACATGGGAGGCGAGGATGAGCATACGCGGACCGGTCATCTTCCAGGCTGGGACCGTCCCACACGACGGGGTCCCGCAGGACGCCGTTCGTGCCGCCGCCGGACGGATCGTCGCGCGGTATCCGCAGGTCATCACCTGGTACGGCAAGAGCACGGGGCACTGGTGGGCCATGGTCGGCGACCGGCTCCTTGAGGCGGGCACGCCCTGGGAGCTCGAAGCCGCGATCCACCAGGCGACGGTCGCCGCCGTACCGAGGACGGACGGCTGGGGCGAGATCTGCGGTTGCGGCTGCATGCGGGAGGACGTCCGGCACGGTCTCCTCGGACGGCTCGCCGGGCTGCTGCACCCCTCGAACGGGGGACGGGATGCCGCCTGAGCACGTGACTACGCGCGGTCACCTGCCGCGCCTCGGGACCAAGAAGTTCGCGTCCGCACCCGACCAGGCGAGCCGGGCGCGCGCGTGGGTGTCCGAAGCACTCGGACCGGGTCATCCCGCCTACGACGACTGCGAGTTGCTGGTGTCAGAGGTCTTCACCAACGCCGTCCGGTACGGCCAAGGCGACACCATCGAGGTCAGCGCTTACGCCGATGGTCACGCGGTTCGCGTCGAGGTCGTGGACGCGGGCGGCGAGACCGTGCCGCACCTCGTCGACGACCCGGACGGCGAGACAGGCCGCGGCCTCCTCATCCTCCGCGCCCTGACCGACACCTGGGGATGCCGCCGCCTCCCCGACGGACGCCTGCGGGTCTGGTTCGTCCTCGACCCGAACGCGCCCTGACCCCAGCGGCGCCTCCCCGGATCCGTGGGGGATCCGACGGCCCGGGGAGGCGCGGGACGGTGGGCTGAAGGCGAACGGCCCAGCGTCCCCGGAAGGGGCCCCGGCGGGCAGGGCACGGGACCCGGTGGACGGTGCGGCGCGTCAAATGCGGACGTGCCGGAACTCCCGCCATGTCTTGGTGGCGTCATCGCAGAGTGCTTTCAGGGGGAATGGATTTCCTCCCTCGCGTTGGCGGCCTTATCGGCCCGCTCGGCGTTCGCGATGGTCGCCGTTTCGGCGCGGTCTTCCCCGTCGCTCGGCCACCGAGGTCGGCTGGTCGGATCCCCGGCCACTCCCTGGTGACCTGCGGGTTCGGAGAGGTGTCGGAGGCGGGCGCATGGCCGCCGGAAAGGGGACGGGCCCCATGCCCCGGCGGAATTCCTGTCCGGGAGTCGTCCGATCAAGTGTCAGACTATCCGCCGCTCGCGGCACGTGGTGATGAGTGAGGCGGCGAGGATTTTCTCGCGTCCGACGACGTTTCGCGCGTGACCGGCTTTGTTGAACGTCCGGCGTCGGCGTCGGCGAACCCGAAAGGGGACGGGGGTGACCCTGCACCCCGTCCCACGGCGTTCGGCGCGTCGGCGGCCCGAGTTGTGGCGGCCTCGGGGGCCGCGTCGTGCCGGACGGACGGACGGGCGGACGGCGGCGGGTCAGATGCGGCCGAAGAGGTGGTTGGCGGCGGCCTTGGGGTCGTCGCCGTAGAAGAACTCGATGACGGCGTCGTGGTAGCCGAGGCGGGGCAGCGTGCCCGACTCGTCCAGGTCGAGCCGGTTGAACACGTGGGTGCAGTCGGCGGTGGGCACCTGCATCCCCGCCCCGAAGACCTGGGTGAACTCGTCCAGCGAGATCTTCCCGTCGCCGTCGGTGTCGCCGAGGTCGAAGACGAGGTCGGCGATCCACTTGATCTGCTCGGGGTACCGGGACCGGTCGTTGAGCGAGATCAGGAACCCCTGGGTCATCTCGGCGCGGTCCACGCGCTCGTCGCCGTCGCTGTCGTGCGGGGCGATGATGTCGGTCCAGAACCAGTCCATCGACTCGTTGAGCTGGCGGGCGTGCGGCGAGTTCGGCGCGATCCCCTGGGCGGCCGCGGCGCGCTCGGCTATGCGCATGAGGTCGTCGCGGGTGAGGACGCCGTCCCTGTCCACGTCGGCGCCCTGGAACCACTGGTGGTACTTGCGTGTGCGTAGATCGCTCATACAGCCGACCATATGCATAAAGGCATATTGTCGTTACTAACAGTAATCAAACGATGGGTCATCCCCACGTGCCGCGGTCAAGGTCCCGGCGGCCCGCGTGCGCCGGACGCCGCGCCGCCCATCGCCTTGACGCTCCCCGGTGTTCGGTTCGGCGGGCCGGGCATGAGAAGGGGAGACATCCTCCATTTGCGCAATCAGGCAACTCATGGGTGGATCTGGTCGTCAACACAAGGGGACGGCGCCGCCGTCCGAGGCGACCAGAGGATGGGAATCACGGTGAGCGCAACCGCGACGGCGGCCGAACTACCGCAGGCCGCCGAGCTGCCAGAGGCTCCGGCGACGATCGCCGACGAGAGGGTCGGGCTGAACGGGGCCATCGCCGCCGCGCTGACCCGGGGCGTGGGCTCGATGGGCGCCCTGTACGTCGTCCTCGTGATCATCACCGTCTGGATGGCGCTGGCCGCGTGGGGACCGCTGCGGAGCATCGACCCCTACCCGTTCGGCTTCCTGTTGTTCCTCAACAACGTCGTCCAGCTCGTGCTGTGCTCGGTGATCCTCGTCGGGCAGCGGGTGCTCGGCCAGGCCGCCGACCGCCGCGCCGTCCAGACCTACGAGAACACCGGCGCGATCTTCGCGCGGATCTCCGACCTCCAGGCCAACCTCGACCGGCACGACCGCGCGCTCAGCCGCGGGGTGAGCCTGCTGGAATCCCGTCCGCACCCCTGGATCGAGCGGCACCGGGTCCAGTCGCCGCCGCAGGCCCTCGACCACGCCGTCGGCGTCAACGGCCGGATCGCGGCCTGGCTGACCGAACGCCTCGGCAGCATGTGGGCCTTCTACATCTCCGCCGGGACGCAGGTGCTGTGGATCGGCGCCGCCGAACTCGGCATCCAGCGGTTCGACCCCTACCCGTTCGCGTTCATGTCGTTCCTGTCCACCTTCGCGCAGCTGCTCTTCATGATCGTGATCATGGTCGGGCAGGACGTCCTGGGCCGCGCCGCCGACCGCCGGTCCGAGCAGACCTTCCTGGACGCCGAGGCCATCCTGCACGAGTGCCGCCGGATGAAGACCCGCCTCGCCGCCCAGGGCCGCGTCATCGACAGCCTCGCCGACTACACCTCGTCCCACCTCACCGAGCACCTCGCGCGGAACTTCCACGAGCGCCGCCCCGACACCGTCCGCCCCGGATGGGACGAGCTGCCCGAGCACCACCGCGAGGCCCAGCGGCGCCGCGCCCGGCGGCTCGGCGAGCACCTCGCCGTGATCGGCTACCTGATGGTCCCGGCGACCGGTGCGGTCACGGCCGTCGTCCTGGACGAGCAGCAGGCGCAGACCCTGGCCCGCCTCGAACACGGGCAGAGCCTGGACGAACGGGACGCCGCCCTCGGCGAGGCCGTCCCGTGGGACCACCTCCCGGACGACGTCCGCGACCAGGCCGTCGGCGACGTCCTCCGCATCCCGGCCCTGCTCGCCGAGATCGGCTTCCAGGTCCTGCCGTCCGGCGACCACCTGGCGGACGGACCGGGCGAACTGGACTTCACCCCCGAGGACTGGGACACCCTGCACCGCGCGCTCATGGCCGCCGGCGTCCTGGTCGCCCTCGCCGAGGGCGTCGCGGACGCCGAGGAGATCTTCGCGCTGGTCACCCTGCTCCGCGAGACCGGCGTCACCCACCCGCGCCGCTTCGTCCGCGAACTCGCCGCCACCACGCCCTTCGAGACCGGCCTCCAGCCGGACAGCCGCTACGCCCAGTACGCGGGCCCGGCCTTGGAGACGATCCGGCAGGCCACCGCGATCGTCGCCCGCACCGCCCCGTCCGAGCTGGCCGCCTTCCGCGCGCTCGTCTCCGAGATCGCCGACACCGTCGCGGACGCCAACGACGAGGGCGGCTTCTTCGGCCTCGGCGCCCGCCCCCGCGTCCCCGCCGAAGCCGCCGCCATGGAAGCGATCAGAAAGGCCACCCACCACCCCGAAGACCACTGATCCGCAGGTGGCGGCCGGGTCCGTCCCGACCACCACCCATCGACGAGCCGCCGCCCCGCTCAAGGCGCCGGGCCCGGCTCAAGGCGCCGGGCGCGGCTCAAGGCGCCGGGCGCGGCTCAAGGCGCCGGGCGCGGCTCAAGGCGCCGGGCGCGGCGGTCCGCCTACCAGCCGCCGTCCTCGTCGTCCCCGCCGGAGAAGTCGTTGTACTCGTTGTTGGTGACCTCGTAGATCACCTGCTGCGGCTTGTCATCGTCGTCGTCCAGCATCTCGTTGATGAGCGCGCCGCCGACCAGGCCCGCCGCGCCGGCCGCCGCCACGCCGCCCCAGCCGGGACCGCGCCGCTCGCGGTGCTGGTCGCGGTCGTGGTGGTCGTAGTGGTGGTGATCGTCGTACACGGGCTGCGCGTAGCCCGGCTGCGGATACCCGGGCTGCGGGTGGCCGGCGGCCGGGTATCCGGGCTGCGGCGCGGGGTACCCCTGCTGGCCGGACGCCATCTGCTGCTGGTGCACGGCCCACCGCTGCGCGCACGCCGGGCAGGCGGTCACGTTGCGCGCGGCGCCCCACTGCGGCGTCCACAGGATCGAGTGGACGCCCGGACCGTGCGCGGCGTCGAAGAAACACGTCATGAGGGCACTCCCCGGATCGAGTTATGTACGACAAGTGTCGTAGATGATCCGAAGTTGATCAAGCGGATCGGCTCAGAGGAAGGGCAGGCCGAGCGCCCGGTCCAGCTGCAGCGCCGCGGCGGCGAACGGACCGGTCGTCAGCCCGCTGCCCAGAAGCGCCATCGGACCGCTCACCGGATTCCGTGCCGGAGCCGCGGCCAGCAGCGCCCGAACCCGCTCGACGGTCTGCGACTCGGCGAACCCCAGAAGACCACCACCACCGCCCTCCGCCGTGCTCGCGAGGGCGACCTTGGCGATCGTCTGGGCGACGAGGATCCGATCCCCGGTCGCCTTCGCCGTGTCCTCGTCCGCCCAGCGCTCGAGCGCCAGCCGCAGCCGCGCCCCCAACGGGCGCGCGAACGGCAGGACGGCCGTGGTCAACGCCCCGACCAGCAGATACCGGTGATGCGCGTGCCGCAGATGAACCTGCTCGTGCCGGAACACGACCGCCAGCTCGGGCCCGGTCAGCCTCCGCAGAAGACCCCGCGAGACCAGCACCCCGCCGTCCCGCCGACCGGGGACGGCCATCGCCACCGGCTCATCGCATTCGAGCACGCCCCGGCTCAGCCGCCGAGCCTGCCGCGTCCCCGCGATGTTCCGCTGGACGACCCGTCCCCCCGCCGCGCACGCGAACGCGAACACCATCACCGCCAGGACGCCGAGCACGGCCGGAACCGGCTCGTCGTCACCGAACAGCATCCACTCCGGCAACCGGTTCGCGGCGTCCGGGGCCAGCGTCGCCGCGAAGTTCACCCCGACGAACAGGGCCGTCCCGACGACGGACGTGATCGCCGTGCCCGCGACGGTCGCGAGGATCCGCGCCGTCCACACCGGATGCAGCGGCACGCGCACCCACCCGAGCAGGACCGCGAGCGGCAACGTCACCGCGACCGGCAGGAAGGTCAACGGGTTCACGACCGCCCCCCGCCCGCCGACGGCAGATCGTCCAGGACGACCCGGAGCATCCGCGCCTGCTCCCCGCTCAGCGTCTCAACGAACCGGCTCAGCACGTACTGCTGATCGCTGGCCAGCCTCAGGTGCTCGTGCATGCGCCCGGCGACGACGTCCGCCTCGTCCACCGCGAGCCGGTACTCGTACTGGCGCCCGACGCGGATCCGCTGCAGCATCCCCTTGTCGAGCAGCCGGTTCAGGATCGTGTTCACCGTCGACCGCGTGGGCGCGCCGTCCATGCGCTCCCACAGGTCCACGGTGCTGATGAAGGAGTCCGCCGCCGCGACGACGGCCAGCACCTCGGCCTCCAGCCGCCCAAGAGGACGTCGCGCCACCTCGAACTCCTCTCGTCACCCCTGGAATTGTGCCGGATCGGACCCCGATTAACCCCCACCCCACCTGGATACATACCGTAATGATTGGCTACATAACGTAGCCCAGGGGGTGGTGATGGACCTCACCGAGCGCACGCTGCAAGGCACCCGAGCCGCCGCCGCGGCCACCCGCCTGGCCGCGCAGGACATCGTCGCCGTCGTCCTCGTCTGGGTCGACACCAGCGGCATAGCCCGCGTCAAGGCCGTCCCCCTGACCCGGCTCGAACACGCCGCGACCTGGGGCGTCGGCGTCCCCCCGGGCCTGGACGCCTTCCTCCTGGACGACTCGGTCGTCACGGGCCGGTACGCGGGCGGAGCACCCGTCGGCGACCTCCGCCTCCACCCCGACCTGGACCGCCTCCGCCCCCTCGCCGCCCTCCCCGGCTGGGCCATCGCCCCCGCCGACCGCTACGCCCAGGACGGAACCGTCCACCCCCTCGACTCCCGCGCCCTCCTCCGCCGCGAGACGGACCGGCTCTCCTCCCAAGGCTGGGCCACCCTCGCCGCCTTCGAAATGGAATGGGTCGTCTCCGAAAAAGGCCAGGACGAATTCACCCCCGCCACCAACGGCCCCGCCTACGGAATGACCCGCATCAGCGAACTGTCCGACTACCTCCGCGACCTGCTCCAGATCCTGGACGCCTCGGGCGTCCAGGTCGAGCAGATCCACCCCGAATACGCCCCCGGCCAATACGAACTCACCGTCGCCGCCGAAGACCCGCTGGGCGCCGCCGACACCGCCGTCCTCGTCCGCGAGACCATCCGCGCGACCTCACTCCGCCACGGACTCGTCGCGTCCTTCTCCCCCAAAACCGAACCGGACTCCCTCGGCAACGGCGGCCACGTCCACCTGAGTCTCTGGCACCACAAGGCCGGCGTCCCCTCGACCAACGCCATGGCCGGCGGCGACGGCCCGTCCGGCATGACCCGCCCCGGCGAGGCCTTCGCCGCCGGAATCCTCCGCCGCCTCCCCGCCCTCCTCGCCATCGGAGCCCCGTCCGTGGCCAGCTACCTGCGCCTCGTCCCGTCCGGCCGCGCGGGCGCCTACTCCTGCTGGGGCCCCGAGAACCGCGAAGCCGCCCTCCGCTTCATCACCGGCTCCCACGGCGAACAGCACCGCGCCGCCAACGTCGAGGTCAAATGCTTCGACCCGTCCGCCAACCCCTACCTCGCCCTCGCCGCCCTCCTGGCCGCCGGCCGCGCCGGACTGGACACCCACGACACCCTCCCCGCCCCCGTGACCACCGACCCGGCCCTCCTCACCCCCACCGACCGTGAAAAGGCCGACATCACCCCACTCCCGTCCACCCTGGAAGAATCCGTAACCGCCTTCGAATCCGACCCCATCCTCCGCCAATCCCTGGGCGACGCCGTAATGGACACCATCTCCGTAGTCCGCAGAGGTGAAATAACCCTCCTTACTAACGCCACCCCAGAACAAATAACCAAAAAAACCCGCTGGCGCCACTAACCCCACGCTTGGCACAAGCCCCGTCCCCCGGCGCCCCAAGCCCCCACACGCACCTGAGCAACGCCACAACAACCCCGGACGGCCGCGGTGAACGAGTCTCTGGGCGTCTCGATGAGCCCACGCCAGAAGGTCTTGGCCCATCCACGCGACCATCACCGAGGCGGCGGCAGCAGATGCCGCAAGGAAGGCCACGGCATGCCGACCAGGACGCAGAAGACCCGCAGGGACGGCGCGTGCGTCCCAGGTGGCCGAGGCGCAAGATCGCAGTGCTCAAACCACGCGGAAGGCCCTGAAACGACCTGTGGGGCCGCGTCGTGTGACGCGACCCCACAGGTCAGAGGCGGAGGATCGGGGATTTGAACCCCGGATGGGCGGTAAGCCCAAACCGCATTAGCAGTGCGGCGCCATAGACCGGACTAGGCGAATCCTCCAGAAGCCCTTCGGGCTCAGCACAGGCTACCGGTCGGCGGGCCAACCGGCAAAGCCGATACGAGGATAGCCTCTTCCGGCCGTGGGTGGTGTCAGCCGGTGTAGCCGCAGGCCCGGCCGAGGTCCGCCGCGTCCTGGATGAAGTTCCGGCTGCCGCTCATGTTCGGGGTGCTGGTGCTGCCCGAGCCGATGTTCCCGAGCACCGTCGCCAGGGACTCCAGGTCGCTGGCGACCTTGTCCGAGGACGACTTGACGTCCCCGCCGGCCTTGGCGCCCTCGCTGCGGATCTTGGAGGCGGTCTCCCGGTACAGCCGCGCGTTGGCCGCCGAGCTGGACCGCAGGTTGGACGCGTCCGGCTGGCTGACCTTGCTCTTGATCGCGGTCAGGTCCGCCTTGATGTTGTTGCAGGCGGTCTTCTTGTTCCCGCCGGTGATGCTGTCGAGGGGCCCGCAGGCGGCCGACGCGAGCAGGGCGCCGCCCAGGGCGAGGGTTCCGATCAGCCGGGGGGCGGACATACGCATCTGAATGCTTCTCCTTGTTCGGGGGGAGCAGGAGCACCGGACGAGACTGGGGCCGTCCGGTCGACTTCCGACTCGGTCCCCCCTTTGGCGCACATCGCCCCCGATCGGTTCCCCCGTATCCCAGGCGCGACCACCGGCCCCGGTGCCCTACACTGGTGCATGTCGCAAGGACGGAAACCCACCGCCTCAGCACCCCGGTGCGATGCTGGTAGACTTCCCGACGGCGACAACGCAGCAGGTCACAGACTTGAAGCGAGCACCCGTAGCTCAACGGATAGAGCATCTGACTACGGATCAGAAGGTTAGGGGTTCGAATCCCTTCGGGTGCGCACAGCTCATAGGCCCTTCCCGGTTATCGGGGAGGGCTTTTGGCGTTTCTCGTGGAGATGTGGCGGAGTTGTCGGTGATCTCGAGTGCGGGTGGGCGTTCGGTTGTGGGCGGCGCTCGCGGGTCGGCCGAGATCCTCTGGTCCGCGAGCGCGCATCGGTGGTCGCCTGGCGGTTAGTGCAGTCTGTTGGACGTGTTTTGGGCCTCTGCTCGTACGGCTTCGAGGAAATCGGTGTGGAGGTGTTCGGCGGGCTCTTCGGTTTGGTCGTCGAAGTCTTCGTGGGCGCTTTCTGAGTAGAGGAGCCAGCAGGCTCGGATTCCGTAGAGGAGGTCTTCCAGGAGGTCCTGGGCGGGGCGGGCGGGGTCGAGGGTGGTCAGTCTGACTTCGGAGAACAGGACGGCGCGGAAGTTCGGGTCGCGGTCGGAGTGGCGGGCGGCGAGTTCCTCCAGTTCCGTGAACCTGTCCTGGAGTTCGTCGACGTCGTGGACGAGTCCCTCCGCGACGGCCATGGCCTCGGCGAGGAGGCGGGTCACCGCGCCGTAGGGGGAGAGGCCCTGTTCCATGAGTTCGAGGACGGTCGTCGGGGTTCGGTAGGGGAGTGCCTCGATGTTGTCCGCTTCCTGGACGATCGCCGTGGGAGGGACTCCCGTGAGTTTCGCGGTGGCGTCGGCTGCGGCCTGGAGCCAGTGGGCGGCCGCGACCGACGCCGCCGCCGGGTCCAGGTCGGTGAACGGCTCGTGGCCGCTGAGCAGGCTCGTGCGGAGGAGGTCGTCCGCGGCGGCGATCTGGGATGGGGACGCTCCTGCCCGGGTGAGGGTGACGGCGTGGGCCGCGCGGCCGGTGAGGTCGCCGCGTCCGGCTCGTTCGATGGCGTCGAGCTCGGTGCGCGCCTCGCGGATCACGGCCTCGGAGAGGCGGGCGTCGCCGGCCCTGTGGAGTGCCCTGCCGACGCGGTGGGCGGACTCCTCGACCGGGTTGTAGGAGACGACCCGGTCGAGGAGGAGGTTCGGGTCTCGGAGGATGTCGGGGACCTTGGGCAGGAGGGCCTGCGTTTGCGCGCGGCGCCAGCCTTCGGTGTTCTCCTCCAGGCTCTTGGCAGCCTCCGGCGGGTGGGTGTACGTGCGCCACATGGCGTCCGATAGGGCGGACATCGCCTGTGCCAGGCTCCGTGCGCTTGCCTCTTCGACCGTCTCCGGTACGGAGGCGATCTGCGCGGTTCGGTGGCCGGTCCCGGACCCCCAGACGGCCAGGAGTGACCGTCCCTGCTCGTCGTAGGCGTACAGCGTCACGGCGTGGTCCTTTCCAGAGGCGATCGGGTGTGAGCCGCCCACATCATCGCGAGCGGGTCGCCGAGTTCCTCGAGTGGGTCTGCTCCGGGTGTTGTCCCCAGAGCGTCGCAGGTGCGCGGTCGTTCGATGACCGATGCGTCCACTGCCCCGGTATTACGAGTTGTTCCCTGTCGCGTGCTTCATATGGCCGGGCTCGAGACATGGGCAGGCGAGATGGCGTCACGCGGACGGGTGTGGGCAGGATGTGGTGACTTGTATGGGTGGTTAGGGGTGGTCATGTTGTCGTTGGGGTTTGTTGAGGCTTTGATCCTGCTGGTGATTTTGGGGCTTGGGGTCTTGGCCGTTGTTGGGGTTGTGCTGTTGGCGGTGGTGGTCGCTCGGCGGGGGTGAGGGGAGTCGGGGGCCTGCTTGGGGCCATAGGGGGAGGTTGGGGGCGTCGTTGTCGTACCAGGCTTCGTTGGTGAGCCAGTTGGTGAGCCAGGTGGCGAGGGACGGGGCGTCCTGGAACCAGGCGTGGGACGGGTCGTCGGTGACGGCGTTGGGTTCGTAGAGGAGGACGGGGGCGTCCGGGGCGGCGCAGTCGATGGCGGCGTACATGGCGCAGCCCCAGTCGAGGATGGGGAGGACGCCGGTGGGCCAGTCGCCCAGGGCGTGTTTGGCCTGGTAGGTGGTGACGGCCGTGGGGGACCGCGGGCCGATGAGGGGCATGAGGTCGCAGTCGGGGCCGAAGCCGCCATTGCCGACGTCCTGGTAGAGGCGTGCCAGGAGTGGGGGGAGGGTGAAGCCGAGGGCGGCTTCGGCCTCCTCGATCTGGGTGGAGGTGGCGCAGGGGAGGTCGCCGCCGGCGCGGGTGGCGACGCGGTCCAGGAGGTCGTCGTGGTCGGTCACGGACGCATCGTGGCAGGCGCGTCGGACGGTCAGGGCTGCTTGCAGACGTCGTCCTCGGCGCTCAGTTCGCCCTGGAGCTTGGGGATCGCCTTGCTGGGGAGGTGCAGGTTCTGGAAGTCCCGGCCGAGGACGAGGTCGACCGTTCCGGACGGCGCGGAGCCTGGACGTGCGGTCGCGCCCGGGAGCAGGGACGTGAGGGCGGTGGCCTGGGCGTTCGCGCCCGCGCCGTAGCGCACTTGGGACGTGGCGGACGCCGCGGTGGTGCCGGTGCCGATGACCTGGTAGCCCGCGGTGCGGAGCTGGTCGGCGACGCGTCCGGCGAGTCCGGTGGTGCCGGTCGCGTTGAGGACGCGGACCCGGACCTGCGCCGGCGGGAGCTTGGACGGCTTCTTCGTGGCGGCGGCGGCGGACGGCGTGTCGATCTGGTGGTCGTCGCGGATGGCGGTGAAGAAGCGGGACGCGTCCGGATCGCGGAAGGCGACGCGGTTCGGGTCCGGGGCGTACGGGGCGACCGGGACGGTGACGAAGCGGAGTTTTCCGGCGGTGAGGCCGCGCATGCCCTCGGCGATCTTCGTCATGGACGACAGGTCCAGGCCGCGGTCGGTGGTGAGGGACTTGGTGCCGGCCTCGGCGAGGGGGAGCAGCTTGCCCGGGTTGGCGAGGGTGCCCGCGCTGAGGACCTTCTTGGCGAGCGAGCCCATGAACTGCTGCTGGCGCTTGATGCGGCCGAGGTCGGAGCCGTCGCCGAGGCCGTGCCGGTTGCGGACGTAGGCGAGGGCCGTCTCGCCCTTGATGAGGTGGCGGCCGGCTCCGAGGTGGAGTTTGGAGTCCCTGTCGTCGACGGCCTTCGGCAGGCAGATCTCGACGCCGCCGACGGCGTCGGTGATGCTCTTGAAGCTGGTGAAGTCCACCTGCATGAAGTGGTCGATCTTGATGTCGGTGACGTTCTCGAGGGTCTTCATCGTGCAGGACGCTCCGGCCGCCGTGAACGCGGAGTTCAGCATGCCGACGCGGACCGGCGCGGTGCGTCCGCCGCCGGGCTTCGCGCAGGAGGGGATCGGCACCATGAGGTCGCGGGGGAAGCTGATGCCCAGGGCCTCGCGTCCGCCGGGGGACAGGTGCAGCAGGATCATCGTGTCCGAGCGGGGCGGGTCGTTCTTCATGGACTTGCCGTACCGGGCGTTCGCGCCCGCGCGGCTGTCGGTGCCGAGCAGCAGGATGTTGAGCGAGTCGTTGAGCTTCTTCGGCCGGTTGTCGCCGATGAGGCGGTCGCTGTCCTCGTGGTGGATGTTGTTCTGCAGCCGCCAGTAGAAGCCGTAGGCGGTCAGGCTGGTCACGACCAGCACCGCCGAGACGATCACCGACAGCCAACCCAGCACGCGCCAGGCGCGTCCTTCCCTGTGGGGTGTGTCGCGCCGGACGTCCGGCTCGGTGAACACCATCCGCCCCGCCTTCCCCCTGTCCGAGGTCCCGCATATTGTCAAACATTCGCGCAAATGAGCAACTGTTGTCCCGGGCGGGTGCCTTGACCGGCCCTTGGGTTCGCCGACTTTCATGATCGGGAACCACCTGACCGCAGAGCGTTGGCGGGAGCACGGGGGGACACCTTGTCGAAGGTCCGGACTGGCGCCCGGTGGGCGGCCGCGGGGACGGTGCTCGCCGTCCTCGTGTCACAGACGCCCGCGGTCGCGGCGCCCTCGGCGGTCGCGGCGGGGGCCGCGCACTGCGACGGCGTCGCCTACGTGGTCGCGCGGCAGCGTGTCGCGGGCACGCGCGACGCGCAGCGGTCGAAGGGGCGGCGCGGGGATGGACGGCGGGTGCTCGGACGGCTCGACATGCGAACCGGCGCCGTCAGGCCGATCGCACCGAAACCCGGTCTCGACGCGCTCGGCTACAACACGCGCGACGGGCTCCTCTATGGGGTCGAGAACAGCCCTGTGGACGGGGGTTCGCCGAACCTCATCACGATCGATCCGCGTGACGGCGCCACGCTGGCGTCCGTGTCGCTTCCGCCGGACGCCTACACGGCGGGCGCGATCTCGCGTGACGGCCTGTTCTACGTGCGCGGCCGCGATGACGTCACGGTCATGGACGTCAAGGCGAAGCCGGCTCGCATCGTCCGGTCGTTCGTGTTGAGTTCGGACGTGAAGCTGGACGATTTCGCGGTGCGGCCCGCAGACGGCCGGATCTACGGTGTGGACAACGCGACCGGCGACCTCGTCCGAATCAGCCCGCGGACCGGCGTCGTCAAGTGGTTCGGGGGGCTCGCGCTCGGACGCGTGACGGCCGCCTTCTTCGACACCAGCGGGACGCTGCGCGTCGCGGGCGCGCGCATAGCCAGCGTGGACGTCGCGAAACTCCCGTCACGCTCAAAGCACTTGGACGTCCGCCGCGTCGGGGTGCTCCCGGTGCGTCCGCCGAAGCTGCTCGACGGCGCGGGCTGCCTTAAGGGCGTGCCGAAACTCGTGAGCGACGCGGCGCCCCCGAAGATCGCGCCGCCCTCGACGGCGGCGAAAAGCGGATGAGGAATGTCGGACCTGTTGTCTATCGTCCTGTTCGTGAGTGAGATCCGGTATGTGAAGGGTGACGCGACGTCTCCGCAGGCCAAGGGCGTGAAGGTGATCGCGCACGTCTGCAACGACCTCGGAGGGTGGGGCAAGGGGTTCGTGCTCGCCGTGTCCCGCCGCTGGGACGAGCCCGAACGCGCCTACCGCGAGTGGCACCGGAACCGCGCCTCCAACGACTTCGGGCTAGGCGCGGTGCAACTCGTCCAGGTCGAGCCCTATGTGCACGTCGCGAACATGGTCGCGCAGCGCGGGATCAAGCGCGGCAGCAAGGGCGTCCCGATCCGGTACGAGGCGCTTGCCGTCTGCCTGGAGAAGGTCGGCGCGCGCGCCGCCGAACTGGACGCGTCCGTGCACATGCCGCGCATCGGATGCGGGCTGGCGGGCGGACGCTGGTCCGAGGTCGAGCCGCTCATCGAACGCCACCTCGTCGGACGCGGCGTCCCCGTCACCGTCTACGACTTCGACTGACCTGCGGCGTCGTCCGAGGGAAGGGTCACACGGACGGTCGTTCCGGTGCCCGGGGCCGAGAAGAGCTCCGCGTGCCCGCCGTGCGCGGCGGCGATCGCGGCGACGATGGGAAGGCCCAGGCCCGCGCCGGACGCGCCGCCGCTGTGGAACCGCTCGAACGCGCGAGCCGCGTCCTCCGGCGACATGCCGGGGCCCTCGTCCGCGACCTCCAGGACGATCCCGCCGTCGCGCGCCCGCTCGACCCGGACGGTCGACGCGGTGCCGGACGGCGTGTGGACGCGCACGTTGGCCAGCAGGTTCGCCAGCACCTGGCGGAACCGTCCCTCGTCCACCGTGGCGACCAGGCCCGGCGGCGCCTCCAGCCGCACCGGGCGGTCCGGATCGGCGGCCTGCGCGTCGGCGACGGCGTCGCGGGCGAGCGCGGACAGGTCCGCCGGGGCGGGTTCGAGGGACGCCTCGCGGTCCAGGCGGGCGAGTTCCAGCAGGTCACCGACCAGGCTGCTCATCCGGCGGGCCTCCTCCTCGATGCGCCGCATCGCGTCGGGCAGCCGGTCCGGGCCGAGCGCGCCCTGCCGGTACAGCTCGGCGTAGCCCTGGATCGTGGTGAGCGGCGTGCGCAGCTCGTGCGACGCGTCCGCGGCGAACTCGCGGACCCGCGCCTCCGACCGGGCGCGCGCCGCGAACGCCTGCTCGATCCGGCCGAGCATCACGTTGATCGCCCCGGCGAGGCGTCCGGTCTCGGTGCGCCGGTCGGCGCCGGGCATCCGCTCGTCCAGGCTGCCGCCGAGCGCGATGACCTGCGCCGTCGTCGCCATCTGGCGCAGCGGCAGCAGCCCGCGCCGGATCAGCCAGCGGCCGACCAGCGCGAGCGCGATCAGCAGCAGGACGATCGTGGCGAGCTCGGTGACGACCAGGCTGAGCGTCGCCGCGCGGATCTCGGCCAGCGGCGCGGCGACGACCACGACGTCGTCCCCGTGGCCGGAGCGCGGCGGGAGGCTAGCGACCTCCGTCCGCGGCGGGCGGACCCGGGCGACCGCCCGCATCCCCGGCAGCGCGAACGGCCTGCGGTCGGCGGCGCGCCGGGCCAGCTCGGACGGGCCGAGCCGCTGGAGCTCGTCCTCGGCGACTCCCGGGTCGGGGTCGTCGCCGCTGAGCACCTTCATCCGCCCGGACGGCGCGACGCTGATCACCACGAACCGGGCCGGGGCCATGCCGTCGTCCGGCAGGCCCGGCTTGAGCCGGGTGACCGCCCGGTCGCGTGTCGCCTCGAGCTGGCCGTCCACCCGGCGCATCAGGTAGTTGTGCAGGACGAGCGCGCTGACCAGGCCCATCAGCAGCAGCCCGGCGCAGGTGACGGCGAGCAGCCCGGTCAGCAGCCGCGCGTTCAGGGTCATCGGCGGCCGCCCGCGGGGGTCGTCATGGCCGCAGGGTGTAGCCGACGCCGCGGCGGGTGTGGATGAGCGGCGGGCCGAGCGGGTCGAGCTTGCGGCGCAGGTAGCTGATGTAGGTCTCGACGACCTGCGGGTTGCCGTCCCAGCCCCAGACGGACTCGAGGAGCTGCGCGCGCGTCAGGACCCGGCCCTCGTTGCGCATCAGGCAGGCGAGCAGGCGGAACTCGGTCGGGGACAGGTCGATGTCGGCGCCCGCGCGGCGGACCGTCCAGCGGGACTCCGACAGTTCGAGGTCGGCGACGCGCAGCAGGTCGTCGTCCTCCTTCGGGGCGGCGGCCGGGACCGTGCGGCGGAGCACCGCGCGGACCCGCGCCACCAGCGCGTCGATCGAGAAGGGCTTGGTCACGTAGTCGTCGCCGCCCAGGGTGAGGCCGGTGACGGTGTCGGACGGGGTGTCGCGGGCCGTCAGGAAGATGATCGGCACCCGGTCGCCGGCCGCGCGGAGCCGCCGGCACACCTCGAACCCGTCCAGGTCGGGGAGGAGCACGTCGAGCAGGATCAGGTCGGGGCGCCCGCTCTCCGCGGCGCGCAGCGCGCCCACGCCGTCGTCCGCCGTCTCCACCGCGAACCCGTGGAAGGTCAGCGCGGTGTCGATCAGGTCCCGGATGTTCGCCTCGTCGTCGACGACGAGCACCCGCCGCTCCTCGTTCATCGGCGCCGCTCCTCGTTCATCGGCCTCCGCAGGTCATCCGCAGCGCCCTCATCGACGTTACTGCGGTCCCGTACCGCGCGCCGCCCCCTCCGGGAAGGGGACGGCGGCGGGACGGGAACCGGCACGTCCGCCGGTTCAGTCGGCCTTCTTCTGCGGGTCGCGGACGGCGGCCGCCGTGCGGGTGTCGCCGCTGCGGTCGCCGAACACGACGACCTGGTCGCCGTTCCCGACGGCGCTCAGAGCGGACTTGGCGCGGGACTTCATGACGCGGGTCTTGGCGTCGACCGTCCACGTCCAGGTCACGCCGTCGGCGCTCTTCACGGTCAGGGTCGTGCCGGTCTTGCCGGTGACCTGGCCGCGCTGCCAGTCGACGAGCTTGAAGGTGTTGTTCTTGGCCTTGACGGTGGCCTCACCGTGGACGCCGCGCATGCCGCCGCGGAAGCCGCGGTGCCCGTGCGCGCCGTTCTTGCCGCCGTGCCGCCACTGGCCGCCGTGTCCCTTGCCGGACGCCGACGGGTGCGCGGACGGGGACGGGGACGGGCTCGCCGCGAAGGCGGGAACGGCGGCGTACAGCCCTGCACCGAGCAAACCGGCGGCGGCGACACCGGCCGCCATCGTCTTCTTGTTGGCTCTCATGACGATCACCTAACCGGGGGCGTCTGGGAGTTCGGCCCCGAGGTCCCTGAGAGAAAGCTGAGAATGCCCGCAAAGTTACCCAAGTCTGGCGCGCCGGGTCGAGGCGGAGGTCGGGTGGGTACCGCCCCGAGAGGGTCCTGACCTGCCGGGATATTCTCGGGACGGACAGGACGAACCGCGATGGGACGAATCCCGCGAGGAGGATGGCCGTGGACGCGTTCATCGCCGGAATGCCGAAGTGCGAGCTGCACCTGCACATCGAGGGCACCCTCGAGCCCGAGCTGAAGATGCGGCTCGCCGAGCGCAACCACGTGCGGATGCCCTACCGGACGGTCGAGGAGGCCCGCGACGCCTACAAGTTCGACAGCCTCACATCGTTCCTGGTCGGCTACTACGAGAGCATGAACGTCCTGCTCACCGAGCCGGACTTCTACGACCTCGCGACCGCGTACCTGACCAAGGCCGCGTCCCAGAACGTCCGGTACGCGGAGATCTTCTTCGACCCGCAGGCGCACACCTCGCGCGGCGTGCCGTTCGACCTGGTGATCCGGGGGCTGCGCCGGGCGGTCCTGGACGCCGAGCGCCTGCTCGGCATCCGCGCCCAGCTCATCATGTGCTTCCTGCGCGACTTCTCCGCCGAGTACGCGATGGCGACGCTCATGGAGTCGCTCCCGTACCGCGAGTGGATCGTCGGCGTGGGGCTGGACTCGGACGAACGCGACAACCCGCCGGTGAAGTTCGCGAAGGTCTTCGCGCGGGCGCGCGAGGAGGGCTACCTCATCACCGCGCACTGCGACATCGACCAGCCCAACACCCACGAGCACATCCGGCAGTGCCTGGACGTGATCGGCGTCGACCGCATCGACCACGGCTCCAACGCCCTCGAGGACGAGGAGCTCACGGCCGAGATCGCGCGGCGCGGGCTCGGGTTCACCGTCTGCCCGGTGTCGAACGGGTTCGTGACGTCCGACATGAAGGCCGCCGAGATCCGCCGGATGCTCGACCTCGGGCTGAAGGTCACGATTAACTCCGACGACCCGGCCTACTTCCTCGCCTACGTGTCGGAGAACCTCCAGGCCGTCCAGGAGAAGCTGGGGCTCGGCAGGGACGAACTGGTGCAGTTCGAGCGGAACGCCTTCGAGATCGCCTGGCTGCCGCGCGCCACGAAGGACGCCTTCCTGACCGAGCTGGACGAGTACGCCGCGTCCGCCTGAGACCGGGCTCCACCAGGGAGAACGGCATTGGCGACCGAGCCGGACGAGCGGGCCGAACCACCGGACGAGCGGGCCGAGCCGGACGAGCGGCCCAGGGCCGGGCAGCGGCGGCACCTTGCCGCCTGGTTGCTGCGCGGACGCCGTCCGACCTGGGGAGACGTCGGACGGCTGCTCGGGTCGTGGGCGCTCAACGCGGCCGTCCTCGGTGTGATCATCGCGCTGCATCCCGGGATCTCCGTCCGGGACGGCGCGGGGTCGGTGCTGCTCGCCGCGCTGGTGATCTCGGCGGTCAGCGTGGTGCTGCGGCCGCTGCTCACGGCGCTCGCGGTCGCGCTGGCCTGGTTCGGGGTGTTCGTGATCGGGCTGCTCGCCCAGGCCGTCGTCACCTACGTCGGGCTGCGGCTCACCCCCGGCGTGTCGATCAGCGGGTTCGGGTCCGCGATCGTCGCGGCCTGGCTGTCCGCGCTGTTCACGACGGTGTTCTCGTGGCTGCTCGTGGTCAACCAGGAGGACGAGTTCGTCGGCTACGTCATGCGCCACGCCACCCGGGGCCGCCGCCGCGCGAAACCCGTGGACGACGGCCTGACCGGGGTGGTGTTCGTGCAGCTCGACGGGCTGCCCCGGCCCGTCCTGGAGTGGGCGCTGCGGGCCGGGAACCTGCCGACGCTGTCGCGCTGGGTGCGGTCCGGCGGGCACGTCGTGCGCGGCTGGACGGCGCGGGTCCCGTCCACGACGCCCGTCTCGCAGGCGGGCCTGCTGCACGGGACGACCGAGGGCATCCCCGCCTTCCGCTGGTTCGAGAAGGCGTCCGGGCGGATGCTGGTCGCGAACCGTCCCGCCGACGCGGCCGTCCTCCAGGACCGGCTGACGGACGGCCGGGGCCTGCTCGCCGACGACGGCGTCAGCGTCAGCAACCTGTTCTCGGGGGACGCGCCCGTCCGGCTGCTCACGATGAGCAGCGGCCCCGCGCGCGGCGGCAGCCTCGGACCGGCGGCGTCCTACGCGTCGTTCTTCACCCACCCGTTCGGCTTCTCCCGCGCGCTGATCCTCACCGCCGGGGAGATGGTCAAGGAGCTGTGGCAGGCCCGCACGCAGCGCGAACGCGGGATCGAGCCACGGATCCGCCGCGCCGGGTGGTACGTGGCGCTGCGCGGGATCACCAACGTCATGCTGCGCGACCTCAACATCGCGCTGGTCGTCGAGCAGATGATGCGCGGCGCCCGGTCGATCTACGTGGACTTCGTGGACTACGACGAGATCGCGCACCACGCCGGGCCCGTCCGGCCCGAGTCGATGCGGTCGCTGGAGGGACTCGACCGCGTCCTCGGCGTGCTCGAACGGGTCGCTGAGCAGACGCCGCGCCCGTACGCGTTCGTCGTGCTGTCCGACCACGGGCAGACGCAGGGCGCGACGTTCCGGCAGCGCTTCGGGACGCCGCTGGAGGACGTCGTCCGGAACCTCATGGGCGGATCCTCCGGGGTCAGCGCCGGGACGGAGAGCGTGGAGGACTGGGGGCCGGTCAACACGTTCCTCAACCAGCTCGTCCAGCAGGACGGCGTCAGCGCGGAGATCGCCCGCCGCGTCCTCGGCGACCGCGCCGAGTCGGGCTTCGGCCCGGACCATCCGGAGGAGGCGAAGAACGACCTGGTGGTGTGCGCGTCCGGCAGCCTCGGCCTCATTTCCTTCCCGCGCCACCCCGGGCGCCTGCGCCACGAGGAGATCGAACGCCGCTGGCCCGGCCTCGTCGGGGGCCTCGCGGCGCATCCGGGCATCGCCGTCGTGGTCGTCGTGTCCGGGGCGCACGGGCCGCTCGCCGTCGGCCGCGACGGCGTCCACCACCTCGCGTCCGGACGGGTGGACGGCGCCGACCCCCTGCGCGGGCTGCCCGGCCAGGCCGCCGCCGACTTCGCCCGGATCGCCGCCCTCGAGAACGCCCCCGACCTCTACCTGCACGGCGTCTTCGACCCCGCGACGGGCGAGGTCGCGGCGTTCGAGGAGCAGGTCGGCAGCCATGGCGGCCTCGGCGGCTGGCAGACCGAGGCCGTCCTCGTCCACCCCGCCGGCTGGCCGCTGGACGCCTCCGGCCTCGTCGGCGCCGAGACCGTCCACCGCCAGCTCGTCACCTGGCTGGAGCACCTCGGGCACCGCAAGGAGCTCCCCGCCCGCAAGGACCTGCCCGCCCGCAAGGACCTGCCCGCTCGCGAGGGGGACCTGCCCGCCCGCGAGGACCAGGCCCGTGAGGACCTCCCCGCTCGCGAGAAGGACCTGCCCGCTCGCGAGGGGGACCTGCCGGCCCGCGACACCCCGGCGGCCGATCGGCGGGACGGGTGAGCGCGGCGATCACGTGGTGGGGGCACGCGACGGCCACGATCGAGGTCGACGGGGTGCGGCTGCTCACCGATCCGGTGCTGACCGGGCGGATCGGGCATCTGCGCAGGCGGCGCGGCCCCGCGCCGGACGTGGCGGCGCGCCGCGCGGACGCCGTGCTGATCTCGCACCTGCACGCCGACCACCTGCACCTGCCGTCACTGGCCCTGCTCCCGGACGACGTGCCCCTGATCGTCCCGCGCGGCACGGCCCGCTTCCTCGCCGACGCCGGACGCGCCGACCTCGCCGACCGCAGCGTCGAGACGCGCCCCGGCGGCGAGACCGCGCTGGACGGCGTGGGCGTCCGCGCCGTCCCGGCCCTGCACAGCGGACGCCGCACCCCCTGGTCCCGGTACGAGGCGCCCGCCCTCGGCTACGTGATCGAGGGCGGGCGGAGGGTCTGGTTCGCGGGCGACACCGACCTGTTCCCGCAGATGGACGCCCTGGGACCGGTCGACGCCGCCCTGGTCCCGGTCGGCGGCTGGGGGCCGACGCTCGGCCCGGGACACCTCGACCCGGCGCGTGCCGCCGAGGCCGTCCGCCGCGTCCGCGCGAGCCTGGCCGTCCCGATCCACTACGGGACGTTCTGGCCGATCGGCATGGAACGCGTCAGGCCCGGCCTGTTCCTCGGCCCCGAACAGGCCTTCGCCATCCACGCCCGCATCGCCGCCCCGGACACGACCGTTTGCATCCTCACCCCGGGCGAGACCCTCCCCTGACCGCCGGGCGGGGCGGGTCTCGCTCGTTTCAGCGCGTGGTCAGGCCTCCATGGAGAGGACATCGAGGAGCTGGTCGCCGTACTTGGCGAGCTTGTTCTCGCCGACGCCGCTGACGGAGGCGAGCTCGAGCAGGGAACCGGGGCCGGCCGTGGCGATCTCGCGGAGGGTCGCGTCGTGGAAGATCACGTAGGCCGGGACGCCCTGCTCCTTCGCGGTCGCCGCGCGCCAGGCGCGCAGCCGCTCGAAGACCGGCGTGGCCTCGGCGGACAGCTCGACGGCGGCCTTGCGTTCCCGGGACGACCGGGTGCCGGCCCTCGCGGGGGCGCGCTCCGGCTCGCGGCGCATCATGACCCGCTGGTCACCACGCAGCACGGCCGAGCTGCCCTCGGTCAGGACGAGCGTGCCGTGGTTGCTCTCGACGGCCAGCAGGCCCTGCGCGAGCAACTGCCGGATCACCCCGCGCCACTCCACGTCGCGCAGGTCGGAACCGACGCCGAACACCGACAGCGCGTCGTGGTCGAACTGGATGACCTTCGCGTTCTTCTTGCCGACCAGGATGTCGACGATGTGGCTCGCGCCGAACTTCTGGCGCCGCTCGCGGTCGAGCCGGAACACCGTGGACAGCACCTTCTGCGCCGGGACCGTCCCGTCCCAGGACTCCGGGGGGGACAGGCAGGTGTCGCAGTTGCCGCACGGCTCGGACGGCTGGCCGAAGTAGTTCAGCAGCTGGACGCGGCGGCACTCGACCGACTCGCACAGCGCGAGCATCGCGTCGAGGTGCAGCGCCTGGCGGCGCCGGTGCTGCTCGTCGCCGTCGGACGAGTCGATGAACTTGCGCTGGCTGACGACGTCCTGGAGGCCGTAGGCGAGCCAGGCGGTGGACGGCAGGCCGTCGCGCCCGGCGCGTCCGGTCTCCTGGTAGTAGCCCTCGACGGACTTCGGCAGGTCGAGATGCGCGACGAACCGGACGTCCGGCTTGTCGATGCCCATGCCGAACGCGATCGTGGCGCACACGACCAGGCCGTCCTCGCGGAGGAAGCGGGACTGGTTGGCCGCGCGGACGGACGCGTCGAGCCCCGCGTGGTACGGGACCGCCTCGACGCCGTTCTCGGTGAGGAACTCGGCCGTCTTCTCCACCGACGCGCGGGACATGCAGTAGACGATGCCCGCGTCGCCGTCGTGCTCGGCCTTCAGCAGCTGGAGGAGCTGCCGCTTCGGGTCGTTCTTCGGGACGATCCGGTACTGGATGTTCGGCCGGTCGAAGGAGGAGACGAACTGCCGGGCGTCGGTGAGCTTGAGCCGGGTCGCGATCTCCTGCCGGGTGGCCGGGGTCGCGGTCGCGGTGAGCGCGATGCGCGGCACGTCCGGCCAGCGTTCGTGCAGGTGGGACAGCATGAGGTAGTCGGGCCGGAAGTCGTGCCCCCACTGCGACACGCAGTGCGCCTCGTCGATCGCGAACAGCGAGACCGTGCCCCGGTCGAGCAGCTCGACCGTCGCCGGGACGCGCAGCCGCTCGGGCGCCAGGTACAGCAGGTCGAGATCGCCCTGGACGAACTGCGCCTCGACGACGCGGCGCTCCTCGAAGTCCTGGGTGGAGTTGAGGAACCCGGCCCGGACGCCGGCGGCCTGGAGGGCGTCGACCTGGTCCTGCATGAGGGCGATCAGCGGGGAGATCACCACGCCGACGCCCTTCCGGACCATCGCGGGGATCTGGTAGCACAGCGACTTGCCGCCGCCGGTCGGCATCAGGACCAGCGCGTCGCCGCCGTTCGCGACGTGCTCGATGATCTCCTGCTGGCCCTCGCGGAACGCGTCGTACCCGAAGACGCGGTTCAGCACTTCGATCGGCGTCCCGTACTCGGGACGCGGCGGAGGGACCTCGCCCAGGTCGGCGGGGCCGTACCCGCCGTCCGCCTCGGGATCCGGGGGCACGAAACCCTCGTCCCCGTAGGCGTACGCGTCGGCGAAGGCGAGGTCGGCCTCGCTCAGGTGATCGTCGTACGGGGGCGGGAACCCGTCGTCCTCAGGGGAAACGTCCTCGGGAGAAGCCACCGGCTCATACTATGAGCGCCCGCCGACAGCCGAGGCCCTTCCGGCACTCCTGTGGATAACCCCCACACCTCTCTAGGCGCGCCCCTCCAGACCCGTCAGGACGTCCGGGGTCAGCTCGTCCAGGCTCTTGATCTTCAGGGTCGCGAGCGCCGCCGCGTCCGCCGCCGGGGGATAGCGCGGATGCGGGACGGCGACGACCCGCATCCCGGCCGCGTGCGCCGAGCGCAGCCCGTTGCTGGAGTCCTCGATCGCCACGCACTCCCCGGCCGGGACCTCCAGCCGCGCGGCGGCGGCGAGATAGCCGTCCGGAGCGGGCTTGCCCAGGTCGACCTCCTCGGTGGAGACCGTGGTGCGGAACAGTCCCGCGATGCCGAGACGGCCGAGCACGAGGTCGATCAGGGCGCGCGGCGACGAACTGGCGAGGCCGAGCGGCCGGAAGTCCGCCATCCGCCGGACGGCCTCGACCGCGCCCGGCATGATCGGGACCTCCACGGCGTACCGGCGGGACATCCGGTCCACGACCTCGTAGGCGACCTGGTCGGACGTGACGTCACCGCCGATCAGGTCACCGGCCAGGTAGTCGGCCCACTCGTCGGTGCTCATGCCCATGAGCCGGTCCTGCGTGTCGGGACGCCAGGTGCCGCCCATGTCGGCCACATAGCCGCGGCGGACCTCCTCCCACACGGGCTCGGAGTCGACCAGCACTCCGTCCAGGTCGAAGACGATGGCCTGCGGGGTCGTCATCTGGGGGCTCCTCCTTCCCGGCCGTGAGCGGCCGGCGGCAGCGGGCGTTCGCGGACGATCTTTACCCCTCCGGAGCACGGGCGAACCCGGTTGACCTGCACTGTTAGTCGAAAACAGGCATAAATCAGGCGACTCTGGCAGGGTGGGGCACCCCCCGCTTCTGGAAACAGGGCGGGGCACCCCCGCCTCTGGAGACAGGGCGGGGCAGCCCCCCGCTACTGGAGAGGAGAACGCCCAGATGCTGTTCTTCGGACTGATCCTCGCCGCGGCGGTCGTCGCCGTCGCGGTGGCGGTCGTCATCTTCGACACCGGCCCCGCGCACCTGACCCTGTTCGACCAGCAGGTCCCCGGAATCACCTCGGTCTGGCAGGTCTTCCTCGCCGGCGCGGTCACCGCCGCGCTGTTCGTCGTCGCGATGATCATGCTGTGGGTCGGGTTCGGCCGGATGCTGACCAACCGCCGCGACCTGCGCGACTCGCTGACCACCCTGGAGATGGAGAAGAAGGAGCTCCAGGAGCAGCTGGCCAGCGCCCGCCGAGGCGCCGCCCCCGCCGCCCCACCCCGGCCCCGCCCCCACGACGACGCCGGTCCCCGCGACAACGCCCCCCGGAAGGACCCGGGTACCGGTGCGCGGCGCCCTGACGTCACCGTTCCCGTGCCCGCGGGAGCCGGCCCCGTTCGCGGACGCACCGGTCCCACGCCCGTTCCGCCGCGTGAGCCCGCCGCCACCCGCACCGGCGGACGCGGCGTGCCGTCGCGTCCAGGCGGCCCCGCTGGACCGGGGGGACCAGGCGGGTCGGGCGGGCCGCGCATCGACGCCGCCTCGCCGTTCTTCGACAGGGCCGACTGATGGGGGTCCGGGTCGTCCTAGGAGACGAGACGGGAGCCCTGGATATCGCCGTGCGGAGGGATGACCGCGAGGTGTCCCAGGACGGAGGATCGTAACCGTGCGAATCATCATCAAGGTTGCGATCACGGCGGCCGCGCTGTGGGTGGCGAAACTGCTCGTCCACGGGATCACCGTCACCGGCGACACGGCCGGGAGGCGGGTGCTGACGCTGCTCGGCGTCGCGGTGATCTTCGGCGTGGTGAACGCCGTCCTCAAGCCCATCATCAAGACGTTCGGGTGCGCGTTCTACATCCTCACCCTCGGCCTCATCGGCCTGGTCGTGAACGCCCTGCTGCTGCTGCTGACCAGCTTCCTGGCCGGCAGGTTCGACCTCCCGTTCCACGTCGCAGGCTTCTGGCCCGCCTTCTGGGGCGCCATCGTCGTGGGCGTCGTCGGCTGGGTCCTGCACATCCTGATCCCGGGTGACGACGACGACTGATCCCCGCCCCCTCAAGCATGAGAGAACCCGCGTGGGCCCTGCGGATCAGGGCCGCGCGGGTTTTCCTTTCGCCGTGTCAGGCCGTCTCGTCCGCGGGATCCGGCTTCGGGGCGTCGTTCTGCGGATGCTCCTCGGGGACCGACGTCGGCTCGGACGGCGCGTCCGTGACGGTGTCCTCGACGGGGTCGGTGACCGTCTCCTCCAGAGGGTTCGCCGCGGGCTCCGGGGCGGGCTCAGGGGTGGTGGGCGTCGTGAGGAGCGTCCAGCGGCGGGCGTGGGTGGCGCCGATGAGCAGGTCGTCCGGGCCGAGGCGCTCGGTGCCGCTGACGACCAGCTCGTCGAACTGCCCGGGGTCGCCGGACGAGATCGCGAACGGAGAGCCGCCCACGACGCTGGCCCGGCCGAGGAGCGTGCGCGCGAAGGCGGACTCCGCGTCGTGCGGGCTGTCGGCGAGCGCGGCGAGGAGGCCGGTCAGCTCCTCGATCCGGGTCATCGCGCGCGCCTGGACGTCCGGCAGGCCGCCGGTGTCCGGCTCGTCCTCGCCGCTGATCGCCGCGACCTGGTCCCGCGAGCGGGCCTCGGCCTCGATGGCGACGGCGAGGTCGGTCTCGTCCTCGGCGTTCTCGGTCTCGGTGTTCGCCCGGCGCTCGGCCAGCGCCGTCTCACCCTGCGAGATCCGGTTCGTGGACGACGCGACGTCCGACTCGGCCCGTTCGAGCGCGGCCTCGGCGATCTCCCTCGCCGTGCGGGCGACGGCGAGGCGCTCCTCGGCGGCGCGGGCCGTCTGCTCGGCGTAGCGGGCCGACGCCCCCGCCTGCGTCGCCCGGTCGGCGGCCTCGGCGGCGGTCCGCGCCTGCTCGCGATGGGTCTCGACGGCGCCCTCGCGTTCCTCGGCGAGGCGGGTCAGCTCGTCCGCGAGGCGCACCTGCGCGTGCTTGGCCGCCGCGAGCCGCTCGGCCCCGTTCTCCAGGAAATGCTCGAGTCCGGCCTGGTGGTGGGCGGCGCGCTCGGCCGCCTCCTTGGTCTCGTGCGCGCGCTTCACCGCGTCGTCCGCCTGCTGCACCTTGGCCTTCAGGTCGGCGCGCAGCTGCTTCAGCTCGGGCGGGCCGGGCGCGACGTGCAGGCGCTGCGTCAGCGTCATCTTGCCCCGGACGGCCGCGACCGCCGACTCCGCCGCCCGGACGCGGTAGTAGGACGCGTGCCCCTCCGCCATGGCGGTGCTGTCCTCCGACACCAGCCGCTCGGTCTCGGCCTGGGCGGCGGGCAGTTCCTCGCGCGCCCGCGCGAGGTCGGCGATCAGCTGCTGCTCCTGCTGCCTGGCCGTGCTCAGCTCGTACTGGGCCTGGGACGCCCGCTGGTCGATGGCCGTGACGCGCGCGTACGCCTCGTCCGCGACGCCCGCGGCCTCGGCGGCCTTCGCCGCGATCCCGTCCGCCTCGGCCCGGAGCCGGACGGCCTCCTGCCGGGGCTCCACGGCCTCCCCGGCGACCTGCTCCTCCTCGGCGGCCGTCCGCTCGCGCTCAGCCTCGGCGGCGGTCACGGCCTCCCCGGCGGTCACGAGCTCGGCGCGGCGGTCGACGAGCGCGGCCTCCAGCGCCGCGATGTCGGCGCGCCGCTCCTCGCGCCGCTGGACGCCCTCCACCTCGAGCCGCTCGACCGTCGCGACGTCCCGGGGCCACTGCTCCAGCCACAGCAGGCCGAGCTGGAGCCCGCGGAGCTCGCGCTCCCAGTCCTCCCGCCACACGCCCCCGACGGGCCGGACCACGATCCGCCGGACGACCTCCTCCACCGGACGATCGTCCGCCGCCGCCTCCTCCTCAGGCCCGGGGACCTCAGGAGCCACGGGGACCGCGGACGCGAGCGCCTCGTCCGAGACGATCTTGTTGGGACGGGTCTTCTCCGCGGCCGGGACCGGATCCGCCCGGGTGCCGTCCAGCGCGTCGGCGACGGCGTCCGGGATCACCTCCAGGCGCAGGGTGCCGAGGTCACTGACCGTGACGTCCGGATCGTCCGGCACCGGTCGCAGGGCCTCGGTGGCGCTCTCGGTCATCGACCGGAACTCGACGGTCCCGTTGTGCACGCGGCGGCGGAACGGCGGCGGCGGGACGACCTCCTCCAGCATCAGCGGGAGCTCCCGGCCGGCGAGCGCCTCCAGGAGTTCGGCGGCCTCGTCCCGGGACGGCGCGAGCAGCAGGATGCGGCCGTCCAGGGCGTCGGTGATCTGCCGGACCGCGGCCCCGGCGTCCTCGCCGGACAGGTCGATCATCGACGCGACGCGCTCGTCGAGCGTCTCCGGCTCGACCATGAGGCGGGCCAGGTCCGTCCAGTCGTCGGTCGGCTCGCGCATCGCGAACACGCGCAGCGTCGCGATCCGCCCGGACCAGCCCAGCGGCTGCTCGGCCTCCGGCGGGACCGCCTCGAGCAGCTCGGCCTCCAGGCGCTCGTAACGCTCGGTCAGCGTCGCGCACAGCTCGCCGACCCGCTCGCGCAGCCGCTCCGTCTCGTCCACAGCCTGCTCCACCGTTGTGCCATCCCGGTATCCGGTCGCTCCGCGAGGGGACCGGTCCCCTCCGGTTTTCTCCCTCTCCGTCCATGTCTAACGTCTCACAGGCCGGGAGCGCTCCGGTGCCGAGCGAGCACCGCGTGATGATCGACACCGTCGCGCGGCTGCGGATCCGGGTGGACGAGGGCGCCGGTCAGCCGGGGCAGGGCGTGCAACAGAGCGTGTTCGGCGCGGACGGACGTGTCGTGCGCCGCGACCAGCGTGGAGCCCGGATCGACGAGGACGTCGCACTCGGCGCGCAGCCGGTGCCCGATCCACCGCAGCCGGACGGTCCCGACCCCCAGAACGCCCGGGACGTGCAGCAACGCGTGCTCGGCGGTCGCGACGAGCTCGGGGTCGACGGCGTCCATGAGCCGCCGCCACACCTCGCGGGCCGCCTGCCACAGGACGGCCAGGATCGCGGCGGTGATCAGCAGCCCGACCACCGGGTCCGCCCACGTCCAGCCGAGGGCGGCGCCCGCCGCGCCCAGCAGGACGGCCAGCGACGTGAACCCGTCGGTGCGCGCGTGCAGGCCGTCCGCGACGAGGGCGGCCGACCCGATGCGGCGGCCGACCCGGATCCGGTGGCGGGCGACCAGTTCGTTCCCGGCGAAGCCGATCAAGGCCGCCGCCGCGACCGTCCACAGGTGCGTCACGGCCTGGGGATGGGCGAGCCGCTGGAGCGCCGCGTACCCGGCCGCCGCCGAGGACGCCGCGATCGCCAGGACGACCACCACGCCCGCGAGGTCCTCGGCCCGCCCGAACCCGTAGGTGTAGCGCCGCGTGGGCGGACGGCGGCCGAGCAGGAACGCGATCCCCAGCGGGACGGCCGTCAGCGCGTCCGCCGCGTTGTGCAGCGTGTCGCCGAGCAGCGCGACCGACCCGGAGAGGACGGCGACCACCGCCTGGAGGACGGCCGTCGCGGCCAGCGCCAGCAGCGAGATCCACAGGGCCCGCATGCCCTCGGCGCTCGCCTCCAGCGCCGCGTCCACCTTGTCCGCCGCCTCGTGCGAGTGCGGCCGGACCACATGCGCGACCCGACCCCGGAGCCCGCGCCCACCCGGATGCGGATGCGGATGCCCGTGGCCGTGCCCATGGCCATGACCGTGTTGGGTGCCCATGACCCCACCATGGACCACGAAATCCGTTGCAGCACCTCGACAGAAACGCATCATCCGCAGCCGCGACGGGGTCGCGACTGCGGATGCGTGGTCGTTAGTGCGGGTTGGCGGCCAGGAGCTCGGCGAGCAGGTCGTCCAGGGTGACGATCCCGGCGATCGCGTCGCCCTCGCCGGGCCCGCCGACGACGGCGAGCTGGGCCCGCGAGCGGCGCATCAGCGACACCGCCGACAGGACGGTCGTCGCGCCGGTCAGGACGGGCGCCGGGTGCGCCAGCTCGGCGGCGCGGCGCCCGGCGTCCGGCTCGGCGACGGCGGCCCGGACGTGCACGATGCCGGGGCCCGCGCCGTCCGCGCCGAGGACGACCAGCCGGTTGTGCCCGCTCGCCGTCGCGACCCGCCGCACGTCCGCGGCCGTCGCGTCGGACGGCACCATGGCGACCTCGGCGGCCGGGACGACCAGGTGCGCGACCGTGACCTCCCGCGCCGAGATCGCCCGGCGCAGCAGCTCGTGGTCGTGCCGCCCGATCAGGCCGAGCCGCCGGGACTCGCCGACCAGGTGGCCGAGCGAGCGGACGTCGGCCGGGGCGTCCAGCTCGTCGCGCGGGGTGATCCGGCAGAGCCGCAGCAGCCCGTTGGTGAGCGTGTTGAGCGCCGCGAGCACCGGCCGCGACACCTTCGCGAACGCCCGGAACGGCAGCGCCAGCAGCAGCGCCGACCTGCGCGGATGCGCGATGGCCCACGACTTGGGGGCCATCTCGCCGATGACCATGTGCAGGAACGTCACGACCCCGAGCGCGAAGCCGAGCGCGATCGTCTTGGCGACCGCGTCCGGGGCGCCGAGCGCGTGCAGCGGCGGCTCCAGGACGTGCTCGAACGCCGGTTCGGTGACGATCGCGAGGCCCAGCGAGCACATCGTGATGCCGAACTGGGCCCCGGCGAGCATCAGGGACAGCTCCCGGGTCCCGGCGAGCGCGGCGGCCGCCGGGCGGCTGCCGCGGGCGGCGGCGCGCTCCAGCTGCGGGCGGGGCGCGGCGACGAGCGCGAACTCGGCCGCCACGAAGAACCCGTTCCCGACCAGCAGCAGCACCGTGATCAGAAGCGAGGTCAGCGGGTCCACGGTCCCTCCCCGGACGCCGCCATGGCGCCCTCGTCGTCCCCGGCCACCGCGGACGGCGGCGACGCGTCGTCCGCCCGCCCCTGCGCCGGAACCTGAACGTTCTCGCGCTCAGCCGGGCCCACGGCATCCCCGGTCGCCCCGTCGGACGCGGCCGTGCTCACGGCGTCGGGGGTGGTCAGGGCACGGACGCGGACGTGGCGGGCCACGCGGCGGGCGACGGAGACGACCTCGATCTCGGCGTGCCCGTCGGGCTCGGCCGGGTCCTCGCCCAGCGGGACGACCAGGCGGTCGCCGGGCCGGGGGAGGCGGCGGAGCTCGGCCATGACCAGGCCGCCGACCGTGTCGTAGGAGTCGCCCTCGGGGAGGGCGAGGCCGGTGGTCAGCTCGATCTCGTCGACGCGGAGCCCGGCGTCCAGCAGCCAGGAGCCGTCGGCGGAGCCGACCGGGGCCTCCTCGCGGGCGTCGTTCTCGTCGGTGATCTCGCCGACGAGCTCCTCCGCGACGTCCTCGAAGGTGAGGATCCCGGCGAGGCCGCCGTACTCGTCGACGACGCAGGCGAACTCCTCGCCCGCCTCGCGCATCCGGTCGATCACCCCGTACAGCGGCTGGCTGCCGGGGATCATGAGCGCGGGACGGGCGATCGCCGACACCGGCGTGGACGGCGCGAGCCGCTCGGCCGCGGCCTCGCGGGCGCCGACGACGCCGATGACGTCGTCCATGTCCTGGCCGTAGACCGGGTAGTTGGAGTTGCCGTTCTCCCGGATCAGGGTGATCAGCTCGGCGACCGTGGCGTCCGAGGCGAGCGACCGGACCTGCGGGCGCGGCACCATGACCTCGTCGGCCGTCCGGTCGCCGAACGACAGCGCGCGGTCGAGGAGGCGGGACAGGTCGGCGGGCAGGTGCCCGGCCCCGGCGGAGCGGTCGATGATGTCGCCGAGCTCCTCCAGGGTCGCGCCGCTGTGCAGTTCCTCGACGGGCTCGACGCCGACGGCGCGCAGCAGCTTCTCCGCGGCCCGGTCGAACAGCCTGATCAGCGGCCCGGCCACGGTCAGGTAGGCCAGCGTGGACCCGGCGAGCGCGCGGGCGAGGCCCTCGGCCCGGGCGAGCGCGAGGTTCTTGGGGAACAGCTCGCCCAGCAGCATCTGGATCAGCGTGGCGAGGACGAACCCGGCGGCGAGCGCGACCGCGTCGACCGCGCCGGACGGGACGCCGGCCGGCGGGAGCAGCGGTTCGATCAGCCCGGCGAGGGCGGGTTTGGCGATGAACCCGACCACCAGGGTGGTCATGGTGATGCCGAGTTGCGCGCCGGACAGCATGAAGGAGAGCCGTCCGACGACCCTGAGGGCGCGGCGTGCGGCGGGGTCGCCGTTGTCGGCGGCCGCGGAGAGGCGGGCCCGGTCGACGGCGACGAACGCGAACTCCTGGGCGACGAAGTAGCCCGTCGCGGCGGTGAGCAGGATGACGGCGAAAAGGCCCAGTGCGGCGGTCAGCACGGTGCACCGGGTCTATGACTGGGGTCCGACACTGCGGACACTCACTCCTCTCGATCGACTGCTCAGCCCACGTCCCCCGCGGGGAGACGTCATCTACAGAACGTCACTTCACACCACGACGTTCCCCGCGCACAAGTCGTCCTGCCGTGACTCTGTGTGTTTTTGCTAACGGACGCGACCGCTCTGAGGTGGCCGAAGGCGGCCAGCGGGGCCGCCCCGGACGGCGCGGCGCGGCGGACGTATCCCGATTTCCTCCTGCTTCACCCAGGTGACTCGCGAAGCTCCCGGAATGTCGGGAGCGGCGAACGCGCTTGTGCCGGAAAGTGCCCCGGATCACACTGAACGGAAGGCGGAGGCCCGATCCTGGACGGACGGCGGCCGGAGCGCGGGTCGGGAACCCGCGGGCCGCGGCGCGAATCGAAGACGGTGTCGGGTGCGTCCGGTGCCGAGACGGTGCCGGTGCGAGGACGGGCAGGGACACGGGGCCGAGGTGAACGTGAGCGGGACCGGGGCGGCGCCCATGAGCCGCGAGGGCGTCGACCACGCCCTCGCCCAGCTGCGCGCGGACGCGGAGAGGATCTCGTCGGCGCTTCTCGATCTGGACGCGCACGCGGGGTCGAGGCTTCTGAAGGGCGCGCGGCTGACCGGGGAGACCTGGCGGCGCTGGGACGAGGCGCAGCGCCGGGCCGCGACGCTGTGGAAGCTGTTCGACGCCTACAGCCGGGTGCTGGACCAGGCGTCCGCGCTGCGCGGCGAGTCGTCCCGTCCGGACGCCGACGCGCTGCTGATCCTCTCGGGGATGCTGACGGGGCCGTCGGTCGATCTTCCGGACGGCGAGGTCCCGCTCGACCAGCGGTCGCTGCTCGGGCCGGACCGCAGGCGCGTGTCGCTCGACGAGGCCGTCCGGCTGATGTCGGACGCCTACGAGGAGGCGGCGGCCGTGGTGGTCGCGGCCGACAACGCCTGGACGGCCCTGCTCCTGCCCCTGGACGAGGTGGAGGACGGCTGGCGGGACGCCGCGCGCGTCGCGCACGAGCTGGACGGCGTCCGGCATCCGGAGCTCGACCGCATCGGCCGGGAGCTGACCGCGCTCGGACGGACCGTCCGGACCGATCCGTTGTCGCTGGTCACGGGCTCGGGCAGCGAGGCTAAGGCGGACACCTCGCGGCTGGAGGTCCTGCGCGCCGCGCTCGACCGGGTCCGCGTGGAGCTGGCGGACGCGGTCGCGGCGCGGGACGGGCACACCGCCCTCGTCGACCGGCTGACCGCGGCGATCGACGGGGTCGCCGAGGCCGAGCGGGCGGCGTGGACGTCCCGGGAGACCGTCCTCACCAAGATCGACTCGCCGGGCCTGCCGGACCCGGTCGAGCCGTCCGCGGGGCTCCGGGACCGGCTGGCCGCGCTCGCGACGCTGTGCGCCGAGAGCCGGTGGCGGGAGCTGGCCGTCCGGTCGGCGGAGCTGGACCGGGCGGTCGCGACGGCGCTGGACCGCGTCCAGGCCGATCACGCGCTCAGCTCGGGGCTGCTCGACCGCCGGTCGGAGCTGCGCGGCCGGCTCCAGGCGTACCAGGCGAAGGCCGGGCGCCTCGGTCTCGCCGAGGAGGCGGGGCTGTCGGTCCTGCACGACCGGGCGCGGGACCTGCTGTGGACGGCCCCCTGTGACCTGCGCGCGGCGACCGCCGCCGTCGCCGAGTACCAGCGCGCCATCCGGGCGTGCGAGAGCGAGACGGGAACCCGCGGATGACCGCAAGCCAGCCGCCCAGTACGCCGTCGCCCTGCGCCCAGCCCGACTGCTCCGGGACCGTCCAGGCGGACGGCTTCTGCGATCTCTGCGGGCTGACGCCGCCCGCGGAGCGGGAGGCCCCGGGGCCGGACGTGGGGGCGCTGCCGACGGTCCCGGGCGGGCGGGCGAACCGGGGGCCGGACTGGTCGATGATGGCCGGAGGACGCGTCGAGGGCCCGGCGGGCGAGGCGCCTCCCGGGAACGGGACGTCCGGCGGCGGCTCGGGCGGCGGGGCGGGCGACGCAGGCGGGTCGGGCGGCGGATCGGGCGACGCAGGCGGGTCGGGCGGCGGATCGGGCGACGCA
>NZ_RFFG01000050.1 GCF_003696215.1 Actinomadura harenae | reverse complement strand
CGCCGACCGCCAGGGCCGCGGCGAGGGCCGCGCCGATCCCCAGCCAGCCCGGCCAGCCCAGGCCGCCGGACCCGTGGTGGTGCGTCCGCGCGCCCGAGGCCGCGGCCGTCGGGGGAGCGGCGGCCGACCCGGCGGATCCGGCTTCGGACCCGGCCTCGGTGTACTGCCGCTCGAAACGGAAGGTCCCCTGCGTCGGCTGGCGGTCCACCCAGGTGAACGTCACGACGTACCACTCGCCGATGGGGGCGCCGTTCGCGTCGAGGGGGTACACGTGCCGTCCCTGCGAGGGCTTTGCGCACAGCGCGCCCAGCAGGTAGGTGCCCGACCGCAGCCCGGTGCGGACGATCGGGATGTCGCTCCGGCCGTCCTGCGTCCACGCCTTGTCCAGGACCATCGGCCCGCCGGACGTGGTGCTGCCCAGCGTCCGGTACCAGAGGGCCGTGTCGTTCGGCATGTTCTTGACGTCGCGGGGATCCAGGCTGCCGTTCGGGTCCCCGTGCGGGATGGCCATCTCGATCGGCACGATCATCGGCGACCACGCCGTCACCCCGGCCGGGCAGTGCAGCGCCGCGCCGTTCACCATGTTCAGGCCCATCTGCGGGACCTGCCCGAACGTGGACACGGGCTGCACCGCGGGCGACGCCAGCGCCGGGGGCGCGGTGCTCACCAGCACCGCCAGCCCGGCCAGGGCGCTCGCCGCGGCCCCTCGTGCGACCCGCCGTCCCCGGCCCTGGTTCCGTCCCCGTCCGCGTTCGCGTCCCCGTTCCCGTCCGGCGGGGGGCGGGGCGGCGGCGGGCGGACGGCGCGGGCCCGGGGAGGCCGGCGGCTCGACGGGCGGTTCCGCGTTCTCGGTCATGGACACCCCTCAGCTCGGGACCGTCGACGGACGGCGCCGGTCGTGCGGCACGTGGGCGAGCCGACGCGCGTGTGGTCCTCATGCTCGTGGCGGACCCGGCGGCGGCGCTTCTCCCGGAGTGCGGGCCGGTCCCGGGCCCGCGACCCGGCACGGAGGCGGCCGTCACCCGGGGGCGGGCGCGGCCACGAGGGCGGCCGTCCACGGGGCGCGGCCCGGGGCGGGAGTGGGTGTTCCCGGGGCAGGCGCCGGGGCCGTCGTGGTTTGCTGGGCCTGGTGCCGATCCGGCCGGATCGGCCCGTCAACGTATGTCTCGTAGCGTTTAGCGGAAGGACATCCAGGCCATGGACCTCAAACTCGAACTGGTGCCGATCCCCGTGTCCGACCCGGACCGGTCGATCGCCTTTTACGAGAAGTGCGGCTTCACCCTGGACCACGACGTGAACCCCGGCGGCGGCTTCCGGATCGTCCAGATGACGCCGCCCGGCTCGGCCTGCTCGATCGGCTTCGGCGCCGGCTGGGTCGAGACGCCGCCCGGCGCGATCCAGAACCTGCACCTGGTCGTCAAGGACATCGAGGAGGTCCGCGAGGAGCTCGTCGGACGGGGCGTGGAGATCAGCGAGATCAGCCACATGGGCGCCCCGGGGAAGCCCAGCGTCTCCTACGCCTACTTCGAGGACCCGGACGGCAACGGCTGGGCCCTCCAGCAAATGGCCGGCTGACGGGCACGACCGGCGGCCGCCCCGCGCCGGGCGGCCGCCGACCGGCCGGAACGCGCGGGCCGGGGGAGTGGCAGGGGCGGGGACTCGGCCGGGACGTCCCGGCCGAGCCCCCGCCGGTCCGTCAGGCGTGCCGCCGGTGCTCGGCCGCCAGCCGCTCCAGGACGGGCACGACGTCGCTCGGGCTCGGCGTGGCGAGCCACTGCGCGTGGACGTCCTCGGCGCCCTTGCGGTAGGCCTCGGAGGTCGCGACCTCGAGGATCAGCGCGCGCATCTCCTCGACGGTCTGGGCCCGGTGGTCCAGGCGGGCGCCGGAGCCCTGCGCGATGACGAACTCCGACACCGGGGTGGCCTCGACCTTCTTGGCCGGGAGCTCGAAGACCGGCGGCGGGCCGGCGTCGGCGTCCCGCTCCTCGCGCTTGCCGTGCTCCAGGCCGGGCAGCAGGGTGCCGGTGCGCGAGGCGTCGGTGTCCTGGACGGGCTGGAGCATGAGGGACTCGCCCTCGATGTCGCACACCAGGTGCGGGACCTTCGCCGGGACGGCCGCCGAGTAGGTGCCGATGCCGCCGTGGTGGATCATCGCCGAGCAGGTCGGCATCAGGTGCGTGAGGTTCACCCACTCGATCACGCGGACGTTGTCGGGGATCTTCTCGACGTCGTCGAGCTGGAGGCTGTTCAGGGTCGCGACGACCTCGATGTCCAGCCCCTCCAGGGCCTTCATGATCTTGGGCGTGCGGTCCCAGTCGCCGCGGATGAAGCGGCGCGTGGACTCGCCCAGGGTCAGTGCGACGCGGGGACGCTCGGGCTTCTCGTGCAGCCACTTCGGGAAGGTCTGGGCGCCCGCGAAGGGGATGTGGCGCACGTGCACCCGGTTGACGCGGGTGGGCAGCTGGAGGCCGTCCGGGATGGTGTCCACGCTGAACTGGCCGAGCAGGAGCTCCCGGTCGATCTCGACGCCGTACTTGTCGGCGAGCGGCCGCATCATGGTCGCGAGCGGGTTCTCGTCCAGCCCGGCGGCCCGGAGGTCCCCGGCATGCTCGGCGAGCTTGTCCAGGCTGAACGCGAAGACGTCCTCGCCGTTCACCAGGCGCGCCTGCGCGGCGCCGCTGACCCGCGCGGCGACGGCGGCGCTCGGCACGGTGACGTCCCACAGGACCAGGTCGGGCTGCCAGGTGCGGCAGAACTCGACGAGGTCGGACGCCTCGGAGCGGTCGACCCGGAGGTAGTCCGACATCGGGACGAACAGGTACTGGAAGTAGGTGATCCAGTGCTCGCGCTCCCGCTCGGTCAGCCCGAGGACCCGCGCGTACGCGTCGACCTCCTCGGGCGTCTTCGGCGGCTTGGCGCCGTCGGTCAGCCGCACCTCCGGCGTGTCGGGGTCGCCGAGCGCCACGGGGGACAGGCCGGTGGTGATGATCTGCTCCGCGGCGCTGTGGTGCGCCGCCACCCGGACCTCGTGCCCGGCGCTCTGGAGCGCCCACGCGAGCGGCACGACCGGGTAGAGGTGCGCGAGCGAGTTGGGATAGATCGTGAACAGAACGCGCATCGGTTCTCCTTCGGACACGGGCTACTCGGGCACGGGTCGGAGCATTCCCGGACATCGTCCGTTGGGGGGTGGTCACCGCGCACCTCGTGGATTGCTCTGAAGTGCTCAAAAGCCAGGGGCGCGGGGGCGGTGAGTTTCCGGGGGGCGTGCCGTCTTACAGGTACCCACCCCCCTGAGTGAGCTTCGCGGACGGAGCGTGCATGGACAGAGAGAACGGGGTCACCCGGTTCGTTTGCGGCAGATGGAGCAAATGGGTCGTCCTGGTGGCCTGGCTCCTGCTGACGATGATCGTGGTCGGGCCGCTGGCCGGGAAGCTCACGAGCGCCGAGAACAACGACTACGCGCAGTGGCTTCCGGGGAAGGCGGAGGCCACCCGGGTCCTGAACCTCCAGAAGCGGTTCCAGAACGGGGACGACGTGCCCGCGGTCGTCGTCTACGAGCGGACGTCCGGGATCACCCCCGCGGACCAGGCCAAGGCCGCGGCGGACGCGAAGGCGCTCGCCGGCGCCGAGGGCGTCGCGGGGCCGGTCACCGGGCCGATCGCCTCGTCCGACGGCAAGGCGCTGCAGACCGTCGTGCCGATCACGATGGGCAAGGACGGCTCGTCCAAGATCGTCAAGCGGGTCGACGGGGTCGAGAAGATCACCGGGACCGGCGGCGGGGGCATGTCGGTGCACCTCGCGGGCATGGGCACCTACGTCGCCGACACCACCCACGCGTACTCGGGCCTCAACTCCACGCAGCTGCTCGGCACGATCCTCGTCGTCGTCGTGATCCTGCTGTTCGCCTACCGCAGCCCGGTGCTGTGGATCCTGCCCTTCCTGTGCGCGATGCTCGCGCTGACCGGCTCGCAGGGCTTCATCTACCTGCTGGCCAAACACGCCGGGCTCACGGTCAACGCCCAGGACACGGCCTTCCTCCTGGTGCTCGTGTTCGGCGCGGGCACCGACTACGCCCTGCTACTGCTCTCGCGGTACCGCGAGGAGCTGCGGCGGCACGCCGACCGGCACGTGGCGATGGCCGTCGCGCTGCGCCGCGCCGCCCCGCCGATCGTGGCGAGCGCCGCCACCGTCTCGGTCGCGCTGCTCTGCCTCCAGTTCGCGCAGATGAACAACACCGCCGGGCTCGGCCCGGTGCTGGCGATCGGCATCGTCGTCGGCCTGGTCATCTCCCTGACCCTGATGCCCGCCCTGCTCGTCATCTTCGGCCGGTGGATCTTCTGGCCGAGGAAGCCGCTGGTCGGGTCGGACGAGGTCACCAGCGCCCGGCTGTGGGCGCGCGCCGGGACCCGCATCGCGCGGCGGCCCCGCGCGATCTGGATCGGCACCGCCGTCGTGCTGGGCTTCCTGTCGTTCGGCCTCTTCCAGGTCCACGCGACCGGCCTGGCGTCCCAGGACTCCTTCCTCGACAAGCCGCGCTCGGTGCTCGGCCAGGAGGTCCTCGCCCGGCACTACGCGGCGGGCCAGAACGGCCAGCCCGTCGTGGTGATCGGCAACGCGGGGGCGGCGTCCCGGCTGCGGCAGGCGCTGAGCGGGGACCGGGGGATCGCGTCGACGACCGAGCCCGTCCAGAAGGACGGGCTGGTCTACCTCGAAGGGACGCTGCGGGCCCAGCCCGACACCCGCGCGGCGTTCGACACCGTCTCCCGGCTGCGCACCGCCGTGCACGCGATCGGCGGCGCGGACGCGAAGGTCGGCGGCCAGACCGCGCTCACCAAGGACACCAACAGCGCCTACGACCACGACACGCTGCTGCTGATCCCGCTCGTGCTCCTGGCGGTCATGGTGGTCCTGACGCTGCTGCTGCGCGCGCTGGTCGCGCCGCTGGTGCTGATCGGGACGGTCGTCCTGTCGTACCTGGCCGCGATCGGGATCAGCTCGGTGCTGTTCCACGACGTGTTCGGGTTCAAGGCGACCGACACCTCGTTCCCGCTGCTGGTGTTCGTGTTCCTCGTCTCCCTCGGCGTGGACTACAACATCTTCCTCATGACGCGCGTGCGCGAGGACGCGCGGCGGCTCGGCACCCGGCGGGCGGCCCTGACCGGGCTGACCGCGACCGGCGGCGTGATCACCTCGGCCGGCCTCGTCCTGGCGGGCACCTTCGCGGTGCTGACGACCGTGCCGGTGATCTCGTTCATCGAGATGGGCGCGGCGGTCTCGATCGGCATCCTGCTGGACACCTTCGTCGTGCGTTCGGTGCTGGTGACGGCGCTGACGCTCGACATGGGCCGCCTCGTCTGGCTGCCGAGCGGACTGGCGAAGCGCGAGGACGTCCCCGTCGAGGACGCCGGCGACATCGGCGAGATGGACCTGGAGCCCGCTCCCGGCGGCTGACGTCCGCCCCGCCCCGAGCACCCGGGGCGGCCGTACCCCGTGCGGCCGCCCCGGGATTCCCCCACTCGGTGGTTCGCTGCAGCGGCCCTATGCGGCGGTCCCCTGGTCCAGGAGGGCGCGCAGGGCGTTCTTGTCGGGCTTGCCCAGGGGGGTGTGCGGCAGGTCGGCGAGGACCACGAGCCGGTCGGGGTGCTTGAACGCGGCGATGCCCCGCGCGGTCAGCGCCGCGCGGACGCCCGTGAGGGTCAGCGAGCGCCCCGGGTGGACGCGGACGACCAGGCACACCCGCTCGCCGAGCACCGGGTCCGGGAGCCCGAGGACGGCGGCCTCGGCCACCGCGGGGATCTCCTGGACGAGCACCTCGACCTCGCCCGGCGCGATCTTCTCGCCGCCCCGGTTGATGAGGTCCTTCACCCGTCCGCAGACCACGACCCGGCCCTCGGGGGTGATCCGGACGAGGTCGCCCGTGCGGTACCAGCCGTCGGCGGTGAAGGAGACGGCGTTCTGCTCGGGGGCCGCGTAGTAGCCGCGCGGCGTGTACGGGCCCCGGGTCAGCAGCTCGCCGACACCGCCCGGCGGAACGGGTGTTCCGTCCCGTCCGACCACCTTGAGCTCGTCGTACGGGCTGATGGGCGGGCCCTGCGTGGCGCGGGCGGCCTCGTCGTCGAGCATGTCGTACGGCAGGCAGCAGATGAGGCCCTCGGCCATGCCGTACATCTGCTGCAGGCGGCAGCCGAGCGCGGGCCCGATGCGGGCGGCGACCTCGGGCGAGAGCATGGAGCCGCCCACCTGGACGAAGAGGAGGCTGGACAGGTCGCGTCCGGAGTCCGGCGCCTCCTCCGTCCAGCGCAGGGCGATCGCCGGGGTGGCCGCGGTGACCGTGACCCGCTCCGCCTCGACCGCCGCGAACACGGCGGCGGGCCGAGGGGAGGGCAGCAGGACCACCCGTCCGCCGGCCATCAGCGTGCCGAGGATGCCCGGGTTGGCCAGCGGGAAGTTGTGCCCGGCGGGCAGGACGGCGAGGTACACGGTCTCGGCGTCGAGGCCGCAGACGGCGGAGACGCGGCGGATGTTGTACGCGTAGTCGTCGTGGGTCCGGCTGATCAGCTTGGGCAGGCCCGTCGTCCCGCCGGACAGCAGGAACAGCGCGGGCCCGGACGGCGACGGGGCCCGCGCGTCCAGCCGGGCACGGCGTTCGGCGACGCCGCCCCTGCCCTCGGCGCTCTCGTCCCGTCCCTCCATCAGCGGACGGAGCGCGACGCTGTCCGGACGCGCCGGCTCGCCCGTCGTCAGGACCCGCGGACGCGACGGCACCCGGGCGGCGACGCGGTGCGCCAGCGCCTCGTGGTCGAAGTCCCGCCACCGGGACGGGACCAGCAGGGCCCGCGCCCCGACGTGCTCGGCGATCGAGGTCAGCTCGTACTCGCGGTGCGGCAGGAGCATCATGACCGGGACCAGGCCCAGCCGGAAGCACGCCATCGTGACGACGACGAACTCCCACGAGTTGGGCAGTTGCACGAGGACGCCGTCGCCGCGCTCCAGCCCGAGACCGGCGAGCCCCTCCGCCAGCCGGTCCGCGCGCTCGGCCACGTCGAGATGGGTCAGGCGGGTGCCGCCGTCCACCAGGGCCGTCCGGGTGGGGTGGCGGTCGGCGGCGTCCCACAGGAAGGCGCCGAGGGGGCGGCCGCGCCAGCATCCCGCCTCCCGGTAGGTCGCGGCGGCGTCGGAGGGCCAGGGGACGATCGGATGCCTCATCACCGTGTTCCTTCTGTGGTCACTGCGTGCCCTCCGGCCCGGGGCCGAGCAGCTCGGCGAGCAGCCGCGCGACGGCCTCGACCGTCGGCCGGTCCCAGAAGAGGGTCGCGGGGAGCGGGACGCGGAACCGGCGCTCGATCCCGCGCCGGATCCGTACGGTCATGACCGAGTCGACGCCCATCTCCGCCACCGGACGGTCGGCGTCCACGTCGTCCACCGACAGCCGGGTCTCCTCCGCGACCTGCCGCCGCACCTCCTCGACGAGGAAGTCGTGCAGCGCGTCCGGGTCGAGCCCCTCCCAGGGCGAGGCGTCGGCGGCCGTGCCGGACGGTTCGGGCGGCGCGTCGTCGAGCTCGCTCAGCAGCGGCGGCCTGCGGTCGCCCGGCCCGAGCGGGATGGTCCGGAGCACGGCCGCGTACGACAGCGCGTGCCGTCCGGCGAGCCACCACGCGCTGAACGCCTCGGTGGCGCTGATGTCGGAGGTGCCGCGGGCGGCGAGCTCGGCGTCGATGACGGCCGAGGAGGTGGACATGCCGAGCCCGCGCCAGGACGTCCAGCCGAAGCTGGTCGTGGCGGTGTCCCCGGCGGCCCGCCGGTGCGCGGCGAGCGCGTCCAGGAAGGCGTTGCCCGCGGCGTAGGCGGCCTGGCCGGGAAGGCCGAGGAGCTGCCCGCAGGAGGAGAAGAGGACGAAGTGGTCGAGCGTCCCCGGCGGGAACAGCTCGTGCAGGACGAGCGCGCCCTTCACCTTCGGCCGCATGACGGTCCGCAGCGACTCCTCGTCCAGCGACCGGAGCGTGCGGTCGTCCAGCACGCCCGCCGCGTGCACGACCCCGCGGATCGGCGGCAGGCCGAGCGCGGCGGGCGACAGCAGCTTCCGCGCGGCCTCGGCGTCGGCGATGTCGAGCGCGACGGTCGCGACGGTGACGCCGAGCCGCTCCATCTCCAGGATCGCATCGACCCGCGCGGCCTCGGCGGGCTCGGTCAGGTCCTGCCAGGTGTCGCGGGGCGGCAGCGAGCGGCGCCCGACGAGGACGAGCCGCCGCGCGCCCCGGTCGGCCAGCCACCGGGCGACCTCCAGGCCGAGCGTGCCGAGCCCGCCGGTGATCAGGTACGTGCCGTCCGGGCGGCAGGTCAGCGGCGGCCGCACCGGGTCGCCCTCCAGCAGCCGGAGCCGCGCGACGGACGGTTCGCCGTCGCGGACCACGACCACGTCGTCGCCCGGCGGCGACGCGACGATGTCGACCAGGGCCGGGACGTCGCGGGGCGACCCGCCGATGTCGACGACCCCGCCCCAGAACTCGGGGTGCTCGCCGCCGATGATCCGGCCGAGTCCCCACAGCGCGCTGTGGCCGAGCGACCGTTCCTCGTCGCTCTCCCGGACGCCCTGGGTCGCGCACCAGAGCCGGGCGGGCGCCGCCAGGCCGGAGTCCGCGAGCCGCCGGGCCGTCCGGGCGAGCAGCCAGGCCGCGCCGACCGCCGCCTCGTCGGTGTCGGAGGACGGCCCGAGCGGCGGGACGACGACGACCGTGTGGCCGCCCGCGAGCTCGGCGTCCCGCAGGTCCTCGGGGGCGGCCGCGACCCGGAAGGGGACCCCGGCCGCGCCCAGCCGCTCGCTGATCCGGCCGAGCAGGGCGGTGTCCGGGCCGACGAGGACGACCCGGGTCCGGCCCGGCGCCGGGGGCTCGGGCAGCGGACGCCAGACGAGCTCGTGCACCAGGCGGCGCGGGCTGGTCAGGACGGCGGTGTCGCCCTCCAGGACGCCGTAGCGCAGCCGGTCCAGCCGGGCGACGACCGTGCCGGCGGTGTCGCGGATCTCGACGTCGACCGTGTCCTCGCCCGTCACCCGGACCAGGACCAGGGCGCGCGCCGGGCTGGCCCCGTCCAGGGCGACCCGGTGGACGTGCGCCGGCATCCGCAGGACGGGGTCGCCGGAGAACGCCACCGAGGCGGCCGACAGCGCCGCGTCGAGCAGCGGCGCCCACGTGGACGGCGCGTCCTCGCCCGTCCCGACCTGGACGGTCACGGCGAGCCGCCCGTCCTCCCGCAGGATCCGCGGCAGCTCCCAGTGGAACCCCATCGCCGCGACGCCCAGCGTCGCGAGCCGGTCGACCACGTACGCGGACGGCAGCTCCGTCCCGTGCCCGGGGGGTGGCTCCGTCCCGGGGGCGGGTGGCGGCGCGGCGGCGGACGCGGCGAGCGGCTCGGAGCGGGTCTCGGCGGTCGCGGTCGTGTGGGTGACCCAGGCCCGGTCGTCGGGGGTGCTGTCGACGATCCGCGACGACAGCCGGAGCATGCCGTCCTGGAGGACGATCTGCACCTCGCGGGGCCGGGTGAGGGTGACGGGCACGTGCAGGTGGACGCCGGTCAGGTCCGGCCGTCCGCCCGCGGACGAGGCGGCGGTGAGGAAGGTGTTCAGCAGCACGGCGGCCGGGACGATCTCGACCTCGCGCACCGGGTGGTCGCCGGGATAGGGGCGCGTCTCGCGGTCCAGCGAGGTCAGCCAGACCGTGGCCGGGGTCGAGCCGTGCACGCTGGTGCGCCCGCCGAGCAGCGTGTGGCTCACCGGGTCGTGCCGTTCGGCCACCCGCGCCACGGCGGCCGCGCCGTCCTCCTCGATCCAGTACGGGCGGTGCCGCCACGGCGCCGGGGGCAGGTCCGCCGGACGGCCCTCGGGCCACAGCGCCCGCCAGTCGACCGGCGCGCCGTGCGCGTACAGGACGGCGATGCTCTCCAGCAGCGTCCGCCGTTCGGGACGGCTGCGGCGCATGGTGTGGGCGGTGCACAGGCCGTCGGCGCCCTCCAGCGTCTCGTTGATGGAGTGCTCCACCACGGGATGCGGCGCGACCTCCAGGAACGTCCGGTGGCCGTCCTCGGCGGCGGCGGCGATCGCGTGCGCGAACCGGACCGTCCCGCGCAGGTTGGCGGCCCAGTAGGCGCCGTCGCGCGGCGCGGTGGAGCGCGGGTCGTCCAGCGCGGTCGTGTACAGGGGGATCTCGGGCGCGCGCGGCGTCAGGTCGGACGCCGCGGCCTCCAGGTCGGCGAGCAGGGGATCCATGGACGGGCTGTGGAAGGCGACGTCGGAGTCGACCTCGCGGACGGCCACGCCGTCGGCCCGCAGCCGTCCGGCCAGGTCCTCCACCGCCGCCGGGACACCGGACACCACCGTGGAGCGGGGCGCGGCCGCGACGGCGACGGCCAGGTCCGCCCGGTCGCCGAGCAGCCCTTCGACCTCCTCGGGCGGCAGCGCGACCATGATCATGGCGCCCTGCCCGGCCACCCGCCGCAGCAGCAGCGAGCGGCGGCAGACCAGCCGCGCGCCCTGCTCTTCGGTCAGGGCCCCGGCGGTGACGGCGGCGGCGATCTCGCCCACCGAGTGCCCGACGACGGCGTCCGGCCGGATCCCGGCGGCCCGGCAGGACGCGGCCAGCGCGACCTGCACCGCGTAGATCATCGGCTGGGCGACGTCCACGGGCAGCGGGAGGCCCCGCTCGATGACCTCGGTCGGGGCGAAGCCGATCTCCTCGCGGAAGACGGGGTCGAGCTCGCGCAGGACGGCGGCGAAGTCCGGGTCGTCCGCGAGCGTGCGGGCGGCCATGCCCACCCACTGCGAGCCGTGGCCGGAGAACACCCACACCAGGCCGTGCCCGGCGGATCCGGCGGTCCCGGTGACGGCGGGCGCGCGCAGCCCGGCGGCGAGTTCCGCGCGGCCGGACGCGACCACGGCGGCCCGGTGGGACAGGTGCGTCCGGCGGAGCGCGAGGGTGTGGCCGAGATCGCGGAGCGACCCGGACGACGGGCTCTCGACATGGTCGGCGAGGTCGGCGGCCCGGCGGGCCAGCGTCTCGGCCGACGCCGCCGAGACCGGGTACAACCGTAGGTCGCCGGCGTCGGGCGCGGCGTCGGCGTCGGCGTCGGCCGCGTCGTGGACCGGCTCCTCCTCGGCCTCTTCGAGGATGACGTGCGCGATCGTGCCGCCGTACCCGTAGCCCGAGACGCCCGCGCGCCGGGGGCCGTCGCCGTCCGGCCAGGGCGTCGGCTCGTCCACGACCCGCAGCCCGGCGGTGTCCCAGGGGATGGCCGGGTTCGGTTCGGTGAACCCGGGGTTCGGCGGGATCTCGCGGTGGCGGAGCGCCAGGACGGCCTTGATCAGGCCCGCCATGCCCGCGCCCGCCTCCAGGTGCCCGACGTTGGGCTTGGCCGAGCCGATGAGCAGCGGCCGCCCGGCGGGGCGGTCCGCGCCGAAGACCTCGGCGAGCGCCGCCGCCTCGAGCGGGTCCCCGACGCGCGTCCCGGTGCCGTGGGCCTCCACGAAGGACACCGAGGCCGGGTCGATGCCCGCGCCCGCGTACGTCCGGCGCAGCAGGTGCGCCTGGGCGGCGGCGTCGGGCGCCATGATGCCGTTCGTCCGGCCGTCCTGGTGGACGGCGCTGCCGCGCAGGACGGCGAGGACCCGGTCGCCGTCGCGGCGCGCGTCGCTCAGCAGCTTGAGGACGACGACCCCGCCGCCCTCGCCCCGGCCGTACCCGTCGGCGTCGGCCTGGAACGACTTGCTGCGCCCGTCCGGCGAGATCGCGCCCGCCGCGGAAAGGACGCGCGTCAGGCCGGGCGCCGCCACGACCAGGACGCCGCCCGCGAGCGCCACCGGGCACTCGCCCGCCCGCAGCGCCTGCGCCGCCAGGTGGACGGCCACCAGCGACGACGAGCAGGCGGTGTCGACGGACATGCTCGACCCGCGCAGGTCGAGCACGTGCGAGACCCGGTTGGACACGGCGCAGTACGCGCCGCCGATGCCCGACCACGCCTCGATCCGCGGCAGGTCCTCGAGCAGCCGGCGGCCGTAGTCGTCCGCGCCGACCCCCATGAACACCCCGGCGTCGGTTCCGGCCAGGGTGTGCGGGGGGACGCCCGCGTGTTCCAGGGCCTCCCAGGAGAGTTCCAGGATGATCCGCTGCTGCGGGTCCATCAGCGCGGCCTCACGGGGCGTGATGCCGAAGAAGTCGGCGTCGAAGCCCGCCACGTCGTCGAGGTAGGACCCGCGTCCGGGGGTGTCCCGGACGGCGGCGGCGTGGTCCGGTCCCTGGGCGGAGTACCAGTCCCACCGTCCTTCGGGGAGGTCTCCGGAGGTGGTGCCGCCCTCGCGGAGGAGCGTCCAGAACCCGTCGGGCGAGCTCACCCCTCCCGCGAAGCGACAGGCCATCCCGATGATGGCGACGGGTTCGCGTGAGTCCATCAGCCGACAGCCTTTCCGGACGTTCACCGGGCGGGGCCCGGGAGCGGCCTGAGCAACGAACGGATAGGGGACGACCTCATGGTCGGTTCGGCCGTCCGGGCCCGGCACCTTGAGAAATGCGGTGCTCCGGCGGTTCCGGCCGCCGCTCCCGGTACGGATCATTGGGCAGGAGACGGGGCCGGGAATCGGCAAGGGGGTCGCCATGGAAGTGGGCACGGGAGCGGGCACGGGAGCGGAAACGGGACCGGACAGGAGATCGGGCCGGGGGAGCGGCGCGGGGCCGCGGCGGGTGGCGGTCGTGGGGGCCGGTCCGGCGGGCCTCCTCACGGCGCGCATGGTCGGCCTGCTGCTGCCGGGCGCCGAGGTCGAGGTGTACGAGCGCGGCGAGCCGGGGGAGGCGTCCGGCTTCGGCGTCACCCTGTCGGCGCGGACGCTCGGCGGGATCGCCGGGGCCGACCCGGACACGCACCGGCGGATCGTCGGGGCGAGCCTGCCCCTGTCGGGGATCGACATCGCGCTGCCCGGCAGGACGCTGCGCTACGACGGCTTCGAGGTGGCGAGCATCTCCCGGCACACGCTGCTGACGATCCTGCGGGAGCAGGCCGAGGCCGTCGGCGCCCGCATCCGCTACCGCCGCGCGGTTCCGCCGGAGACGCTGTCCGACGCGGACGTCGTCGCGCTCGCGGACGGCGCCGCGTCCGCCCACCGGACCGCCCGCGCCGCCGGGTTCGGGACCACCACCCTGACCGGAGCCGCGCGCTTCGTGTGGCTGGGGACGGACGCGCCGTTCGAGCCCCGCACGTCCTTCGCGTTCGTCCGGACGCCGTACGGGCCGATGGCGGCGCACTGCTACCCGCACGCCGACGCGGGCGCGACGGTGGTGGTGGAGACCGACGAGGCGACGTGGCGCGCGGCCGGGTTCGGCGGCAACGCGTCCGGGCCGCTCGGCGACGACCGGCTCGGCATGCTGAGCGAGGTGTTCGCCGAGCACCTCGGCGGGCGGAAGCTGGTCGGCGACCGGAACCGGTGGAGCCGCTTCACCGTGGTGACCAACCGGCGCTGGTCGGTCGGGAACACGGTGCTGCTCGGCGACGCCGCGCACACCGCGCACTTCACGGTCGGGTCCGGGACCAAGCTCGCCCTGGAGGACGCGATCGCGCTGGCCACGGCGCTGAGCGGGCATCGGGACCGGGCGGAGGCGTTCGACGCCTACGAGCGGGCGCGGCGCGGACCCGTCGAGCGCACGCAGCGCCTCGCCGCGCCGAGCATGCGCTGGTGGGAGGGCTTCGGACGCCGCCTGGACCTGCCCGCCGAGGAGTTCGGCCTGCACTTCCTGACGCGGACGCCCGCCATGACGCTCGCCGCGCTGCGCCGCCGCTGCCCGGACCGGCTCGCCGAGGCGGAGGCGGCGTTCCGCCGGCGGGCGGGCGACGGCCGTCCGGACGCCGCCCGCCACGCGGTGGACACGCCGTTCCGCCTGGGCCCGGCGGCCCTCCCGAACCGCCTGCTCTCCCTGCCCGCCCCGGGCCTGCGCCTGCGCGAACCGGAGTGCCCGGACGACCCGGACTGGAGCGAGGACGACATCCTTTCGGTCCCGAACGCCGGCGTCGGCGCGGACGCGGACGTGATCGTCGTCGGCGCCGGGGCGCCGCCCTGGGAGTGTTGGCACGAGACACTGCGGTACGCGTCCGCGCTCCGCGCCGAGTCCGGGACGCCGGTCGCGGTCCGCGTGCCCGCCGACTGGCGGGACGGCCCCGGCCTGGACGCCGACGAGGACTCCTGGTCAGCCCGGATCCACCTCGCGCTGCTCGCGGGCCGGATCGACCTGGTCGCCCTGGACGGGCGCTGAACGTCCCTTTGTGGCCGTTCTTCCGTTGTGAGTCCCTTGGCGTTGCTAGCGTGCGCGCCATGCGGAGAGTGATCATGCCCGGACGCGCGGCGCGGCCGGCGGCGGCGTGGCCGGCGGCGGCATGGACGGTGGCGGCGTGCCTGGCGGCGGGCACGGCCGTGACCGGCTGCCTGCCCTACGCGCGGGCCGAGTCCGGTCTGCTCGCGAAGGAGACCCTGGTCGCCGGGGTGCGGCCGGACCTGCCGGGGATCGGCGGACGCCGGCGCGACGGCACGTTCGAGGGCCTGGACGTGGACGTCGCCGCCTACGTCGCGAAGGCCCTCGGGAAACGCGTCAGGATCGTCCCGGCGGCGGCCGCGGACCGCGAGCGGCTCCTGCTGAAGGACAGGAGCGTCGACATGATCCTCACGTACTGGGTGCGGGCGGACTGGAAGGCGCGGATCGCCTTCGCCGGGCCGTACGTGCCGTCCTACCAGGACATCCTCGTCCGCTCCGGCGAGCGGCGCATCCAGAACGTGCACGACCTCGCCGGGCGCCCGATCTGCGCGGTCAAGGGCGCGGGCGCGTCCGACCTGGTCATCAAGGGGCTGCGCGTCCCGGCGGTGCCGGTGCGGACCGACGGGTACGCGCAGTGCACCGCGATGCTCCGGGACGGCAGGATCGACGCGATCACCACGAACGACACCATCCTGGCCGGGCTCCGCAACCAGCAGGGCACGGCGTTCCGGCTGCTCGGCGCGCGGTTCGGGGAACAGCGCACCGGCATCGGCATGCGCCCCGGCGACCCGGACGGCTGCGAGGCCGTCAACAAGGCGATCACCCGGATGTACCAGGACGGCTCGATGGCCAGGTCCCTGCGCCGCTGGTTCGGCGGCTCCGGTCTGGACCTGTCGGTGGTCGCCGTCCCCCAGTTCGAGGGCTGCGACTAGGGACGGGACGCCCGGGACCTCAGGACGCGGGGGACAGGAGCACCTTGCCCGCCGCCTCCCGGGACTCGACGGCCCGGTGCGCGGCGGGGGCGTCCTCCAGCGCGTGGACGCCGTGGACGCGCGGGCGCAGCGTCCCCTCGCGCACCAGCCCGAGGACGGCGGCGGCGCGGCGGCGCACCAGCTCGGGGGTGCGGTCGTACCGTCCGAGGGACGGTTTGGTGAGGAACAGCGAGCCCTGGAGCGCGCCGAGGTCCACGGCCCCGACGGGCCCGCCGGTCTGGCCGTACGACACGAACGTGCCGCGCGGGCGCAGGCAGGCCAGGCCCTGGTCGAAGGTGTCGCGGCCGACGGCGTCGTAGACCACGTCCACGCCGCGTCCGCCGGTGAGCGCGAGGACGCGGTCGGCGAACACGCCGTCGGAGTAGTCGACGACGTCCCCGGCGCCGGACTCCTCGGCGGCCTTCGCCTTCGCGGGGCCGGAGGCCGTGCCGATCACCCGCGCGCCGCGCAGCACGGCGAGCCGGCAGAGCAGCCCGCCGACGCCGCCGCCCGCCGCGTGCACGAGGCAGGTGTCGCCCTCCTTCAGCGGGACGACGTCGACGGCGAGCATGTGCGCGGTCATCCCCTGGACGAGCGCGGCGACGGCGTCCTCGTCCGTGACGTCGTCGGGGAGGGGGATCAGGCGGTCGGCGGGGACGGCGCAGTGCGTGGCGTAGGACGCCGAGGGCACCGCCCATCCGACGCGGGCGCCGGGACGCACGCCCGTGACGCCCGGGCCCGTGCGCAGCACCACGCCGGCGCCCTCCATGCCGGGCGTGAAGGGGAGCGCGACGCGGTAGGCGCCCGACCGCTGGAACAGGTCGACGACGTTGACCCCGGAGACCGTCACCCGCACCAGGACCTCGCCGTCGCCCGGTTCGGGCTCGGCGGCGTCCGCGACGCGCATGACGTCCGGCGGACCCTGCCGTTCCAGGACGATCCGGCGCACGGTCAGCCCCCCGCCATCGGCGCGAGGATGGTGACGGTGCTCCCGGCGCCGACGACCGCGGCGTCCCGGCTCCGCCGGGGGACGAGCTCGTCGTCGACGACGAGGTTGACGTGGAGCAGGGGCGCGCCGTCCGGGCCGAACAGCCGTCCCGCGATCCAGGGGTGGTCGTCGGCGAAGCGCCGGACGACGTCGGGCAGGGGTCCCTCGGCGCCCTCGAAGGCGGTGCGGCCGTCGGGGCTCCACACCGAGGGGATGAGAATCCTGATCATCGGTCTCCTCGTTCGTCTCGGGGCGCGGTCAGGCGTCCTTGCTCAGGCGTCCCTCTTCAGGCGTCCCTGTTCAGGCGTCCTTCGCGCAGCGGAAGCCGTGCGCGAAGGACGACCAGCCGGTCGGGTCGCCGTGCATGCGCTCGCTGCACCGGGTCTGGTGGCGGAAGTTCATCCAGGAGCCCCCGCGGATGACCCGGTAGCGGCCCATGGCCGCCTGGACGCTGGGGTCGCACTCGGTGGCGTCGTCGTAGAGGTGGGAGAGCGTCGACGTCCACTCGTAGACGTTTCCGCCCATGTCGGCGCAGCCGAAGGGGCTGTCGCCGCCCTTGGAGAAGGCGCCGACCGGGGTCGTGCGGGGGATCGGGCCGTCCTCGGCGCAGGTCGCCTCCCACCACGCCTTCCAGCCGCCGAGGGCGTTGAGCGCGCCCGCGTGGAACTCGGCGGTGTTGGCGTTGCGGACATCCCAGGTGTCGCCCCACGGCCAGATCCGGAACTCCGGGCCGCCGCGCGCCGCGAACTCCCACTCGGACTCGGTCGGCAGACGCTTGCCCGCCCACTCGGCGTAGCTCACGCAGTCGAGCCAGGAGACGTGGACGACCGGGTGGTCGCCCATGCCCTTGGACGAGGTGCCCGGGCCGCCCGGCGCCCGCCAGCTCACGCCGTCGAGCTCCCGCCAGCCCCGTTCGGTGTAGACGAGCCCGAACCCGCGTTCCTCGGCGTCGGTGACATGGCCGGTGCGCTCGGCGAACTCGGCGAACTCGGCGACCGTGACGGGGTGCCGGTCGATCCGGTAGGGCTCCAGGACGCGGGTGTGCTGGGGCGTCTCGTCGGCGAACCAGATGCGGGGAAGCGGCTGGTCACTGGCCTCGAGCAGGTCCAGCAGCCACGGGGGCGACCCCTGCTGGAACGTCCCTCCCGGGACGTGCACCATTTCCCCCACCGAACTCTCCTTCCGGTCTCCGAACGCGTTCCGGGCGCTCAGGCGGCGCCGCTGTCGGACTGCTCCAGCCACCACGGGTTGGCGCGGGCCCATGCGACGGTCTTGGCCAGGCCCTCCGGCAGCGTCGTGCCGCAGTCCCAGCCGAGGACCTTGCGGGCCTTGGTGTTGTCCGGGACGCGCCGGGGCAGGTCCTCGTAGGCCGAGCCGAGCGCGGTGGCCGTGTCCACGGGCACGGGCGCGGCCGAGCCGGTGAGCGACGCGATGAGCCGCACGGCCTCGGCGATGGTCGTCTCGGTCATGCTGCCGATGTTGAAGACGTCGCCGATCGCGTCCGGGTGCGTGCCCGCGAGGACGGTGCCCGCGACGACGTCGGCGACGTAGGTGAAGCAGCGGGTCTGCCGGCCCTGGTCGTACACGACCGGCGGCAGGCCGTTGAGCGCCCGGTGCAGGCTGCGGCTGACGAGGTACGCGGGACGCTGGCGCGGGCCGTAGACGTTGAAGTACCGGACCACGCTCGCGTCCAGCCCGTGGGCCTTGGCGAAGGCGAAGGTGAGGTGCTCGGTGAGCGCCTTGCTGGACGAGTACGTCCAGCGGTCGGCGGTGGTCGGGCCGAGGACCCGGTCGCCGTCCTCGCGCCAGGGGACGTCGGGGTTCTTGCCGAACACCTCGCTGGTGCTCGCGACCACGACCCGGGACCCGGCCTTCGCGGCCAGCTCCAGGACGTTGCGGGTCCCGGTGAAGTTGACGTCGATGACCTCCAGCGGCTTGGCGAGGTACTGGTCGACGCCGACCATCGCGGCCAGGTGGTAGACGACGTCCACGCCGGGCCGGACGGCCCTGGCCAGCGCGTCCGGGTCCCGGACGTCCCCGCGGACGTGCTCGACCAGGTCGCCTCCGCCGTCCGGCGGCGGCGCGGCCCCGTCGAACACGGTCACCTCGTGGCCGCGGGCGAGCAGGCTCTCGACCAGGTGGCTCCCGACGAACCCGGACCCGCCGGTGACGACGACGCGGGTCCCGCTCATCGGCCGATCCCCCGGTAGCGGTAGCCGAGTTCGCGCAGCATCGCGATCTTCTCCTTCGGGTAGTAGGCGCGTCCGTCCAGCACCAGGCAGGAGTCGGCGACGGGCAGCGCGGCGAAGTCGATGTCCTCGAACTCCTTGTGGAGCGCGAGGACGGCGACGCAGTCGGCGCCCCGGACGGTCTCGGTCAGGGAGTCGCCGGGCCGCAGCCCGAACAGCTCCTCGGCCTGGTCGGGCTCCACCATCGGGTCGTACGCCCGCAGCCGCACCCCGGCCGCGGCCAGCTCGTCGACCACGCCCTTCACCGGGGTCTCCCGCAGGTCGCCGGTGTTGTTCTTGAACGCCAGGCCGAGCACCGCGACCGTCGCGGTCTTCGGGTCGAGGCCCCGCTCGGCGAGGTCGTCGAGGACGAGCCGCGCGGTGTAGGCGGGCATCTCGTCGTTGGACAGCCGTCCGACCTCGGGGGTGCGGACGGTCAGGCCGTGCCGCGCGGCGGTCTGCCAGACCATCCACGGGTCCTTGGTCAGGCACGACCCGCCGACGCCGACGCTGGGCAGCAGGATGTTGACGTTGCCGTTGCCCTTCTTGATGGAGTTGGCCGCGGAGATGACGTCCAGGACGTCCACCCCGAACAGCGAGCAGAACCTGGCCAGCTCGTTGGCCAGCGCGATGTTCAGGTCGATCCACCAGTTGTCGGCCAGCTTGACGATCTCGGCGGCCTCCAGCGTGTCCTGCGGGATGGCCGGGACGTTCAGGGACTTCTGCCAGAACTCCGCGGCCTCGGCGGTGCTGCGCTCGTCGAGCCCGCCGACCACGATCGGCAGGGCCCGCAGGTCGGCCAGCGCCGTGCCCTCGGCCAGCCGCTCGGGGCAGAAGGCCAGCCGGAAGTCCCGGCCCGCCTCCAGGCCGCCGCCCTCCAGCAGCGGCAGCACCAGGTCCCGGGTCGTCCCGGGCGGGACGGTGCTCTTGCAGATCACGAGCTGCCCGGCGCGCAGGTGCCGGGCCAGTTCCGTGCAGGCCCCGCGGAGCTGCGCGTCCGCCAGCTTCAGGTCGGGGGTGACCGGGGTCCCGACCGTGATGACGACGACCTCGGCGTCCGCGACGGCCGCGTAGTCGGTCGTGGCGCGCAGGCGCCCCTCGGACAGGGCGCGGCGCGCGGTGTCCGCCACGCCGGGCTCCCGGGAGCGGACCACCCCCCGGCCCAGGTCGTCGACCAGGCCGGCGGCCTTGTCCACGCCGACGACGTCGAACCCCGACTCGGCGAGCGCCGCGGCCACGCACAGGCCCACGTATCCGAGCCCGATCACCGCGATCGGTTGTCGTTCCTGCATGACGCTCCTCACCAGGTGACCGGGAACGCCAGCAGCTTCTGCACGGTGGCGTCGTTGAAGGCGGGGATCTCCGCGACCGGGACGGCGGGACGCAGCCCCGGGAACCGCTCGGTCAGCGAGCGGAACACGATCTCCAGTTCCAGCCGGGCCAGGTTGTGGCCGAGGCAGCGGTGCAGCCCGTACCCGAAGGCGAAGTGGTGGTCCGGCGGGCGGGTCACGTCGAACTCGCCCGGGTGGGACGTCACGCTCGGGTCCAGGTTGGCCGCGGCGAAGCTGACCAGCAGGCCGTCCCCCGCCCGGACGACCTGGCCGGCGACCTCGACGTCCTCGGTGGCGACGCGGGCGAGCTGCTCGACCAGCGACACGTGCCGGAGGATCTCGTCGACCGCGCCGGGGATCAGGTCCGGGTCGTCGCGCAGCGCGGCGTACTGACCGGGGGTGTCGAGCAGGGCCAGCGTGCCGAGCGCGATGGCGCTCGTGGAGGTGACGGTGCCCGCGACGAGGATCGCGAAGGCGAACTGGATCGCCTCGTCGACCGCCATGGCGCCGCCCGCGACCCGGTCGTCCATCAGGTCGGCGAGCAGGCCGCCGCGCAGCTCGGACCGGCGCTCGCCGACCAGCCGCGCCAGGTAGCCGGACAGCTCCTCCATCGCCGCGTCGGCACGGCCGGGGTCGAACAGGTCCCGGGCCGGTTTCTCGAAGTGCTCCCGGTCCTCGTACGGGACGCCGAGGAAGGCGCAGACCACCATCATCGGGATCGGCGCGGCGAAGGCGGGCATCAGGTCGGCGGGCGGCCCCTGGGCGAGCATGGCGTCGATCCGCTCGTCCACGATGCGCTGGATCTCCGGGCGGTGCACGGCGATCCGGCGGGCCGTGAAGTGGGGGATCAGCAGCTGCCGCTGCCGGGTGTGCTCGGGCGGGTCGACGCCGAACAGGGCGCCCGCGAAGCCGCCGTCCTCCTCCTTGGCCATCTCCCGGGTGCCGCGCATGTGCAGGTGGCGCTCGTCGAGGACGGGGTAGTCGGGGAAGTCCGACCGGCTGGACATGCGCTTGTCCGACAGCAGCGCCCGCACCTCGGCGGGGCCGGTGGCCAGCCAGGTCGTCCGCCCGTCGTACAGGCGGACGCGCTGGAGCGGGCCGTCGGCGTGCAGCCCCGCGGTGCCGCCGGGCGCGCTGTAGGGGCACTCGCGGGTGAGGGGATAGTCCGGCGCGTCGCCGGCGGGCTCGGTGTTCTCCGTGCTTTCGGTGTTCTCGGGGGTGACGGGCGAAGCCGCCATGGGATCCTCCTGGCGGATGTCAGCGCAGCGCTTCCTGGAAGCCGACGTGGGCGTAGTGGTCCGCGATCGCGTGGAAGGACTCCTTCGGCTCCAGCCGGTAGTCCGAGGCGGGGTCGGCGAAGTCGTCGCGGACGGTCTTGACGACGCACATGCTGGCGGTGTCGAGGTCCAGGCGCGGGTCCTCGGAGTGCGGGTGGGTCGGGTGGACGAGCTCCGACACCGTCACGCCCCGGACCCCGGCCTGCTCGAAGACGCCGAACATCTTCAGGTGGTAGGCGGCCTGCGCGCTCTCGTCCCGCGTGTAGCGGTCGAGGACGACCGGGGGATCGACGTAGCGGTCGACGATGTCGTAGAAGCGGAACGCCATCTCCTCGGCGCCCCGGTAGGTGGCGGTGCCGAACTCGGCGATGTCGACCGGCTTGCCCCACTTGTGGTACGGGGCGATCTCGGCGACGTGCTCCGCCGCCGTCGGCAGGTACGCGGGGAGGTACTGGTACATCAGCCCGATGCTGTCGAAGAGCGTCCAGTCGACCTCCTCGAACATCGCGGCCGAGTAGCTCAGCGGCCCGTGGAACAGGTCGCGGGCGGTCGCCGCGGCCCGGCCGAGGAAGTCGTTCAGGCGCGGCGCGGCCTCGTGGAAGTCGATCCGCCCGTCCGGCTCGAGCAGGTAGTGGTCGAGGTCGGCGTAGGCGTTCGCCATGCGCTGGTGGTACGGCTCGCCGGGGGCGATGCCCGGAGTGAAGATCAGGTGGACGGCGCCGACGGTGAGCTCGACGTCCGCCCCGTCGTCGCGCAGCGTCTCGGCCAGCCGCGCGGCCTCGGCGAGGTGGTCGATGACGTCCGCCTGGGGACGGTCGGCCAGCCGCGGCTGCAACCGCACGCGCAGGTCGCGTTCGGCCGCGGCGCGCGAGGCCGCCTCCAGCCTGCCGTGGTCGCTGCCGTAGACGGTCACGCTGTTGCAGTTCAGCTGGTCGGCGATGAGGGAGATCTCCTCCGTCATGTGGCGCTCGCTCCACACGACGCGCGACAGGTCCCCCTGACCCGTCATGAAGTTCGTCCCGGTGTCGTAGGCGACCCCCCGGAGGGCCGCTCCCGCGGGTTCCCGCTCGGACATGCTGTTCTCCCTTCGCTGCTCAGATCTGGTCGAGACGCACGTCCGGGTCGGCGAGGACCCGGCTCAGCACCCGCTGGAAGCCGATGACCAGGCCGGTCATCGTCTGGTCGCTGAAGAGGCTGGTGAGGAATCCGGCGCTCCCGACGATGCCGGGGGCGTTGAGTTCGAGGTTCCAGAGCGCGCCGTCGGGGAGCGCGGAGCCGACCGGCTGCGGCAGCAGCCGCCGCCGCATCGCGGTCCAGCGCAGGTCGCCGACGGCCTGGTCGGCCATGATCAGCGGCGACTGGACGACCTGGAAGGCCAGGTCGGCGGCCCGGTCCTCGCTCGCGTCGGCCATCAGGTCCGGCGCCTCGGCGAGGATGTCGTTGAACGGGAGCTCGTGCGCGTAGGCGTCCAGGCAGGTGCGGCGGACGGCGTCCACGACGTCCCGGAAGGCACGGCACCCGGACAGGTCCACCCGCAGCGGGATGAAGTTGTAGAAGGACCCGACGGTGTCGAGCATCCGGGACTGCATCCGGCCCGGGGTGAAGGTCGGCGCGACGATGTCGTCGCGTCCGGTGAGGTCGCGCAGCATCAGGACGTAGGCGGCCAGCAGCACCATGAAGGGCGTGGCGCGCGTCGTCCGGGCGGCGCGGAGGGTCGCGGTGCGGAAGCTCTCGGGCAGCATGAAGCGCTGCCAGGCCGTCGTGGCGGGATGCCCGTCGGCGCGCGACAGGTCGGTGGGGATCGGCGTGACGCGGGCGCCGCGCAGGGTGTCCCGCCAGTGGTCCCGCGCCTTCTGCGCCGCCGGGCCGCGCTCGTACTCCCGCTGCCAGGCCACGAACTCGCGGTACTGCCCCGGCGGGGGGAGCACCGCGGGACGGCCCTGCCGCCGCGCCGCGTAGAGCTCGGCGAGGTCCCGGACGACCAGCTGCATCGACCAGCCGTCCACGGCCGTGTGGTGCGCGGCGAGCGCGAGCACGGCGTCGCGCTCGTCGAACCGGCCGAGGACGCCGCCGAGCAGCGGCGTACGGTCCATGCCGAAGGGCGTGGCCTCGACCTCGTTGACCAGTTCCTCCGCCTGGAGGTCGCGCGAACCCTCACGCGCCCCCAGATCGTGGACGGCCAGGTCCGGCGAGGAGGGCCGGCCCACCTCCTGGTGGGCGCCGTCCTCCTCGCGGACGAGCGCGGTGCGCAGCGACTCGTGCCGGACGACCAGGTCGTCCAGCGCGCCCTGGAGCGCCGGCAGGTCGAGGGGGCCGGTGAGACGCCAGCCGCCCACGATCGTGTACCAGGGGCCGAACGGCCCGGAGTCCTCGCCGGAGTCGATGAGCCGCAGGAACTCCTGCTGGAGCGAGAGCGGGAACCGGCCCGGCGGCGCGGCGACCGTTCCATGCTGGTGGGACATGCCGATCCTCCGAGCTACCAGGTCACCGGGAAGGAGTAGAGGCGCTGCAGCGTGCCGTCGTTGTTGTTGCTCTCCATCTCGGAGATCGGCACGGCGGGCCGGAGGTCGGGGAAACGCTGGACCAGCGTCCGGAACGCGATCTCCAGTTCCAGCCGGGCGAGGTTGTCGCCGGGGCAGCGGTGGATGCCGTGGCTGAAGGAGAAGCTCGGCCGCGCCGGGCGCCGGATGTCGAAGGCGTCCGGATCGGCCGCCCACGCCTCGTCGAAGTTGACGCCGGCGCAGCTGATGAGGATGCCGTCCCCGGCCTGGATGGTGACGCCGCCGACCTCGATGTCCTCGATCGCGACCCGCGCGAACGCCTCGACCAGCGACACGTAGCGCAGGATCTCCTCGACCGCGCCGGGGATCAGGTCGATGTCGTCGCGCAGCGCCTCCCACTGCTCGCGGTTGTCCAGCAGCGCGAGCGTGCCGAGGGAGATGACGTTGGTCGTGGTGTCGGTCCCGGCGACGAGCATCGACATCGCGATGTGGACCAGCTCGTCCCGGGTCAGCTCGCCCTTGTGCAGGTGGCCGGTGATCAGGTCGTCGAGCAGCCCGGTCCGGCCCTGGCCGGGAGCGGCCTCCTTGCGGCCGATCAGCCCGTCGAGGTACTCGCCGAGCTCGGCGGTGGCCTCCTCGGCGAGCTCCGGCACGAACAGCTTGTGCGCCGGGACCTCGAACTGCTCGTTCTCCTCGTAGGGGACGCCGAGCAGGAAGCTCATCACCATCGACGGCACCGGCTGGGCGAACAGCGTGACCAGGTCGGCCGGCTTGCCGTGCGCCTCCATCGCGTCGAGCTTCTCGTCCACGATCTGCTGGATGTCGGGCCGCAGCCGGGCGGTCCGCCGCAGCGTGAACGGCGGCATGATCATCTGCCGCTGCCGGGTGTGCTCGGGCGGGTCCACGCCGAACAGGACGTCGGCGTAGCCGCTGTCGACGACCTTCTCCATCTCCTTGTTCAGCAGCGGGTAGCCCGGTCCGCGGTTGCGGATGGACACGCGGCGGTAGTCCGACAGGAGGGCCCGGGCCTCGGCGACCCCGGTCACCAGCCACGCGGTCCGGTCGTTGTAGAGCCGGACCCGGGTGAGCGGGCCGGAGGCCATCAGCGGGTCGTGTCCGGTGGACGGCCGGTAGGGACACTCCCGGGAGATCGGGTAGGTCGGCAGGCTCGCCCGTTCGGCGGGTGACAGGGTCATGGTCGCTACCCCTCGATCGGTGGCGGGAGGGCTTCCCCGGAAATCCTCGGCCGGGCCCGCCACCAGCGACATCCTCCAGAATGCGGCCCGCCCGCGGTGCCGTCCGCGGTGCCGTCCGCAGGGCCGCCCCGAGGGGCGCCCTGAGGGCCGCCCGCCACGCCGGCGGCGGGGGCCGCGGGACGTGACGCGACATACGTGTCCCGCTCTGTCAAGGCCGGGCCAGCGGACTGTCACCCTCGGGCCAGAAGCTTTTTGTTTCCCGGAGAATGGCGATCAGTTGTGCTTGCGGAAGGGCAGAGACATCGATGTATCTTGTGATCGAAAAATGGCCTGAGAGAGTGTCCGCCACAGCCGTGCCCTGTTCGTGAATAAGCTCTATATATCACACTGTAATATTACGATGTGATGTTACGAATAGTGAGGTGGAGATTACCGGTGTTCCGTGCCATTGATTGCCGATCACCTTTCTCCCCCGTCATCGGCGTGCTCGCGCGAGGCGGCGTCCGGCGGCGTTCGAATGCCGGTGCGCCGCGGTCGAACACGTCCCTGGGCAGGGGTTTCGCCCGTGTCCGCCGGGCCGTGTCGGACGGGGCGTCCGGCCCCCCGCCCTCGTAGGCCCGGGGCGCCGGGCCGCGTGGAAGGCGCGGCCCGGCGCCCGGAGAGTTCGGTTCCGGATGCATGTGAACCGTCCGCGTATCAGTCGCATTGACCATCCCGGGTTCCGGGTGTTCGTCGTGCGGACAGTTCGGGTTCGCTTGATCGGCGAAGGGGAGAGGTGTGGAAGACGCGCTGGAAAACGTGATGGATCCGCGCTGGGTCCAGATGGGTGACGATCCTGTTGACGCCGCGCTGGAAGAGGCCGTCGTCCGCGTCATCGAGACCATGCGGGAGAAGCTCGGTGAACGCCTGACCGTCGACGACATGGCGCGGGCCGCCATGTTCAGCAAGTTCCATTTCTCCAGGGTCTTCCAGCGCATCACCGGGCTGTCGCCGGGAAGATTCCTGTCCGCCATGCGGCTCCAGGAGGCCAAGCGCCTGCTGCTGACCACCTCGCTCAGCATCACCGAGATCACCTACCTGGTCGGCTACTCGAGCGTCGGCACGTTCAGCACCCGCTTCAAGGAGGCCGTCGGCCTGTCCCCGACCGAGTACCGCAGGCTGGACGGGTTCACCAGCGAGATCCCCCGCGACCGCCGCCGGAGGGGGCCGGACGTGCCGAGCGCGACGGTCGCGGGCCACGTGCGGCCACCCGACTCCGGCTCCGTCGGCCCGGTCTTCGTCGGCCTGTTCCCGGACTGGATCCCCCAGGGATCGCCGGTCAGCTGCACCGTGCTGCGGACCCCCGGGCCGTACGAGCTGGACCGGGTCCCGCCGGGGACCTGGCACGTCCTCGCCCACGCGATGCCGCCGGGCCTGGAGCGGATGACGGACCCGGGCGAGGAGCCGCTCATCGTCGGCGCCAACGGCCCGATCACCATCCGGTCGGGCACCGGGCTGCGCCGGGCCGACCTCCGCCTGCGTCCGATGCGCGTCCTGGACCCCCCGGTCCTGATGGCGCTGTACGACGTGCGCGTCGAGGCCCTGGACGGCTGACCCTCCGTGCCCCGTCCCCGCTCCTGTCGCCGCCGCTCCCGCCCCCGAAGCGCCCGTTCCCGCCCCCGAAGCCTCCGTCCCCGTCCCCGAGGTCCCACCCCGCTCCCCGCGATCCGCCCCCCGCCTTTCGCCCCCGCCCCGGCCCCCTGCCTCGCTCCCCGTGCTCCGTTCCTTGTGATCCGCCCGCCGGACATGCGCGCGGCCGGGCCGTTGGACGGCCCGGCCGCGACGGTCAGTCGGTCTTAGTGGTCAGGAGTCAGCTGAAGGAGATCAACGCGCCGGCGCCGGTGCCGCCGCTGGTGCCGGTGTCGGAGATGCCGATGAAGCACTGCACGGCGCCACAGTCCACGTTGCCGTAGAGCGTGCCGCCCACATAGGCGGTGAAGGTCTTGTGCACGACCGCCGACGCGCTCGCGGTGCCGTCGGCCGCGGACGTGGTGCTGCCCAGGGAGACGCACGCCGCCTCGTTGGCCGGGGTGAGCGTGCACTCCCCGAGGTTCTGGGTGGAGTTGGGGGTCAGGCCCGTGGCGGCCACCGCGACGGTCTGGCCGTCCGCGAGGCCCGTGGACGGCGTCACGGTCGCCGTGGCGGCCGTGACCGAGGGGGTGGACGCGCCGGCGGCCACACTGCCGATCGCGGCGGTCAGGCCGAGGGTGAGAGCTCCGACCAGGCCCACCTTGGTGGCGAACTTCCTGCCGGCGGGGGTTCGGGTCTGCTCGGACATCAGGGGGTTCCTCCTTCAACACGCGGGCCACGCCCTCCGCGAGGCCTCAGTAGTTGTGACGGTCCAACGCGGAGAAAGTCACCGGACCTGTCACCGAATATTCGCCGGGCGGTCATGGCGCGGCACGGCCCGTCCAATGGCGGGGAGAGGAACATGCGAAGGTGGCCGGAAGTCCCCGCGGAGACCTCCGGCCACCTTCACCGGCCTGGGATCAGTGGGCCTGCTGCCGCAGAACCCGGAAGGCCGTCATGAGCATGCCCAGGGCGAGCAGCATCAGCGCCGCACGGCGCTTCCTCCTGCTCCTCTTGACCGGCTCGATCGCTTCGGTAGAGCCCATGGCGTTTCCTTTCCTTGGCGAACGACCGCGTCGGGCCGCTCTTTGTGGGTGGTTGTTCAGGCCCCGGCGGGGGCGGTTTGCGCGCCGGTCTCGGCGGCGGCCTTGCGGGAGTTCCTCAGGTGCGCCACCCACCAGCCCAGGCCGCGGAGGCCGCACACGATGGTGGTCGCGTAGAACAGCGTGTAGACCACGTTGCCGACCATCAGCACCGCGTAGACCACGGCGATCGAGCTGCCGAAGAGGAACTGGGCGCGGCCCTTGGACGGCGTGGTCCCGGGGTCGGTGACCATGTAGTTGGTGTAGAGGACGAACGCCACTCCGCTCATCGCGCCGAAGGCGGTGAAGAGGGCGACGTCCCAGATCCAGTGACGGATGAGCGCCTGGATCGCGAATCCGCCGACCCAGCCCATGATGAGCATCACCCGCTTGGTGAGGACCGCGTTGATGACGGTTCCCGCCATGAGGATGAGCATCGGGATGCTGATCCGGAAGAAGCTGTTGGCGTATTCGGTGAACTGGTAGGGAGGCGCGATGCTGACCCAGGTCCCGAAGAGCAGGAGCGTCACCGTGATGCCGAAGTTCGACGGGTTCATGAAGTGCCGCCAGCGGCCGTTCACCGGCGCCTTGAGAAAGTGCTTCTGCGACACGGCCACGATGACGCCGAACATGATCGGCCACCATTGGTTGTTGGCGTACAGCAGCATGTTGACGGCGAGCGCGGTGATGTGCGAGGGGAGCAGGAACTCCATGAACCCGCGCGGTCCCCGGCCGGCGAAGCGCGGCGTGGTGCGGTGCGCCCAGGCGCTGATCATCTCGAAGACGATCTCGGTCGTGTACCCGGTGGCCAGGGCGAAGAAGGGCCACAGCCAGGGCTGCTCGAACCCGAGCACCGTGTAGCCGAGGATGTTGAAGACCGTGAGGGAGATCGCGAAGTTGCGCAGCGCCAGGTAGCGGACGTCCGGGGCCTTCTTGGCCGGCTTCGCGGGATCCGCCGGGACCGGCGCGTTGACTTGCTCGACGACTGTGGTCATTGGCCCGCGGCCTCCGATGCGGTGCTGGTCAGGAAGACGTTGTGGTCCCCCGGCGTGAGCTGGAGGTTCTGGTGGTGGAGCTGCCCCTGCTCGTCCGACCACTGCACGGTCGCCGCGACGGGGCCGTTGTAGGTGCCGAGGCCGAAGTGGACCTCGAAGCTGCGCTTGCCGCTGTGCCCGCCGCCGCCGTCGAGCTGCTGGATCTGGGTGTGGCCGTCCGGCAGGCGGATCTGCACGGTCGCGCCGTACGCCGGGACGCCCGGCCCGGTGAGCCCGGTGCCCGGCTTGCCGCCGCCGGTCGCGGGGCGGTAGAGGCGCAGGCCGAGGTGGTTGCCCAGGGACGGCGCGTTGTTGGCGTAGAAGTTCGGGGCGCCCCACTGCCGGGCGATGGCGAAGTCCAGGGCGCCGCTGCCGCGCGTGTCGGCGGTGGCGATGCCGCGCGAGGGGACCGGCTCGTCGAGGCCGAGCTCCTTGCTGAGGTTCACGTAGCTGCCGGTGTCGGACTTCTTCCCGTAGAACGCGATCGGCTGGCTGCCGTCGATGTCGTCGCCCGGCTGCATGTTCGGCCACATCGCGGGGTTGGTGTAGACCATGTCGTTGGTCATGGCCATCTCCTGGAGCCACGGCCAGCGGTTGATCTTCCCCTTGACGAAGCCCTCGGCCTGGACGACGTCCAGCCGCCCGCTGTTGAGGAAGTCGCCGGTCTTGACGTCCCAGCCCCAGCCGCGCCAGGCGAAGCCGAGCTGCTGGGCCTTCTGGTCGAACGGCGCCGTCCCGTCGGCCAGCTTCTTCGCCATGTCGGCGTTGCCGGACGAGGTGTTCATGAAGGCGAAGTTGCTCTCCTCCAGGCCCCACGCGACCGTGATGTTGCTGACGAGGATGTCGAACTTCCCGTGGTTCTGGAGGTCGCTGAAGTCCACGCCCATGCCCTTGAACGAGTCGTGGCCGAGGACGAAGGACTTGGGCGTGGTGGACGACCGTTCACCGGTCGCCTCGGTGAAGCGGATCCGGTCGGGCGTGGACCGGTTGTAGAACAGGTGGTCCTTGCCGAAGTCGTTGGCGACGTACGCCTCCGGCTTGCCGTCGCCGGTGAGGTCGGCGCTGGACATGGCCAGCGTCCAGCCGCTCCCGGAGTGGAACGGCACGGCGTTCGCGTCCTCGGTGTAGCGGACGGTCGGCTGCGCCCCCGAGGACGCTCCGACCCATCGCAGCGCGTGCGTCCCGCCGGCGTTCCGGGCGTCGGACATCGACGAGTTCATGACGACGTTCGGCTGCCCGTGCGGGTCCAGGACGTCGGAGTCCGGGAAGTAGTTGGCCAGCAGGATGTCCGGGTGCCCGGTCCCGCGCAGGTCCGCGACGTTCACCGCGTTGGTGTTCCAGCGCGGCCCGTGGTAGCCACCGTCGGTGGCCGCCTGGGGGACGACCTCGACCGGCTGGTAGGCGGACGCGGACAGCGTCGTCGCGTTGGCCTTGGCCATGAACGCCACGGGCGTGCGGCCCCAGTAGTAGACGAGCAGGTCCATGCGCCCGTCCCCGTTGAGGTCGCCCGGGACGCAGCCCATGGGCGCCATCTGCGCGTCCATGGGCAGCGGCGCGGCGTTCAGCGTGAACGGCGTGAACCGGTCGGACGCCGGGGCGGTCGGCGCGTAGGTGACCACGACCTGGTCGGACCTCGGGTCGACGATGCACATCCCGTCGTCCCGGCCCTTCCCGGCCAGGTCGTTGAGCGCGATGCCCGCGCCGACCGAGGAGATCCACGAACGCAGGTGGTAGTACTTCGGATTCACCTGGCGCACGGTGTGCGTGGGCTGGTACCCGGGCGGCATGGCGATCGGCATCTCGGTGAACCGGTAGCGGTCGGCGAGCTGCGTGCCCGAGGCCGCCGGGATTCTGGCGACGAAGAACATCACCAGGATCAGCGCGAGCGCCGCGACTCCCGGGATCGCTCTTCTCTGCCAACTGATGGAGGAGGACATGATCTCCGCTTCCCTCTGAGCTGGGTGGGACCCGTATCTGACGGCCGGAAGAATTCGACCGGAGGAAACTGTCGTTCCGCCATGCCGGGCCTGCGCCGTATCGCGCCACCTGTCGGCATGTCCGCGGTCATGCGGCAATCGTTGATAAAACTAGACAGGTGTTATGCCTCGGGCTACTCCGATTGTGCGGAGGGGGTGCCGCGGCCCCTTTCCCGGGTGCGTTCCGGGACGTCCGGGACGGCCGGGAGAGCCGGAAGGGCCGGGAGGGCCGGGTCAGGCGTCCGGGCGGCGCAGCACGCCGGCGAGCACCTCGGCGAACTCGTGCGGGTGGGTCACGTAGCCGAGGTGCCCGCCGGGGAAGTCGACGACCTCCAGGCCGAGCCGCTCGGCGAGGGCCGCGTTGGGCCGGTAGTTCACGTCCTCCCGGGACGCCGTCCCCCCGCCGAGGACGAGCCGGTCGGCGGCGGCCGCGAGCGCGTCCACGTCCAGGTCGTGGTTGGTGAAGGTGCGCAGCTCGTGCTCGAACCAGAACACCTGGTTCACCCGGAGCCGGTCCAGCATCTCGGCGAGCCGGTCGGGCGGCAGCTCGGCGCCCTTCGGCGGCCGCGTGTCGCCGAGGCCCATCGTGTTCTTGAAGAGCTCCTTCGCCGGGTCCACGCCCTGCGTGCGGTAGACGTCGTACAGCTCGTCGTAGAAGGCCGTCCACTCGTCCGCGTCGGGGAGCAGGACGGTCAGCGGCGGCTCGTGCGAGACGAGCGTCCGGACCCGGTCCGGCGACGCGGCGAGGAGCGCGAGCGCGGTGACGCCCCCCGAGCAGGTGCCCAGCACGTGGGCGGGCCCGTCGGCGAGGTGGTCGAGCAGCGCCTCGGCGTCCTGGACGTCGACCTCGACCCGCCGCTCGTCCGGCACCTCCTCGTGCTGCGGGCTCCGGGAGAAGCCGCGCCGGTCGTAGGTGATGACCGTGTAGCGGTCGGCGAGCAGGTCGGCCATGAAGCCGAAGGGGGCCGCGTCCCCGTTGCCCGTGGCGATCACGAGCAGGGCCGGGCCGCTGCCCCTGACCTCGTAGTAGAGGTGGGCGCCCGGGACGCCCAGGATTCCGGTCACAGGTGTGCGCCTGAGCACGTTCCCGCCCTTTCCGTCGTGTCCCGCCGCCGGACGAGGCGGCGGTTCAGCCGCAGGGTAGGTCCGCGGAACGCGCCCCCACATCCTCCCGAATGCCCCGCGCCCGCGCGTGGTCGAGCGCAATTCCAGAGAAGGGGGAAAGGGGGCACCGGCCAATACTGAGAGCGGGCGGGGAACCATTCCGGAGCCGCCTCGGAAATACCGCACGGGAAGGCGGATCATGTCGATCGACCTCATGAAGGTTCAGCAGGTGCCCAACCGCATCGTGGCGGCGTGGGCCAAGAACGACGCCGACAGTTTCGCGAAGGTCTTCACCGAGGACGGCACCCTCATCCTCCCCGGCGGCGTCTTCCTCAAGGGCCACGAGGAGATCCGGGCCCACATGGCCGAGCTGTACGCGGGCCACTACAAGGGGACGACCGTCACCGGCACGCCGCAGATGATCAAGCCGCTGTCCGACACCGCCGTCGTGCTCATCACGCAGGGCGGCGTGGTCGCCGCGGGCGCGAAGGAGCCGTCGCCGGAGGAGGCGATCCGGGCGACCTGGCTGCTGGTCGAGCAGAACGGGCAGTGGCTCATCACCGCCTACCAGAACACCCCCCTCGGGGACTGAGCGGGAGCACCCGCCACGGGAGCACCCACCACGGGAGCACCCGCCAGGGCGCACCCGCCACGGGAGCACCGGGCCCACGCCCGCCGTCCCCCGGAGGACCGGCCATCGACACCGGCGGCCGGTCCTCCCGTCTCCACCCCTTTCCGCCCGCCCTCCTTCATCCCCTGTGAGGAACTCGTGGCACAAGCAGCACCGGCCGCCGGGCGCGGCCTCGACGTGGAGCGGCTGCGGGCCGACTTCCCGAACCTGCGGCGCCGGGTCAACGGACGCCGGCTGGTCTACCTCGACTCGGCGAACACCTCCCAGACGCCCGACCAGGTCGTGGCGGCGATGGGACGGCACCACCGGCGCCACACCTCCAACGTGGGCCGGTCGGTGAACACGCTCGCGCTCGAGGCGACCGCGGCCTACGAGGCGGCCCGCGCCCGGGTGGCCGACTTCGTCGGCGCCGCGTCCGGCGAGATCGTGTTCGCCAAGAACTCCACCGAGGCGATCAACCTGGTCGCGCACGCGTTCGGGCCCGGCGGCACGGGCGGGTTCGACGACCCGCGCCTGCGGCTCGGGCCGGGCGACGAGGTGCTCGTCACGGAGATGGAGCACCACTCCAACCTCATCCCGTGGCTGCTGCTCTGCGAGCGCACGGGCGCCCGGTTGCGGTGGATCCCGCTCACCGGGGACGGCCTGCTCGACCTGTCGGACCTGGACCGGCTCCTCAACGAGCGCACCAGGCTGGTGACGTTCGTCCACGTGTCGAACATCCTCGGCACGGTCAACCCGGTCGAGCCGATCGTCCGCCGCGCCCGCGAGGTGGGCGCGCTGGTGCTGCTGGACGCCTCGCAGTCCGTCCCGCACATGCCGGTCGACGTCGCCGCCCTCGGCGTGGACCTCATGGCGTTCACCGGGCACAAGATGTGCGGGCCGACGGGCATCGGGGCGCTGTGGGGCCGCCGCGAGCTGCTGCGGGCCATGCCGCCCTTCCTCGGCGGCGGCTCGATGATCGACGCGGTGTCGATGACCGGGGCGACGTACGCGCCGCCGCCCGCCCGCTTCGAGGCCGGGACCCCGCCGATCGTCCAGGCCGTGGGGCTCGGCGCCGCGGTGGACTACCTGGACGCGGCCGGGATGGACGCCGTCCGCGAGCACGGCCGGGACCTGACGGAGCGGGCGCTCGACGGGCTGGCGTCCGTCCCGGGCCTGCGCCTGTTCGGCCCGCCGGACGCGCGCCGGCGGGGCGGGCTGGTCTCCTTCGCGCTCGACGGGATCGGCCACGACGACGCGGGCAAGGTGCTCGACGCCGAGGGCGTGCAGGTCCGGGTGGGACGGCACTGCGCGACGCCCGTCTGCACGCGGTACGGCGTGCCGTCGATGATCCGCGCCTCGTTCCACCTGTACACGACGGGCGAGGAGATCGACGCGCTCGTGGCCGCGATCCGGAAGGTCCGCCACGTGCTCGGCTGATCGCGCGGCGGCACAGGACGCGGCACAAGCCGCGGCACAGGACGCGGCACAGGACGCGGCACAGGACGAAGACTCGCGGCGGGCGCCCCGGAGAACCGGTGGGCGCCCGCCGCGGGTCTTCTCGCGTCAGGTGACGGTGACCGTCGGGACGTAGCGGATCCAGCGCCCGCCCGCGCGCCGGAACTCCTCCTCCTTCGCCATGATCTCCTCGGCGTGGTTCCACGCGAACAGCAGCGCGTAGTCCGGGTACGGCCGCGCGAACTCCTCGGGCGGACGGACCGGCAGGTGCGACCCGGGCACCAGCCGCCCCTGCTTGTCCGGCGTGGAGTCGCACACGAAGGGCACCAGGTCGGTGCCGATCCCGCAGAGGTTGGTGACGGTGGTGGCCTTGCCGGGCGCGCCGTACCCGACGACCCGCCTGCCGTCGTCCCGCAGGCCCTGGAGCAGGGTCACCAGGTCGTCCCGGACGCGCCGGACGTTGTCCCCGAAACGCGCCAGGGCGTCCGGCGAGGACAGCCCGCGGGTCCGCTCCTCGGCGACCATGCGCCCCACGGACGCGGCGACCGGGCGCTCCCCGGTCCGCGCCAGCGTGTAGCGGATCTCCCCGCCGTGCAGCGGGATGCGCTCGGCGTCGACCAGGTCGAAGCCGAACCGGGCGGCCATCTCCCGCACCGACGTCACGCTGAAGTAGAAGACGTGCTCGTCGTAGATCTGGTCGAACGCGCCCTGCTCCAGGACCGTGCCGAGGTAGGGCTCCTCGAACACGAAGATCCCGCCCGGCCCGAGCAGCGCGTCCACGCCGCGCAGCACCGAGTCGATGTGGGCGATGTGGCAGATCGTGTTCGCGCCGAACACGACCCGCGCGGGCCCGTGCTCGTCGCGGATCTCCGCCGCGGTCGTCTCGTCGAAGAAGTCCTCCCGGACCTCGACGCCCTTGGCCCGGGCCTCCTCCGCCACGTTCGCGGACGGCTCGACCCCCAGGTGCCGGACGCCCGCGTCCGCGACGGTCGCGAGCATGACGCCGTCGTTGCAGCCGATCTCGACGATGAACGCGTCCCTCCCGGTGAGCTCGTCCCGCAGGAACCGGCGGGCGTTCTCCTCGAAGTGCCGCCGGTGCCCCGCCGAGCCGGACGCCCGGTACCGGTAGCCCTCGTGGTAGCGGACGGTCTGCGGCACCTCCTCCAGCAGCTGCACCATCGAGCACTTCTCGCAGGAGCCCGCGGCGAGCCGGAACAGGAACTCCCCGTCCACCTCGTCCGGGAGGAGGAACGCGTTCGCCGACGGCTGCCGTCCGAGGTCGATGAACTCCCTGACCGCGCCGCCGCACACCCTGCACTTTCCGTACATCATCCGGTCCTCCCGCCGTCAGTAGGTCACGACCGCGCGGAAGCGCGCCTCGCCCTTCGCCACCCGGTCGAAGGCGTCGGCGACCCGGGTGTGCCCGTACACCTCGACGCGCGGGGTGACCTTGCCGGACGCCACGACCGCGAGGGCCTCGTGGAGCGCGTCCGGGCCCTCGTGGGTGGCGCCGAGCACCCGCTGACCGCGCGCGAAGAACGGCTTGGCCATGTCGGGCGCGATGGTGAACGGCTCCATCCCGTCGATGCCGGCGAGGACGAGCCGCCCGCCGGTCCGCAGCCCGCGCATCGCGTCGGACGCGGCGGCGTGGGACGGCGCGGTCACCAGGATCACGTCGGCGCCGCCCGCCGCCTGGAGGGCCTCGCCGTCCGCGACGACCGTGTCCGCGCCGAGCTCCCGGGCGGCGGCGTGCTTGTCGGGCGACCGGGTGACGGCGATGGTCTCGTGGCCCGCGGCGGACGCGAACTGGAGCGCCATGTGGCCGAGGCCGCCGATGCCGAGCACCGCGACCCGCTCGTACGGCTGGGGCGCGGCGTTGCGGAGCGCGCCCCAGGCGGTGTTGCCCGCGCAGAGGACGGGCGCGGCCAGCTCGTAGTCCAGCCCGGACGGCAGGAGCACGGTCCCGGCGGCCGACGCCACCATGTACTCGGCCTGGCCTCCGGGGACGGTGATGCCGGTCATCCGGGGCATCCGGCACTCGAATGCCGCCTCCCCGGACAGCGGCAGGTTCCGCGCGCAGTAGTCGCAGCGTCCGCAGGTGCCCTGGATCCAGGGCACGCCGACGCGGTCGCCCGCCTGCCGCGCGGTCACCCCCGCGCCGACCCGCACGACCTCGCCGACGGCCTCGTGGCCGAGGACGGCGGGGGAGAACGGCGGGAACGGGATGATGCCCCGCGTGGTGAGCACGTCGTTGTGACAGATGCCCGAGGCGTGGACCCGGACCAGCACCTCGCCGGGACCCGGCTCCGGCGTGGGCACCTCCTGGATCCGCCACGCGGCGTTGACCTCGGGAATGACGGCTGCCTTCATATGGACACCTCCGTGGAATCCATCCGTGGGATCCGGGCCTCAGCGGGGGGCGATGCGGCCGGACGCGACGTCCAGCCGGCCGAGGACCTCGGTGATCGCGGAGGTCGTCCGCTCCGCCTCGGCGCGCTCGAACACCAGCGGCGGGGACAGCACCAGCGTGGGCCCGTAGTTACGGGTGATGACGCCGTGCGTCTCGTAGAGCTCGTCGGCCACGGCCAGGGCGAGCGTGTCGGTGACCGGCTCGCGCGTCGCCTTGTCCGCGACCAGCTCGATCCCGGCCATCGCGCCCTCGACCCGGACGTCGCCGACCGAGGGCAGCTCCGCGGCGCCCGCGAGGCCCGTGCGGAACCACTCGGAGATCGCCAGCGACCGGGCCAGCAGGCTCTCCTTCTCGATGATGTCGAGGTTGGCCAGCGCCACGGCGGCCGCGACCGGGTGGCCGGAGTAGGTGTGGCCGTGGAAGAAGTCGCGCTCCCCGCCCGCCACGGACGCGGCGATCTCCTCCCGCATCAGCACCGCGCCCATCGGGACGTAACCGCTGGTCAGGCCCTTGGCAGTGGTGATGATGTCGGCGTCCATGCCGCGCGGCGCGGAGTCGAACCAGCTGCCGATCCGGCCGTAGCCGGTGATGACCTCGTCGGCGATGAGCAGGATGCCGTGCGAGCGCAGCAGCTCCCGCACCCGCGGCCAGTAGTCGGCCGGGGGAGCGATGACGCCGCCGCCGCCCAGCACCGGCTCGCCGATCATCGCGGCGATGTTCCCGGCGCCCAGCCGCTCGATGGTCTCCGACAGCTCGTTCAGCAGGAACTCGGTGGTGCCCTGGCCGCCGTACATCTCCGGGCGGTACGGGTAGGGCGGCATGACCTTCTCGACGTGCGGGAGGTTCGGGCCGACGGCGACCTGCATGTTGGGGATGCCGGTCGCGGTGCCGCTGCCGTACGTCGTGCCGTGGTAGCCGTAGTGCCGGGCGATGATCCAGTTGCGGTCGGGCTCGCCGCGGTGGTGGTGGTGGAGGCGGGCCAGCTTCAGCGCCGTGTCGACGGCCTCCGAGCCGGAGCAGGTGAAGAACACCCGGTCCATCCCGGCGGGCGCGAGCGTCGTCAGGCGCTCGGCGAGCAGGGCGCTCTTGTCGGTGCCGTACTCGAAGAAGCTGGTGAAGTGGGCCAGCTCGGAGATCTGGCGGGCGGCGGCGTCGGCCAGCTCCTGGCGGCCGTGGCCGACCTGGGCCACCCAGATGCCGCCGCCGAGGGCGTCCAGGAACTCGCGGCCCGACGCGTCCCACACCGTGCTGCCCTGGCCGCGCACCATGACGCGCCGCTGGCTTCGGTGCCCGCGTTCGTGCGGGTGGAGGACATGACGCCGGTCCAGGTCTTCGAGCAGCGCGGCCGGACGGGTCGAGGGGGTCGAGGAGATCGTCACGTTCACTCCCGGTCTCGGTGGGTTCCCCGAAACGATCGCACCCGCCCGCGGGCCGGAACTTCTTCCAGCGTGCGCGGCCCTCGGCACGTGCGGCGTGGTGCCCGTGAGCATTCGGGAAGATGCCGGGCCGCGGCCCGCGGTGGGAGCGTCGGGCAGGTGACGGTCCTGATCGGCTTCCGGAGGTGGACGCGATGGTGACGACCGACGTTCCGACGCACGAGGAACTCGTGGAGCGCGCGGCGGGGGCGGCGAAGGCCGCCCGCGACCAGGTGGCGTGGTCCGAGGAGAACCGGCGGCTCGCGGACGGGCAGATCGAGGCGCTCGCCGACGCGGGCGTCTTCAAGCTCCGCACCCCGGTCCGCTACGGCGGCTACGAGGCCGGGACGCGGACGCTGGTGCGGGTCGCGGCGGAGCTCGGCGCCGCCGACGGGTCGCTCGGCTGGACGGCCCAGGTGTACTGGATCCCGACCTGGATGGCCGGGATGTTCCCCGACGAGGTGCAGGACGAGGTGTTCGCGACGCCCGACGTCCGCGTCTGCGGGACGCTCAGCCCCTCGGGCATGGCGACCGAGGTGGACGGCGGCATCGTCGTCAACGGCAAGTGGGGCTTCATCACCGGCGCGCACCACGCGCACTGGCAGGAGATCATCGCGGTGGTGCTGAGCGCGAACGCCGAGCCGCAGCCGGTCATGGCGCTCGTCCCGATGTCGGACCTGACGGTCATCGACGACTGGGACACGCACGGGCTGCGGGGCACCGGCAGCGTCAGCACGGCGGCCACGGACCTGTTCGTTCCGGCCGCCCGGGTGATGCCGCTGGGCGCCGTCCTCAACGGGCAGCCCGCGTCCGCGCACAGCGCCGAGCGCCCGATGTACCGGGCGCCGCTGGTGCCGGTGGCGTCCGCGTCGTCGGTGGGCGTCACCCTCGGGCTCGCCCGCGCCGCCCGGGACGCCTTCTACGGCCGGCTGCCCGACCGGAAGATCACCTACACCGGGTACGACCGGCAGGACGAGGCCCCCGTCACCCACCTCCAGGCCGCGCACGCCGCGCAGCTCGCGGACGAGGCGGAGTTCCATGTCGAGCGGCTGGCCTCGCTGGTCGACGGCAAGGCCGCCACCGGCGCCGAGTGGACGGTCGCCGACCGCGTGTCCGCCCGCGCCGAGCTGGGCGCCGCCTGCCGCCGGGCCCGCGAGACCGTCGAGGTCTACGCGCGGGCGAGCGGCGGCTCGTCGATCTACCGCGACGTCCCGCTCGGCCGGATCCTCTCCGACGTCCAGTCGATCAACCTGCACGCGCTGATGAACCCCGACACCAACGCCGAGCTCCACGGCCGGATCCTCGCCGGCCAGCAGCCCGACTCGCTGTACATCTGACGCACGGCCGGCCTCTGGCGGGCAGGACGCCGCGTCCGGGAGGTCCGGGCGCGGCGAGGAGGGAGACACCGTGAACGGCAGCACGCCACCCCCCGCGGTCAAGCACGTGCCGGTGAGCGAGGCCATGGGGACCTATCTCGTGCGGTCGTGCAGCCCGGCCGACCCGGTGCTGACCGGCCTGGCCGGGCGGACGGCCGCGCTCGGCGCCGAGGCGGGCATGATGGTCCCGCTCGAACAGGCCGCCCTGCTCACCCTGCTCGCCAGGACCGTCGGCGCCCGCACGGTCGTGGACGTGGGAACGTTCACCGGCTTGTCGGCGCTGGCGTTCGCCCGGGGACTCGACCCGGGCGGCACGGTCATCACCTGCGACGTGTCCGACGCGCACCTGGACCTGGCGCGCGAGCACTGGGAGAAGGCGGGCGTCGCGGACCGCGTCGACTTCCGCCTCGGGGCGGCGGGGCGGACGCTGGCCGCGCTGCTCGCCGACCCGTCCTTCCCCCGCGCGGGCGCCGACATCGTGTTCATCGACGCCGACAAGATGAACTACCCGAACTACCTGCCCCTGGCCGTGCCGCTGCTGCGGCCGGGGGGACTGCTCATCGCCGACAACGTCCTGCTCGACGGGTACGTCCTGGACCCCGACCTCGCGGGCGACCCCCTGATGCGCGCCAGCGCCCGCCAGGTCCGCGACTTCAACGCGGCGCTCGCGGCCGACGACCGGCTCGACACGGTGATGCTCCCCATCGCCGACGGTCTGACGATCGCCCGCAGGCGCTGACCGTCCCTCCCCGGGCCGAGGCCCGGGGAGGACCTCATGGACACGGGCGGTCCGGATCCCTCACCGCTCGCTCGGCACCGGTAAGGCACCGGTCACCCGGGATCCGGACCGCCCGTTTCGCGTGCCCGGGGAACGTCCGGTCAGGCCGGACGCGCGGTGGCCATCACCTCACGGGCCAGCATGGCGACGTCGCAGTCCCGGAAGAGGACGCCGATGTCCACGGCGACCCCGAACTCGTCCTCGATCCGGGCGATGATGCGGGCCGCGGAGATCGACTGCCCGTGCAGCTCGAAGAACGTGGCGCCCTCCTCGCCTTCCCCCGCGTTCAGCACGCCGGCCCAGATCTCCCTGACCCGATCCTCGATCTCCTGCGGACTCCAGTCGGCCTTCATTCGGCGTCCTCCGTTTTCGGGGCCTGTTCGGTGGCGTCCATCGTGCGGTCCGGGGAAAGGGCCGCGCATCCTGGCGATTGCGTTTCCGGCGTCGTCCATTACCCCGGTCACCTGGGAAATCGCCGCGCAATTCACGAGAAGCACCGCCGCTTCGGGCCGTGTGAGGATTCGGAGCTGTCGAAGGAGGTGTGAATGGCCGCAGCGAAATTCCCGGCGCAGGGGCGACCGGCCGTCTCCCTCGCCCAGGAGGGGATCTGGTTCCTCGACCGGCTCGGATCGGGCGCTTCCGCGCTCGTCCTGCGCCGCGGGTACCGGGTGACCGGCGGCCTCGACGCCGCCGCCCTGCGCGACGCGTGGCGGGCCGTCCTGGTCCGGCACCAGGTGCTCCGGACGGGCATCGTCCCGGAGGACGGGGTTCCGATCCCGCACGCCGTCCCGGTCCTCGCGGACGGCCCGGTCGACCTGGCCACCGGCCCGGTCGTCGCCCTGACCGTCACGCGGACCGGCCCGCGCGAGCACCGGGTCACCCTGACGGCCCACCGCGCGGTCGCCGACGCGGACTCCCTGGCCTTCCTGGCCGAGGACCTCTCCGCGACCTACGCCCGCCCCGGCGCGCCGGGCCGCGCGGCGCGGCCGTTCGCCGACTACGTGGCGTGGGAGCGGGAGGCGCGGGACGCGTCGTGGTGGCGCGGCGCGCGCCGGTACTGGAGCCGTGAGCTCACCGTGCCGCCGCCCGCGCCGCCGTTCGACCGCGACCCGGGAACGGACGTGCCGCCGTCCGCGGTGCCCTTCGACTGGGGGCCCGAGACCGCCGCGATGGTCGCCTCGCTCGCCCGCGAGCACGGCACGACCCCCGTGGTCGTCGTCCTCGCGGCCTTCCAGAGCCTGCTGCTCCGCTACAACGGCGGCGGCGCCGTCCCGGTCATGGTGCCGATGGACGCCCGCCCTGCGGGGTTCGAGCGCACGGTCGGCCCGCTGACGAACCCGGTGGTGGTGTGCGGCCGTCCGGAGGACGAGCCGACCTTCGCCGCGATGGTCGCCGCGGCCGCCCGGTCGTACGCCGAGGCCCGCGAGCACCGGCTCGTCCCGTTCACCGAGGTCGTCCGCGTCACCGGCGCGGACCGCGACCGGATCCCGTGGAGCGACGCCACACTCGTCCCCCCGGGGCCCGAGGCCCGGCTGGTCCTCGGCGACGCGCTGGTCGAACCCGACCCGGTGGCCGACGCCGAACCCGCCGACCTGTGCCTGAGCCTCGACGACCTGGACGCGTCGGTGCGCGGACGGCTCGGCCACCGCGCCGACCCGTCCTCGCCCGCCCCGGCGGCCCTGCCCGGCCACCTGCGGACCTTCCTGCGCGCGGCGGCCGGACGCCCCGGCGCCCTCGTCGCCGACCTGCCCTTCGAGGACCGGGACCGGACCGAGATCGTCGCCCGCTCGGGCGGCACCGCCGACCCGGACGCCCCCCGGGAACCGGTGCACGCGATGCTCGGCCGCCACCCCGACGCGGACGCGATGACCTGGCCGGGCGGACGCCTCACCTACCGCGACCTGCTGGCGGACGCCACGGCGCTCGCCGCCCGCCTCCGGGCCGCCGGCGCCGGCGGAGCCCCCGCCGACGGGGCCCCCGTCGCCATCCGGATGCCGCACGGGCCCGCGCAGCTCACCGCGTCCATCGCCGCCCACCTCGCGGGCGGCCACGTGCTCTGGTTCGGATCCGGGGACGCGGGGGAGCGGGGCCGCACGGTGCTCGCCGAACTCAAGCCCGCGTGCCTGGTCACCGAGACCCCCGACGACCCCCTGGAACGCTGGTTCCAGGACCACCTCGGCGGCACCCTCGTCCACCCCGGACACGGTGACGGGGCCGAGCCCATCGCGCCGCCCCCCGTTCTCGACCTGGACCGGACCGCCTACGTCGCGTACACGTCGGGATCGACCGGCAAGCCCAAGGGCATCGCGCACACCCACGGCGCCCTCGCCCAGTTCGCCACGTGGATGGCCCGCGCGTGGGGCATCGGCCGCGGCTCGCGGGTCGCCCTGTGGGTGACCCCGGAGCACGACCCGAGCCTGTGCGAGGTCTTCGCGACCCTCGCCGCGGGCGGCACCCTGTGCGTGGTCCCCGACCGGATCAGGCTGAACCCGGAGGCGCTGCTCGGCTGGCTCGCGGACGAGGGCGTCACCTTCCTCCAGACCGTCCCGAGCTTCGCCGCCGAGCTGCTGCGCGCGGCGCGTGACCGCGAGGGCGGATGGCCCCGGACGCTGGACCGCGTCGTCCTCATGGGCGAGGCGCTGTCCGGCGCGCTGGTGAACGGCCTGCGCGAGGCGGCCCCGCACGCGCGGATCCTCAACGTCTACGGCCCCACCGAGACCATCGCGGCCACCTGGTACGAGGTCGCCGGGCCCGTCCCGGCGACCGTCCCGATCGGCCGTCCCATCCCGGGCCGCCGGATCCTCGTCCTCGACGGGCGGGACCGTCCCTGCCCCGCCGGGGTCACCGGCGAGATCGTGATCCTCGGCCCGTACGCCGCCGCCGGGTACGTCGGCGGCGACGACGCGAGCGCCTTCCGCCCCCCGCCCGGCACGGACGCCGGGACCCGCTGCTACCGGACCGGCGACCTCGGCCGGTGGCGCTGGGACGGCGTGCTGGAGTTCCGCGGACGCCGCGACCACCAGGTCAAGGTCGGCGGCAACCGGGTCGAGCTCGCCGACGTCGAGACCGAGCTCGCCGCGCACCCGTCGGTGCGCGAGTGCGCGGTCGTCCCCGTGACCGGCGCCCACGGCCTGGTCACCCACCTGCTGGCCCACGTCGTCCCGGTGGACCCCGCCGCGGCCGACCCCGACACGTGGCGCGCGCACCTCCACCGGAGGTTCGGGGCGTCGATGCGGCTGATCGCCTTCCACACCCTGGGGGCGGCCCTGCCGCGGAACATCGCGGGGAAGGTGGACCGCCTCCGCCTGCCGGACCCGGCCCGGGCACGCGCCCGCCGGGGCCGCGCGCCGCGGACGGCCGCCGAGCGCGAGCTGGCCGGCCTCTGGCGGGACCTGCTGGGCGCCGCCCCGGCCACCGCCGAGGACGGCTTCCTCGCCATGGGCGGCCACTCGCTGCTCCTCCCCGTGCTCGCCGAGCGGATCCGTGACCGCTTCGGCGTGGCGGTCTCCCTGCGGGACTGCCTGACGCATTCCTCGCTGGCCGGGATGGCGGCTCTCCTCGAGCCGGATCCCGCCCGCGGCAGCCCAACGAAACGAGTGAGAGGTTGAGCCGGTTGGACACCACAGCGACCGTCGCCTTCGACGGCGACAACCTGAGCATCCCGGACGTGCGGCGTGTCGCCGAGGACCGGGCGCGGTGCGAGGTGGCGCCGGCCGCCCTGGAGCGCGTCGCCAAGAGCCGGGCCCAGTTCGAGGCCATGGTCAACGCCGGAACCCCGGTCTACGGGGTCACCACCGGCTACGGCGAGATGATCTACATGCTGGTCGACCCGTCCAACGAGGTCGAACTCCAGACCAACCTGGTCCGCAGCCACAGCGCGGGCGTGGGGCCCCTGTTCGCCGAGGACGAGGCGCGGGCGATCGTGTCCGCCCGGCTCAACGCCCTCGCCAAGGGGCACTCGGCCGTGCGGCCGGACATCGTCGAGCGCCTCGCGCTCTACCTGAACCTGGGCATCGTCCCGGCCATCCCCGAGCAGGGCTCCCTGGGCGCCAGCGGCGACCTCGCGCCGCTGTCCCACATCGCCACGACCGTCATCGGCGAGGGCTACGTGCTCCGTGAGGGCGGCGGCAAGGTCCCGACCGGGACCGTCCTGCGCGAGCACGGCATCGAGCCGCTGGAGCTGCGCTTCAAGGAGGGCCTGGCGCTCATCAACGGCACGTCCGGCATGACGGGGCTCGGCGCGCTCGTCGTCGGACGGGCGCTGGAGCAGGTCCGGCAGGCCGAGATCGCGACCGCGCTGGTCGTGGAGGCGCTGCGCGGCTCCACCGGCCCGTTCATGCCGGAGGGGCACGACATCGCCCGCCCGCACCCGGGGCAGATCGACACCGCCGCGAACCTGCGCCGGCTGATGGCCGACAGCGGGCTGACCGTCGCGCACTCCGAGCTGCGCGGCCAGGTCCAGGCCGTCAAGGAGGCGGGGACGAGCGTCCAGCGCACCGACGTCTACATGCAGAAGGCGTACTCGATGCGGGCCATCCCGCAGGTGCTCGGCGCCGTCCGGGACACCCTCTACCACGCCCGCACCAAGGTCGAGACCGAGCTGAACTCGGCGAACGACAACCCGCTCTTCTTCGAGGGCATGGAGATCTTCCACGGGGCCAACTTCCACGGCCAGCCCGTCGCGTTCGCGATGGACTTCGTGACGATCGCCCTCACCCAGCTGGGCGTGCTGTCCGAGCGCCGCACCAACCGGATGCTCAACCGGCACCTCAGCTACGGCCTGCCCGAGTTCCTCGTCACCGGCGACCCCGGCCTGAACAGCGGGTTCGCGGGCGCGCAGTACCCGGCGACGGCGCTGGTGGCCGAGAACCGGACGATCGGCCCGGCCAGCACGCAGAGCATCCCGTCCAACGGCGACAACCAGGACATCGTCAGCATGGGCCTGATCGCCGCGCGCAACGCCCGCCGCGTCCTGCGCAACAACGAGACCATCCTGGCCGTGGAGCTCCTCGCCGCCGCGCAGGCCGTCGACGTCGCCGGACGCCGCGACGGACTCGGCAGCGCGAGCCGCGCCGCCTACGAGCTGATCCGGGGCGCCGTCCCGCCGCTCGACCACGACCGCTACATGGCCGACGAGATCGAGGAGGTCGCCGGGATGGTCGCCCGCGGCGACTTCCTGACCGCGGTCGCGGGCGCTGGCACCGTCCTGAGCTGAGGGGGCTTCGGAACATGAGCGAGACCAGCGAGAACGATTACGACGTCGTGGTCGTCGGCGGCGGCCCCTGCGGGTCGACCGTCTCGACCCTCGTCGCCAAGCAGGGCCACCGCGTGCTCCTGCTGGAGCGCGAGAGCTTCCCCCGCTACCAGATCGGCGAGTCGCTGCTGCCGGCGACCGTCCACGGAGTCTGCCGCCTGCTGGGGGTGACCGAGGAGCTGGAGAAGGCGGCGTTCATGGTCAAACGCGGTGGCACCTTCCGCTGGGGCAGCAATCCGGAGCCGTGGACGTTCGCCTTCTCCTCCTCGCCGCAGTTCGCCGGGCCGTCGTCCACCGCCTACCAGGTGGAGCGGATGCGGTTCGACAAGATCCTGCTCGACAACGCCCGCGCCAACGGCGTGGACGTCCGCGAGGAGTCGCCCGTCTCCGACGTCGTCGAGGACGCCGGCGGCCGGGTCACCGGCGTGGTCTGGCAGGACGCCAAGGGGGTGCGGCACGAGACGTCCGCCCGCATCGTCGTGGACGCCTCGGGCAACGGCAGCCGCATCCACACCCGGACCGGCGGCAGCCGCCAGTACTCGGAGTTCTTCCGCAACGTGGCGCTCTTCGGGTACTTCCGCGGCGGCAAGCGGCTGCCCGCGCCCAACCGCGGCAACATCCTGGCCGTCGCGTTCTCCTCGGGGTGGTTCTGGTACATCCCGCTCACCGACGAGCTCACCAGCGTCGGCGTGGTGCTGATGCCGGAGGCCCTGGACCGGGTGCGCGGCGACCGCGCGGAGGCGCTGCTGAGCCTCGTCCAGGAATGCCCGATGATCGCGGAGTTCCTGGCGGACGCCGAGCGGGTCACCGAGGGCCCGTACGGGAAGGTCCGGGTCCGCAAGGACTACTCCTACATCCAGGACGCGTTCTTCAAGCCGGGCCTCGTCCTCGCCGGGGACGCGGCGTGCTTCATCGACCCGGTCTTCTCCTCCGGCGTGCACCTGGCCACCTACTCCGGGCTGCTCGCCGCCCGGTCGATCAACACGACGCTGCGCGGGGACCTGCCCGAGCAGCGCTGCTTCGAGGAGTTCGAGGCGCGGTACCGGCAGGAGTACGCCAGGTTCCACGACTTCCTCGTCGCGTTCTACGACATGCACCAGGACGAGCAGTCGTACTTCTGGCGCGCCAAGAAGGTCACCGCCGGGCTGGGCTCGGACCTGGAGTCCTTCGTGGAGCTGGTGGGCGGCGGCTCGTCCGGTGAGGGCGCGCTGGTCTCCAGTGACCGGACCGCCGCGTTCCAGGAGCTGGCCGACTTCGTGCACCGCCCGGTGGACGAGTCGGGCGAGGACCGCGACCTGCTGCGGACCTCGCTGGCCCGCTCGGTGTCGCGCGAGGGCGTCCGCATCCAGGTCCAGGCGGCGCTCGGCGAGAACGCCGACGAGTACGTCCCGGTGCGCGAGGGCGGCCTGGTGCCGTCCGCCGACGGGATGCACTGGGCCCCGCCCGTCCCCCGCGAGTCCTGACCGGAAGGAAACGCTGAGGCCGCACGTCACCCGGCGTGCGGCCTCGCCGTGCTCCCGCCGCCTCGTCCGCGGGCGAAGCGCCACCCGCTTCGCCCGCGGACGCGAAGGACGCCTGGAGGCCCTCTGGGCGAGGGGCCTCCAGGCGTCCGGTGGGGGGACGGGCGGTCAGCGGCCGCGCGGGGCGGAGAAGTTCTCCAGGTCGGGGACGGTCCAGCCGTCCAGGTCGTACTCGGCGAGGCACTGGTCGACGAGGTCCTTGTAGGACGAGAGCTGCCCGCCGAGCGTCTGCGCCGCGAGCAGCTCCACGCGGGTGTTCTCGTGGTTGCCCGCGTAGTTGCGCTCGTACAGCTCGTGGCGTCCGCCGAACTCCGTGCCGACGGCGTCCCAGAGCAGCTTCATCACCTTGACCCGCTCGACGGAGTCCGCGCCGCCCGAGCCGCGCAGGTACCGGTCCAGGTACGGGCGGATCGCGGGGCTGGAGAAGTCCGCCGCGCTGGAGTTGACGAAGATGAGCCCGCTGGCGACGTCCTGGAGGACGATCTCGCGGATGCGCGGGTAGCCGATCTGCATGAACCAGCGGTAGGCCATCCCGTACTCGGGGTTGGGCAGGACGGCCCCGTTCCGCCACGGGACGGGGTTGCGGGCGGCGGCGTCCGACAGGCCCCAGAACAGGTTCCGCCAGGCCAGGACCTCGCCGAGCCGGGTCTGGACGCCGCGGAAGTCGGCGGTGCCCGTGAGCTCCAGCGCCTTGGCCAGCAGCCCGGCGATGAACTCCAGCTTGACCGCCAGGCGCGTGCACCCGTGGAAGGTGAACCGCTCGACGAACCCCGACTGGCCGGTGAAGGTCTGCGCCTTGGCGAGGTCGCCGTAGACGAACACGTTCTCCCAGGGGATGAGGACCTTGTCGAGGACGAGGATGGAGTCGTTCTCGTCCATGCGGGCCGACAGCGGGTAGTCGAAGGGGCTGCCCGCCACGGCGGCCGTCGCGGTGTAGGAGGGACGGCAGATCAGCTTCACCCCGGGCGCGCCGGTGGGGATGGTCGCGATCAGCGCGAACTCCTTGCGCTTGACCGGGACCCCGTAGTGCGCGACGAAGGTGTGGTGGGTCAGCGCCGAGCCGGTGGCGACGACCTTGGCGCCGCTGACCACCAGGCCCGCGTCGGTCTCGCGCTCGACGTGGACGTAGACGTCGGCGACCTCGTCCGGCGGCCTGCTCCGGTCGACGGGCGGGTGCACGATCGCGTGGTTCCAGTACAGGACGCGCTCCTGCGCCCGCCGGTACCAGGCGCGGGCGTTGCCGGCGTACTCCCCGTAGAAGTCGGCGTTGGCGCCGAGGGTGCCGAGGAACGACCCCTTGTAGTCGGGGCCGCGGCCCATCCACCCGTAGCTCATCCGCGCCCAGTGGGCGATGGCGGCCTGGTCGGCGACCAGGTCCTCGGCGCTGTGCGGGGTGGTGAAGAACCGGTGGGTGTAGCCCGCGCCGTCCTCGGTCGGGACGGTCAGCACCGGGCGGCTCGCCTCGTTGTGCAGCGAGTCGTAGAGCCGCGCCGTCATGGCGACCGGGTTCCGGAAGGCGGGGTGGACGGTGACGTCCTTGATGCGCTCGCCGTCCAGGTAGACCTCGCGGTCGTCGCGCAGGCTCTCGGTGTACTCCGCTCCCGTGTAGGGCCGTGTCTCCGGGGACGCGTCGCGGGACGCGCCGGCGGGGGACGGGGCGGGGGACGAGGCACGGGACGCGTCGCGGGGCGGGCCGGGGCGTGGATCGGGCCTGGGTTCGGGCATCGTCGGAGCCCTTCTCTCGCTCGGCGGTCGGGGCGCGGAGGAACCGCCCAGGGCCAGAATTCAGCATGTCGTGAGATGGCGACATCTCGCCAAGTGCTCAGCTTTTCGATGACAATCGTCGCTATGAGTGAAGATCAGTCCCTCGTCGTCGACGAGGCCGCGTTCACGGACCTGGCTGAGAAGCACCGCCGCGAGCTCCAGGTGCACTGCTACCGGATGCTCGGCTCGATCGAAGACTCCGAGGACCTGGTGCAGGAGACGTTCCTGCGCGCCTGGAAGAAGCGCGACACCTTCCAGGGACGCTCGACCTTCCGCGCCTGGCTGTACCGCATCGCCACCAACGCCTGCCTGGACTTCCTCTCCGCCAACCCGCGCCGTCCGGTCCCGCGCCGGATCGGCGAGACGGACCGGCGCAACCTGCCCGACGAGATCCCCTGGCTCCAGCCCATCCCCGGCCACCTGATCGAACCCCTGACGGAGGTCTCCGCCGAGCCGGACGCCGTCGTCGTCGCCAAGGAGACCATCGAGCTGGCGTTCATCGCCGCCATCCAGTACCTGCCGCCCAAGCAGCGCTCGGTGCTGCTCCTGCGCGACGTCCTCGGGTACCCCGCCAAGGACGCCTCCGACATCCTCGGCACCAGCGTCATCTCGGTGAACAGCGCGCTCCAGCGCGCCCGCGCCACGCTGAAGCAGCGGCTGCCCTCGCGCCGCGCCGAATGGCAGGCCGGGGAGGACCCGACCGTCGCCGAACGCCGCCTGGTCAAGCGGTACATCGACGTCATGGAGCGCGGCGACCTCAGCACGATGGCGGAGGCCATGGCCGACCTGATGGCCGAGGACATCCGCGTGTCGATGCCTCCGCTCCCGCTCTTCTACGCCGGCCGCCACGACTTCTTCACCGGCGTCAGCGCCTACCTCGACCCGGCCTCGCCCATCTACGCCGGCGAGTGGCGCAGCGTGCCGACCCGCGCCAACCTCCAGCCCGCCGTCGCGCACTACGTCCGGCCGCCGGGCCATCCGGCGTTCGAGGCGCAGGTCCTGGACGTGCTGTGGGTCGCGGAGGGCACGATCGTCGAGATCACCGCGTTCGACCCGACGCTGTTCCCGCGGTTCGGGCTGCCGACCGTCCTCCCGGAGGGATCATGAGGCGGGTCGTGCTGGCGATGGCCGTCTCCGTCGACGGCTTCGTCGCCACCGAGGACGGCGCGATCGACTGGATCTTCCCCCACCTGGACGGGGAGGTGGAGCGGTGGATCATCGACTACGTGTCGCGGACGGACGTCCAGCTGATCGGGCGGGTCAACTTCCTGGAGCAGGAGCGGTACTGGCCGGACGCCCCCGACGCGCAGGCCCCGCTGCTCAACCGGGCCGAGAAGGTCGTCTTCTCCTCCACGCTCACGGAGGTGGGCTGGGCCAACTCGCGGATCGCCCGGCACGACGTCCGCACCGAGGTCGACCGGCTGAGGACGCTGCCGGGCCGGGACATCCTCGTCCCCGGCGGCGCGCGGTTCGCCCGCCACGTCGCCGAGCAGGGGCTCGTCGACCTGTACCGCCTGATGGTCTACCCGGTCGCGCTCGGCGCGGGCATCCCGCTGTTCGCCTCGCACGTCCCGCTGCGGCTCGTGGACTCCCACACGTTCGCCAACGGCGTCGTCTCCCTCACCTACCGCCCGGGTGACTGAGCGGCCGCCGCGCGGGGTTCAGGAGGGGGCGGGCAGACCGCCCGCCCTCTCCTCAAGACCGCCCGCCCTCTCCTCCAGGCCGACGGCGCGCAGGCGCGCGGCCGCGATCGACCGCGTCGCCCGGGCGCGTCCGTCGCCCTGGGCGACCATGAGGTTGACGAGCTGCGTCTCGAAACAGGTGTCGGCGTCGTACGGCGGGATCAGGTAGTCGCCGAGCTCGAGGCTGACGATGCCGTGGACGGCCGTCCACATGTGGTGGGCGACGAGTTCGGGGTCGGCGGCGGTGAAGCGCCCGGAGTCGATGCAGCGGGCGGCCGTCCGGGAGACCCGGCCGAGCGTGTACCGGCCGTACTGGCGGTCCGGCTCGTTCAGGCGGTACCCGGTGTGGGTCGTCGTGCCGAACATGATCGCGTAGAGGTGCGGGTTGCGGCCGCCGTTGCGGCGGTAGGCGATGCCGAGCAGGGCGATGTCGGCGACGGGGTCGTCGGAGTCGGCGACGTGCGCGAAGTGCGTCTGGAGCCGGTCGAACCCCTCGTGGACCATCTCGCGGACGAGCCCGCTCATACCGCCGAAGTGGGTGTAGACGGCCTGCGTCGAGCACCCCGCCTCGGCGGCCAGGCGCCGGGTGGACAGGGCGCGCGGGCCGCCCTCGGCCAGCAGCCGCGCGCCGATGTCGATCAGCGCGAGACGCAGTTCGGGGTCAGCCCGCCGCGGAGACACGGCCACCGGAACGTTGACGTGGACACGCTTCCCCGGCCATGGGACCGCGTACCTCCCTGATCACGGAAAGTCGGGATTCCTCCCGGGGAGATTAGCCCTTTCCGAGCTGCGGACCCACCTCATCCCCGGGCGTGTCCCACGCCGCCCGCGGCCGGACGCCCCCGGAGGGCCCCTCGACACCGGCGCCGGAACCGGATTCCGCGGCGACCTCGGCGGCGATCTCGTCCAGCAGCGCCACCAGCTCGTCCGGGGCCGACACCATCGGCCACAGGCCGGTGTCGAGCGTGCGGAACCGCCACGTGGGAACGGTCCGCATCCGTTCCACGTCGGGGGCGAGCCGTCCGTGGAAGTGCTCCAGCGCGCACACGACATAGGTGGCGCGCTGCTCCGCGAGCGGGCGGGTCAGGCGGACGGGCTCGGTGAGCGGCCGTCCCGGATGGTCCCGGAGGCGTCCGGCCAGCCACGTCGCCTGCTCGTCGGTGAGGCCCTGCTCGTCGGCCACCACGTCGACGTCCGGGACCGGCCAGCGCCCGCCGTTCTCCTCGATCAGCCGGAGCTCGGCGCCGCGCAGCGGCTCGCCGAACGCGTCGATCGCCGACCTCCCGTCGTGCGGGAGTGACGCCTCCACGTAGACCGAGCGGTCCACGCGGCACGGCTCGCGGTCGGCGACCGCCCCCGCGACGATCCCGGAGGTGCCGTGGCTCACCAGGACGACCCGCTCGGGGGCGAGGTCGCGCAGGACCGCGTGCACGTCCTCGATGTGGGTGTCCAGGCCGATGCCGGAGACGTCGTCTCCGTCCCGGCCCAGTCCTGACAGCGTGACGAGATGGACCGAGTGGCCGCGGGCACGCAGCCCGTCGGCGACCCTCTTCCAGATCCAGGGACCCATCCAGGTCCCCGGGACCAGCACGAACGCCTGCACGAGATCCCCGCCGTTCCGTCGCGTCGTTCCAGGGCGGACCGACTCACCCTGTCATCGTCCAGAAATGATCACATCCGCGGGGCGGGCCGCGTCGAGCTTCAAGGGTTTTCTCATCCGGCACGCTCCCTCCGTCCGGTCCCTCTTACAGCCATGTGACCCGTCCGGCGACCGGAACTCACCGGAACCCACCGGTGTCGCCGGGGCGCGCGGCCGGGGCCCGCCCCCGCACGGCAATTCCGAGGATGTGGCCCGGGGAGGCGTCCCCGGACGATGGGTTCCGTGCGGCACCGGCGCGCGGGACGGCCCGGTCCGCCGGCCCACGAGGGAGGCGATGCGCATGGCAGAGGTCACGGCAGACCGGTCACCAGAGGCGACGATGACGCTCGAGGCGTTCGCGGACACCATCGTCCCCGGCGAGAAGAGGTTCCCCGACGACCATGCGATCGCGGGGGCCGCCGAGGGCCCCGGGGCCGTCGCCGCGGGAGCCCTGGAGCTGCTGGACTGGTCGGCGACCGGCATCACCCCGATGCTCGGCGACCTGGTCTCTCGGCTCGGCGAGCACGCGGAGGCGTACGCCGCCGAGGAGGGGCTGGCGCTCGACCCGTCCGTCCCGCCGTTCGTCGGGCTCTCCTTCGCGCAGCGGACGGCGCTGGTGCGGCGGCTGGTCGCGCCCGGTCACCCGGAGAAGGAGTTCTGGGTCCTGCTGACGCTGTTCAGCAACATGGCCTACGACTCGGCCGCCCACACCAGCACCGCGGAGGCGATGGCCGACGGCCACCCGGGGCTGCTGGCCATGGGGTTCGCGACGCCCGACCCCGACGGCCTGTGGCGGTTCCCCCGCTACTCCTACGGCAGGCCGCTGGCCCGCCTGCATCCCGCCACGACGCCCTCGGGGAGCCCGGCATGAGCGCCATGGAACAGATCGACGTCCTGGTCATCGGCAGCGGCTTCGGCGGTGCCATCACCGCCTACCACCTCGCCGCCGGGGGCGCGAAGGTCGTGGTGCTGGAGCGCGGGCCGTGGCTCGGCACCGACGACTTCGAGCACGACTTCAAGCTCGGCTCGTCCTACACGCGGGCCTTCGACTTCGTCGTCGGCGACGGCATGAGCCTGCTCGGCGGCAACTGCGTCGGCGGCGGGAGCGTCGTCTACTTCGCGGCGATGCCCCGCGCGCCCCGCTTCATCTTCGAGCGGCACGGCAGCATCGGACGCCGCATGTGGCCGGGGGCGATCAATCGCGACACCCTCGACCCCTGGTACGACCGGGTCGCCGAGGCGCTGCCCGTCCACACGCAGGACTGGAACGACGTGACCTACGCGGGCGGCCTGTGGGGCGCCATGTGCTCGCACTCGGGCCGCACCGCGAACCCCGTCCCCGTCGCCATCGACAACGACAAGTGCACCAACTGCAACTGGATGATGGCCGGCTGCCGGTTCGACGCGAAGCGGTCGCTGCTGCTGAACTACCTGCCCGCCGCGCTCGCCCACGGCGCCGAGATCCGGCCGCTGCACGAGGTGCAGCACCTCACGCGCACCGACGACGGCGGCTACGTGGTGCACTACAACCTCGTCGACGACGAGGACTACCGGATCCAGACCGGCAGCGGGACGATCGCCGCGAAGATGGTGATCCTCGCCGCGGGCGCCGGGGCCACCCCGGTGATCCTCCAGCGCAGCGAGCCGCACCTGGGCAGGATGCCGCACGCCGTCGGACGGTACTTCTCCGGCAACGGGGAGCGGCTCAACACCGCCGTCATCGACGAGGACCGCGTCCGGGAGGTGCTGGGCCTCGGCCGCCAGGACGGGCTTCCCTACGGTTCGAACCAGATCGGCAAGGGCCCGTGCGTGGCCAACTGGGACCGCCTGGACGGGTCCCTGCCCGAGTACTCCCGCTTCTCGCTGGAGCAGCTGTACTTCCCGCCCGGCCTGGGGACGATCCTCGCGCAGGTCCCGGGCGGCGCCGACCCGACCTGGTTCGGCGCGGAGAAGAAGGACCTGCTCGCCAAGTGGTCGTCCTGGCTGACGATCTTCCAGATGATCGAGGACGACAACGAGGGCGTCTTCGGCCCGCCGCCCCCGACGGGCAACGCGACCCGGATCTCCCAGCAGATGCTCGGACGCGGCGCCCTCAGCTACCACCCCACCGCCAACACGCTGCGCGCCTGGGCCATGGCGGACGCCGAGGTCCGGGACATCGTGGAGCGCGACGGCCTCGCCGAGGTCGCGGCCTGGACCAACGACGTCGTCGGCGCCTACACCGTCCACCCGCTCGCGTCGTGCCGGATCGGCGACGACCCGTCGACGTCGGCCCTGGACGACCGGCACGAGCTCCGCGACCACCCGGGCATCTTCGTCACCGACGGCTCGGCGGTGCCGTGCGCCCTGACCGTCAACCCGGCCATGACCATCGCGGCGCTCGCCGAGCGGGCCGTCCCCGGCATCGTCGGCGCGGCGCGGGAGCGGGGGATCGACGTCCGCTACGGCGCGCCGTCGCCCGAGGGCGAGACCAGCGCGCGGCGCGGCACGGTCCGGCTCGCCCGCGACCTCGCCGCGGGATAGCCGATGAGGAGGCTGCTTCGCAGGTCGGTGCGGCAGGTCCGGCACGTGCGGCCGGTCCCCGCCGGATCGGCGCAGGGGCTGGTCGCGGAGGTCTACGACCAGCTCGAAGGGGACTTCGGCATGCTGGCCCCGCCCGTCGCGCTGCACTCCCCGGCGCCGCGGGTGCTCGCCGCCTCGTGGACGACCCTGCGCGAGACCCTGCTCGCCGGGACGACCCGCCGGGCCGACCGGGAGGCGGTGGCCGCCGCGATCTCGGCGTCCAACTCCTGCCCGTACTGCGTGGAGGTGCACACGTCGACCCTGCGCGCCCTGTCCCCGGGACGGGACGCCCCCGCGCCCGCGCCGGACGGGAACGGCCGGGCGGACGGCCCGGCCCGGCTCCCGTCCGCCGCGTGGGCGCTCCAGGAACGACCCGCGCGGTACACGGCCGAGGAGGCCGCCGAGCTGGCCGGGGTCGCGGTCACCTTCCAGTACCTCAACCGGATGGTGAACGTCTTCCTCGAGGACTCGGTGCTGCCGAGCGAGGTGCCCGCCGCCCTGCGCGGACCGCTGTCCGGCCGGATCGGCCGGTTCCTGCGCCCGAACGCCCACGTGGAGCCCGGACGGTCGCTGGGGCTGCTGCCCGAGGCCGTCCTGCCCGCGGACATGGCGTGGGCGGCGGGCAGCCCGACGGTCGCCGACGCGTACGCGCGGGCGGCCTCGGCGGTCGACGCGGCGGGCCGCCGCGTCGTGCCCCGCCCGGTCCGCGACCTCGTCGAGGACGCCCTGGACGCCTGGGACGGCACCCCGCCCCCCATGGGGCGCGCCTGGGTCCGGGAGGCCACCGCCGGACTCGGCGCGGACCTGGCCCCCGTCGCCGTCCTCACCCTGACGACCGCGATGGCCTCCTACCAGGTCGCCCCGTCGGACGTCGCGGCCTTCCGCGAGATCCGCCCGGACGACCGGGCGCTCGTCGAGGCCGCGGCCTGGGCGAGCATGACCGCGGCCCGCCGCCTCGGCGCGCGGCTGTGGGACTGGCACCTGTCCTCTACCGAAAGGCACCCCTCGTGAAGGCCCTGGTCCTGGCGGGCGGCTCCGGCTCCCGCCTCAGGCCCCTCAGCCACTCCATGCCCAAGCAGCTGATCCCCGTCGCCGGGCGTCCGGTGCTGGAACACGTGATCGCCGACATCGCGAACCTCGGCGTGACGGACGTCGCCGTCGTCGTGGGGACGTGGGCGACGCAGATCCAGCGCGTCCTCGGCGACGGGTCCCGGCTCGGCGTGCGCCTCACCTACCTGCGGCAGGACCGTCCGCTCGGCCTCGCCCACGCGCTGCGCCTGGGCCGGTCCTTCCTCGGTGAGGACGACTTCGTCATGTACCTCGGCGACAACGTCCTGCGGGAGGGCGTCGCCGAGATCGCCGGGGAGTTCCGCCGGACGCGTCCGGCGGCGCAGCTCGTGGTGCGCAAGGTGGCCGACCCGCGCGCGTACGGGGTCGCCGAGGTGGACGCGGACGGCGCCGTCCTGCGCCTGGTGGAGAAGCCCGAGCACCCGGCCGGCGACCTCGCGGTGGTCGGGGTGTACTTCTTCACCCCGGCGATCCACGACGCCGTCGCCGCGATCGTGCCGAGCGCCCGCGGCGAGCTGGAGATCACCGACGCGGTGCAGTGGCTCGTGGACGCGGGCGCGGACGTCCGCGCGAAGGAGTACGGCGGCTTCTGGCGGGACGTCGGCGAGATCGAGCACGTCCTGGACTGCAACCGCCGCCTGCTGGAGGACCTGGTCCCGCGCGTCGCGGGCGCGGTCGACGCGGCCAGCGAGCTGCACGGCCCGGTCGTGGTGGAGGAGGGCGCCAGCGTGGTGCGCTCCCGGATCCGCGGCCCGGCCTTCATCGGCGCGGGCACGCGGGTCGAGGACAGCGTGGTCGGCCCCGGCACCGCCGTCGGCGCGGGCTGCCTGCTGCGGTCGGCGTCCCTGGCGGACTCGATCGTCCTGGACGGCGCGTCCATCGAGTTCACCGGCGCGTTCCGCCGCTCGGTCATCGGGCGGTCGGCGGTGATCGGACCCGGCGTCCGGGGCCGGGACGCGCACGAGATCGTCGTGGGCGACCACGCCCGCGTCGAGCTGAGGTCCTGACGCGACGGCCGGAGGGAACCCGCCGCACCGCGCGCCGCGACGGGCCCGCACCGCGGTGTGGTCCGTACCGCGCACCGCGGTGTGGTTCGTACCGCGCGGCGCGGTGTGGTCCGTACCGCGCGCCGCGCGGGTCGCGAGGTTCGGATCGCGATCCCCGATGAGTTTCGTCCCGCACCGTCGTCACATAACCGAGCCGTACGACCAACGAGCAGTGCCGCCTTCGCGGCCCCGACGACGAGAGGACGAGCATGACCGCAGAGGTGGAATCCGCGCCCCGGGCGGGCGCGCGCCAATGGCTGGCGCTGGCGATGCTCTGCCTGCCCACGATGCTGGCGACCGTCGACATCAACGTGACGATCCTGGCGCTCCCGCACATCGCGAAGGACCTGGGGTCCAGCAGCATCCAGCAGCTCTGGATCACCGACATCTACGGGTTCGTCATCGCGAGCTTCCTCATCACGATGGGGACCCTCGGCGACCGGATCGGACGCCGCACCGTCCTGTTCGCGGGCGCGGTGCTGTTCATCGTCGCGTCCGTGCTGGCGGCCACCGCCGACTCGACCGCGACGCTCATCGCCGCGCGCGCCGTCATCGGCCTCGCCGGGGCGACGATCATGCCGTCGGTGCTGGCGATCATCACCGACATGTTCCGCAACCCCAAGGAACTGGCCGCCGCCATGGGGGCCTGGGGCTCGTCGATCATGCTGGGCCTCATCGGCGGCCCGATCATCGGCGGCCTGCTCCTCGGCGCGTTCTACTGGGGATCGGTCTTCCTCATCGCGATCCCCGTCATGGCGCTGCTGCTGGTCACCGGGCCGTTCCTCATCCCCGAGTCGCGCAACCCCCGCGCGGGCTCGCTCGACCTGATCAGCGTGGTCCTGTCGCTCGGCACCGTCATGCCGACCGTGTACGGCATCAAGGAGCTCGGCCGCAACGGCTGGGCCGTGGTGCCGATCCTCGCCGTCGTGGTGGGCCTGACGCTCGGCGCCCTGTTCATCCGGCGGCAGCGGACGATCGAGAACCCGCTCCTGGACCTCGGCCTGTTCCGGATCCGCTCGCTGAGCACCGGCGTCGCGCTCGGCCTGGTGGTCGCCATGGTGATGGGCGGCATGGGCCTCACCGTCACGCTGTTCATGCAGCTCGTCCGGGGGATCAGCCCGACGCACGTGGCGCTGTGGCTGATCGCCCCGTCCATCGCCATGGTCGTGTTCGGGAACATGTCGCTCGGCCTCGCCCAGAAGGTCAAGCCCGCCCTCATCCTGCTCGTCGGCTCGGTGATCGCGATCATCGGCCTCGTCGTCATCACGCAGGTGGGCGTGGACGGCGGCATGGCGACGCTGATGACGGGCCTGATCCTGGTCTACATCGGCGGCAGCCCCGTCGGCATGATGAACAGCCTGCTGGTCATGTCGGCGGCCCCGCCGGAGAAGGCCGGGTCGGCCGGGTCGGTCTCCTCGACGTCCGGTGAGCTGGGCGCGGCGCTCGGCGTCGCCGTCCTCGGCGTCGTCGGCACCACCGTCTACCGCCACGACCTGACGATCCCGGCCGGGACGCCCGGCCCGGTCGCGGACGCGGCGAAGAACGGCGTCGCCGGGGCCGTCTACGGCGCGCCCGGCGTGCCCGGAAAGGCGGGAACCGACCTGCTGGCGTCCGCCAAGGACGCGTTCACCAGCGGCCTGCACACGGTCGCCCTGGTCACGATGGGCCTGTACGTGGTGCTCGGCGTCATCGCGTTCGTCGGCCTGCGGAACCAGGCGCCGTTCGGCGCGAACCAGGCCGCGGCCGAGGCCGACGTGAGCGAGACCGTGGAGCAGCCCGCCACCTGACGTCCCGGGCATGCGAGAAGGGGGCGGGCGCCGCGGCGCCCGCCCCCTTTCCGTTGCCCGGAGTCCCGGCCGGCCGGCGGGCCCGTCAGCCGGTCGTGCCGGACGGCCCTCCGCCGCCCTGCCAGGACGGCCCGGCGGCCGGACGCCGGACGGCGTGGCGCAGCACGCGGGCCAGCATCGCGGGCCTCATGAGCGCCTGCGGCGGGTCGATGAGCCCCGCCACCCGCATGAACCCCTCGGTGACCTTCGGGTCCTTCGACGCCGCGTACTGGAGCCGCGCCATGTAGGCGTTGCCCACCTTCACCTTGAGGGTGCGGCGCCCCTCGACGCCGGGGAAGTCGAGGTCCCCGCCCGCCGAGATCTCCCACGGCACGTCGATGACCTTCGCGATGTCGGCCTGGAACGGCACCGGGGACGGCGTCCCGCGGCGCAGGTGCTCGCGCAGCGTCATCGCCTCCAGCGAGGCGACGCTCATCCCCTGGCCGTACACCGGGTTGAAGCTGCACACCGCGTCGCCCATGACCAAGAGCCGGTCGGGCAGGCGGGTCAGCCGCTCGTAGCGGCGGCGCACGCTCGCCGGGAAGCGGAAGGAGACGGCGTCGTCCAGGGGCACCGCGTCGCGGACCGCCTCGTACACGTCGGGCACCGGCAGCGACCGCGCGAACTCCAGGAAGGCCTCGTCCTCGGTGGGCGGGTAGTCGCCGAGCAGGCCGGTCAGCGACAGGATGCAGGTGTCCGGGCCGACCTGGCCGAAGAACGCGCCGCGCGGGTGCGCGGGCGACGCCACCGGGTTGATGGACTGCACCCCGTCGAACCACTCGGGCTTCGTCCGGTAGTGCCGGGTGGTGTAGGCCAGCCCGACCTTCACCTTCTCCTCCGGCGGACGGTCGTAGCCCATCTCGGCGAGCCACGCGGGGGTGCGGGAGCCGCGTCCGGTGGCGTCCACCACCAGGTCGGCGTCCAGGAGCTCCTCGTCGGCGCCCTCGTCGCGCGACCGCACGCGCACCCCGGCCACCCGGCCGCGCGCCGTGTCGGCCACCAGGCCCTCGATGTCGTGCCGCTGCATGAACACCACGTTCGGCAGGGCCGCGACCCGTTCCCGCACGTGGAACTCCAGGACGGGACGCGGCGCGGTCACCGACACCAGGCCGGTGTGCGCCGGGCGCAGCCGCCGCGCGTTGAAGTACCAGCGCATCTCGCCCAGGTCGCCCGTCGGCACGCCGGCGGCCGTCAGCTCGTCGGTGAAGCCGGGGAACAGCTCCTCCATGATGAGGTGGCCCCGGGCGTGCAGCCCGTGCGCGTGGACGGTGTGCGGCGCTCCCCGCCGCGACTCCCGCACGCCGAGCACCTCGTCCCGGTCGACGACCACCACCTGCTCGTAGGACTCCGAGAGCACCCGGGCGGCCAGCAGGCCCGCCATGCTCCCCCCGAGGACGACCGCGCGTTCACCGAGAGCGCCGCTCATCGGCCACCACCTCCACGGAAAGAAAGAAGGGTTCGCCTGGCCGTTCCGGCCACAGCAGCAGGGTCACACCAGGACGTTCCGGCCACATCCTCCCGATTGCGGATCCCGGGTCCCACGGCCCGCCGACCAGGGCGGACGAAGATCGCACGTTGGCGGATGTGCCGCCGACCCCGGCTTCCTAACGTCGTGTGCGGATCCCCGCGTCGTGTGCGGATCCACCACTCCCAGGAAGGAAGCTCCGTGGCACTCAAGCACCTGAAGCGGCGCCACATGGTCGCGGCGGCCGTCGGCGCCGCCGCGCTGGCGATCCCCACCGCCGCCACCGCCGCCGACGCCGGAACGCGCCCCGGCGGGACCCCGCACACCGGGACGTCCTGCACCCCAGTGGAGCGGTACGTGACCCTCGCCGCGGAACAGCGGCGGGTGTTGAAGCTGTTGAAGGGCTTCACCGTGCTGCGGAACCAGGCCGACGTCGACCGCCTGGCGCAGCCGAACTCCGCGACGGGCACGCAGTTCGCCGCCCTGGCCCACATGTACAACAGCATGAAGGGCGTCGGCATGACGATCGTCAACGTCGGCATGCAGGGAGCGGGCATGCCGACGCTGCTGTTCTACCGTCCCGACCCGAAGGCCACGAACGTCACGCAGCCCTACGTGCCCAACTTCCCCTACCGGCTCGCGGGCTGGGGCTACGTCTGGCCGTACACCCCGGGCAAGGCGCCGTCCTACCCCACGGACGCGGGCCTGCGGTGCGTCAAGCCGACCGACTGGTTCGTCCACGAGCGCAGCGTCCACCCGGCCGACACGTGGCAGAACATCCCGGTGCCGCCGGCCGAGGACTGGAAGGGCGAGGCCGCCGGCTCGACCGCGCCGACGGCGGAGGAGTGCCACTGCCAGATCGGCGAGGCCCACCCCCGCTTCTGGGACCTCCACGTCTTCCTGACCTGGTCGCCGTTCCCGCAGGTGTCGATGTTCAACCCGGGCAGGCCCATCCCCGGTTTCGACGCCGTCGCGGGCAAGGGCTTCTTCTACCCGGCCAAGCCGCCGGTCTGATCCCGCGGCGGGCCGTCGCCGTCCTGAGGCGGGCGCGGCGCCCGGTCGGTGCCCATCGGGGGCCATCGGCCGGACGCCGCGCCGACGCATGCCCGCCCCCGGAACCCCGACACCCGAGTCCTCGTCCCGCGTCCGACGGCTCCCGGACGTGCGCGACCGGGTCCCGCCCCGGAAGCGTGCGTCCGACCCGGTCCCAGATGTGCGCGTCCGACCCGGTCCCGAACGTTCGCGTCCGTGGCCGGGCCCGGACATGCGCCGGCCGGGCCCGGGGGCTCGCCCGGGGCCGGCCGGCGGGCGGGGGCGGGCGCGGGGCGGCCGCCGCGCCGGATCACCCCTTGGCCGCGGCCAGGACGCGGCTCGAGGTGCGGAGCACGCGCATCATGAAGGCGGGCCTCATGAGCGCCTGAGGCATGTCGACGAGTCCCGCCGACCGCATGAACGCCTCGGTGACGCCGGGGTCCGCGGTGGCGGCGATGATGACCCGCTGCATGTACGCCTGCATCATCTTGAGCTTCGCCCCGCGGTGCCCCTCGACCCCGGGGAAGCTGAGGTCGATGGCGTGGGTCATCTCCCAGGCCGGGTCGATGATCCGTCCGACCTCGCGCTGGAAGTCCAGCGAGGACGGCAGCCTCCCGGCGCGGACGTGCGCCAGCAGTGCCTTGGCCTCCAGCACGGCCAGCGTCTGGGCCTGCGCGAAGACGGGGTTGGGGGTGCAGACGGCGTCGCCGATGATGAGGAAGCCCTCGGGGAAGCGGCCGAGCTTCTCGTACCGTCGCCGCAGCGTGGTCGGGAACTTGTAGAGGACGGGGTCGTCGATCGGCTCCGCGTCCACGATGGCCTCGTAGACCTCGGGCGCGGCGAGGGTCTTGGCGAAGGCGGTGAAGCCCTCGGGGTCGGTCGGCGGGTGGTCGCCGAGGATGCCGTAGATGGTCAGCTCGACCGTGCCGTGGTCGGTCTTGGTGAAGATGCAGCCGCGCGGACGGTCCGGCGACGCCACGGCGATGATCGAGTGGTCCTTGCCGAACGGGTCGGACTTCAGGACGTAGTGGCGGCTGGCGTAACCGAGGCCGATCTTCGTCGCGTCCTCCTCGACCCGCCCGTATCCGAGCTCGGTCAGCCAGCCCGCCGCGCGCGAGCCGCGCCCGGTGACGTCGACGACGAGGTCGGCGTCCAGGACGATCTCCTCGCCCTCGCGGCCGTGCGGCTGGATCCGGGCCCCGACGATGCGGGAGTTGTCGTCGTTGGCCACCAGGCCGAGGACGTCGTACTTCTCCATGAAGGTGACGTTGTCGTACGCCTGCACCCGTTCCCGGACGTGGTACTCCATCAGCGGACGCCGGGCCGCCACGTTGGTCAGCCCGGCGCGGGTCTGCGCGAGGGGGATCCCGTTGAAGTACCAGCGCACCGTGCCCGCGAGGTCCGTCAGCGGGCAGCCGTCCCGGACCATCTCCGCCGTGATCTCGGGGAACAGCTCCTCCATCGTCCGGGACCCGGCGGCCAGCAGTCCGTTGATGTGGCGGCCCTGGGGCGCTCCCCGGCGCGCCTCCCGGACGCCGACCAGCTCGTCCCGGTCGACCAGGACGACCTCCTCGTACCCCTCGGCCAGTGCCCGCGCCGCGAACAGGGCCGCGATGCTTCCACCGAGCAGTACCGCGCGCTTGCCGATCTTGGCGCCCACCCGATCATCTCCTTCAGTCGCGTCCGCACTGGCATTCACCGTCGCAGCCCGCGCGCACCCCGGCACCTTCTGGATTGCGCCGAGTCCCGTCCCGTCCGACCGCGTCGCGGACCCCTGCGCCGCGGCGGTTCCCGTGGGGCGGCAAGACAGAGGATGGACGCGGCGCGTGTTCCGTTTGACAATGACGCCGCCGGCCTGTGCCGGTCCCGCGGGACGGGGTGAGCCGCGGTCTTCGTCGTCAGGTGGGAGAGGCGGGAACGTGACCGACACCCAGATCCTGAAGTTTCTGCTGGCCCTGGCCTTCGTCGTCGTGCTGGCGCGGGTCGCCGGCCGGGTGGCGCGCCGGTTCGGCCAGCCCGACGTCATCGGAGAGCTCGCCATCGGCATCGTCGTCGGCCCGACGCTGCTGCACGGGCGGGTCGCCGATCTGCTCTTCCCCGGAACCGTCCGCCCGTTCCTCAACGCCGTCGCGAACCTCGGCCTGGTCGTGTTCATGTTCGTCGTCGGGCTGGAGCTGGACCGCCGGACGGTCCGGGAGGTCGGCCGGGCCACGGCGGGCGCGGCGCTCGGCTCGACGCTGGCGCCGCTCGCCCTCGGCGCGCTGCTCGGCCTGTACCTCGCGCCCCGGCACGCGGCCGGGCACGAGACCGGGTTCGTGCTGTTCATGGCGGTGGCGATGGCGGTGACCGCGTTCCCGGTCCTCGCGCGGATCATCGGCGACCGCGGGCTCGGCGGGACGCTCCTCGGCACGGTCGCGCTGAGCACGGCCGCCGTCTGCGACGTGGTGGCCTGGACGCTGCTCGCGGCCGTCCAGGCGATGGTCGGGGACGCGTCGGCCTGGCAGATCGCGCTGCTCGTGCCCTACGTCGCGGTGATGTTCCTCGTCGTGGGGCCGCTGCTGGGCCGGTCGGGCCTGGCGGACGCCCTGTCCGCGCGCTCGCCCTCGGCGCTCGCGGTGGTGCTCATCGGGCTGCTGCTGTCGGCGGCGGCCACGCAGGCGCTCGGCCTGCACTTCATCTTCGGCGCGTTCCTGTTCGGCCTGGTCCTGCCGCGCGGGAGGACGGACGAGGCGCGCTCCGCCCTGCTCGGCAGCGTGCAGTTCGGCACGGTCCTGCTCCTGCCCGCCTACTTCGTCCTCGTCGGGCTGAAGGTGAACCTGGCGGACACGACGATGAAGGACGTGCTCGACTTCGGCCTGATCCTGCTGACCGCCGTGGTCGCCAAGTTCGGCGGCGCGTTCGTCGGCGCGCGGCTCCAGGGGCTGCCGACGCGGACGTCCGCGCTGCTGGCGGTGCTGATGAACACGCGGGGGCTGACCGAGTTGGTCGCGCTGGGCGTCGGCCTGAGCATGGGCGTCCTCGACCGGGACCTGTACGGGCTGATGGTGGTCATGGCGCTGGTGACGACCGCGATGACCGGTCCCGCGCTGAGGCTCCTCGGCGTCGACCGTCCGGCGGAGGGCTCCGCCCCCGGCGCGCCCCACCGCGAGCCC
>NZ_RFFG01000005.1 GCF_003696215.1 Actinomadura harenae | reverse complement strand
GGCGGTGTTCGCCATGGGGCTGGCCTATCCCTCGGGGACTCTCTGGAGGCCCCGGCCGGCGAGGCGTCCGGGACGCTGTCGGCGGGCCGGGCAGCGGTCCCGGCCCGCCTGGCTGGTGCACCGGCGGGGGTGCGGCCGGAGCGGTCCCGGTCGGGGTCCGCGTCCGGCCCCGGGCCGGAGGCGGTGTGCCCCGGCCCGGAGGGCGGCGCCCGGTGGTGCCCGGCCGGACGGTGGTGCCCGGCCGGGCGGTCCGGACGCCGCCCGATGATCAGCTCTGGTTGAGCGTGTCGGTCATGTCCTTGTTCGCCTTGGCGATCGCGGAGTCGATCGAGCCCCCGTTCATGACCTCCTTGAGGAGGGTGGGGATGATCTTCTTGTTCTGGTCCGCCTCGGTCCAGTTCGGGGTCTTCGGCGCGCCCTTGACGTTGGCCATCTGCTGGGAGGCCGGGCCCTGGATCGGGTCCTTGGCGTAGGAGTCGTCCTTCAGCAGGTCGGTGAACTGCGGGAAGAACTTCAGCTGGTCGGCGAACGCCTTGGCGTTCTTCTTGCTGGCCACCGAGGACAGGTAGTCGAACGCGACGCTCTTGGCCTTGGAGTCACGCCAGACCGCCAGGTGCGAGCCGCCCGAGAACGCCGGGCCGACCTGGCCGGTCGGCGTCGGGATGGTGAACGCGCCCATGTCCTTGGTGTACTTGGCGCTGATCTTCTCGATCTGCGGCAGCGTCCAGGCGCCGTCGATGTACATGCCGAGCCTGCCGTTGGCGAAGTCCTTCTGCGGACCGGCCAGTTCGTTCACCCCGATGTACTTCTTGGGGGCGACGCCGTCCTTGACCAGGCCCGTGTAGTACTCGACGGCCTTCTTGGCCTCGGGGGTGTCGAGCTTGCCGACCCACTTGCCGTTCTCCTTGGCGGCGATGTCGCCGCCGGCGCCGAACAGGAAGCTGGCGAAGCCGTTGGTGAAGTCGGACGGGGCGGCGATGCCGTCGACCTTGCCGCCCTCCTTGTCCTGGATGGTCTTGGCGGCGGTCTTCAGCTCGTCCCAGGTCTTGGGGATCTGGACGCCGTCCTTCTGGAACAGGTCCTTGCGGTACCAGACGACCCGGACGCCCGCGTACCACGGCACGGCGTAGGTCTTGCCGTCCAGCTGGCCGAGGTCCAGGGAGCCCTTGACCAGGTCCTTGCCCTCGGACCAGTTGTTGACGCTGTCGGTGATGTCGGCGAGGGCGCTCTGGCCCGCCCAGGTCACGGCCTGGTCGTTGCCGATCTCGACGACGTCCGGGCCCTGTCCGGTGTTCAGGGCGTCCTGGAGCTTCTTGGTGGCGTCCGGCCAGGGGACGTAGACGACCTCGACCTGGGTCTTGGGGTGCTTCTGCTGGAAGTCGGCCTTGGCCTGGGCGAGGACGCCGTCCTCCTCCTTGTTGGCCGCGCCCATGAACCAGGCGGTCAGCTTGGCGGGCTCGGCTCCCGAGTCCTTGTCCTTCTTGTCGCCGCCGCCGCCACAGGCGGTCAGCCCGATCGCCAGGGCCGCGCTCACGGCCGTGATTTTCGCGATCTTCAAGGGGTTCTCCTTCTTCCGGCCGCCCCCAGCGGGCGGGACTTCACGGCGCGATGCGGGAAACCGGGGCCGGACCGTTTAGGGTCCAGCCATGCCCGGTGTTCCGCGCACCGGCCGCGGGGGGTGCTCGCGAGTCGGTGCAACGCTCGCGTCCTGCTCCGTTCGCCTGGGGCGGTGGGACGCTTGCGCGTAAACTAACAAGAAACTTTCCTAAACAAAACTGCCCGTTAGCGGATTGAGACTTCGAGGGGACGACACGAGCATGGAGAGCCGCCCCGGGACGCCGCGCCTGCTGCGCGAGCTGAACGACCGGGCCGCCCTGGACCTGCTGGTCGCGCGCGGTCCGCTGACCCGCGCCCAGATCGGCGCGCACACCGGGTTGTCCAAGGTCACCGCCTCACAGCTGCTGGCCCGGCTGGAGGAGCGCGGACTCGTCGAGGTCGTCGGGGAGCAGGCGGGCGGACGCGGGCCGAACGCCGCCCTCTACTCGGTCGTGGCGGGGGCCGCCTACGTCGCGGGTCTGTCGGTCGGGCCGGAGGGGGTCACGGCGGGCGTCGCCGACATCACCGGCTGTGTCGCCGCACAGGTTACCGTCGACCCGAACAACGGCGGTGATCCGGTCAAATCCGTCCATAACGCCGTGGTGAAGGCCGCCCGCTCCGCCCGGGTCGCGCTGAAGAAGCTGACCGTCCTGGTGATAGGGACGCCCGGCGTCGTCGACCCCGTGACCGGCGACGTCCAGTTCGCCTTCGACCTCCCGCACTGGCACGAGGGCGTCCTGTCGGCCCTCCGCCACGACCTGCGCCGCCCGGTCGTCATCGAGAACGACGTGAACCTCGCCGCCCTCGCCGAACGCGCCCACGGCGCCGCCCGCGAGCACGAGGACTTCGCCCTCATGTGGCTCGACCGCGGCATCGGCCTGTCGGTCATGCTCGGCGGACGCCTGATCCGCGGCCGCTTCGGCGGCGCGGGCGAGATCGGCTACCTCCCCGTCCCCGGCGCCCCGCTGCCCCTCGGCACCGCCCGCCGCGCCCCCATGGACGGCGAGGAGGGCGTCACCGAGTCGACGTCCTGGGGCATCCCCGCCCTCGCCGGCGGCTACGGCTCACTGGTCGGCGCGGACGCCGTCCGCGACCTGGCCCACCGGCACGGCATCACCGAGCCCACCGCCGTCGAGTGCGTCCGCGCGGCCGCCGCCGACGAGGCCCGCGGCGGCGACTTCCTGGACGAGCTCGCCGTCCGCATCTCCTACGGCGTGACCTCGGTCAACATCGTCCTCGACCCCGGGCTGGTCGTCCTGTCCGGCGAGCTCGGGCGCGCGGGCGGACGTCCCCTCGCCGAGCGCATCGAACGCGCCGTCGGACGCCTCAGCCCGACCCGTCCCGCCGTCACCGTCACCGAGATCGACGGCAACCCGGTCCTGCGCGGTGCCCTCTACGCCGCCCTCGAGCAGGCCCGCGACGAGGTCTTCTCCACCTGACCCGCCTTCCGGCGCGCCCTTCCTCCCGCCGTGAACGCAGAAAGCAGGCGCCGCCGCGGAGGGGTGCGGCGGCGCCTGCGCAGGAGGAGGGTTCCTATTTGCTCGCGGGCTGTGGCTCAGGTTCCTCAAGGCGGCGCGGATCGCGCAGCGCACGGTCGATGATGACCTGGTTGATGACGTGACGCCGCCGTCGTTGCGCGGCGGCGTACCGTGCCGTCGGTGTCATGCTGACCCCCGTTCCGCAGTGACCCCGCATCCCCAGAGCCACCGCAACCCCATGTACGGCAATGCTGTCACCCGGACGACCGAAACGGATCCACCCACGGGATGAAACGCCGGTCAGACCTTCAGTGGAGGCCCAGGGTGGATCATGATGGGGAACGGGCCCGGCGACGGGACCGCCGGACACACGTGACCGACCTCGGGGGGATGCCATGGCACTGCGCGACCGGTTGAGAAGGATGGTGCAGAAGCCCGGCAGCGCCGACCTCGCTCCGCTGCGCGCCGTGGCCGCCGAGGCCGGGGAGCGCGAGGCGCGCGTCCGCGCGCTCAGCGACGCCGAGCTGACCGCCGCCGCCAAGGCCCTCCGCCTTCCCCCTTCCAAGGGGCCCAGGAAGGACGGGACCGGGCCGTCCAGGAAGGACGCGGCCGGATCGTCCAGGAAGGACGCGGACATCGACCTCGCCGAGCTGTGCGCGCTCGGCCGGGAGGCCGCGCGGCGGACGCTGGGGGAGCGCCCGTACGACGTGCAGCTGGTCGGAACCCTGGCGCTGCTGCGCGGCCAGATCGCCGAGATGGCCACGGGCGAGGGCAAGACCCTCGCCGGGGCGATCGCCGCCGCCGGGTTCGCCCTGCGCGGGCGCCGCGTCCACGTGATGTCGGTGAACGACTACCTCGCCCGCCGCGACGCCGAGTGGATGGGCCCGCTCTACGAACTGCTCGGCGTGACCGTGGGCTGGGTCGGGCAGACGTCCACCCCCGACGAGCGCCGCGTCGCCTACGCCGCCGACGTCACCTACGGGCCGGTCAGCGAGATCGGCTTCGACCTGCTCCGCGACCGCCTCGCGACCTCGGAGGACGACCGGGTCCTGCCCGAACCCGAGGTCGCCCTGATCGACGAGGCCGACTCGGTCCTGGTGGACGAGGCGATGGTTCCGCTCGTCCTCGCCGGGGCCGCCGACACCACCGGCGCCGACCCGTCCTACGCCGACCTGGTGCGGCGGCTGCGTCCCGGCCGCGACTACGGCACCGACACCGAGGCCCGCAGCGTCCAGCTGACGGCGGCGGGCGCGCGCGAGGTCGAGCGGTCGCTCGGCGGCGTCGACCTGTACGCGGCGGACAACCTGGCCGTCCTCACCGCCGTGAACGTCGCCCTCCACGCCGAGGTGCTGCTCCAGCGCGACGTCGACTACATCGTCCGGGACGGGGCGGTGAAGCTGATCAACGAGTCGCGCGGCCGGGTCGCGCTCCTCCAGCGCTGGCCGGACGGCCTCCAGGCGGCCGTCGAGGCCAAGGAGGCCCTGGACGCGTCGCCGAGCGGCGAGATCCTCGACTCGGTCACCGTGCAGGAGCTCGTCGGCCGGTACCCGGTGCGGTGCGGCATGACCGGCACCGCCATGGCCGTCGCCGGGCAGCTGCGCGAGTTCTACGACCTCGGCATCACGGTCGTCCCGCCGAACCGTCCCTGCGTCCGCGACGACCGGGCGGACCGGCTGTACGCCACGTCCGCCGACAAGGAGGTCGCGGTCGTCGAGGAGATCGCGGCCGCGCACTCCGGGGGACGGCCCGTCCTGGTCGGCACCGGCGATGTCGCCGAGTCCGAGCGGCTGGCGCGCCGCCTCGTCCGCGCCGGGTTCGAGCCGGTGGTGCTGAACGCCAAGAACGACGCCGAGGAGGCCGCGATCATCGCCCGGGCGGGCGCGCCGGGCGCGATCACGGTGTCCACCCAGATCGCCGGGCGCGGCACCGACATCCGGCTCGGCGGACCCCCGGCCGAGAAGACCCCCGGCACCGCCCCGCTGGACGACCCCTCCGACGGGACCCACGACGAGGTCGTCGAGGCGGGCGGCCTCCTGGTGATCGGCACCGGCCGCTACCACAGCAGCCGCCTGGACGACCAGCTCCGCGGACGCGCCGGACGCCAGGGCGACCCGGGCGCCTCGGTGTTCTTCACCAGCCTCCAGGACGACCTGGTCACCCGGTACGCCCCCGGCGAGGAGTACAAGGGCCCGTCCGGCGACGACGGCCTGATCGACGCCAAGCAGGCGCACTGGATCGTCGGCCACGCCCAGCGCGTCGCCGAGGGCGTCGACCTGGAGCTCCACCGCAACACCTGGCGCTACAACCACCTCATCGGCCTCCAGCGCGCCGAGGTCCTCGCCGAGCGCGACACCGTCCTGCGCGGCGACGCCGCCGACCGGCTGATGGCCGAGCGGACCCCCGCGCGCCACGCCGAACTCGTCGAGGCCGCCGGCGCCGAGGAGGTCGCGCGGGCCGCCCGGCAGTTCCTCCTGTTCCACCTGGACCGCCGCTGGTCGGACCACCTGGCCTTCCTCACCGACGTCCGCGAGGGCATCCACCTGCGCTCCCTCGGCCGCGGCCTCGACCCGCTCATCGAGTTCAACAGCGAGGCCGTCCCGGCGGGCAAGCGCCTCCTCCCCGACGCCCGCACCGCCGCCGTCGCCGCCTTCGAGACCCTCAAGGTCGCCGCCGACGGCACCCTCGACCTGGCCGGCGCGGGCCTCCAGCGCCCGTCCGCCACCTGGACCTACCTCGTCCACGACAACCCCTTCGGCTCCCTGGACGAACGCACCCTCCGAGGCCTCATCTCCCTCTTCAAGGGCCGGAGCTCCTGACCGACCGTCCCACCCGGACCCGCGGCCGCCCGGGTGTCGGCCTGGACGCTCTCGGCGCTGCTGCTCCTGACGGGCGCGGCCGCCGGGGTCCTCGCCGTGGCGCAGGCGGACGGCGGCGGCTACTTCTCCACGTCCCGGCACCGCTTCACCACCGCCGCCGCGGCCCTCAAGACCGACGCGATCGACGTCGGCTCGTCGTCCGCGCACGCCGCCGACCCCGATCCGGACATCGGCGAGTTGGCCCGCGTCCGCGTCAAGGTCGACCCCGTCGCCCCGGACGTCCCGGTCTCCGTGGGCATCGGGCCCAAGGACGAGGTCGAGGCGTTCCTCCGGGGAACCGCCTACGACGACTTCGTCTCGGCCGAGCTGAAGGCCTTCCGGGCGCACTTCCGGCGCGTCCCCGGAGCCGCGCGGAGCGCGGACCCCACGCGCCGGACGTTCTGGGTCGCCTCGTCCTCCGGCACCGGTCCCCGCACCCTGACCTGGAACAAGACCCACGGCGCGTGGTCCGTCGCCGTACTGCGCCTGGACGGCACCTCGAACGTGGACGTGCGCGCCTCGATCGGCCTGCGCTTCGCCTTCCTGACCCCGCTCGCCATCGGCTGCCTCGCGGCGTCCCTCCTCTGGCCCACCTGGCGCACGACCCGCCGCCTGACCACCTCCCGAACCACACCCCCTTCCCCGACCAGCACCTAGAAGCACACACAGACGCGCAACCCTTGGAGCAGCGGCGCCCCAGGAACGAGAACCCCATCGGCTCCGAGGCGGACGCCTGGTCAGGCGCGGAGGCGGAGGCCTCTGGGGGTCGGGTGGAAGCCCGCCGCCTCGAGCGCGGCGGCGAGCGGGGAGTCGTTGATGGACTCGCCGTCGGCGCGCTCGACGGTCAGCTTGCCGAGCACGCCCTCGCGGACGGCCAGCGCGAGCGCGTCCACCGCGGGTTGCAGGACCGCCGGGTCGTCGCCCCAGGTCAAGAGGGTCTTGCCGCCTCGTTCGACGTACAGGACGAGCCGTCCGCCGATCAGGACGACCAGCGCGCCCGCCTTCCGGCCGGGCTTGTGGCCGCTCGCGACCTCGTCCGGACGGTCGGGCCAGGGGAGTGCCGCGCCGTAGACGTTCGCCGGGTCCGCCGCGGCCAGCACGAGCGCGCGTTCGCCCGTCTCGTGCCCGCGCGTGGACGCGGCAGGCGCGACCGACCCGCCCTGTGAAGCGGGCCGTCCATGCCGGGTCGGGCCGCCCCGACCGGTCGAGCCCCGGTAGGGGGACGACGCGTCGGGCTCGTCCCAACGATCAGGGGAAGCCCCCCAACGCTCGTCGGAGGGTTCGCCTGTGGACGACGGTGTTCCTCGTTCATCGGGGGTGGGCGGGCTCGGTGAATCCCAGAGGGTGGGTGCGGGTTCGGGGGTGGACGGAGGCGACGGGCGGAGGGCGCGCAGGCGGTCGACGGCGCCCGGGAGGGCGAACTGCGCGGCGCCCAGGCCCTCCACGAAGTAGCCGCGGCGGCAGCGTCCGGAGTCTTCGAACGCGCGCAGCACGGGGTAGACGGCCGAGAACCCGCCGGGTGTGCGTTCGGCGGCGACCGCGCCGCGGATGACGATGCCGTAGCGGTCGAGCAGGGATTCGGCGAGCGCGTGCGAGCGCAGTGTCGGCGCGGTCTCGCGTTCGGGGAGCGGCCACCAGCGTCCGGCGACGGTGGGAGGACCCGTCCGGGACGGCAGGACCGGGCGGCCCCGCCGGGGCGAGCGCGCGCGGTGCGCGGGACGCCCGGAACCGAGCGCGGCGCGCAGCGGCGCGAGGGTGTCGTTGGTGAGCAGGCCCGCCCAGACCAGGTCCCAGAGTGCGGTGACCAGGTCGGGGTCGTTCACGCTGACCTGCTGGTTCACCCGGTCGGAGAGCATGCGGAAGAACAGCGCGCCGCCGCCCTCCAGCAGGTCGAGCACCGCCTGGTGGACGGGTGTGAGGGTGATCTCGGCGGGCTCGGGCATGAGCAGCGGCGCGGTGTCGGCGAGGTACAGCGAGACCCAGCCGTCTCCGCCCGGAAGACTGCCCTGACCTGCCCAGACGACCTCGCCGGAGGAGGTCAGCTCGTCCAGCATCGCGGGCGAGTAGCCGGGCACGCGGGACGGCAGGATCAGCGACTCCAGCGCCGACGCCGGGACGGCCGACCCCTGGAGCTGCTCGATCGCCTGGACCAGCGCGTCGAGTCCGCGCAGGCGCGAGCCGCCCGTGATGCCGTGCCAGGCGGGCAGGAACCGGCCGAGCGCCTCGGGCGGGGACGGTTCGACCTCGGCGCGCAGGCGCGCGAGGGACCGGCGCCGCAGCGTGCGCAGCACCCCGCTGTCGCACCACTCGGAGGTCAGCGGCCCGGACACGGCCTCGACCGGCAGGAACTCGCCCTCGATGACGCGTCCGGCCGCGGCGAGCCGGCGCAGGGCCTCGGTCGCCACGGCCGCGCCGAGCCCGAACCGTTCCGCCACGGTGGCGGCGCGGAACGGCCCGTGCGTGCGCGCGTACCGGGACACCAGGTCGCCGAGCGGATCGTCCACGGGTTCGAGGAACGCCTCGGGGACGCCCACGGGAAGCGGCACTCCCAGCGCGTCGCGGAGGCGGCCCGCGTCCTCGATCGCGGCCCATCGCTCCTCACCGGCCATCCGGACGCGGATGACGCGACGTTCCCCTTCGAGCCGGGTGGCGTAGGGCGCGGCGTCGTGCGGGTGCGTGAGGCGGAGCCCGATCTCGGACGTGGTGAGCGGCCCGAGCGTGCGCAGCAGGTCGGCGACGCCCTCCAGATCGTGCGCGCGGCGTTCGGATGCGAGGCGTTGCAGCTCGCGCTCGGTGTCGGTGACGACCTCGGGATCGAGCAGTTCGCGCAGGTCGGCCTGGCCCAGCAGTTCCGACAGCAGGGCCGTGTCGAGCGCGAGGGCCTGGGCGCGGCGCTCCGCCAGCGGCGAATCGCCCTCGTACATGAACGCGCCCACATAGTGGAACAGCAGGGACCGCGCGTAGGGCGACGGCTCGTTCGTCTCGACCTCGACCATGCGGACCTTGCGTCCGGACAGGTCGCGCATGAGCTGGACGAGCCCCGGAACGTCGAAGACGTCCTGGAGGCACTCGCGCATCGTCTCCAGGACGATCGGGAACGATGGATACTTGCTGGCGACGCCCAGCAGTTGCGCGGCGCGCTGACGCTGTTGCCAGAGCGGCATGCGCTTGTCGGGACGGCGGCGCGGCAGCAGCAGGGACCGGGCCGCGCACTCGCGGAAACGCGCCGCGAACAGGGCCGATCCGCCCAGCTCGTCGACGACGACGCGTTCGATCTCGTCGGCGTCGAAGGCGCACAGGTCCATGCTCGGGGGGTCGTCCATGTCCGGGATGCGGATGACGATGCCGTCGTCAGCGTGCATGGCCTGCGCCTCCACGCCGTAGCGTTCGCGCAGGCGGCCCGCCATGGCGAGCGCCCAGGGCGCGTGCACGCGGGCGCCGAGCGGGGAGTGGACGACCATGCGCCAGTCGCCGAGCTCGTCGCGGAACCGCTCGACCACGATCGTCCGGTCGTCCGGGACGTGCCGGGTCGCCTCACGCTGTTCGCCCAGGTAGGACACCAGGTTCTCGGCGGCCCACTCGTCCAGCCCGGCATCGTTCACGCGCGCGCGGGCCCGCTCTTCGGGGAGCGAGGCCAGCTCGCGCGTGAACGCGCCCAGCGCCTTGCCCAGCTCGGCCGGACGGCCCGGCGAGTCGCCGTGCCAGAACGGCAGCTTGCCCGGCTGCCCGGGCGCGGGGGAGACGAGCACCCGGTCGGGGGTGATGTCCTCGATGCGCCAGGAGCTCGCGCCCAGGACGAACACGTCGCCGACCCGCGACTCGTAGACCATCTCCTCGTCGAGCTCACCCACGCGCGAGGACTTCTCCCCCACGAGGAACACGCCGAACAGGCCCCGGTCGGGGATGGTGCCGCCGCTGGTCACGGCGAGGCGCTGCGCTCCCGGACGGTCGCGCAGGACGCCGGTCACCCGGTCCCACACCAGGCGGGGGCGGAGCTCGCCGAACTCGTCGCTGGGGTAGCGCCCCGCGAGCATGTCGAGGGTCGCCTCCAGCGCGGCCCGGGGGAGCGTGCCGTAGGGTGCGGCCCGTTTGACCAGGGAATCCAGGTCGTCGACGGTCCACTCGTCCATGGCGACCATGGCGACGATCTGCTGCGCGAGCACGTCGAGGGGGTTGCGCGGGTAGCGCAGCTCCTCGATCTCGCCGCCGCGCATCCGCTCGGCCACCACGGCCGTCTGCACGAGGTCGCCCCGGTACTTGGGGAAGATCACGCCCTTGGACACCGCGCCGACCTGGTGCCCCGCGCGCCCGACCCGCTGCAGGCCGCTGGCCACCGACGGCGGAGACTCCACCTGGACGACCAGGTCGACCGCGCCCATGTCGATGCCCAGCTCCAGGCTGGACGTGGCGACCACGGCGGGCAGCCGTCCCTCCTTCAGGGCGTTCTCGATGCCCGCCCGCTCCTCCTTGGACACCGACCCGTGGTGGGCGCGCGCGATCTCCGCCGGAACGCCCTTGGCGGCCCCGGCCTGCGCCATCATCTGCGCGGGCATCCCCCCGCCGCTCCGCGCCGCCCCGCTCTCCTCACGCGCGTGCGATGGGCCGGGCGGCTGACCGAGGCTGAGGGCTCGCTCTATGTCGTCCGGGCCGATCCGGCGGAGGCCGTCGCCCTCGTCGTGCTCCTCCGGCCCTTCGTGCGCGCGCGTGGCGCGTTCGAAGGCGAGTTCGTTGAGGCGGCCGCAGAGCCGTTCGGCGAGCCGCCGCGAGTTGGCGAAGACCAGCGTGGAGCGGTGCGTCTCGATGAGGTCGAGCAGCCGGTCCTCGACGTGGGGCCAGATGCTGCGCTGGCGCGGGTCGATGTCGCCGGAACCGTCCACGAACTGGGCGATCTCCCCCAGATCCTCCACCGGGACGACCACGTCGAGGTCGAAGACCTTCTCGGACGGCGGCTGCACGACGGCCGCCGGGCGCGCGCCCCCGAGGAACGCCGCGACCTCGGCCGCGGGACGGACCGTCGCCGACAGCCCGATGCGCTGTGCGGGCCGGTCGAGCAGCGCGTCGAGCCGTTCGAGGGAGAGCGCCAGGTGCGCGCCGCGCTTGGTGCCCGCCACCGCGTGCACCTCGTCGACGATGACGGTCTCGACGCCGCGCAGCGCCTCGCGCGCCTGCGAGGTGAGCAGCAGGAACAGTGACTCGGGCGTGGTGATGAGGATGTCCGGGGGTTTGGTGGCCAGCCGCCGCCGCTCGTCGGCGGGGGTGTCGCCGGAGCGGATGCCGACCCGGACGTCCGGCTCGGGGAGGCCGAGGCGGCGCGCCGCCTGGCGGATGCCCGTCAGGGGCGCGCGCAGGTTGCGCTCGACGTCGACGGCCAGGGCCTTCAATGGGGACACGTACAGCACGCGGCAGCGGTGCTTCGGGTCGTCGGGGAGAGGCTCGGAGGCCAGCCGGTCGAGGGACCACAGGAATGCCGCGAGGGTCTTGCCGGAGCCCGTGGGCGCGACCACGAGCGTCGGGTCGCCCGCCGCGATGGACCGCCACGCGCCCGCCTGCGCGGCGGTGGGCGCGGCGAACGCCCCGGCGAACCACGCGCGGGTCGCCGGGGAGAAGCGTTCGAGCACGTCAGCGGTGCTGTCGTGCGGCAGTCCGGTCATGCGTCCCATCCTGCCTCGCGGGTCCGACAGAACCGCGCGAGGGTGGTCCGCGTCACATTGTAAGCAAGTGATTGCTTGGTGCACGCTGGTGGCAGGCGCGACCCCGGGAGCCCCGATGCCGTACGTCCTGCTCGCGGTGGGCGCGGTGAGCCTGCTGCTCGCCGTGAACGCCCGCCGCCCGCCCCACGGGGCGGTCCTGTCCATGCCCGGATTCTTCGCGGGCTGGTTCGCCCTAGAAATGGCGCCCCACCTGCTGGTTCTGGAGATCGTCGGGCTCGTCTCGACAGCCGCCGCCGGGGGCCTGGACGGCTGGGCCGGAGGGGTCGGCCTGGCGCTGGGACTGGTCGGGCTCGCCGGGACGATCGGCACGATCGCGGCGTCCCGCGGGACGGCGGCCACGCTCCGCGAGAGCGGCGTCCCCGGGGATCCGGACCCGCAGGTGCCGTCTCGCTATCCGCTGAGCCAGCTCATCCTGCCGCCGCTGTGCCTGGTGCCCCGGCGCGGCGTCCAGGTCGACCGCAATGTCGTCTTCCACGAGGACGGGCGGCTGCGCCTGAAGCTGGACGTGTACCGCCCCAAGAACGACGGGCGCCTACGCCCCGGCCTTATGCAGATCCATGGTGGCGGTTGGATCATCGGCGACAAGCGCGAACAGGGCCTGCCTCTGCTGAACCACATGGCGCTGCAAGGATGGGTCGGATTCAACGTGAACTACCGGCTGAGCCCACGCGCCACGTGGCCCGACCACCTGCTCGACCTGAAGCACTTCCTCCGCTGGTACCGCGCGCATGCCGAGGAGTACGGGGCCGACCCGGATTTCCTCTGCGTGACAGGGGGTTCGGCGGGCGGGCACCTCGCGGCCATGGTCGCGCTCACGGCCAACATCGCCGAGTTCCAGCCCGGTTTCGAGGACGTGGACACGTCCGTCCAAGGCGCTGTGCCCATCTACGGCGTGTACGACCTCCTCGAACCAGGCCCCTGGCCGATTCCCCTCGGAAAGACCGCGCTGCTACAGAAACGCGTACTGAAACGGTCTTTCGACAAGGATCGAGATGCCTTCGCCAAGGCGTCCCCGGTGAGCTACCTCCGCGCGGACGCGCCACCGTTCCTCGTCATCCACGGCAGTCACGACTCGCTGATCCCCGTCCTGGAGGCACGCCGATTCGTGGACAAGCTCCGGGACGCGTCGGACGCACCCGTCCTCTACGCCGAGTTGCAGGGGGCCCAACACGCCTTCGACGTGTTCCCGTCGTACCGGACGGCCCGCGTGGTCGAAGGCGTCGGACGCCACCTGGCCGACCTGCACGGCCGGTACGTCCAGGCGGGTCGGCCGAGCGGACCGGACGAGATGGACGAGTCCGTCGGATAGCGTGTCGGCGTGCGTCTCACAATGTTCTGGCAGCGGATGAACGAGCAGTTCGGCGAGGGCTACGCCGCGAGCGTCGCCAAGGACTACGTCCTGGCCGAGCTCGGCGGGCGCACGATCGACCAGGCCCTGGCGGACGGCGAATCCGCCAAGTCGGTCTGGCGGGCGGTCGTCGCCACCTTCGACGTGCCCGCGAGCCTCCGCTAGGCACTCTTCACCCCGGCGCCAGGCGCGCGCGGCCAAACGTCCGCGCGCGCCCGTGACAGCAGGAGTGCCTGCGGTCGGCGGTCAGTACACCGCGACGGCGGTCACGAACCCGATCATCACGTTCGCCACGGCCAGCAGGATCGCGGCGGGCTCCAGCTTGTCCTCCGGGCCGTCCGCGAGCTCCCGGACGTTGATCCCGACGAGCCGGTTGAACGCCATCGTCGCGGCGGTCTGCGCGACGATCCCGACCAGGCCGAACACCAGCGTCCGGGTCAGGCCCTCGATCAGGTCCCCGCCCGCCGCGAAGATCGACACGGCCACGATCAGGCCGACGCCGACCGTGGACGCGCAGGCCAGCAGCGTGGCGTTGGGGTTGCGGTCCCGGCGGATCACGTGGATCAGGCGGCCGGGCGTCGCCAGGTCGGTCATGTAGAAACCGGCCACGAACAGCACGAGGCCGGCGGCCGCGTACGCGAGCAGGGCTCCGGAGCCGTGCAGCAGGACATGGCCGAGGCTGTCGTCGCCGGAGGCGGCGGCGAGCGGGGTCATGGTTCTCCTCGAGGGTTACAGCGGGATGCGGTGCGGGACGAACGAGGACGTGTCGTCGGTGATGAGGCCCGAGGTCTCGCGGATGCCGAGCCCGGCGGACTCGTCCTCCACGACCCACGCGCCGAGGACGGGGTGCTCCCCGTCGAAGTCGGGCAGCGGGCAGAACTCCTGGAACACGAAGCCCTCGCGCCCGTACTCGCCCTCGGTGCTGACCTCGGGGCCGTCCGGGGTGACGATGCGCATGCTCGCGCCCTCGCGTCCCAGCAGAGGCTTCTGCACGTAGGACGTCAGGTCGCCGGGGGTGTTCAGGTACGTGGGCAGCAGGTTCGGGTGGCCCGGGAACAGTTCCCAGAGCAGCACCAGGAGCGCCTTGTTGGAGAGGATCATCTTCCAGATCGGCTCGATCCACCTCGTGGGCGCGTGCGCGAGGTTCCGGCCGAACGGCTCGGCGACGATCCACTCCCACGGGTAGAGCTTGCAGACCGTGGTCATCTCGCGTTCGCCCATGTCCACGAACCGCGCGCGCACGGGATCCCAGCCGATGTCCTCCATGGCGATCGCCTCGCCCGGCAGGCCCGCCTCCTCGGCGGTCTCCTGCATGTAGGCGACCGTCATGACCTCCTCACCGGTCTCGTCCTCGTTCGTCCACGCGAAGTGCGCGCGCCCGCCCGGGACGCTCCCCGCGATCTCCTTCCAGCGCGCCACCAGCCGCTCGTGGATCGAGTTCCACTGGTCGTCGTCCGGGTACACGTCCCGCAGCCAGTACCACTGGACGATCGAGCTCTCCACCAGGGACGTGGGGGTGTCGGCGTTGTACTCCAGCAGCTTGGCCGGGCCCGTGCCGCCGTAACTCAGGTCGAACCGCCCGTACAGATGCGGGTCGCGCCGCCGCCAGGACGCCTCGATGAGGGGCGCCACCCAGTCGGGGATGCCCAGCACGTTGTAGCGGCCCGTGGTGACCACGTGCTCCACCGCCTGGAGGCACATGCGGTGGAGCTCCTCGACGGTCTCCTCCAGGGCCAGCACCTCGTCCATCTCGAAGACGTAGTGCACGGACTCGTCCCAGTAGGGACGCTTCAGATACTCGGGATGCGCCGTCCGGTGGTAGGCCAGGCCCTGCGCCTCGACGCGCGCGGCCCAGTCCGGACGCGGGTCGCTGTACTCGCGCCGCATATCAGCCGCCGCTCCGGCCGTGACCGCCGAAACCGCCCCGGATCAGCGAATGGCCGCTGCTCGACTTGATCCGGTGGCTGCGCGGCGCGCTGTAGCCGCCGCCTCGTACGTACCCGTACCTGTCCCGCTTGCCGCCGTAGTACCAGAAGTACCGGTTGTAGCCGACCGAGCCGTTCTCGATCTCCCGCGTGTCGCAGTAGGCGTCCGGGACGACCTTGTAGCCGCCCTTGGTGAGGCCGGTCGGAGGGGCCATGCGGTCGACGCACCAGGCCGTCGTGGACTTGGTGCCGCAGGCGGAGGTGACGGCGATGGACAGCACGCTCACCATGCCGATCTTCACGGCTCGTGAGCTGAGACGGCGCGCGGGTTCCTGAGGGGGCAACGGGGACACGTCCTTAGCGGGTGACGTTTCACGGTCGTATCTGAGACGAAACCGTACCTAATCCGGTTTCTTCGCCGTCAATCAGGAACCGGCAGGTGAGCGTACAGATCCATCGGGTCGACCGTCGCCGGGAGATCGCTCACCTGCCCGTCGCCGACCTCCACCACGCGCCAGGCGCCGTCCGCGCGGCGCGCGAGGTCGGTGGTGATGAACCTGCAGCCCAGCGCCCGGACGGCCCGCGCCACCCCGGAGAGGTCCGGCTCGGGCTCGGTGTCGGGGGTGTCGGGATGGGGCCCCACGAGCGCCGGCTCGCCGTCCACCCACCAGACGCGCGCCTCACCGTCCCCGTCGAGCTCCTCGTACTCGCGCACGACCAGGCCGCCCGCCAGGTACTCCTCCTGAAGGGCGATCATCTTGGTGGCGACGGCGCGCAGGCGCGCGAGATCACGGACGTCCGGGACGAAGCACGCCTCGGCCCACTCGTGCTTGCGGGACTTGACGAAGTCCTTCACGATGCCGGGCCCGCCGCGCAGGGGACGCACCAGCTCGGCCAGGTCGCCCGGGTCGTCCCCTGGGGAGAGCTCCTGCCACACGCTGTTCGGGGTCAGCCCCGCGAACGAGTCGTGCCAGCCCGGCAGCTCGTGCGCGCGCCTGTAGTCGTCCGGATGGGTGAGCAGCACCGTGCCACGCCGTTTCAGCGCGGCGGCCAGGGCGGCGTACTCGGCCCCGGTGAGCATCCAGCCGCGGTACCAGGCGTGCCCGAGGTCGCGGGGGACGCCGCGGACGGCCGCGTCGGCGTCGCCGCGCCGCAGCTCGTCGTGGTCGATGAGGCCGATCTCGCCGTAGTGATCGCGCACGGCCGCGGCCTCGCGGGAGAAGTGGGGCTCAACGCGCCGGGTGTGGAGCGGATCGACGCAGAAAAGGACGGTCAGCGTCATGATGAAAGCCTCCGGGGACGGCGCCGCCAGCGTACGGTGTCGAGGCGTTCGGCGCACGGGTAATCCGGGGCGAATCGGGAGGCCCGTCCATGATCGAACGGATGTTCGGTAGGCTGTGCCCGGCGAGCGACGTTATCCACAGTTCCGGTGAGGGCTCGAGAACTGTCGGAGGCACCTCGTAACGTCGCCTTCGACATCGCGAAGCCGAGAGCCGGCAGACCCGGCGACCGAATACGAGACAAGGGGCAGACATGGCAGCCAACGACCGGGAGAAGGCTCTCGAGACCGCGCTCGCCCAGATCGAGCGGCAGTTCGGCAAGGGCTCGATCATGCGGATGGGCGACGAGGCGCGCGCGCCCGTCGAGGTCATCCCGACCGGGGCGATCTCGCTCGACATCGCGCTCGGCATCGGCGGCCTGCCGCGCGGCCGCGTCGTCGAGGTCTACGGCCCCGAGGGCTCCGGCAAGACGACCGTCGCGCTGCACGCGGTGGCCAGCGTCCAGCGGAACGGCGGCATCGCCGCGTTCGTGGACGCCGAGCACGCGCTCGACCCCGAGTACGCGTCCAAGCTCGGCGTCGACATCGACGCCCTGCTGGTGTCCCAGCCCGACACGGGCGAGCAGGCGCTCGAGATCACCGACATGCTGGTCCGCTCCGGCGCGGTCGACATCGTGGTCGTCGACTCGGTCGCCGCGCTCGTCCCGCGCGCCGAGATCGAGGGTGAGATGGGCGACAGCCACGTGGGCCTGCAGGCCCGGCTGATGTCGCAGGCGCTCCGCAAGATCACCGGTGCGCTGAACCAGACCCGTACCACCGCGATCTTCATCAACCAGCTGCGCGAGAAGATCGGCGTCATGTTCGGCTCGCCGGAGACCACCACCGGTGGCCGCGCGCTGAAGTTCTATTCCTCGGTCCGGCTCGACGTGCGCCGCATCGAGACCCTGAAGGACGGCACCGAGGCCGTCGGCAGCCGCGTCCGGGTCAAGGTCGTCAAGAACAAGATGGCCCCGCCCTTCCGGGTCGCCGACTTCGACCTGCTCTTCGGCCACGGCATCTCCCGCGAGGGCGGCCTGATCGACCTCGGCGTCGAGCACGGCTTCGTCCGCAAGTCCGGCGCCTGGTACACCTACGAGGGCGACCAGCTGGGCCAGGGCAAGGAGAACGCCCGCAACTACCTCAAGAACAACCCCGACACCGCCGACGAGATCGAGAAGAAGATCAAGGAGAAGCTCGGCGTCGGGCCGCGCGTCGACAAGCCGGCCGGGGACGCCGCCGCCAAGCCGGCCGCCGAGGCCCCGGCCAAGCCCGCCGCCGCTGCCGCCGCTGCCGCCGCTCCGTCCGCGCGCAAGTCGGCCAAGGCCAAGGCCGGGGATTCCTGACGGCGAATCCGTCGAATCGGGTGACTCCTGACGAAGACTGAGCGATGATCTCGTATGCAGGGCGGCGGCGCCTCCACCGCCACCGGTTCGCCGGTGCGCGGTCCTTCCCCACCGGCGCCGCCGTCCCCGAGGGCCTCCGATGACCACCCCGCCCTCGGACGACACCCCATCGTGGCCGACCTCGTCCGCCACCCCCTGGGCGCCTCCCCGTACCGATCCCGAGCAGGCCCCGACCACCGGGAACGCGGGCTCCGACGCTGCCGAGACCGACACGCAGACTCCAGCGGCATCGTCCTGGAGCGGAGCGGCCGACGCCCAGAACCCGAACCCGGGGACGGCGCAGCCTCCGGCCGAGGGAGGGGCCGCCCTCCCCTGGAACGTCCCCACACCGAAGACGGACCCCAGCGCACTGCCCTGGAACCAGCCGAGCACGGCCGCTCCGCCGCCGTGGGCGAGCCCGTCCAGCAACCCCTGGGGCGCAACACCCGCTTCCCCACAGCGGTCCTCCGCACCGCCGAACGAAACCCGAGGGACTGCCGAGAGCACCCCGAAGCCCCCGGACGCCCCCCCGACCTGGCTGAGCACCCCGCCCATCGAGAAGCACGAGACGGGAACAGAGGACGCGTCCCAGCCGCCCTCCGACTCGGTCTCCGCAGCCGCCCCGGCGGCCAAGAAGCCACGCCGGACGCCCTCCGAACGACGCGCCGCAGCCCCCGCCCCCCGACCAGAGGCGGAACCGGAGAGCTCGGCAAGCGACGCCGCTGATGCCTCGGCGGCCGAGAGCAGGCCACGGAGCGCGGCGTCGAGGAGCCGCGCAGTAGGGGGCGGCCCAGAAGAGGGAGCCCGGGAGCCCAGCGCCCTCCAGGATGCTGCCGACGGTGCGGGGCCGCTCCCACCGAGCCCCGAGGGGGGCGTGCCGACGGGGGATACGCCTGTCGAGGACATCCCCGAACAGAACGTCCCCATGGATGACCGTGCGCAGGGCTCGTTCGTGCAGGATCCGCCCACAGAGAGCGTGTCCGAGTGGCAGCACACGGCAGTAGGCGCCTCGCCGCAGGCACCCCCGACGCGCGGTGACTCCAGTGACGACGCGTTCCCTGAGAACGGAACCTCCGCGAGCGAGGCCGCGGCATCAGGCGAACGTCGTAGCCGAGGGCGGCGTGACTCGGGGAAGCGGAAGTCGGAGAGACCGTTCGGTGGCTCTCGAGCCTCCTGGGGCGGAGAGGACGCGTCCGACGGGCGTCGTCGTGGACGCCAGGGACCTCGGCGGCGAGCCTCGAACGAGGACGAGCATGGCCGGGAGCCGGGCACCGAAGAGCGCGAACGCCGAGCCGGGGAGTCCGCGCCAGGGCCCCGGAACGAGGACGGCGGCACGCGCGAGCGGGACACCGGGGATCCGGAGGCCCGGGCCCGGGAGATCTGCCTGCGGCTGCTGACGGGCTCGCCGCGCACCCGGGCGCAGTTGGCGGACGCCCTGCGGAGGAAGGACATCCCGGATGACGTCGCGGAGCGGGTGCTCGGGCGGTTCACCGACGTCGGCCTGATCGACGACGAGGCGTTCGCGCAGACATGGGTTCAGTCGCGACATGCCGGACGAGGTCTGGGACGGCGGGCACTGGCGGCCGAGCTGCGCCGGCGCGGCGTCGACAACGAGATCGTCAGCGAGGCCGTGGAGTCGCTGGACTCCGAGCAGGAGGAACGGCGCGCGCGTGAGCTCGTCGTGCGCAGACTGTCCTCGACACGCGGCGTCGAGCGCACGAAGCGCGTCCGGCGGCTCGTCGGGATGCTCGCCCGCAAGGGCTACCCGCCCGGCATGGCCTACCGCGTCGTGAAAGAGGCGCTGGACGCCGAAGGCGGCGACATCGACGACGACACCGACACCCTCCCGGAGAGCTGGGAGTTCGACTGACGCGACGCCCTCCGCCGGACGCTCCACCGCCCTGCCCGCAGAGGGCAGCGAAGCGCCGCGCATTCGCGAGGCAGGCGGCAGGCCGTTGACGCACGGCCAGCCCCCGGGCGTCACAAGGTAGGCGGCTACGCCGCGTTTTGGCGCGCGCTGGTCGGAGTGGGAGGGACGCCGTGCGCCCGCACACCCGCTGCTCGCGCTGCCGGACCTCGCTCGGGCAGCGCCGAAGCATGAACCGGTTGCGTCCTCCCGCCGCTCACGCGGTACCGCCGAGCCTCCACGGGGCCATCCGTTCCCACGCGCCACCGGCTGGGCTGCGATGCCGGTGGCGCGTGGGCCGGCGGGTGCCGCCGACGCCGAGGCCCACGACGAGCCGTCCGCCGGCGGACGACGATGGTCGGGCCCGTCGACCGGCTCGAGCGTCGCGGCCTCGTCGAGCGCCGCCGTGGCGAGCAGGACCGGCGCAAGAACGTCGTCGCCCTGACCGGGGACGGCGCGGACCTGCTCCGCCGGGCGGAGGGCGCCCGCCGCCGCATGGAGCGCGACTTCCTGGCCCCGCTCGGGGACGCCGAGGGCGAGCGTTTCGTCGCTTCGCTCCGTCTCCTCCTGGACGTCGGCGACTCGCGCTAGTTTGAGGTGATGAGTGGCGAGAAGCGGCTGAGGATCTACTCCATGCGGACGCGGACCCGCGACGGCCGGACCTCCTACGACAACGTCGAGGCCGAGTCTCTTGAGGACGCCTACCGCACGTACGGCGGCAGTGCGATCGAGGGCGCCGAGATCGAGATCGACATCGTCCTCGCCGACGCCTGGGACATCGACATGGGTGAACGCGGCCTCGGCCACTGACCGCCCTGGCCTCCCCAACCGCGTGACGCGTGGGGGACGAACGGGGCAGGTGGTGCCTCCCCGGGAGGTTGTGGGGCGACACGCCGGAGGTGTTAGCGGGAGGTTGACCGGCTGTCACGTCGCGGCAGGTGAGCGGGGTGGACGGCGGTGAAAGGGCGGAGGAGCCTGTCCGGAATGCCCTGGGTTTGCTTGCTCATCACCTGGATGGCGCTTACCGTTACGGCAGTGAGGAGTTACTCCGCGCACCAGCGGATTTCCATACGACCGAGCGTGTTCTAGCAGGCGAGAGGTGGGAGGGGCAGCGACCGGAACCGGTCCGGAGCGGATCGGCCGGCCCGGTGCCGTCACGACGGCGGCCGGGCGATGTCGTGTACCCGACGATCCGCTCGGGTGCGGGTAGGTCCTCGCGAGGCAGGGCTCCAGAACCCCGTCAGGGGCCCGCGGGCGAGGAAGGAACGGCCTCGTGACTCCACCCGCGAGTGGTCACGTGGATCACCCGTCCGCCCACCCTCGCGGCCGGACGCCCCAGAACCGTCCGGGCGTCCGTCCACACGGCCGGAGCCGTCCCCACCCCACTGCCAGGACGTGTCCCGACGCCGGGACGCGACGAGGCGTCCCCGCCCGGCCGGCCCTTCCGTCCGGCCCGCATGAGTCGCGGCCCCACCCCACAGGCCGGACGGCCTTCAGCCCGGAGCCACACCGGGTCATTCCCTGTCACCGGAGGCGGACGGACGACCGTCCGCCTCCGTTCCCCCTCGCGCACCCCGACGCCACGCGTGCCCAGAAGGACCGGCCTGTCCTGCCTCGCACGGGTCCGCTCCGGGGTGCCGGTATCTCACGAACAGATAGCGGTGATCATCATGCGTGCCGTGAGTTTGTCGATAGTCATGCGTTCACGCCGTGTCCACGGACGCGGCGGCGGACGGGGGCCGGAGCGTCCAGTGGACGCGGCCGGAGTCACCGCGGCGGCGGGAGGCGCCGGTAACGCGGGACGCGAGGTGCGGGGATGAGCACCGGACGACATGACGCGGCCCCGCCGGGACGGCGCGCCGAGGCCCCGGCGACCCCGCTCCGGCCGACGGCCCGTCCGGCCGTTTCCGTGGGGAGGCGCTGATGGGCGGCACGGGAATGACCGTCGCGGCGCTGCTCGTGGCGTTGATCGCCGTGGTGGCCCTGGTCATGGTGGTGCGGCGTCCGGGCACCCCGGCCGGACCCGACCCGGAGGAGGCCGAGCGCGCCCGGGACGGAGCGGAGGAGATCCGCCGGGCCGCGCGCGAGGAGGCGGACGAGATCCGCCGGACGGCCCGTGAGGGTGCGGAGGAGACGCGCCGGACGGCCCGGGACGAGGCGCACGGCATCGTCGCGAAGGCCGAGACGCAGGCGGAGCGGCAGGTGACCACGGCGCGCGCCGAGGTCGAGGAGGAGGCCAGGGAGCTGCGTGAGGACCTCCGGACGCTCCGCGAGGACCTGGAGCGCCGCGAGGCGAGGCTCGCCGAGCGCGAGCAGCGGCTCGACGGCGAGGTGCGGCGCCTGGAGGAGTGGTCCGGCCGCCTGAGCGAGTCCAGGAAGTCCCTGGAGACCCGCCGGGAGGAGCTCGCGAAGCTGGACGACGAGCGGCGGGCCGTCCTCGAGCGGACCGCGGGGCTGACCGCCGAGCAGGCCAAGTCGGAGCTGGTCTCGGCGATCGAGAACCAGGCGAAGAGGGAGGCCGTGCCGCTCACGCGGGAGATCGAGAACGCGGCCCGGGCGGAGGGCGACAAACGCGCCCGCAAGATCGTCACGCTGGCCATCCAGCGGGTCGCCAGCGAGCAGACCGCCGAGTCGGTGGTCAGCGTCCTGCACCTGCCCGGGGACGAGATGAAGGGCCGGATCATCGGCCGCGAGGGCCGCAACATCCGCGCCTTCGAGTCCACCACCGGGGTCAACCTGATCATCGACGACACGCCCGAGGCGGTGCTGCTGAGCTGCTTCGACCCGGTGCGGCGCGAGGTGGCGCGGCTGACGCTGGAGAAGCTGGTGCTGGACGGCCGCATCCACCCGTCGCGCATCGAGGAGGTGTACGAGCGCAGCCGGTCCGACGTCGAGCAGCTGTGCGTGCGGTCCGGCGAGGACGCGCTGGTCGAGCTCGGCATCACCGAGATGCACCCGGAGCTGATCGCGCTGCTCGGGCAACTGCGGTACCGGACGTCCTACGGGCAGAACGTGCTGAAGCACCTGGTCGAGTCGGCGCACCTCGCCGGGATCATGGCGCACGAGCTGCGGCTCCCGGCGGACGTGGTGAAGCGCGGGACGTTGCTGCACGACATCGGCAAGGCGCTCACGCACGAGGTGGAGGGCAGCCACGCGCTGATCGGCGCGGAGATCGCCCGCCGCTACGGCGAGCACGAGGACGTCGTCCACGCGATCGAGGCGCATCACAACGAGGTCGAGGTGCGGACGGTCGAGGCCGTCATCACCCAGGCGGCGGACGCGATCAGCGGCGGCCGTCCGGGCGCGCGCCGCGAGTCGCTGGAGGCGTACGTCAAGCGGCTGGAGCGGCTCGAGCAGATCGCGCGCGAGAAGCACGAGGGCGTGGACAAGGTGTTCGCGATGCAGGCGGGACGCGAGATCCGCGTGATGGTGCGTCCGGACACGGTGGACGACATCCAGGCTCAGGTGATCGCGCGCGACATCGCCAAGCAGGTGGAGGACGAGCTGACCTATCCCGGCCAGATCCGGGTGACGGTCGTCCGCGAGTCCCGCGCCACCGAGTTCGCCCGCTGACCGCCTCACCCGCGCTACCGAGATCGTCCCACCGCACAACCGGGTACCGCTGACCGTCCCACCGCCGTCGAGTCGTCGGTTGGCTCTCCGCACGCGCGCCCGCGCGACAGGCCTCCAACAGCCTGTCGCGCGGGCGTGCCGCCCGTGGGAGCGAGCTCACGCGTCGGCCGCTTGTGGCCCGCACACAGGCCCGCGATCAGGCCTCGGCGGGGGGCCGGCGGGGCCTGGGCGCGGGGCGGTCCGGATGTTCGAATCCGTCCGGAGCGGGCCCCGGCGGGACGCGCGTCACGGGCCTCGTCCATGCTGGAAGGGGTTTCGGTCGTGCCGGATGGCCGGGCCCCCGGCAGTCTGGGAGACGTGCTCCAAGCGCGGGCATGGAGCGGGTCACCTCCCGGTGCGCCCGCTGGAACGATCTTGATCGGCCGGTCAGGTTTCCGGACGAGACTGATCATTCTCGTTGTGGCGTGACGGAAGAGTCGGTATTTTCGGGCGAATGCGAAAGGGTCGGATGCGGGTTACCTATGCGGTCGTGGCGGTCACGGGGGTCGCGGCGGTCGCCACGGGCGGGGTGCTGGTCAGCCAGGGCCACGCGAAGACGCACGCGGTGGCGGACACCTCCACGAGCCAGCAGATCGGCTCGGTGGAGGCGCAGGACGCCGAGAACTACTGGACCCCGCAGCGGCTCGCCTCGGCGACTCCGGTCGGCGGTCCGAAGGCGGCCGCCCCCTCGACGGGTCCGTCGGCGAGTCCCTCGCCGGGAACCATGGGCGGGCGGAGCGTGACGGCGCAGAGCGTCCCGAAGTCCGCCGCGTTCGGTGGGATCCCGACGGTCGGCGCCGTGTTCTTCAACAACGGCAAGGGCAATCACTACTGCACGGCCAGCGTCATCCACAGCTACTCCAAGAGTCTGCTGTTGACGGCGGCGCACTGCATTCACGGCGGACGCGGCGGAGGCTACTCGCGCAACGTGGCCTTCGTGCCGAAGTTCGACAACGGCAAGCGTCCCTACGGGATCTGGTCGGCCAAGATGCTGCTGGTGGACAAGCGCTGGGCCTCCAAGAGCGACCCCGACCTCGACTACGGCTTCATCGCGGTCAACCCGCGCAGCGGCCGGAAGATCGAGCAGGTGGTCGGTTACAACAAGCTCGCCACCGATGAGGGCGCGGGCAACTGGGTGAACGTCGCGGGCTACCCGAGCCGCAGCAACCGTCCGATCTACTGCAAGACCAAGACGGCCAAGGCGTTCAAGTACCAGATCCGGATGGACTGCACCGGGTTCTATGGCGGTACCAGCGGCAGCCCCTGGCTGCTCTGGTACAACACCAAGTCGCACACCGGTTACGTCAACGGTGTGATCGGCGGATACCAGGAAGGCGGAAGCGTCTCCTGGCGTTCGTACTCGCCGTACTTCGACTCGGACGTCTACAACCTGCGGAAGGCCGCCGACAACCGCGCCTGACACAAGGCCGAGCACTCACGCCCAACCCCTACAACTGAAACAACCCCCGTAAAACGAGAACTGCGGTGTGCCCCCGGCACACCGCAGTTCCGCTTGACGGAGGTATCCGCTACTTCAGCTCGATGGGCGGGACGCCGACCGGCTCGAATCCGAGCGTGCGGCCGTAGAAGGAGAGTTCCGACTCCAGGCACGTGATGACCGTTTCGGCTCGCCGGAACCCGTGCGACTCGCCCTCGAACGTCAGGTACGCGTACGGCACCTCCTTCTCGTCCAGCGCCTCCGCGAACCGGGCGGACTGGTCGGCCGGGACGATCGGGTCGTCCAGGCCCTGGAGCAGCAGCACCGGGCAGGACGTCTGGCTCGCGTGCCCGAGCGGGGAGCGCTCCTCGTACGCGCGCTCGAATCCGGGCAGCGGCCCGATCAGCCCGAACAGGTAGTGCGACTCGAAGTCGTGCGTGGCGGCCGCGAACGACGCCAGGTCGCTGATGCCGAAGTAGGACGTCCCGGCGGCGAACAGGTCGGTCGTGGTGACCGCGGCGAGGGTCGTCCAGCCGCCCGCGCTGCCGCCCCGGATCGCGAGCCGCTTGGCGTCCGCGACGCCGAGGTCGACCAGCGCGCGCGCGGCGGCGACGGCGTCCTCGACGTCCACGACGCCCCACTGGCGCCGGAGCCGCTCGCGGTACGCGCGCCCGTATCCGGCCGACCCGCCGTAGTTGACCTCGACCACGCCGATGCCGCGGCTGGTGAAGAAGGCGTGCTCCAGGTCGAGCGTGCTGGACGCGCGCCCGGTCGGGCCGCCGTGCACGAACACCACGTACGGCGGCTTCTCACCGGCCGGGCCTTCGGCGTCCGGGCTGGACGGCGGGTACACCAGGGCGTGCACCGGACGCCCGAACGGCCCCTCGAGGCGCTCGGCGCGCGGCATCGACAGGTAGGCGGCGTTCGGCGGCTCGGCCAGCTCGCGCCGCAGGCTCTCGGCCCGCCCGGTCCTCATGTCCACCCGGACGACCGAGGTCGGCACCTCGGGCGCGCCCGCGACGCCCAGCACCGTCGACCCGGACACCGACAGCGCCGGACGCCAGTCCGCGTACGGCAGGTCGAGGTCGGTCAGCTCGAGGGTCTCCGGGTCGTACACGCCGAGCCGCAGGTCGCCCTCGCCGTGCAGGACGGCCAGGCGCCCGTCCTCGAGGATCGCGTAGGGCTTGCCGCCGAGCGTCCACAGCGGGCCGGCGAACTCCTCCTCGGCGGGGTAGAGCGCCTGGGCCGACTCGCCGTGCAGGCCGACCTGGTAGATGTTCCACCAGCCCGGCCAGTCGGAGATCACGTACAGGGTCTCGTCGTCCCGCCAGAGCGGGGCGAGCGCGGACTCGGTGAGCCCGCCCTTGACCGTGCGCGGGGCGACGGTCTCGCCGTCCGCGAGGGCGGCGACGCGCAGCTCCGTGCCGTCCCAGGGCATCCGCGGGTGGTTCCACTGGACCCACGCCAGGTGCCCGCCGCCCGGCGACGGCGTGGGGGAGGCGTAGAAGTCGGCGCCGCTGACCAGCTCCTGGATCGCCGAGGCGTCCGCGGCGGCGGACGCGTCGAGCGGGATGCCGACGATCGCGCGCCTGATGCCGCCCGGGGTGTGCCCCTCGCAGACGCACCACACCTGTGTGCCGTCGGGGGACAGCACGTAGTCGGCGTAGCGCAACCCCCCTGGCTGGGCCGGTTCCGGTGTCAGCGCATAGGGCTTCGGGTCGTTCGGGTCGAGTTTGTAAAGCCGCTGGTCCTCGTAGTTGGAGAACACGATCGCGTGGCCCTCGCCGGACGGTACCGGCAGATATGACCGCCCGCCGTACTCGTGCACGCGCGTCCTGGCGTCGTAGGGGGCCTGCAGCAGCTCGGTGCGGTGGCCCTCGGCGAGGTGGACGACCGTCGTCCGGCCGCCCTCCTCCGGCCGGGTCTCCTGCCACCACACGTCGTCGCCCGCCACGGTGGGAAAGCCGATCCGCAGCCGAGCGCGGGCGACGTCGGCGGCGGAGATGGGTGACGGCCAGGAGCCGTAGGGGAGGGTCGCACGAGCGGTCATATGCGAATCGTCCCGCATCGGAGGATCGGTTGGGGCCATGACGGGGCAGTTGCCGCCGGAAAGATACGAGCCGCTCAGCGGGGAGAACTCAGGCAACAGGGGCGATCTCCGCAGTTCGGTCGTCACGCGGAGATTCCGGACGCTCACTGGGGAGATTCATTGTGGTCCGTCCGATATTAGCCCGTGGTCGCCCTGTCTCCTGGAGGGCGCGCCGGACGGCCCGCGCGGCGCTCCGGCCCGCCCGGTTCGCCCCGATCGTGCTCGCGGACGGCCCGTACCCCAGGAGATGGACGCGCGGATCCGCGGCGACCCGCGTCCCGTCCATCGCGATCCCGCCGCCCGGCCCGCGCAGCCCCAGCGGCGCCAGGTGCCCGAGGGACGCCCGGAACCCCGTCGCCCACAGGATCACGTCCGCGTCGAAGGACGACCCGTCCGCCCACACCACGCCGGACGGCGTGACCCGCTCGAACATCGGCAGCCTGCGCAGCACCCCCGACGCCCGCGCGGCCCGCACCTCGTCCGTCAGCATCAGCCCGGTGACCGAGACGACGCTCCCGGGCGGCAGTCCGCGTCGCACCCGTTCGTCCACCTTCGCGACGGCCGCACGGCCCAGCTCCTCGTCGAACGGCCCCTCGACCCACTCTGGAGGACGCCGGGTGGCCCAACGCGTCTCAGCGGCCACCTCAGCGATCTCCAGGAGCGCCTGGACGCCCGAGGCCCCGCCGCCGACGACCATGACCCGCTTCCCGGCGAACTCCGCGGGCCCCCGGTAGTCGTGCGTGTGCAGATGACGCCCCCGGAACGTCTCCATTCCGGCGTAGCGGGGCCAGAACGGCTTCTCCCACGTCCCGGACGCATTGATCAGGAAACGGGCCGCGTAGTCGCCCTCGGACGTCGAGAGCAGCAGCCGCCCGTCCGGCAGGTCCCGCACGGACGACACGTCCACCGGGCGATGCACGTCGAGCCCGTACTCCCGCTCGTACCGCGCGAAGTACTCCGACACGACGTCGGACGCCGGACGCCCCGGATCGGGCGTCCCCAGCGGCATCCCGGGAAGATCGGCGATCCGGTGCGCCTTGCCCAGCGTCAGGGTCGGCCACCGGTGCTGCCAGGCCCCGCCGGGACGCTGCGCATGGTCGAACATCACGAAGTCCACGCCGTCCCGCCGCAGCTGGTACCCGGCCGACAACCCCGCCTGCCCGGCCCCCACGACCGCCACGTCCACGGCGGTCGCGCCCGCCGGAATCCCGTCGTACGTCACGTCCCCGGAAACCCGGAAGGGCGCCCCCGGATTCCCGGGGACGCCCTTCACCGCTGGGCCGGACGGCCGTCAGGAGGCGGCGTCCGCGCCGCTGGCGGTCATGCCCGCACCGGCCTGGACGCTCACGCCAGTGCTGCTCATCGTGGTGATCGACTTCTTGCTGCGGCGGACGCGCGCCTCCAGCACGGCCGCGATCCGGCTCACGATGAGGTTGATCGTGATGTAGATGGCCGCGCAGACGATCGCCGCCTGCAGCAGGTTGTGGAAGTTCGCCGGCTCGATCTTGAACCCGTAGGACGTGAGGTCCTCGTAGCCGATGATGAAGCCGAGCGAGGTGTCCTTCAGCAGGACCACGATCTGGCTGACGATCACCGGCAGCATCGCGGTGACGGCCTGCGGCAGCAGCACCAGCCGCATCACCGCGTTCTTGCGCATGCCGAGCGCGACCGCCGCCTCCGACTGCCCGCGCGGGATCGACTGCACGCCCGCCCGGACGATCTCGGCGAGCACCGAGCCGTTGTACAGGGTGAGGCCGAACACCACGGCGGCGAACGCGGGCACGGTCACCGTGCCGTTGTTGATCGTCACCCCGAAGATCGAGAAGACGTTCTCCACCATGACCCGCTGGAAGTTGCCGAGGGGGCCGTCGGCGATGATCGGGCTGACCGTGGCCGGCACGAAGAACGCCAGGAAGATCAGGATCAGCAGCGGCATGGCGCGGAAGAACTCCACGACCGCGCCCGCCGGGACGCGGATCCACCAGTGGTCCGACAGCCGGGCGAGCCCGAAGAGCGCGCCGAAGACCAGCGCGAGGACCGTGCCGACGGCCGCGGCCTTCAGGGTGTTGATGGTGCCCTGGATGAAGTAGGTGCGCCAGACGTCCCACTGGGTGAACGGCTTCCACAGCTCCTTGGCGAACTGGCCCTTGTCGTTCAGCGCGTAGATGATGTACCCGATGATCCCGAGGATCACCAGCACGGAGACGCCGGTCAGGATGTTGTTGCGCCTCCTGGCGCGCGGCCCGGGCGCGTCGAACAGGACGGTCGCGTCGTCGCGGCTCATCGCGCCACCGCCATTCGCTTGGACAGCCAGCCGAAGAAGAATCCGGTCGGGAGGGTCAGGACCAGGTAGCCGATGGCGAAGCCGATGAACATCGGCAGCGTGGCGCCCAGGTCGAAGAACAGCTGCTTCATCTCCGAGACGGCGTCGACGCCGTAGGAGACCGCGGCCACGACCGTCGTGTTCTTGATCATGGCGATCAGCACGCTGCCCAGCGGCCCGATCACCGACCGGACCGCCTGCGGGAGGATGATCATGCGGAGCGACTGGGTGAAGGTCAGCCCGATGGAGCGCGCCGCCTCGGCCTGGCCGAGCGGGACGGTGTTGATGCCGGACCGGAGAGCCTCGGCGACGAACGCGGAGGTGTAGACCGACAGCGCGCTGACCGCCCACCAGTAGCCGTTGACGGACGGCGTCTCAGAGAAGTGCCACTTGAGGATGTCGCTGAGCGCGGAGATGCAGAAGGCCGCCAGCAGGGTGAGGGGGGTGTTGCGCAGCAGGTTCACCACGAAGGTGCCGACGCCCCGCAGCACCGGTGTCGGGGACACCCGGAAGCTCGCCCACACCGTGCCGAGGATCATGGACAGGACCGCCGTCAGGGCGGCCAGCCGGATCGTCGCCCAGAAGCTGATGGCGATCTTGTCGAGGTTCTTGATGACCTCGGTGAAGTCGAAGAGTTGGCCCATGGATTCCCACCTGTAGGAGGCCGCGCCGACGCCCCCTCGGCAGGGGGCGCGGCGCGGCCGGGGGCGTCAGACGGTCAGGAGCAGCCCTCGAACTGCGGAACGGTCGTGGTCGGCTTCAGACCGGTGCCGTTGAAGTACTTCTCCAGCAGCGTCTTGGCGGTGCCGTCGGAGTACATCTTGGTGATGGCGGCGTTGACGGCCTCGCAGCCCTTGGTGTCGCCCTTCTTGATGCCGACGCCGTACTTCTCGTCGGTGAAGGGGTCGTTGATCACCTTGAACTTGCCCGGCTGCTGGGCGGCGAACCCGGCCAGGATCAGGTCGTCGGTGGAGACCGCGTCCACCGCGCCGGCGTCCAGCTTGGCGACGCAGTCGGCGTAGCCCGTGGCGTCCACGGTGGTGGCCTTGATGTTCAGCTTGCCGTCCGGCGGGCCCTGGACGACGCGCTTCCAGGAGTTGGAGCCGGCCGCCTTGCAGATCTTCTTGCCCGCGAGGTCGGCGGCCTTCTTGATGCTGGTGTTGCCGGCCTTGACCATGGTGTCCTGGTGGGCCACGTAGTACGGGCCGCCGAAGGTCACCTTGGGCTTGCGGGAGTCGGTGATGGAGTAGGTCGCGACGACCAGGTCCACCTGACCGGTCTGGAGGAAGGTCTCGCGGTTCTCCGACCGGGCCTCCTTGAAGGTGATCCCGCTCTCCGGCACGCCGAGCTGCTGCGCGATGTACTTGGCGACCGAGACGTCGAAGCCGTCGATGGAGCCGTCGGGCTTCTTCAGGCCGAGCGACGGCTGGTCGAACTTGACGCCGATGACCAGCTTCTTGTCGTTCTTGGCCTTGTCCGCGACGCTCGTCGTCTCGGCCTTCTTCTTGGAGGAGTCGCTGCCGCAGGCGCTCATGGTGAGCGCCAGGGAGGCGGCGGCCAGAGCGGCCACGATCTGACGTGCTCGCATGTGTCGTCCCTCTACTTTCGTGCGTTGCCCGGCGTTGCCCGGTGCGGGGGGCCAGTCGAACTCTGTCGCCCCACCTTGTGATGCGTCCCCTTTGGCGCCTTTTGGTATGCCCAAGGGGACGCGCCGTCGGCGTGGCGTTCCGGTACGCGGTTCCGTACCGGCTCCTGCTACGTCGTTCCGGTGCGCCTGTGGCCGGTCTCGCATGGCGGACCGGCGGGCGCGGATCGGTGCGTCAGTGGGTGAGGATCTTGGACAGGAAGTCCTTGGCGCGGTCGGTGCGCGCGTTGGTGAAGAACTCCTCGGGGGTGCTCTCCTCGACGATCTGCCCCTCGGCCATGAAGACGACCTTCTGGGCGGCGCGGCGGGCGAAGCCCATCTCGTGGGTCACCACGATCATGGTCATGCCCTCGTGCGCGAGGTCGGTCATGACGTCCAGGACCTCCTTGACCATCTCGGGGTCCAGCGCGGAGGTCGGCTCGTCGAACAGCATGACCTTCGGCTTCATGGCCAGGGCGCGGGCGATCGCCGCGCGCTGCTGCTGGCCGCCGGACAGCTGGGCGGGGTACTTGCCGGCCTGGGTGCCGATGCCGACCCGCTCCAGGAGCTGCATCGCGGTCTGTTCGGCCTCGGCCTTGCCCACCTTGCGGACCTTCATCGGCCCGAGCGTGACGTTCTCCAGGATCGTCTTGTGGGCGAAGAGGTTGAAGGACTGGAAGACCATGCCGACGTCGGCGCGGAGCCGGGCGAGGTCGCGTCCCTCCTGGGGGAGCTTCTTGCCGTCGATGAGGATCGTGCCGCCGTCGATCGGCTCGAGCCGGTTGATCGACCGGCAGAGGGTCGACTTTCCGCCACCGGACGGGCCGATGATGACGACGACCTCGCCCTGGTCGATGGTGAGGTTGATGTCCTTCAGGACGTGCAGTTCACCGAAGTGCTTGTTGACGTTCTCGAGCACGACGAGGGGCGGGTTGTCAGAGGTCCCCTTGTCACCAGCTCCCTTGCCGATGTCCACCATGAGCCCGGACTTTACGTGATGCTTATCGTCGAAGACGCATGCAGGCGGTACCGATCCGGTCACGAATGCCCACGTAACCGCGTGGATGACGGGTTCTCAGGCTGTTCGTCGTGCCTGGTGGGAGCGGGTGTGTCGGCGGTAATGTGACCGGCCGGTAACCAGATGGTGATCCACTCGGGACGCGCCGGGCGCCCCGCCCGGCCTATTACCCTTGGACCGTCATGAGTGCGCCTACTGAGAGCGGTTCCCGCACGTACGAGATTCGTACTTACGGGTGCCAGATGAACGTCCACGACTCCGAGCGCCTTTCCGGGCTGCTGGAGGACGCCGGATACGTGCGCGCGGACGGTGTTGAGCCCGATGTCGTGGTGTTCAACACCTGCGCCGTCCGGGAGAACGCCGACAACCGCCTGTACGGCAACCTCGGCCACCTGCGCCCGGTCAAGGACGCCCACCCGGGCATGCAGATCGCGGTCGGCGGCTGCCTCGCCCAGAAGGACCGCGACACCATCGTCAAACGCGCCCCCTGGGTGGACGTGGTGTTCGGCACCCACAACCTGGGCGCCCTGCCGGTGCTCCTCGAGCGGTCCCGCGTCCAGGAGGAGGCGCAGGTCGAGATCGAGGAGTCCCTGGTGACCTTCCCCTCGACGCTGCCGACCCGGCGCGAGTCCCCCTACGCGGCGTGGGTGTCCATCTCGGTGGGCTGCAACAACACCTGCACCTTCTGCATCGTCCCGTCCCTGCGCGGCAAGGAGAAGGACCGCCGTCCCGGCGAGATCCTCGCCGAGATCGAGGCGCTGGTCGCCGAGGGCGTCACCGAGGTCACCCTCCTGGGGCAGAACGTCAACGCCTACGGCTCCGGCTTCGGCTCGCCGGCGTCCGCCCCGGACGAGGTCAAGGCGATGACCGAGGGCGGGCAGAGCGCCTTCGCGGGCCTCCTGCGCGCGTGCGGGGGGATCGAGGGCCTGGAGCGCGTCCGCTTCACGTCCCCCCACCCGAAGGACTTCACCGACGACGTGATCGCGGCCATGGCCGAGACGCCGAACGTCGTGCCGTCCCTGCACATGCCCCTCCAGTCCGGCTCGGACGCCGTGCTGAGGGCGATGCGCCGCTCCTACCGGCAGGAACGCTTCCTCGGGATCATCGAGAAGGTCCGGGCGGCGATGCCGGAGGCGGCGATCACCACCGACATCATCGTGGGCTTCCCCGGCGAGACCGAGGAGGACTTCGAGCAGACCCTGCACGTCGTCCGCGAGGCCCGGTTCGCCTCGGCGTTCACCTTCCAGTACTCCAAGCGGCCCGGCACCCCGGCCGCGACCATGGACGGCCAGATCCCCAAGGAGGTCGTCCAGGAGCGGTACGAGCGGCTGATCGCGCTCCAGGAGGAGATCTCCTGGGCCGAGAACAAGAAGCAGCTCGGACGCACCCTGGAGGTCCTGGTCGCCGAGGGCGAGGGCCGCAAGGACGACGCGACCCGCCGCCTCTCCGGCCGCGCCGCCGACAACAGGCTCGTCCACTTCGCCGTCCCGGACGAGGCCGTCAGGCCCGGCGACATGGTGACCGTCGAGGTCACCTACGCCGCGCCGCACCACCTGGTGGCCGACAAGTCGTTCTCCGTGCGTCGCACGCGCGCGGGCGACGCCTGGGAGGCCCGTCAGGCCCAGCCCGAGGGCGCCAAGGGCGTCGCGCTGGGCATGCCGTCCATCGGCCGTCCCGCGGGCTCGGCGGCTTCGGAACAGGCGTCCACGGGCTGCTCCACCTGCCCGTAGGCAAGCACTGACATCGCCCGCCGGTCTCCCGGCGGGCATGCCTCAAGGGGCGTCCCAGGCGTGTTCTGGGACGCCTCTTCCGCTTTCGTGGTCCGGGTCCCGGGTGATCAGGAACCGCTCTGGCCGGGCCGGCCGCCCTGGTCGTCCTGCGCGCCGTCCTGGGCCTGGTCGGTGTTCGGCTGCCCCTGGCCGGACGAGTGGTCGATGTAGTCGCCCGCCTTCTCCTGGGCCTTGTCGACCTTGTCGGCGTACTTGCCGCCGGTCTTGTCGTCGACCATGTCCCCGGCCTTGTCCACGCCGCCCTTGGCCTGGTCGGGATGCTGGCCGAGCATTTCCTTCACCTTGTCGATGAACGACATGGAATCCTCCCCCGAGGTCGCCGGTGTCGCGGCCGCCACGTGGTGGGAGGCGGCCCGCGGCACCCGTACAGTCCGATCCATACCCACTGGCTTGCCAGAATTAAGCCCGTGAGCTCTCCTGACGTGATCGCCGTGGTCGGCCCGACCGCCGCCGGGAAGTCCGATCTGGCCGTCGACCTGGCGCTGCGCCTGCCCGGCGAGGCGGTGAACGCCGACTCCATGCAGTTCTACCGGGGCATGGACGTCGGCACCGCGAAGCTGACGGCGGACGAGATGCGCGGTGTCCCGCACCACCTGCTCGACATCTGGGACGTCACCGTCACCGCGAGCGTCGCCGAGTTCCAGCGGCTCAGCGCCGAGGTCTTCGCCGAGGTGCGGGGACGCGGGCGGGTGCCGGTGCTGGTCGGCGGGTCCGGCCTCTACGTGCGCGCGGCCCTGGACGAGATGGAGTTCCCCGGCACCGACCCGTCCGTCCGGGCCCGGTTGGAGGACGAGCTGGCCGAGGCCGGCTCGGGCGTCCTGCACGCGCGCCTGCGCGAGCTCGACCCCAAGGCGGCCGACGCGATCCTGCCCAGCAACGGGCGGCGGATCGTCCGGGCGCTGGAGGTCATCGAGATCACCGGACGGGCCTTCACCGCGACCCTGCCCGAGCACCGCTACCGGTACCGCTCGGTCGTCCAGATCGGCCTGGAGGTGCCGCGTCCCGAGCTGGACGAGCGGATCGCGCTGCGCGTCGAGCGCATGTGGGAGGCCGGGCTCGTGGACGAGGTCCGCGCCCTGGAGAAGCAGGGCCTGCGGGACGGCCTGACCGCCGGGCGCGCCCTCGGGTACGCGCAGGTCCTGCGGTTCCTGGCGGGGGAGTGGTCCGAGGCCGAGGCCAAGGACGAGACGATCCGGGCGACACGCCGGTTCGCCCGGCGGCAGGAGTCCTGGTTCCGGCGGGACCCGCGGGTCGTCTGGCTGCCCTACGACGCCCCCGACCTCCTGGATCGCGCCCTGAGCCTGCTGTGAGGCGGTCCTGAGCCCTCGCGGGCGTGCGACTCCTGTGGGCCTCGGGCCTGGGGAAACGGGGGCGTTCCGGCGGGGTAATACGATCGAATGCATGCGTTTCATCAAGGGCCACGGCACCGAGAACGACTTCGTCATCCTTCCCGATCCGGACGGGGCTCTTGACCTGACCGCCGAGGCGGCCGCCCGGCTGTGCGACCGGCACGCGGGGATCGGCGCGGACGGGATCCTGCGGGTCGTCCCCACCAAGCTCGCGGGCGAGCCCGCCGTCGAGGGCCTGGCCGCCGACTGGTTCATGGACTACCGCAACGCCGACGGCAGCATCGCCGAGATGTGCGGCAACGGCGTCCGGGTGTTCGCGCGGTACCTCGTGGACGCCGGGCTCGCCGAGCCGGGCGAGTGGGACGTCGCGACCCGCGCCGGGCTGCGCCGGGTCACGGTCGGGACGTCCGGGGACGTCCGCGTCGAGATGAACCGGCCGGTCCACCTGGGCGAATCCGCGGCGACGGTCGCGGGCGAGACGTTCGGCGGCGTCCGCGTCTCCATGGGCAACCCGCACCTGGCCTGCCCGGTCGACCGTCCGCTCGCGGAGCTCGATCTGTGCCATGCGCCCGGCTTCGACCCGGAAGTGTTCCCCGAGGGGGTGAACGTCGAGTTCTTCCGTCTGGTGGGCGAACGTCACGTCGAGATGCGAGTCTACGAACGGGGTTCGGGCGAGACCCGCTCCTGCGGCACCGGCACCGTGGCGGTCGCGGTGGCCGCGGCGCTCGGTGGATCCGCCCCCTCAGGCCCCTCGGACCTGCCGGTCGGGGAGTGGACCGTGGACGTTCCCGGCGGCCGGGTTACGGTGTCCCTGGAGGCCGGGACGAGCTTCCTGACCGGTCCTGCCGTCCTGGTGGCCGAGGGGGAGACCAGGCCCGAATGGCTCTAGTCAAATGTGACTATTTTTCGTCCCGGGTGACTCGGGACTCCCGTCCCTGACGGAAGGGCCTCCCGGTCGCCTACTTTCTGGGTGCACACCTCGGGTGGCGAGCACACCTCAAGGTGCAGGCCGCGCGGGCCGGGATGGGAGCCTCGGAACCGCAGCGGTGTTCGAGGGCCGGTGGCGACCTTCTTGGCGGGGGGCGGTCACCGGCCCTCACCATGTCCAACGTCAGAACGCACCATGCCCAACGTCTGAGCCCAGCGTCTGAGCCCAACGTCTGAACGCTGGCGTGAGATCAGCGCCGTTCGGCGGGCGCGTGCGCGTGTGAGGCGCCGCCAGAGGCGAGATGCCCGTCCCCCCGCTGCCCTGGGACGCCGTCCGGTTCGGACGGCGGAGAGCTCCCTGGAGAGGGGCCCGGGGAGGGGCCCGGTGGCGCGCCGGACAGCGGCAGCCGCGCCCGGACCACCGTCCCGCCCTCCGGACGGCGGCTGACCGTGCAGGATCCGCCCAGCTCGGCGGCCCGTTCCCGCATCGACGACAGGCCGACCCCGGCGCGGACGTCCTTCGGCAGGCCCACCCCGTCGTCCCGGACGGTGACGTCCAGGTCGCCGCTCAGGTCCAGCCGGACGAGCGCGTGCCCGGCCTTCGCGTGCCGGTACACGTTGGTCAGCGCCTCCTGGACGATCCGGTACGCCGCGACCTCGGCCGCCGCCGGGAGCGCGGCCAGGTCGCCCTCGACCTCGACGTCCACGCGCGGCCCGTGCCCGCCGCTGCCGACCACGCCGCCGAGCGCCCGGATCGCCCCGGCGAGGCCGAGGTCGTCCAGTGCGGGCGGGCGCAGCCCATAGACCAGGTCGCGCAGCTCCCCGATCGTCCGGCCCATGGTGCTGCGCAGTCGCTCCAGCATGCCGTCGGCGGCCTCCGGGTCGGTGCGCATCGTGATCCGCGCCGCGTCCACGGTCATGGCGAGGCTGGCCAGGGTCGGGCCGAGCCCGTCGTGCAGGTCGCGGCGGAGCCGGCGGCGCTCCTCCTCGCGCGTGCGCAGGATCCGCTCGCGCGAGCGCTGCACGTCCATCGCGAGCCGGGCGGCGTTCGCGAGCTCGGCGAGGTTGCGGGCGAGGATCCCGGCGAGCCGCGCGTCCGGCGCCCGGACGCCGCTGAAGATCATCCGTCCGACCGGTTCGCCGTGCCAGACCAGCGGGACCCGCTGCGAGCGCTCGCCCGGCGCGCCGTCCTCGACCAGCGCGGCGAGGTTGCCGTCCCGGTCCAGCACCTCGATCGCCAGCCCGGACGCGTGCAGCGCCTCCCGGACGACGGAGGCGGCGGTGGCGAGCGCCGCGGACGGGCCGGACGCCGTCTGGAGGCGCCGTTGCAGCCGGTCGGCGAGCCGGTAGGGGTCGCGTTCGCGGTGCAGCATCCGGTCCACGCCGCGTTGCAGCCGCCGCCGGGTGGGCTCGAACACCACGCCCGCCGCGACCGCGCCCGCGAGCCCCGCCATGCCGCCGTGGTCGGACATGAACAGGCTGACGGTGCCGACGAGCGTGAAGTACACGCCGGTGATCACGCCGACCAGCCCGGCGTACACCAGGGTCCGGTTGATCACCACGTCGATGTCGTACAGCCGGTACCGGGTGATCGCGATGGCGACGCAGATCGGGATGGTGACGATCGCGGTGTCCCGGACGGTGTCCCCGATCCGGGCGCTCTCCCCGACGTAGATGATCGCCTCGGTGACCAGGCCGGGGTACACGACCCAGGCGATCTGCCGCCGCACGTCCGGCGCGGCCCGCCGGAACCGGGCCGCCAGCGACAGCAGGGAGAGGACCAGCGCCCCCACGATCAGCACCGCGATCACCCGCGGGATCGACTGGAGCGGGTACACCGAGACGCCGTCGTGGAACCGCCGCGCGCCCGGATCGACGGTCAGATGGACGGCCACCACGACCGGAACCAGGCAGGCCAGGGCCAGAACCGGGCGGAACCGCGCCGACACGAGCCGTCCGTCCGGGAACAGCAGGGGCAGGACGAGCGTGAGCGCGTAGGTGTCGACCGCCCACAGCCAGTGGCTGAGCCAGACCGGCAGCCACGCGCCGGGCCAGTGGTGGAGTTGCGCGAGCGGCCCGAGGTTCAGCGACAGGACGTAGACCGCCGCGCTGATCCCGGCCCCGAGCATCAGCAGCCCGACCCGCCGTCCGGCCCGGTGCGCGCTGAGCAGCGCCCCGACCGGCGACCAGGACAGCGCGACGAACACCTCCGGATGCCACCACACCATCCGCCGGTCGTCCGGCAGCCAGTGGCCCAGCATGAGCGAGACGGCGACCAGCAGGACGGCCGCCGCCGCGCCCGCCGGCGCCGCCCCTCCGATGCTCCGGCCGATCCTCACCCTGCCCACTGCCTCTCCCGCGCCCCAGGTAATGAAATGTTAAAACGCTGAGGTGATGGCCACGCCACCGCGACTCGTCCGGTGATGGACGAGGTTGGGCGTGTGAGGAGTTTCTAGCGCTTTTACCGCGCGCGGGCGAGGGCAGGGGTCGGTCTGGTGTCTCCGGGAGGTCCGCCTAGGCCTGCTCGGAGGGCGTCACGGATGCGGTCGTGGGGCCGTCGCGGGGACGGGCGTGAGGGCGGTCATGGGGGCGGGCGTGAAGGCGGTCAAGGCGCGGGTGTGAAGGCGGTCATGGGGAACAGGGCGCGGACGCCCGCCGCGAACCCCTCGGGCGTCGCGTCCCCGAGCAGCAGGTGCTGGAGGATGAATCCCGGGAACAGGCCGAACAGGACCCGCCCGGCGGCCTCGGCGTCGATGTCGGCGGGCACCCGCCCGGCCTCCGCGAGCCGCCGGACGTAGGTCACCCAGTGGTCGCGTGAGGTGCGCATGGTCTGCCGCACCTTCTCACCGACGGCTCCGTCGTGCGCGGCCATCGCCCATGCCTGGATGGCGAGCCGGCCGGGGCCGTTGCCGGTCGCGAGCTCGGTGATCCGCTCGCACATCGCCAGGCAGAGCCGGTCGGGGTCGGGCAGCGGATCGGCGTCCACCAGGGCGGACAGCACCTTCTGCAGCTCGCCGCCACCCTCCGCGACGATCTCGTCCACGATCTCGCTCTTGCTCTTGAAGTACCGGTAGACGGCCCCGGCCGACAGGCCCGACTCGGCGAAGATGTCCTGCATCGACGTCTCGTACAGGCCGTTGCGGATGAAGCAGGCGCGGGCCGCGTCGATGATCTGGCGGCGGCGGCGCTCCAGGTGCTCTTCGCTGACTCGGGGCATGCCCACAAACTAAAACGAACGTCCGTTCTTGACAAGTCGGCGGGCCGGTGGGACGGTGACGGGCGTTAAAGAGAACGAACGTCCGATTTTATTGGAGGCGGCCATGACCGTGACTCCCCCCGCGAGCTCCACGGGCCCCGCGAGCTCCACGAGCCCCGCGCGCCACGCCGGATCCGCCCGCCGCGCCCTGGTGGTCGCGCTCGGCGCGGCCCTGCTCCAGCTGGTGATGATCACGGCCTTCGCCTGGCCGTCCGCGAAGGTCGCGCCGCGCGAGGTGCCGATCGTCGTCGCGGGCCCCGGCGCGGACGCGGTCGCCGCGCGGCTCGCCCACGAGCGGCCCGGCATGTTCGACCTGAGGATCCGCCCGGACGAGGCGTCCGCCTGCGCGGCCCTCACCGGCCGGGACGCCTACGGCGCGATCGTCGTCACGCCGGCCGGTCCGCGCGTGCTCGTCGCGTCCGCCGCGTCGCCGGTGATCGCGCAGCAGCTCGGCCAGATGGCCGCGCTGCTCCCCGCGCCGGGTCGGGCCGCCGGCGCGGGGCCTGCCGCGCCCGCCGTCCAGGACGTGGTGCCCGCCTCGCCCGGCGACCCGCGCGGCACCGGGTTCGGTGCCATGGTGCTGCCGTTGGTCATGTCCGGGATCGCCGGGGCCGCCCTGCTCACTCTGGCCGTCCGGTCCGTCCCGTGGCGGCTCGCCGGGGTCCTGCTCTTCGCGGTCGCCGGAGGGCTCGGATCCGCCTGGCTCGCCCGCTACGGACTGTCCCTGCTGCCCGGCTCGTACCTGTGGATCGCGGGCGCGACGGGCCTGGCGATCCTGGCGTGCGCCGCGACGGTCGCGGGCCTGGCCGCCCTCGTCGGCCGTCCGGGGCTCGGGCTCGGCGCCCTGACGCTGCTGCTGATCGGCAACCCGCTGTCGGCGGCGACCTCCGCCCCCGAGATGCTGCCCCGGCCGTGGGGCGAGATCGGCCAGTACCTCCCGCCTGGCGCCGCCGCCACGCTGATCCGCGCGACGGCCTTCTTCGACGGCGCGCGGATCGCGACGCCGCTCGCGGTCCTGGGCGCGTGGGCGCTCGGCGGCCTGCTCCTGCTCTCCCTCGGCGGCCTCCGCAACCGCAGGCGCGCGATGCCGACCCCCACCTCCGAGCCTGAGGCCGCCCTGGCCTGAAACCTCGCCACCCAAGGCGCACGCTGCCCGTCCGGGCAGCGTGCGCCTTCGCCATGTGAGGCGCGGAGGGCGGGCTCGTGCGCGCGTGATAGCGCGGGGCCGTGTTCTTCGGGGAATCCCTGCGCAGGACGTGAGCAATAAGTAGCATTCCGTGACCACCTAGCGTGTGGAGAGGAGAGGATGGCGGGCTTTCTGCTACGGCGTCTGGCCAACTACGCGGTGCTCGTGGTCCTGGCCGCGAGCCTTGCCTATGTCCTGGCCGCCTGCGCGCTGAATCCGCGCGCGAACCTCATGGACCGTAGCCCCCGTCCGTCCGCGGCCGTGGTGGACGCCGAGCTGACCCGGCTGAACCTCAACGACCGCACGCCGCTCCCGCGCCGCTACCTGACCTGGGCGGACGGCGTGCTGCACGGCGACTTCGGGCACACCTGGGAGGGCGAGTCCGTCAACGGGGAGATGTGGCGGCGGGCGTGGGTGAGCCTGCGGCTGCTGCTCGGCGGCGCCGTCCTGGGCGGCGTGTTCGGCGTGCTGCTCGGCGCGTACGCGGCGGTGCGCCGCGACCGGTTCCCCGACAGGGCCGCCACCTACGGCGCGTACCTGCTGCTGTCGGTTCCGGTGTTCGTGCTGGCAGTCCTGCTCCAGTACGCGGCCGAGAGGGTGAACGCGATGACCGGCACGCAGCTGTTCGCGTGGGTCGGGGAGTCCACGCCGGGCGCGGGCGACGGGACGTTCGGCGGGCTCGACGCGCTCGCGGACCGCGCGCGCCATCTGCTGCTGCCGACGCTCACGATCGCCTTCGGGCAGGCCGCCCTGTACGCGCGCTACCAGCGCGGGCTGATGCTGGACGTGCTCGGCGCCGACTTCGTCCGGACGGCCCGCGCGAAGGGCCTGACCCGCCGGGCCGCGCTGCTGAAGCACGGGCTGCGCACCGCGCTGATCCCGATGACCACCTACTTCTCCTACACGTTCGGGATGCTGCTGCTCGGCTCGATGTTCACCGAGAAGATCTTCGGCTGGCACGGCATGGGCGAGTGGCTCGTGGACTCGATCTCCCGTGGGGACGTCAACGTCGTCGCCGCGACGGCCTGCTTCGCCGCCGTGACCGTCCTGCTCGCCGGGGTGTTCTCGGACGTCCTGTACGGGATCCTCGACCCGCGCGTGCGCACGAGGACGAGGTGACGGGCGCGATGCGGGGGCGTCCGGGACGGGGACGGGCGATCGCCGGGGCTTTCCTGCTCGTCCTGCTGTTCCTGCTCGCGTTCGCGGGGCCGCTCGTGTCCCCGTGGGGTTGGGACGACATCGACTTCACGGCGTTCCTGAGCCCGCCGTCCGCCCGGCATTGGTTCGGCACCACGCAGAGCGGCCGGGACGTGTTCGCGCTGACCCTGCGCGGCATGCAGAAGTCGCTGATCATCGGATTGTCGGTCGCGGTGCTGTCGACCGGCCTCGCGGCGGTCGTCGGCACGGTCGCCGGATACTTCGGCGGCTGGGCGGACCGGGCGCTGATGTGGGGCGTGGACCTGCTGCTCGTCCTGCCGTCCTTCCTGGTCATGGCGGTGCTGTCGCCCGCGCTGGGCGGCGGCTGGCAGGCTCTGGTGGCGCTGCTCGCCGCGTTCCTGTGGATGGTGACGGCCCGGATGGTGCGGGGCATGACCGTGTCGCTGCGCGAGCGCGAGTGGGTGCTCGCGGCACGGTTCCTGGGCGTCGGCGCGACCCGCACGATCGTCCGGCACGTCCTGCCGCACCTGGCGTCGCTGCTGCTGGTGGACGCGGCGGTGAACGTGAGTGTCGCGATCCTCGCCGAGTCCGGGTTGTCCTACTTCGGGTTCGGGGTGCGGCCGCCGGACACCTCGCTGGGCACGGTGATCGCCGAGAGCCGCGGCGCGGCGACGGTCTTCCCGTGGCTGTTCGGGTTCGCCGCCGGGCTGCTCGTCCTGATCGTGCTGGCGGTGAACCTGCTCGCGGACGGGCTGCGCGACGTGCTCGACCCGCAGCTCGCCGCGTCCGGGCCGTCCGCCGAGGCCGAGGCCGAGGTCACCGCGGACGGCGCGCGCGCCGGTTCGGGGGCCGGTTCGGGGGAGCCCGCCGTGGAGGGGAGCGCCGGATGAACCCGCGGGGGATCGGAACGAACGTGCTGGAGGTCCAGGACCTCGCCGTCACCTACCGGCCGGACGTCCGGGCGGTCCGGGGGGTGAGCTTCTCCGTCGGGCGCGGCCAGGTGCTCGGCGTGGTCGGCGAGTCGGGGTCGGGCAAGACGGCCGTCGCGCTCGCCGTCCTGGGGCTTCTGCCGGACCGGACGGAGGTCACCGGCTCGGTACGGCTCCGCGGGCGCGAGCTCCTTGGGCTGTCCGACGGCGAGATGTCACGCATCCGAGGCAAGGACCTGGCGATGGTGTTCCAGGACCCGTTGTCCTCCCTCACACCAGTGCACGCGGTAGGCGACCAGATCGCCGAGGCGATCCGGATCCATTCGGGGGCGACCCGCGGCGCCGCTCGTGCGCGCGCGGTGGAACTGCTGGACCTGGTCGGCATCCCGGACGCCGCTCGCCGCGCCCGCGCGCACCCGCACGAGTTCTCCGGCGGCATGCGGCAGCGCGTCATGATCGCGATGGCGGTCGCCAACGACCCGCTCGCGATCGTCGCCGACGAGCCCACGACCGCGCTGGACGTCACGCTCCAGGCGCAGGTGCTGGACGTGCTGCGGACGGCGGGCGAGGCGGCCGGCGCGGCGATCCTGATGATCACCCACGATCTCGGCATGGTCGCGGGGTTCGCCGACCGCGTCCTGGTGATGTACGCGGGCCGGGCGGTGGAGAGCGGCCAGGTCGAGGACATCTACCGGCGTCCCCGGATGCCGTACACGATCGGCCTGCTGCGCTCGCTTCCCCGGCTGGACGACGCGGGCGGCCGTCCGGTCCCGATCGACGGGGCGCCGCCGCAGCTCAACGCGCTTCCGCCCGGCTGCCCGTTCGCGCCGCGCTGTCCCATCGCCGTCGGCGCCTGTTGGGACGACGAGCCGGAAATGCTCCCGGTCGGCCGTCCCGGACATGCCGCCGCGTGTCTCAACACCCCGGCGACGCGCGATCCCGATGCCGTGTTCCCGCTGACCCCCACCGAGCTTCTCCCCCCGATCGGTGAGGACGATGCAGCGCGCGCACGCACGAGCCGTGAGGCCGTCCTTGATGTGAAGGACCTGCACCGTTTCCACGTTGAGCAGAGGAACTCGTTCGGGCGCGGGAAGGGTTTGCTGCGCGCGGTCGACGGCGTCAGCTTCGACATCCGCGCGGGCGAGACGCTGGGCCTGGTCGGGGAGTCGGGATGTGGGAAGACGACCGTCCTGATGGAGATCCTCGCGATGGCGCGGCCCCGGAATGGCGGGCGGATCGAGATCCTGGGCGAGGACAGTGCCGGCCTCGACGGTGCGGGTCGCAAAGCCCTGCGCCGCAACGTCCAAGTCGTGTTCCAGGATCCGTTCAGCTCTCTCGATCCCAGGATGCGGGTCGCCGCCATACTCGCCGAACCGCTGCGCACCCATGCCTTTCCTTCCGAACACATCCCTGATCGCGTGCAGGAGCTTCTCAAGCTGGTCGGCCTAGAACCCTCGCACGCGAACCGTCATCCTTATGGGCTCTCCGGCGGTCAGAGGCAACGCGTGGCCATCGCTCGTGCGCTCGCGTTGGAACCGAGCCTGGTCCTGTTGGACGAGCCGGTGGCCGCACTGGACGTGTCCGTCCAAGCCGGAGTCATCGATCTGCTTGAGGAACTGAGGGCTCGCCTAGGACTGGCGTACCTGTTCGTCGCACACGACCTGGCTGTGGTGCGGAGAGTGGCCGACCGCATAGCCGTGATGCATCGCGGACGCATCGTGGAGATCGGCGACGTCGAGCACGTCTACGAGGACCCGGCGCACCCGTACACGTGCGCGCTGCTGGACGCCGTCCCGATTCCTGATCCGGTGCTGGAACGGAAACGCGGACGCGTTCGGCTGCCGGACGTCCCGCCCGATGCGCCACGCCTGGAAACCGGATGCCTCTTCCGGCAGCGCTGCCCGCGCTACCTGGCCTTGTCCGAAGCATCACGGGCCCTCTGCGACCGGGAGGATCCGGTGTCGCGGAGCATCGACGGGGAACCGGACCGGATGGTCGCCTGCCACTACGCGTTGGGCGTCAGCACATGATCCTGCGGCCTTGGAGCGCCCTCGCCCTCGCGGTCGCTTCGGTATGTGCGGCGACAGGGTGCAGCGTGCCCGACGCCTCGTCCTCCATGGCGTCGACCAGGAGCGGTCAACCGCCCGCCTACGATGTGAATCCACAGCCGCGCGACCGTGTTCGCTTCGGTGGGACGCTGCGCTGGCCGCTGCCGGAATTCCCAGCCCAGTTCAACTTCCACCATGTGAACGGTGGCAAGGGGACGGTGGCTCTCGTCCTGCAAGGCATCCTGCCGTTCCTCATGCGCGCGGACGAGAAGGCCGTCCCGCATCCCGTACCCGAGTTCCTCGAATCGGCGCGTGTCACGATGACCAAGCCGCGGCAGGTCGTCACGTACCGGATCAACCCGCACGCGCACTGGTCGAACGGGAAACCCATCGGATACGCCGATTTCGCCGCCCAGGCGCGCGCGCTGTCAGGACGCGACCCGCGCTTCCAGGTCGCGACCGTCACCGGCTACCGGGAGATCACGAAGGTCCAGCGCGGGACGGACGACCGGGAGGTCAAGGTCGCGTTCGACCGTCCCTACGCCGACTGGCGCAGCCTGTTCAGCCCGCTCTATCCGGCCGCGACCAGCAGGAATCCGCGCGTGTTCAACGACGGCTGGGTGAACCGGGTGCCGGTGACGGCCGGGCCGTTCCGGGTCCGCCGGATCGACGAGACCGCCAAGACCGTCGAGCTCGTCCGGGACCCGGGCTGGTGGGGGCGGCCCGCCAAGCTGGACGGGATCGTCTTCCGCGCCCTGGACCCCGGCGCGATGCCCGGCGCGTTCGCCAACGGCGAGGTGGACCTCATGGACGTCGGCACCGACCCGGCCGGGCTGCGCAGGGCCGCCGAGGTCCGGGGCGCGCGGATCCGCCGCGCGGGCGGCCCCGACTGGCGGCACCTGACGTTCAACGCGGCGTCGCCGCTGCTGTCCGACGTGCGGGTCCGGCGTGCGCTGTTCATGGCCGTGGACCGCGACGTGATCGTCCGGTCCGACCTGGCGGGGCTGGGCCGTCCGCCGCGTCCGCTGGGGAACCACTTCTACGTCAACACGCAGGCCGGATACCGGGACGACTCGGGTGATCTCGGCCGCTACGACCCGGAGCGCGCCGGGCGGCTCCTGGACGCGGCGGGCTGGATCCGGCACGGCCGCGCCTACCGGGTGAAGAACGGCCGGACACTCGCGTTGCGCTTCGTCGTGCCCTCTGGCGTGGCGACCAGCAGGCGTGAGGGGGAGCTGACCCGTGCGCTCCTCGCGCGCGTGGGCGTGCGCGTGGACATCGTGCCCGTCCCCACGGACGACCTGTTCGATCAATACGTCACGCCGGGGAACTTCGACATCGTGCCGTTCTCATGGCTGGGCACCGCGTTTCCGCTGTCACCGTTGCGGTCGGTCTTCGCTCGTCCGCAGGGCGATCACATTCAGCAGAACTACTCCCGCGTGGGATCCGCCCAGATCGACACGGCCATGGACCGGGCCATAGCCGAGGTGGAACCTGCTCGTGCGCGCAGGTTGATCAACGCGGCCGACAAGCTGGTCTGGCAGGAGGCGACGGTGCTGCCTCTCTACCAGCGCCCCCAGGTCGTCGCCGTGAGGGCGGGGCTCGCCAACCTGGGCGCATGCGGATTCTGGGAACCGGCCTTCGAGGACATCGGGTTCAGCGGCGACGCCTGAGAGGCGACAGCCGAGGGGCGACGACTGAGAGGTGACGGCTAAGGGAGCGGGATCTCCACGCCCTTGCGGTCACTGGTGAAGCGGGCGTCCCATACGAAGAGGCGCAGATCGCGTGACGCGGTGCCGTCGCTTACGGGCAGGTCGGATGCGACCCGGACGATGTAGGAGCCACCAGCGGGCAGGACGGTGTCGCCGTCCTGTGCGAAGGGCGCCTTGGCGTCGCCGATGCGGGCGGTGACCTCGCTGTGGTTCGGCAGGGTGCACATGGTGTCGGGCACGCCGGGCTGGGGCATGCACCGTTCTCGCGCGGACGAGGGAACCGAGTCGCGCGGCATGAAAAGGTCGGCCGGGAAGTCCAGCGGTTTGGGACGGCGCTGGCTGTTGGTCAGGACGTAGTCCGCGTACGCGTACGTCTCGCCGTCCTTGGGGGCCTGGCTCGTCGACAGGGGCTGCCTGTCCGTGCCCGAACGGACGGCGGCCAGCGTGTAGCCAAAGCCCTCGGGTGTAGTGAAACTGAGCTCGCGCCCCGCTTTCGGCGCGGACATGGGAGTGGGGCCTCCGGAAGGGACGCCACTGGGAGCCGATCCGTTCTGCGAGGTGTCGCGGCCCGTCCCGGCCATCGAGGGCGAGCCGGGAGCGTCCGGGCGCAGCACGATGATCACGGCCGCGACCGCGCCGATGCCGAGCGCGCCGGTGAGCGCGCCCGCGAGCCCGAGCTTGCCGGTGGTGGTCTTCTTGCGGCGGCGGTGGGATCGGTGGCTGTGGGACATCTGTCGGCCTCGGGGGATGCGTCCTGGTGCGTCGGGTGGGTCACGATACCTGACGAGTCCCCGCCGCTGACCGGCCGGTCAGGCCTCTGACGTGGAACGATGCATTGTCAGCGGCGACGTATCGGGACTTGTCAACAAATGAGCAACGGCGGGGCTCACAGGGTGAGCAAGGTCGAGGCGGGACGGCCGCGGAGCGACGCGTCCAGCACCTGGGCGGTGTGCGCGACCGGAAGCGGCGCGCCGTGCCGTTCCAGGGCCTGGGCGATCTGGAGCGAGCATCCGGGGTTCGCGGCGACGAGGAGGTCCGCGCCGGTCGCGGCCACGTTCGCCGCCTTGCGGTCGCCCAGTTCGGCCGCCGCGTCCGGCTGGAGAAGGTTGTAGGTGCCGGCCGAGCCACAGCAGATGTCCGGGTCCGCGATCTCCTTCACGGTCAGCTCAGGGATGCCCGTCAGCAGGGCGCGCGGCTGAGATCGCACCCCCTGCGCGTGCGCGAGGTGACAGGCGTCGTGGTAGGCGGCGGTCACCGGCAGCGGGTGCCGTTCGGCGCGCGGGCCCAGCTCGACGAGGTACTCGGCCAGGTCCCGGGTCTTCTCCGAGAGGGCGCGCGCACGAGCCGCCCAGGCGGAATCGTCCGCGAGGAGTGACTCGTACTCCTTCATCGCCGAGCCGCAGCCCGCCGAGTTGACCACGATGACGTCCACACCCTCGAACGTCTCGACCGTCCGGCGCGCGAACGCGCGGGCCTCCTCGTCACGCCCGGAGTGCAGGGACAGCGCTCCACAACAACCCTGGTGGCGCGGGATGAGCACGTCGCAGCCCTCCAGGGCCAGCACGCGCGCGGTCGCCGCGTTCACGCCGGGGAAGAACTCGCGCTGGACGCATCCCGTGAGCATCCCGACCGTCGCCCGCCGTCCGCCACGTGCGGAGACCCGTTCGGGCAGCCTGGGAGCCTTCCCGGACGGCGGCGCGAGACGCTCCATCGCGGCGAGCGTCGGGGACAGGCGCTCCAGGATGCCGCTGCGCCTGACCAGGGCGGGCAGCCCGGAGCGCTGATAGGCCCGTAGCGGGCCCCGGAGCGCCCGCAGCCGGTTCGGGTACGGGAACAGCCGGAAAATCGCCTCACGGACCGCTCGCTCGCCCCGCGACCGCGGGTGCTCGGCCTCGACGCGGGCCCGGGTGACCTCGATGAGCCGGTCGTACCGGACGCCGGACGGGCAGGCCGTCACGCACGCCATGCACCCCAGGCACGCGTCGAAGTGCTGGACCATGGCGTCGTCCAGCGGCGCGCCCTCCTCGTGCTGCCGCATGAGGTGGATGCGTCCGCGCGGCGAGTCCATCTCCTCGCCCCACAGCACATAGGTCGGGCAGGTCGGCAGGCAGAAGCCGCAGTGGACGCAGTCGTTCAGCAGGTTCGGCAGTTCGTCCGGCCGGGCCACGAGGTCACACTCCTTCGGCGAACCGACCGGGCGAGAGCCGGTGGTCGGGATCGAACTGGTCCTTCACGCGTCGCATGAGCGGGAGAGCCGGCATCGGTCCCCAGACGTCCACGGACTCACGGACGGCCTGCCCCGCGCGCACGAGGACGACCCGCGCCCCGATCGGCTTCAGCGCTTCACGTAGCGCTTCCAGATCGTCCGGTACGGCGTAGAGGCGTCCGGCGCCCGTAGAACCGCGCAGAGGCAGACCCTTGGCGATGTCCATGATCTCGGGCAAGCGGGCCGGGAGACTCCGGATCTCCGCCACGACCTCGCCCTCTGGAAGGCTGCCCCACCAGGTGGGGTCGGGAGCGGGCGAACCACCGAGCAGCTCGCGCAGGCGCGCGGACGTCTCGTCAGGAGTCTCGGTCTCGGCCTCCACCGCGACCGTCGTCTCGTCCGATCCTGCCGGACGGTCGATCTCGAGCGCACGCGGGACGACCTGGGAATGCAGCACCGCCTGGACGGCCCGTCCAGGGTCCTTGACCGTGGCCGCCACCCGCACGACGCGCGCGGCCGGATGCATGCGGAACGTCGCGTCCACGATGAGGCCGAGCGTGCCGAGCGAACCCGTGTAGAGCTTGCCCAGGTCGTATCCGGCGACGTTCTTGACGACCTTGCCGCCGGACCGCGCGACCGTGCCGTCCGCCCGGACGACCGTGATCCCGATCAGCAGGTCACGCGCGGATCCGTGGAGCAGCCGGCCCGGACCCGCGACGTCGGTCGCGATTGCGCCGCCGATCGTCCCGTCCATGGGCGGGGCCAGCGCCAGGTGCTGCCCCCACCCGCCGGCCTCGGCCGCGCGCAGCGCCTCGAACGTCAGCCCGGCCTCGACGTGCAGCGTCAGGTCGCCGGGGGAGTGCTTGATGATCCGGTCGAGGTTCCGGGTCGTCACGAACACGTCGCAACGTTCGACGGGACGGCCGTGATCGAGCTTGGTCCCCGTGCCGGACGGGACGACGGCCCAACCGTGCCCGGCGGCCGTCCGCACCACCGCCGACGCCTCGTCCAGGCTGGTGGGAGCGGCGATGACCTGCGGAATCATGCCGTCGACCCGATCGGCGCCCGTACCAGGGCGGACGTCGGCACAGACCTTGGCGAACGCATCCAGAACGGACATCAGAACAGGTCAGCCTTTCCCTCCGCGACCAGTGGGTGCGGGCCTTTCCGGACACCCGGAACCTCCCCGCACAGGCGCGGCGTCGGGAACACCTTGCCCGGGTTGCACAGCCCCGCCGGGTCGAAACCGCACCGGACCATCTGCATCGTGTCCAGGTCGTCGTCGCTGAACATGCGCGGCATGTACCGGGCCTTGTCCACGCCTACGCCGTGCTCGCCCGTGATGGAACCCCCGTGCTCGATACAGAGATCGAGGATCGCGCCAGAGACCGTCTCGGCCCGCTCCTGCGCGCCCGGTACCGCATCGTCGAAAAGCACGAGCGGATGCAGATTGCCGTCACCGGCATGGAAGACGTTCGCGACGCGTACGCCGGACTCCCGGCTGAGCGCGTCGATACGGTCCAGCACCTCACCGAGCGCGGTCCGCGGGATCACGCCGTCCTGGACGATGTAGGCGGGGCTGATCCGGCCCATCGCGGCGAACGCGGACTTGCGCCCCTTCCAGATCAGCGCCCGCTCGGTGTCGTCGGCCGCGACCCGGATCTCGAACGCGCCCGTCTCCCGGCACAGCCGTCCGACCTCGGCGAACTGGTGCGCGACCGTCGCCTCCGGGCCGTCCAGCTCGACCACCAGGACCGCGCCCGCGCCGTCCGGATACCCGCAGGCCACGGCCGCCTCGGCGGCCTCGATGGACAGCGCGTCCATCATCTCGATCGCGGCCGGCACCACCCCGGCGGCGATGATCGCCGACACCGCCTCGCCGCCCTGCCCGATCGTGTCGAACGCGGCCAGCAGCGTCTGGACGGTCTCCGGCAGCCGGGTCAGCCGCACGGTGATCTTGGTCGTGACGCCGAGCGTCCCCTCCGAGCCGACGAAGACGCCCAGCAGGTCGAAGCCCGGATCGTCCCGGGACAGCTCCGTGATCTCGCCGTCCGGGGTGACGATCTCGCAGGCCAGCACGTGGTGCGCGGTGAACCCGTACTTCAGGCAGTGCGCGCCGCCCGAGTTCTCCGCCACGTTCCCGCCGACCGAGCAGATCTGCTGGCTGGACGGGTCGGGCGCGAAGTAGTACCCGTGCGGGCGCGCGGCGCGTGTCACGTCCAGGTTGATCACGCCCGGCTCGACCGTCGCGCGCTGGTTCGCCACATCGACATCGAGAATGCGGCGCATCCTGGACGTCACGATGAGCACGCCGTCCGTCCGGGGGAGCGCCCCACCGGACAGACCCGTCCCCGAACCTCGGGCCACATAGGGGACGCCGACCTCGGCGCACGCGCGCACGATGGCGGCGATCTGCTCGGCCGTCTCCGGCAGGACGACCAGCCCGGGAGAGGCACGGTGGGACGTCAGCCCATCGCACTCGTACGTGCGCAACCGCACAGGATCGGTGATGGTCCACTCAGGGCCGAGCAAGCGGGTACAACGCTCGGCCAAGGCCCGGAGAGTGTCTGCCATGCCGTCCCCCTGCCATCTCGCTAGGGCGAGGGGCGCGGCGGCCTCGGTCAGGCCACCGCGCCCATGCGTTCCGGGAGTCTTCCCTTACGGGAAGCGGATGTACGCCGGGGTGGTCAGGAACTCGGAGTACTCGTCCGCGAGCGTGACCTCCTTGAACAGCGCCAGAGCCTCGGTGAAGCGCGGCTCGTTGTAGGCGTCGCCCAGTTCGGCGCGGATCGTGGCCATCTCCTCGTCCAGCAGGCGCTCGACCAGTTCACGGGTGACGGGCTGCCCCTCCTTGAGGGTCACGCCGTTGCGGATCCACTGCCACACCTGCGAACGGGAGATCTCGGCGGTCGCCGCGTCCTCCATCAGGTTGTGGATCGCGACCGCGCCCGAGCCGTTCAGCCAGGTGGCGAGGTAGCGCAGCGCCACGTCGATGTTGTTGCGCAGGCCCGCCTCGGTGATGTCGCCCGGCGTCGCCTTGAAGTTCAGCAGGTCGGCCGCGGAGACCTTGACGTCGTCGCGGAGCCGCTCGCGCTGGTTCGGCTTGTCCCCGAGGACGCCGTCGAACACCTCGCGGCAGACCGGGACCAGGTCCGGGTGCGCGACCCAGGAGCCGTCGAAGCCGGCGCCCGACTCGCGCGTCTTGTCCGCCCGGACCTTCTCCAGCGCGACCTTGTTGACCTCGGCGTCCTTGCGGGACGGGATGAACGCCGCCATGCCGCCGATCGCGTGCGCGCCGCGCTTGTGGCAGGTCCGGACGAGCAGCTCGGTGTACGCCTGCATGAACGGCGCGGTCATCGTGATCGCGTTCCGCTCCGGCAGGACGTAGTCGGCGCCCCGGTCCCGGAACTTCTTGATCACGCTGAACAGGTAGTCCCAGCGGCCCGCGTTCAGCCCGGCGGAGTGGTCGCGCAGCTCGTAGAGGATCTCCTCCATCTCGAACGCGGCCGGGATGGTCTCGATCAGGACGGTCGCCCGGATCGTCCCGCGCGGGATCTCCAGCATGTCCTGCGCCAGGTTGAAGACGTCGTTCCAGAGGCGGGCCTCCAGGTGCGACTCCATCTTCGGCAGGTAGAAGTACGGGCCCTTGCCCTTGGCGAGCTGGCGGCGCGCGCTGTGGAAGAAGTACAGGCCGAAGTCGAAAAGGGAGCCGGACATCGGCTCGCCGTCCACCAGAAGGTGCTTCTCCTCCATGTGCCACCCGCGCGGGCGCACGACGATGGTGGCGAGTTCCTCGTCGTCCTTGAGGCTGTAGGACTTGCCGCTCTTGGCGTCGGTGAAGTCGATGGTGCGGTCGAGGGCGTCCCGCAGGTTCAGCTGGCCCTCGATCATGTTCGTCCACAGCGGCGTGTTGGCGTCCTCGAAGTCGGCCAGCCACACCTTCGCGCCCGAGTTCAGCGCGTTGATCGTCATCTTCCGGTCGGTCGGGCCGGTGATCTCGACCCGGCGGTCCCGCAGGCCCGGCGCGGGGGCGGCGACCCGCCAGGTCTCGTCGGTGCGGACCTCGGCCGTCTCCGGCAGGAAGTCCAGCGTGCCGCCCGCCGACAGCCGCTCCTGGCGCTCCTCACGGGCCCTCAGCAGCTCCTCGCGGCGTGCGCCGAACTCCCGCTGGAGCGTGGCGAGCAGGCCGAGAGCCTCGGGGGTGAGGATCTCGTCATAGCGCTCGCCCAGAGGTCCCCGGACCTCGACACCGTCGGTCATGTGCCCGCCCTTCCCTTCGCCGTGCCTTCTCGAATTTCGTATGGTGAAATTTCGGTTCTGTTGTGTGGAGAACGCTACTCGCCGGTACGGATCCGGGTCAAAGCGGGGGCATCCCTGTGAAACTCCCCTCGGTGGGGCCCGGATAATCGGGTGACCTGCCCCTGCGCGCGTGGGACGATCTCTGGGAACCGTCCGGGACGACCGCGGGCGACCACGCGACCGCCCAGAAGGCGGTGATCGCGAGGATGCCGCGGTGCAACGCGGGTACGAGCCGTCGTGGGGAATCGACCGGGCCCCCACGGCGTTTGACAGAGGGCATATGACTCAACGTTTCTCAGAACACCGCACCCACGACGTCCTGGACGGGCTCGACGGCTTCGACGGGGACGAGCCGCTGACCGGCGAGCTCGATCTCGAGGAGCGCCGCGCGCTGCGCCGCGTCACGGGACTGTCCACCGAACTCGAGGACGTCACCGAGGTCGAGTACCGCCAGCTGCGGCTGGAGCGGGTCGTCCTCGTCGGCGTCTGGACCGAGGGCACCGCCGAGGAGGCCGAGAACTCGCTCCGCGAGCTCGCGCTGCTCGCCGAGACCGCCGGGTCGCAGGTCCTGGAGGGCCTCACCCAGCGCCGCATCCGGCCGGACGCGGCGACCTACATCGGCTCCGGCAAGGCCGCCGAACTGCGCGACGTCGTGATCTCCACCGGCGCCGACACCGTGATCTGCGACGGCGAGCTCGCGCCGAGCCAGCTGCGCCACCTGGAGGAGATCGTCCAGGTCAAGGTCATCGACCGGACCGCGCTGATCCTCGACATCTTCGCCCAGCACGCCAAGAGCCGCGAGGGCAAGGCCCAGGTCGAACTCGCCCAGCTGAACTACCTGCTCCCGCGCCTGCGCGGCTGGGGCGGCAACCTGTCCCGCCAGGTCGGCGGACGCGCCGCGGGCGGCGTCGGCATCGGCGGCCGTGGCCCCGGTGAGACCAAGATCGAGCTGGACCGGCGCCGCATCCGCACGCGGATGGCCAAGCTGCGCCGCCAGATCGCCGAGATGGGCAAGGCCCGCGACACCAAGCGCGGCGAGCGCCGCCGCAACATGGTGCCCGCCGTCGCCATCGCCGGCTACACCAACGCGGGCAAGTCGTCCCTGCTGAACCGGCTCACCGGCGCGGGCGTGCTGGTGGAGGACGCGCTGTTCGCCACCCTCGACCCGACCGTCCGGCGCGCCACGACCCCGTCCGGACGGGCTCACACGCTCGCCGACACCGTCGGGTTCGTCCGGCACCTGCCGCACCAGCTCGTCGAGGCGTTCCGCTCCACCCTGGAGGAGGTCACCGACGCGCACCTGGTCGTGCACGTCGTGGACGGCTCCGACCCGGACCCCGAGCGGCAGATCGACTCCGTCCGCGAGGTCTTCCGCGAGATCGGCGCCGACTCGCTGCCCGAGCTGATCGTGATCAACAAGGTGGACGCCGCGGACCCGCTCGCCATCGCCCGGCTCCGCCGGCGCGAGCCGCACAGCGTCGTCGTCTCGGCCCACACGGGCCAGGGCATCGACGAGCTGCGGGCCGCGATCGAGGCCGCCCTCCCCATGCTCGCGCACGAGGTCCGCGTCCTGCTCCCGTACGAGCGGGGCGATCTGGTCGCCGCGATCCACGAGCGCGGAGAGGTCCTCAAGCAGGAGCACGAGGCCGCGGGCACCGTCATGCTCGCCCGCGTCCCCGAGGACCTGGCCGGCGAGCTCGCCCGGTACGAGGACCCCGTCCCCGCGACGTCCTGAAATCCGCCCGGTCCGCTGAACCTCGCCAGGAGTAGCTGAACGTTTCCTGGACGCTCCGATGGTCCTTCGGCTGGTCCGGGGGACGCGCGGCGGCGCGCAGGCGCGTGTGATTGCGGCCCGACGCGAGTTCAGGGAAAGCTGCGGTGAGCGCAGACGCATGAGGAGAACGGGTGTGACCGCACGGTGGTGCGGCCGCACCCGTTCTCTGATCGTTTCCGGACGCGCGGCCGTCGCCGTTAGGTGACAGCTTCTCCATTCCGCTTGACGGGTCTGCCGGAATCCGTACGGTCATAGGACTAAGGGTGGGGTGATGGCGTCGATGAGGTGCGTCCCGGTATTTGGCGGTTTATTGGACGCTGGGCGGGTTATGGCCGGATGCCGGTCATGTTGTGCCTGGTCCGACGTCCATGACCGCCTTCGCCACCGGGGAACTTTCCGGCGGCGCGCGCCGTTGGCCGGGCGAAGGTTGTCCGCCGGGCCTTCAGTGCACTACCGTGACGAAACCGATATCTCCGGTCTCGTTGCTCAAGGTGATCATTCGATCACCCATTCCCCCAGTGGTGAACCGCCGGCACCCAGTCGGCGCTCCGTATCGAGAGCAGGTGGCCAAGTCCATGGCGTCAGACCGCACGCCGCGCGGCGTTCCCAGCCCCATCGGGCGGTGACCCCGTGACGGTCAGGCTGCTCACCAACATCGGACGTCTCTGGACGGGCACCGACGTCTGCAGCAACGCCGCCGTCCTGATCCACGACGACCGCATCGTGTGGGCGGGTCCGGCCTCCGACCTTCCGCAGAGCGTCCCCGGCATCATCGACGACATCGTCGACGTCGACCACGTGGAGAACCTCGGCGGCGGCCTGGTCACGCCCGGCCTCATCGACGCCCACGCGCACCCGGTCTACGCGGGCAACCGCTGGGCCGAGCTCGCGATGCGCACCAGCGGCTCGTCCCACTCGGCCATCGCGGCGGCCGGCGGCGGCGTCAACTCCACCGTCACCGTGACCCGCGGCACCGACCCCTGGACGCTGTGCAACGGCGTCCGCGAACGGCTCCGCCAGTGGATCCTCGCGGGCACCACCACCGTCGAGGCCAAGACCGGCTACCACCTCACCCGCGACGGCGAGCTCGCCGACATCCGGATGCTGCGGTCGCTGGAGTCCGAGCCGTCCATGCCGCGCATCCACGCGACCTTCCTCGCCGCGCACATCCTGCCGCCCGAGTACTTCGGCCGCCGCCGCGACTACATCGAGGCCGTCCGGCAGTGGGCCGGTGACGCCGCCGTCGCGGGCGCCGACTCCATCGACGTCTACTGCGACGAGGGCCACTTCACCGCCGAAGAGGCGCGCATCCTGCTGCTGACCGGCAAGCGCAACGGCCTCAAGGCGCGCATGCACGCCTGCGCCAACGAGCGCGTCGGCGCGGCCCAGGTCGCCGCCGAGGTCGGCTGCGCGTCCGCCGACCTGCTCACCCAGGCCAACGACGACGACGTGAAGGCCCTCGCGCACGCGGGCGTCACCGCGACCGTCTGCCCGGGCAGCGCCCTCAACTCGTCCCGTCCCGCCGCCCCCGTGCGCACGATGCTCGACCGCGGCGTCACCGTCGCGCTCGGCACCGACCACAACCCCGGGCAGTGCGGCATCACGTCCATGCCCCTGGTCATCGGCCTGGCCGTCGCCATGTACGGCCTGTCGGTCACCGAGGCCCTCCGCGCCGCCACCCTCGGCGGAGCCGCCGCCCTGCGCGTCGGCGACCGCGGCTCCCTCGCCCCCGGCATGCTCGCCGACCTCGTCCTCTGGGACGCCGACCACGAGGGCGCGTTCGCCTGGGCCTTCGGTCTCCGCGCGCTCCGCGTCTGGCGCGGCGGCGTCCCCGTCCAGCCGTAGCCCTGAACCCGGCCCGGGCCGTCTCCGGACGGCCCGCCTCCGGCTGGTAGCGCCATCGACCTGGGTTCAGGGCGCGTGTTCGTTCCTGTCATGGTGCAGGCCGTCACAGATGGAGACAAGTCGGTCACCCAGGCCCGGCCGCCCGGAGTAGCCTCGCCCTTATGGGCAGTGCGGTAGCGGTCGTCACGGACTCCTCGTCCTACCTTCCCCCGGACCTCGCCGACCCGGACGCGGTCACGATCGTCCCGCTGCAGCTCGCCGTCGGCGGCGACGTCCGTGACGAGGACACGACCACGACCGCGGAGACCGCGCGAGCGCTGCGCGAACAGCACCGGGTCACGACGTCCCGGCCGTCCCCTTCACGCTTCGCCGCCGCGTACGCGGACGCCGCCGGGTCCGGCGCGTCCGCCGTGGTCTCGGTGCACCTGTCGGCCTCCATGTCGGGGACGGTCGAGGCCGCACGCCTCGCCGCCGCCGACGCGCCCGTGCCCGTCCATGTGGTCGACTCCGGCACCATCGGCATGGGCCTGGGGTTCGCGGTCCTGTCCGCCGTCGCGAAGGCCCTGGACGGCGGCTCACCCGCCGAGGTCGTGGCGGCCGCCGAACGGCGAGCCGCCCTGACCCGGTCACTCTTCTACGTCGACAACCTCGAACACCTGCGGCGAAGCGGGCGCATCGGCGCCGCCGCCAACCTGCTGGGCTCCGCGCTCATGGTGAAACCGCTGCTGGACGTCTCGTCCGGACGCATCACCCCGCTGGAGAAGGTCCGCACGACGTCCCGGGCCCTGGCCCGGCTGGCCGACCTCGCCGTCACCGTCGCCGAAGCCGCCGGCCGCCCCGTGGACCTGGGAATCCAGCACCTCGCGGCGTCCGCCCGGGCCGAGACGCTCGCCGCCGACCTCCGGAACCGCGTCCCGAACGTGGCGGACCTCCACATCGGCGAGGTCGGCCCGGTCATCGGCGCGCACGTGGGTCCGGGCATGCTGGGCGTGGTCGTCGCGCCACTGCCCTGAGGCACGGACTGCTACCTGGACCCGGCCCGTCGGCAGCGTTCGACCCATCCCGCCTCGTACTCGACTCCCGCTTTGGTCCCGAGACGGATACCGCGAGGCATCGGCCATGCCGGGATATCGCCCTTCCGAACGTGCTTGACCTCGAACAATGAGACGCACCGCGCAGTTGGCGTATCTGGACCGGAAAACACGTAGCCCGCTAAAACGATCTTTCCGTCCGGCTGTGGCGGAGTTGTGGTGACCTCGGTGGCCGCGGCGGCGAAACCCGCGCGCCATGCGGGGCCTCTCACGTTGATCACCGGACCTCGCCCCGAATCCGCCGACACGAGGCCGACAAGAATGACCGCGACAAGCCCTGCCATCCGTGTCATGACCGGCAATCTACCGATCACCGCCGACAGTTGCCGATGATCTTGGTCCCTTCGCTCGGAATCGCCGTCTCACCTGCGAGAACGGCGGTTATCCACAGTTCGCCGCCTGGCTTTCGTTCGGCGGTTCGGGTCTCTAGCGTCTTATGCATGGACATTCTCAACACGGCCCCACCGGCCGCGCACTTTCGTTCGACCCCCACCCGCCCCGGCTTTCCCGGGCCGCCCGCCGCCCCTCCGACCGGCCCCCTGGGCGCCTTGTCAACCGACGCGAGCATCGCCCCTGGTGCGAACCTTCGCCCCGGCACGACGACCCGTCCAGCCCCGGAGCCGCACGGCGAAATGAGTGCGTCCCCGGCCGAACGCTCCCACGTGGACCAGCAAGCCTGGCCCGCCGCGGCGGCCACTGACCAGGCCCCCTTCTCACTCCCAGGCGCCGAGGCAGACCCAGCGCACCACACAAGGCCACCGATTCGCCTCGGACGTCCAGCGGACATCCAGCCGCCTCAGGACCAGGCCCCGCCGTCCCCTTTCCAAGACACGACCTTGAGAGAGCCGTCAGAGGACGCGGACGCCGAGCGCCCAAGACGGCGCCTCCTCGGGACGCCTCCGCACACGACCCCACACGCCTCCAAAGATCCGCCGACGCACCCAGCCGAACCGCTCTCCGCCCGCATCTTCGCCCGCGCCCGTGGCCTCCTCGAACGTGATCGCCTGGACCCTGGGATGGGCGGCGTCCGGGCGCTGGTGATCGTCGGGGTCATCGCGGTACTCGTCGCGGTCGGCTATCTCTGGATGGCGCGCCCACGCCCCGAACCGGTGACGGCGTCCGCCGCGGTATCGCCGTCCCTGTCGGTGTCGGCGAGCGAGACGAGCACGACCGTCGCGTCCGGCCGCCCCTCGGCGGGGCCGCAACTGGTCGTCCAGGTGATCGGCAAGGTCCGCCGTCCAGGCGTACTGACCCTCGCCGCCGGATCCCGCGTGGCCGACGCCCTCAACGCCGCCGGAGGAGTCCGCCCCGGCACCGACACCGGCGCCCTGAACCTCGCCCGCAAACTCATGGACGGTGAACAGATCGCCGTGGGCATCCACCCACCCGCGCCCCCACCAGGCCAAGGCCCGGCCCCGCCCACCGGAACCACCCCGGGCATGCCTTCAGGGACGTCGGCCGGAACCCCGCTCGACCTGAACACCGCGACCGCCGAACAACTCGACCAACTCCCCGGAGTGGGCCCCGTCCTGGCCCGCCGAATCATCGACTACCGCACCCAACACGGCCCGTTCCGCAGCGTCGACCAACTCCAGGAGGTCCCCGGCATCGGAGCCCGCCGCCTCACCGACCTCAAACCCCTCCTCAACACCACAGGCTGACCCACCCACAACCACAGCGACGCCTCGAGCGGCGGCAACGACGACCACAGCGATGGCAGGCGACGGCCGTAGCGAAGCGACCGCAGTGAGCATGGGCCCACCGGATGCCGTCGGCTTCGTCTCTGGTCCGCGGCTCGATGCAGGACACCTGTCGTGAACATGCCGCGCGTGGTCATTCGGGCCGGGACCACAGGGAGACGGGCAAGGTCACGCCGGCTCCCAGCCAGCGTGATCGTTCCCGGCGAGCCAGATCAGAAGCGCCGCCAGCCAGCCCGCAGAGTTCCACACCGCACCAGTGACGGTGTGGGCCCACATCACCGACACCCGCGACCACACGCCGGCGCCCAGACGAACCTCCATCAGGACCAAGACCAGCGGGGCGTCGCACCCGCAGTGTCTTCAGCACCGACGACACGGGTGCCTTCAGCTCCGGAATCCGGAGCACATGGCGTCCATGGCGGCCCTCGCCGCTGGAGTCAGGTGCTGCTTCGCCTCGGACACCAACCACAAGGAGGGAAATGAACCCGCTTCGCCCAGGCACACCGCGACTGCGTCTACCTACACCCCGACAAGCGGCAGCGTCTGCACAGGCACCAGCGTCCGCGTGGGTCCCAGACCCCGCGCAGACACCAGCGTGCGCGCAGGCGCCAAGCCCCGCACAAGCGCCCGCGCCCGCGCCCGCGCCCACGGCCGCGCAAGCGCCAGCCCTGGTGTCAGCGCCAGCCCTCATGCGAGCGCCAGGCCCCGTGCAAGCGATGCGCCGCCGAGCCGGGCGGCGGCGCGTCGTCAGATGCCCCAGTGCGACGTCCTCGACTGCATCGGCGACCTTTACTCCGCCGGAACCCACTTCCAGGCCGTCGGAGCGGACGAGGGTCTGCCGCCGATGTACATCAGGCCCTGCGCGAGCGTCAGGTCTCGCGGGAGCGCTGGGCCCGTACGAACGCGAAGCCCCGTGCAAGCGTCAGGTTTCGCGCGTTCGTCAGGCTCCATGCAAGCGGCAGGACCCGCGCAGGCGCGAAGGGGCATTGAGGTGACCACGTCCGTGGTGGCGCCGGGGCGTGTGAAGGCACATGGGTCCACGGCTGCGACCGAGTTAGTCCGGGTGCGGGGGGACGAAGGGGTGCTCGAGGGCACGGAGGCTCCGGACGCGGCGGCCGCATCTGGAGGAGGCGGCGGGCTCCTGCGCACGTCTGCATCCACAGGTGCGTCCGCCTCTGCAGGCGTGTGCGCGTCTGCCAAGGGTGAAGGAGGGCGACGGAAGTGAGTGGGGATGTGGGGGGAACGGGGCCCATTCAGGGTTCTGCGCCACCGGGCGCTGCGGCGGAGGGGGAGCATCCGGCGGTTGAGCATGACTTGCGGTTGATCGGCCCGGCGTTGGGTGCGTGGGCTGGTGCCTTCGTCTGCTTGGGCCGGTCCGCGTGGGTGTGCTACCTGCTGGCCGGGGTCTGTGCGTTTGGAGCGTGCGCGCTTCTCCTGCGTGCTCGCTTCAGACGAGCGCATGGTTCGTTCGAGCGGCGTTCACAGAGGGTCGGTGCGGGATCGTCTGTGAGGTTGGGCGAGTGGGGAAGTCAGGGCGGAGCGAAGGGGCCTGAGCGGACGGGCGGGTTGGTGAGACTTGGCCGGTTCGTGGGGCGGCGTGGGGTCGGGAGGCGGGTGCGGGCGGGCGGGCCGGGACGTCGGGACGGCAGCTCGGCTGAGGACTGGTTGGTGGTCGGGGGAGTCGTGTTGTTGTGTGCCACGGCGTCCGCGACCGGGGTGGGGCTTCGGACGTCGGCGGTGCGGTCGGGGCCGGTGTTCGCGGGGGCGCGGGCGCATCACAGCGCGGCGGTGGTGGTCGTCGTCACGAGCGATCCGAAGACCAAGCAGGTCGGTGGACGGGAAACGGTGATCGTTCGAGCACGGGTGGAGCGGTATGAGGGACGTGGGCGAGGTGTGCGGACGAGGGTTCCGGTCTTGCTGCTCGCGTCCGGCCGGGAGTGGAGTGGGCTGGTTCCGAGTGTGAAGGTCCGGTGCGTGGGACGGCTCGCTCTGCCCAAGCGGGCGGAGTTGCTGGCGGCGGTGGTGCTCGTGCGCGGGCCGCCGTCCGTGATGAGCGGACCGTCGAAGATTCAGCGGGTCGCGGGAGCCGTCCGCGCGAAGCTGAGGCGGGCGGCCGACGTCCTGCATCCGGACGCGCGAGGCGTGCTGCCCGCCATGGTCGTCGGTGACACTTCGCGCCTCGATCCGGACCTCGCCGAGGACTTCACCACGGCCGGACTGAGCCACCTTCTCGTCGTGTCCGGGGCGAACCTGGCGATCGTCGTCGGTGCCGTGCTGGCGCTCTGCCGGATGGGCGGGCTCGGGAGGCGGGGCGCGCCACTGATCGCGGGAATCGCGGTCGTCGGGTTCGTTGTGATCGCACGTCCGGATCCGAGCGTGCTGCGCGCTGCGGTCATGGCGACCATCGGTCTGCTGGCCCTGTTCACGGGACGTCCTCGCCAGGGTGTGCCCGCACTGGCCGGGGCTGTGCTCCTGCTCGTCCTTGTCGATCCGGGATTGAGCCGGTCGTACGGGTTCGCGCTCTCGGCCGCGGCGACGGCGGGGCTGCTCGTTCTCGCCCCGGCCTGGCGCGAGCGGCTCCGGCGACGGCTGCCCGACTTCGTGGCGGACGCCCTGGCCGTCGCGGTGGCCGCCGAGCTGGCGGTGGCCCCGATCCTGGTGATGATGTCGGGCGAGCTGGGCGTCGTATCGGTGGCCGCCAACCTGCTCGCCGATCCGGCGGTCGCGCCGGCGACGCTGCTCGGTGCCGCGGCGGCGGTGGTCGCGCCGTTCTCCCCGTCCCTCGCCGGTCTCGTCCTCTGGCCGGCCGAGTACCCCGTGCGGTGGATCATCTGGGTCGCCAGGACGGCCTCGACCCTGCCCTATGCCACCCTGCCATGGGCGAGCGGCGCGTTGGGTGCGGCAGGCCTGCTCACGGCAGGTGCCATCACCATCGCGATGCTGCGCTCGCGACGCCTGCGACTGTTGTTCGCGGCCGCGATGGCGGGAGTCCTGGCGGGGGTCGTGTGCATGCACGTCCTCGCTCCCGGATGGCCCCCGCCGGGCTGGCAGCTCGTCGCATGTGATGTGGGCCAGGGGGACGGTCTCGTCCTGTCAGCGGGCCCAGGTCGCGCCGTTGTTGTCGATGCCGGGCCGGACCCGAGTGCGATGGACGGCTGTCTCCAGCGTCTCCATGTCCGCGAGGTGCCGCTGCTGGTCCTGACGCACCCGCATGCCGATCACATTGACGGTGTTCCGGGCATCCGGCACGGACGACGCGTCGGACTGGTGCTGGTCACGCCCCTGGGGTTCGGCCGCGAGGCCCGCTTCGCGGGTGGCGTCCCCCTTCGTCCCGCCGGCCCCGGCGACAGCTGGCATGTCGGAGACCTGGCCCTGACCGTCCTCGCGCCCGCCACGTCCAAGCCCCGGCTCACCGCGCAGGACGAGGGCACAGTCATGAACAACGCCAGCATCGTCCTGGTCGCGACCCGTCCCGGCTTCAGCGCCCTCCTGCCAGGCGACGTCGAAACCGAGGCCCAGCAAGCCCTGGTCTCGGCTGTGCCGCATGTCCAGGTCCTGAAGGTTCCCCACCATGGCTCACGAAGCCAGCACCGTCCCTTCCTGGCCGCCGCCCACGCCTCGATCGGGCTGGTCTCCGTGGGGAAGGACAACGACTACGGCCACCCGTCCCCCCACACCGTCGGCCTCCTCCAACACCTCGGGATCCGCGTTCTTCGCACTGACCGGCAGGGAGACATCGCCGTCGTACGAACCCGCACAGGCATCGCCACCGTTGCCCGCCATTGACCGTCAAGGGAGCACCCGTGCCTCCTCACCGGCCCCACGCCGTCAGCCGGCCCCGAGAGGTCACATCGGACTGGACAAAGCCAGTTGATGCAGGTCCCCCTGAGGGCGGTGTTTGGGCTGTCGGGTCGGGGTGGGGGGAGGGGTGTGGCATTGTTGGGGGGTGCCAGTGGACGCCATCACTTTGATCGTCGGGGACGAGGAACTGCTCGTTGAGCGGGCGGTCGGGGACGTGGTCGCCGGGGCCCGGGCGGAGGATCCCGAGACCGAGGTCATCGACCTCGTGCCCGGGGGGATGGAGCCGGGACGGCTGGCGGAGCTGACGTCGCCCTCGCTGTTCGGCGGCGGGAAGGTGCTGGTGCTGCGGTCGTCGCAGGATCTGAACAAGGATCTCGCGGCCGAGGTGCTGGGCTATGTGAAGAATCCCGCGCCCGATGTGGCGCTCGTCGCGGTGCACGCGGGCGGGGCCAAGGGGAAGGCGCTGGCGGACGGGCTGGCCAAGGCGGGCGCCCGGAAGATCACGTGTCCGAAGGTCACCAAGGCGGGCGAGCGGATCGACTTCGTGCGGGCCGAGATCCGGCGGCACGGGGGGAAGATCTCCGCTGACGGGGCGCGGACGCTGGTGGACGCGGTCGGGAACGACCTGCGGGAACTGGCCGCCGCGTGCAGTCAGCTGGTCGCCGACACCGGCGGGAAGATCGATGATGCGGCGATCGCGCGGTACTACCGCGGGCGGGCCGAGGTCAGCGGGTTCACCGTGGCGGACAAGGCCATCGAAGGGCAGCTCGCGGACGCGCTGGAGCAGCTGCGGTGGGCGCTCGCGACCGGAGTCGCGCCCGTCCTGATCGTGAGTGCCCTGGCGCAGGGCGTGCGTGGGCTCGCGAAGGTCGGGGGCGCGCCTCGGGGGGCTCGAGGGGCGTCGCTGGCGAAGGACCTGGGGATGCCCCCGTGGAAGATCGACCGGGTGCAGCGTCAGCTGCGCGGCTGGTCAGGGGACGGCGTCGCGCGGGCTCTCACCGTGGTCGCCGCGGCCGACGCGCAGGTCAAGGGCGGTGCGGCCGACCCGGCGTACGCCCTGGAGAAGGCGGTCTCGGACATCGTCGCGGCCCGTTCCGCGCGCTGATCACCGTTCGTCCCACCCTGCTGGGGTTCGTTGGGCTCGCCTATGCCGTTCTTCGTCGAATGGGCTGCTGTGCCTTGGTCGGCAGGTCGGCAGGTCGGCAGGTCGGCACCTGTGATGTCGGTCATCCACGTGCCCTGTTCCGTCCGCTGGCCCTGTTTGTCCCGTGTTCGGCGGCGTTCGCCGGCTGGTTGGACCCCCCACTCGCCGGACGCCGGCGTGGCCCGGTTGGCCCCATTCCTCCCTGCTTCACATGAACCGTTGCCGCCCTACTGACATGGCTCGGTCGGTGGGCTGGCGGCCGTTGGGCCGTGGTGGGTTCAGGGGGCGTGGAGGGTGGTCAGGAGGGTGGTGACGGTGGGGTCGGGGGTGCGGTCGGGGTGGTGGAGGGTGTGGTACGGGACGGGTGGGAGGTCGGTGATCTCCCGGTGGACGAGGCCCGGGGGCGCGGGGACGCAGCCGTTCACGACGGCGAGGCCGGCGCCGAGGGTGACCAGGTGGAGGATGAGGGGCCAGCCGGACGCCTCGACGGCGACGGTCCAGGGGACGTCGGCGGCGCGGAGGGCGCGTTCCAGGGAGGCCCGGTGGGGGCCGTGCGGGGGCGGGACGATCAGGGACGTCCCGGCGAGGTCGGCCAGGGTCAGGGTGGGGCGGGACGCCAGTGGGTGGACGGCGGGCATGGACAGGACCTGCGGGAACGTCGCCAGAGGCGTCGCGGTGAGGTCGGCGGGCAGGACGTCCAGGACGGCGACTCCGACGTCGGCGGCGCCGCTTCGGACGGCCGTGAGGACGCGTGAGCGGTCGCCGTTGACGAGGCGGACGCCGGTGGCCGCGTGGAGGCGGCGGACGGCGGGGCCGAGCAGGTACAGGTAGGCGCCCTCGCCCGCCGCGAGCACGGGGACGCGGGTCCGGGACGTCCCGTTGAGGTCGGACAGGAACGTGGACATCCGGTCGTCCAGTTCGCGGGCGAAGCGGGCGACCCGTTCGCCGTCCGGGGTGAGGGCGAGGGCGCGGCCCTGGCGGCGGTAGAGGGGGCGGCCCAGGTCGTCCGCGAGTTTGCGGATCTTGGTGTGCAGGGCGGGCTGCGAGATGTGCAGGTCCTCGGCGGCGCGCGTGAAGTTGAGGTGCGCGGCGAACACGGCGAAGGAGGCGAGCGCGTCGGTCGACAGCCGTTCCATAGGCACAAACTATAGATGGCGGCTCAAGAGATAGTTCTGCTCGAGCTTCGGGGTCGCGACGCTGGACGCATGGAACCAAGGCTCGGCGTTGATTTCGGACGCGTCATTCAAGGTGGTCCGCTGTCGCCGGGGAAGGCCGACACGGTGTTTCTGAGCGGGACGTTGCGCGACGCGCTCGCGTCCCCGCCCAACGAGGGTGCGTTCGAGGGCCTGGAGGAGCTGGTCCGGCTGTTCGGTGGACGGGTGTGGATCATCTCCAAGTGCGGTGAGCGCGTGCAGCGGAAGACGCTGGCATGGCTTGATCACCACGATGTCTCCGGACGGACCGGAATGCCGCGCCGCAACGTCCGGTTCTGCCGCAAACGGGCGCAGAAGGCCGTGCACTGCGCCCAGCTCGGCATCACGCACATGATCGACGACCGGGTCGACGTGCATCGGGCGCTGGCCGGGGTCGTGCGGCGCCGGTACCTGTTCGGGCCGCAGGACGGGCCCGTCCCCGAGCGGCTGCCCAACCCCCTGACCTGGCCGGAGACGGTCGCGATGATCCGCGCGGATCTGGTGGCCTAGCGGGTCAGGTAGCGCGGCGGGACGTGGGCGACGAGCCAGACGCCGTTCTCGCTCAGGCGGAACTCGTGGCCGTCCGCGGCCATCTCGGCGGCGGCCACCGTGAGGACGACCGGGACGCCGCGGCGGGCGCCCACGCGCTCGGCGGTGGCGCGGTCGGGGGACAGGTGGACGGCGTGCCGCCGCATCGGCAGCAGGCCCTCGGTCATGATCGCGTCCAGGGCCGCAGGGACCGTCCCGTGGTAGAGGGCGGGAGGCGGCGGGACGCTGGGCAGGCCCAGCTCGACGGGGACCGAATGCCCCTGGTTGGCACGGATCCGGTGGCCGTCATAGGCGTAGCGCCGCTTGTCGTTGGCCGCGACGACGTGCTCGAGCTCGGCCCGGGTGATCGGGAAGCCGTGCCGCCGGGCGGACGCGAGGAGATCGTCCACATCGGCCCAGCCGTCCTCGGCCAGGGTCAGCCCGATCCGCTCCGGACGGTGCCGCAGGTGCTTGGCGAGATACTTCGAGATCTTCACCAGGCGGCGTTCGTCCATGGCCGCCACGGTATCCGGGGAAAGCAGAACGACGAGGCCGTCATCCCGCGCCGGGATGACGGCCTCGTCGTGAAGCCTGAAAGCGGCCTTACTTGGCCAGCTCGGCGGCGCGCTTGGCGATGGCCGACTTGCGGTTGGCGGCCTGGTTCTTGTGGATGACGCCCTTGCTGACGGCCTTGTCGAGCTTGCGGGCGGCGTCGCGCTGCGCGGCGGCCGCGGCGTCGGCGTTGCCGGCCTCGGCGGCCTCGCGGAACTTGCGGATCGCCGTCTTCAGCTCCGACTTGACGGCCTTGTTCCGCAGGCGAGCCTTCTCGTTCTGCTTGTTCCGCTTGATCTGGGACTTGATGTTAGCCACGTCGTAGTGCCTCAGCCTTGGTTGCGATCCTGTTCCCGGCACGCGACGACCGCGCGCCCGGAGATGTACGAACGTTGAACGGGGCGGACGGTGCCCCTCGGCACGACGCTACGCCACACGCAGTCGCACAGCTTACCAATCCGTGAGCCCAGGCCAAAACCCGGCCCGTCGGAACGGGCTCCGGGGCGGTGCACGGAGCATCCCCCTGGACATGGGACCATGGAGGACGGTAGAGGAAGTCTGCCATGTCCTGTCCACCAGTGAGTTTGCGAACGGATCCCGGTGCCTGCGCCTGAGCCCAACAAGACCGACCCCGCGATCATCCGCAACTTCTGCATCATCGCGCACATCGACCACGGCAAGTCGACCCTGGCCGACCGGATGCTGCAGCTCACAGGGGTCGTCGACGAGCGCTCGATGCGCGCCCAGTACCTCGACCGGATGGACATCGAGCGCGAGCGCGGCATCACGATCAAGTCGCAGGCGGTGCGGCTGCCCTGGCGGGGCGAGGACGGCACCGACTATGTCCTGAACCTGATCGACACCCCCGGCCACGTGGACTTCTCCTACGAGGTGTCCCGGTCGCTGGCGGCCTGCGAGGGCGCGATCCTGCTGGTGGACGCGGCGCAGGGCATCGAGGCCCAGACGCTCGCGAACCTGTACCTGGCGCTGGACGCCGACCTGCACCTCATCCCGGTGCTGAACAAGATCGACCTGCCCGCCGCGCAGCCGGAGAAGTACGCCGAGGAGCTCGCCGGGATCATCGGCTGCGACCCGTCCGACGTGCTCAAGGTGTCCGGCAAGACCGGCGAGGGCGTCGCGGAGCTGCTGAACCGCGTGGTCGAGACCGTCCCGGCGCCGGTCGGCGACCCGGACGGCCCGGCCCGCGCGCTGATCTTCGACTCGGTGTACGACACCTACCGCGGCGTGGTCACCTACGTCCGGATCGTGGACGGCCACCTGTCGCGGCGCGAGAAGTCGCTGATGATGTCGACCGGCGCGGCGCACGAGACGCTCGAGGTCGGGGTCATCTCGCCGGAGCCCAAGCCGGTCAGCGGGCTCGGCGTCGGCGAGGTCGGCTACCTGATCACCGGTGTGAAGGACGTCCGGCAGGCGCGGGTCGGCGACACCGTCACCGGCGCGACCCGGCCCGCCGCCGAGGCGCTCGGCGGCTACCAGGACCCGAAGCCCATGGTGTTCTCGGGCCTCTACCCGATGGACGGCGACCAGTACCCCGACCTGCGGGACGCGCTCGACAAGCTGCGCCTGAACGACGCGGCGCTGGTCTACGAGCCGGAGACGTCGGCGGCGCTCGGGTTCGGGTTCCGCTGCGGCTTCCTCGGCCTGCTGCACATGGAGATCGTCCGGGAGCGGCTGGAGCGCGAGTTCAACCTCTCGCTGATCTCCACCGCGCCGAACGTGGTCTACCGCGTGGTGATGGAGGACGGCACCGAGCACGTCGTCACCAACCCCAGCGAGTTCCCCGAGGGCAAGATCGGCAACGTGTACGAGCCGGTGGTGAAGGCGACGATCCTCACCCCCTCGGACCACATCGGCGCGATCATGGAGCTGTGCCAGGGGCGGCGCGGCGTGCTGCTCGGCATGGACTACCTGTCGGAGGACCGGGTCGAGATCCGGTACACGATGCCGCTCGCCGAGATCATCTTCGACTTCTTCGACCAGCTGAAGTCCCGGACCCGCGGCTACGCCTCGCTCGACTACGAGCCCGCGGGCGAGCAGGAGTCGGACCTGGTCAAGGTCGACATCCTGCTGCAGGGCGAGTCGGTCGACGCGTTCAGCCAGATCGTGCACAAGGACAAGGCCCGCGAGTACGGCCTGCTGATGACCTCCAAGCTGAAGGAGCTCATCCCGCGGCAGCAGTACGAGGTGCCCATCCAGGCCGCCGTCGGCGCGCGCATCATCGCGCGCGAGAACATCCGCGCCATCCGCAAGGACGTCCTCGCCAAGTGCTACGGAGGAGACATCTCCCGTAAGCGCAAGCTGCTGGAGAAGCAGAAGGAGGGCAAGAAGCGGATGAAGACGATCGGCCGTGTGGACGTTCCACAGGAGGCGTTCGTCGCCGCGCTGTCCACCGGTGAGTCCTCGTCGTCCGCCGCCGACAAGGGCGGCAAGAAGTAGCCCTCCGCCTTTGATCGTCCGAAGCGGCCCTGCTCAGCGGGGCCGCTTCGTTCGTAGGGGGCCGGTTCGGCGTCCGGCCCGGGCTCGGGCCGTGTCCGCGCGGGCCGGTGGACCTTCCTCCGGGGCCATGCGGCTTTGCCCAAAGCGGTGGTGACGCCGCGCCGCGAGGACAACACTGTCCGTCGTGACGCACACCCTCCTGCACCAGGTTCTGGTGTCCGATCTGGTCATTCCGGTCGGCCTCGCCCAGCTCGGCGGCCAGGAGTCCCTCACCGGCTTCGGCGCACGCCTGACCGACGACACCTGGCTGCGCTGCGACCTGATGGTCTTCCGCAAGGAGCAGGCCGCGGGCGACCAGTGGTTCATCCGCGGCGCCCCGCTGCTGGCCGTCGAGGTCGTCTCCCCGGCCTCCCGCGCGGCCGACCTCGGACCGCGGCGCGCCCTGCTCGAGCGCTCCGGCGTCGACGCCTACTGGATCGTCGACCTGCGCGGCGACGAGCCCTGCCTTCAGGCCTTCGAGCTGGACGACACGAGCCGGTACGCCGAGCGCGCGATGGTCACCTGGGGACGCTCCGCCAAGCTGACCGTCCCGTTCGACATCGAGCTGGCCCCCGACCAGATCTTCGAGCGGCAGCCCCGCCGCACCGTCCCCGGAAGGAGCCCCGCCGTGCCCGACCCGGCGTCCGAGCCCGACGACCCCATCGCCCGTCGCGTCGGCCCCGATCTGCCGCATGGTGAGGACCCGATCCTCATCGACGCGTTCGGCCACCGCTGGCCGACCGGCGCGGAGAAGGTCGAGCTGTGGGACGGCTGTCCCGTGTTCTACGGCGAGTGGGACGACCGGGACGTCGAGATCGCCCGCCGCGCCTACCCGGGACGCGTCGTCCGGCTGGACCAGGAGCCCGGCGAGCCCGGCACGATGACCGTCCTGCCGGGCCCGTCCGAGGCGGAGCCGGCGCCCGAGAGCGAACCCGCGCAGGAGGCCGGGACCGCGCCTGCGGCCGAAGGGGAAGCGGGCTCTGGGGACGCGTCCTGAGCGGCGGCTACTTGATGAGGGGCCAGGCGATGAAGACCGGCACCTGGCGGAACTCGCCCCGGTTCGCGGCGCGCGCCGCGTAGACCAGGAAACCCATCACGACGCCCGAGAACAGCACCAGCAGCCATAGGATCGCGGGGAACATCAGGGAGATCAGGCCGCCGAGGGCCCAGACCGCGGCGGACGCGATGCCCATGTTGAGGCCCTGCGCGGCGTGCCGCCGGACGAACGGGTGCCGGGCCTTGCCGAGGTAGACGACGGCGGGGGCGATGACGGAGACGAGGAACTGCCCGATGTAGGCCATCAGCGCCCACGTCATCTCGTCGTAGCCGATCTCGCCGTAGTGCTCGGGCTCGGGCGGCGCCGTGGTGGGTGGCGCGGCGGCGGGCGGCGCGCTCTGCCAGCCGCTCTGGACGGCGCCGGCGGGAGGTTGCTGCTGTTGCCAGGCCTGCCCGCCGGGCTGCCCGAAGCCGGACTGTCCGAGGCCGGCTTGTCCGGGGCCCGGCTGCCCGGAGCCGGGTTGGCCGGGGCCGGGCTGTCCTGCCGGGGGCTGTTGCCAGCTCTGGGGGGACGGCTGCTGCCAGTCGCGTCCGCTCTGCTGCCATGGCTGGTTCTGCGGCTGCTGCTGCCAGGCGCCGGGTTGCTGCGGAGGAGGCCCGTAGGCCATGCGGTGCGTCCTCTCCGGGGTGCGGCGAAGGGTGAGGGAGAAGTGTACGACCCTTACGACGCCGCCACAGGCGCCCCGGTTCCGGCGCTCCGCGTCTCGACCCGGTCACGGGCCCGGCGGTTCGGTGAGGCCGGAAGGGACAGGCCCCCGGGCCGACAGCCCAGGGGCCCGTCCCTTGTCTCAGGAGTGCCAGAGGACGGCGGACGGGGCGGACGGGGACACCGTCGCCGAGCCCGTCCAGGTGATGCTGGAGTTCGCCTGCGGCAGGTAGTTCCGGTCGAGGAAGAAGCCGCGGCGGATCGAGGTCACGGTCGCGGACGCGCCGTTGTCGCCGTCGCCGGTCGGCTGCCGGACGGCCTCGACGGACGCGACGTCGGCGACCGTCGTCCCGGCCGGGAGCTCGACGGTCGTGGCGGGCGAGCCGTCCCGGCTGATCGACCACGACGGCACCGAGTGGTCGGAGCGGTAGAGGCGGGACGGGTCGCTCTTCAGCCGGACGCCGAGGCTCACGCCCGGCGCCGACCCGGTGCCGGGCGCCGCGCCCGTGGTCTTGGTGAACTCGAGGTACAGGTAGGTGCGCAGGTCGCCGACCGCCTGGGTGTCCGGGGAGGAGGGGTTCTCGATCTTGCCCTCGCGGTCCATCTCCTGGGCGGTGATGCGGTACGTCCAGGGGTTCTGGTCCATGAGGTACTCGCGGGCGCGGTCGGCCGGACGCGTCGCCGTGGTGTCGAGCAGGAAGCGGAGCCTGGCGTCGGGGGTGGCCGTGTCGCACATGTTGTTGTTCAGCGTGCAGGTCTGCATGACCGGGTGGTCGCCCTCGTAGCGGCCCGTGAACCCGAGGGTCTGGTGCTCGGGGGCCTGGTAGACGGCGGTGCTCGGGACGCGGTTCCCGGCGGCGTCCACCTCGACGCGGTACACCCACTCGATGTCGGTGGTGCGGCCCCAGCGGGCCATCAGCGCGGGCGTGTCGGTGCCGCCGTCCTCGTTGCTCCAGATCACCGAGTACTCGAGGACCTTGTGGCCGGGCGTCGCGGCGGGCAGCGTCTCGTGCCACGCGACGAGCGGGGCGTCGGTGTAGGCGTTCTGGTACGGGTCGCCACCGGGCCTGCCGGACGCGTCGAGCGTGCGTCCGACGACGATCGGTGCGTGCCGCAGGACGAGCTGGTCGTCCTTGGGCTGGCGCACCTTGGGCTTGGACAGCACGACGCGCCGCGCCTCGGCCGCTGAGCCCTTGGCCCACCGGAACGTGACCTTGTGGCGTCCGTGCCGGACGGTTCCGAGGCCGAGCGTGCGGGGCGTCGGGTCGGCGGACGGGACGAGCAGGTCGGTGACGTGGCGTCCGTCCACCGAGACCGCGAGGAGCGCGGCCTCCGCGCCCTTGCGGGCCCAGGACACGCCGGGGGCCGAGACGGTGAAGCCGATCACCGCCTCGCCGTCGCGGGCGGCGGTGAACGCGACCGAGCGGGCCGGGCCGGACCGTTCCACGACCAGCCCGGACGCGGCGGACGTGGACGCGGCGGATGCGGCGGAGGCGGAGGCGGAGGCGGAGGCGGACGCGGAGGGGACGGTGACGAGCGGGACGGCGGCGAGTCCGGCCGCGAGGCCGAGGGTGAGGTGGCGCAGGCGAAGGTCCATGTGCCCGGAAGCTAGGCGCGGTTGATTGCGACCCGGTGAAAGGAAGATCCCCGGTGTGTGTCGGGTTCGTGGGCAACTGGCGAACCGGACACTCTTTCATGGCGTCCCGGCTAGCGGAGACCGTCGGCCAGGGGAGCCGGGAACTCCAGGGACGCCCCGATGAACGCGAACGACTCCGGAGCGTCGAGCGGACGGCTCAGCCGGAGGCCCATCGCCGGAAGGTGAACGGACGGCCCGTGCTCCTCGACCTCGTGCCCGAGCTCGCGGAACAGGCCGGTGACGTCGGCGGCGGGTTCGTCGAGCAGGTCGATGCCGTCCAGCCGGGGACGCAGTTCGGGGTTGCCGGCCCAGCCGGGCGGGCGCCCGACGTGGACCTGGCCGAGCCGCTCCACGCCGTCCGAGCCGATACCGGTGGACGCCTGGAGGCTGCCGCGGCCGATCCGGATGTCGCGGTGCCCGTCCCAGCCGCACAGGAACCGGGAAAGGGGAGGCGGGCTGCCGCAGCTCTCGGCGATGGCGGCGAGGGTCGTCCAGACGTCGGCGGCCTCGGTGGAGAACAGCAGGTGGTGGTCCGGGAGCAGCACGCCGCGGCCCGGCTGGAAGGTGACCACGAACGGCGGGACCTCGCCGGGGAACCGCGCCGGGTCGGGGTCGCGCAGCGTGACCAGGCCCTCCCACTCGACCGGATCGCGCACCGCGAACCAGGAGATCTCGGTCTCCACACCGAGCTCGGCGAAGGTCCGGTCGGTGATCCTCCGGCCGACCAGCTCGCGCAGGCCCTCGGCGGCCTCGGCGAGCTGCCGGGACCACCACGGCGGCTCGCCCTCGCGGCGGCGGACGCCGGTCTGCCAGCGCACGCCGGGCCCGGGCAGCCGCTCGTCGGCGGACCGGCCGCACTCGGAGACGACCGTGCACCCCCAGCCGTCCTCGTCGCCCCGCAGCAGCACCCGCGCCGGTACCAGACCCCGTTCCCAAGCCACCCCGCGACCCTATCCGCCCCGGATGCCCGAAACCGCGCGCCCACCGCAGCCCCCGAACGCCGCGGCCCCGAGCCTCGCGGCCCCCGCCGGGACGGCCGGTGAGGAGGGCGTTCGGGATGATCACGGTGGGATATCCGAGATGTCCGGCAGGGCGACGGAGCGTGTTGGGGGCGACACGGCGGGCCGAGCTTGGCCTGCGCCGGGATGTCGGTACCGTCGTCAGAACGGCCCGGCCGCCCGGTCCGGGACGCCACGGGGCGCCGGTTCGCATCCGATGTTCCCGCCGCTCCCGTAATGTCCGGAGGTTCCACCGTGACCCACTCCGAGCAGGTTCTCCGCAGCCCACGCGAGCGGGAGGCCGTGAACGGCGCCGTCCGCGCGCTGCGTGCGGCGGCCCCGGAGACCTGGGAGCGGCTCGGGCTGGAGTTCCGCGCGACGGTCGGCATCGACAGCGCCACCTTCGAGATCGTCGACACGGACGGCCGGACCCGCACCGCGATGCCGCCCGGCCAGGCCGTCGGCCGGATGGACGAGCTGCGCCGCGCGATGTACCGGCGGGACAAGGGCGCCTGGTTCACCGCGAGGCTGTCGGTCGAGCGGTCCGGCCGGTTCAGCGCCGAGTTCGACTACGACACCGAGCCCGACTTCAGGCCGCCGCTCGGGCCGTCCGCCTACCGGCAGGACCTTGATCGTTTCCCGCGCGCGGACGAGCACATCCCGGGGTGGCTGCGCGCCAAGCTCCGCCAGGCCGGGCTCTTCCCCGCCCGCTGAGCCGACCTGACCCGACCTGGCCCGACCGGGCCGGACCGCGCCCGTGATCATGGCGGCCCCGGCGACGTTCCGAGCAGGGCGCCGGGCGGGGCAGACTTGGAGGGTGCCCTCGACCCTTCCCGACGGAGATCCCGTCCCCGCCGACGGGGCGCTGCCCGGCAGCGCCCTCGCGGGGCTGGGTGCGCGCCCGTTCGCCTTCTACGTCCACGTGCCGTTCTGCGTGACCCGCTGCGGCTACTGCGACTTCAACACCTACACGGCCACCGAGCTCGGCCCCGGCGCGAGCCGCGACTCCTACGCCGAGACCGCCGTCGCCGAGGTCCGGATGGCCCGCCGGGTGCTGGGTGAGGCGGATCTTCCCGTCGAGACGGTCTTCGTGGGCGGCGGCACGCCGACCCTGCTCTCCCCGGACGATCTGGGCCGCGTCCTGGACGCGATCGACAAGGAGTTCGGCCTGGCGCCGGGCGCGGAGGTCACGACGGAGGCCAATCCCGAGTCGGTCGACGAGGAGTACCTCGCGCGCCTGCGCGAGGTGGGCTTCACGCGCGTCTCGTACGGGATGCAGAGCGCGCGGGAGCATGTCCTGAAGGTGCTCGACCGCACGCACACGCCCGGACGCGTCCCGCAGGTGGTCGAGTGGACGCGCGCCGCCGGATTCGAGCACGTCAACCTGGACCTGATCTACGGGACGCCGGGGGAGACCGACGGCGACTGGCGGGCGTCCCTGGAGGCGGCCCTCGCGTGCGAGCCCGACCACGTCTCGGCGTACGCCCTGATCGTCGAGGACGGCACGCGGCTCGCCGCGCAGGTCAGGCGGGGTGAGCTGGCCGCTCCGGACGACGACGCGATGGCCGACCGCTACCTGATGGCCGACGAGATGCTGTCCGCGCGGGGCCTGCGCTGGTACGAGATCTCCAACTGGGCGAAGGACGCCGACGCCGCCTGCCGCCACAACCTCCTGTACTGGACGGGGGCGGACTGGTGGGGCGTCGGCCCCGGAGCGCACAGCCATGTGGGCGGGACGCGCTGGTGGAACGTCAAGCACCCGGCTGCCTACGCGTCCCGGCTCGCCGAGGGGGTCACCCCCGCGCACGCGCGCGAGATCCTCACCGACGAGGACAGGACCGTCGAGCGGATCATGCTGGAACTGCGGCTCGCGGACGGCTGCCCGGTCGACCTGCTCGACGACGGGGCCGTCCGGAGCCTGGTCGCGGACGGCCTGCTCGAGCCGGTGGACGACGGCCGCGCGGTTCTCACCCTGCGCGGCCGCCTCCTCGCCGACGCCGTCGTCCGCGACCTCACCTGAGCGGGCGGGCCGCGGCCGGCGGCGTCCTGATCAGCGCTCCCTGGGCCCGGAACAAGGCCCGGACGGCAGAGGCCCGGTCAGCGGACCATCGGCCAGGCGAGGAACGCCGGGATGGCGTACCACTCGCCTGCCTCGGCCCGCGAGGTCGCGATGATCACGAACACGAACTGGACGAGCCAGAAGACCAGCGTGATCGGGATCGCCAGCACCGCGGCGAGGCCGAGTGTGGCGGCCGAGAGCAGCACCGCGCCCACACCGACGATCAGACCCGTGAGCTGGACGTTCAGGGCCTGGGTCGCGTGGTAGCGGACGTACGGCGAGTGGTTCTTGTAGAGCGTGAGGAACACGAACGGCGCGATCCACGTGGCGAGGACCAGCAGGCCCAGGGTGAACGCGGAGAACACCGCCGCGGCGGACATGCCGATCAGGCCGCTCAGTTCGGCCCATCCGGCCTTGTCGCGCTCCCACGGGGTGACGGGCGGCGGAAGCGGCATCCCCAGCTCGGCCTGTGCCCATTCGGCGGGGACGTACGTCCGCGGCACGTAGCCGCCCGGGATCCGGTCGGCCGGGGCGGCGCCCGGTGTCCAGCCGCCCGGCCGGCGGTCGCCACGGGGGCGGTCGCCCGGCCTGAGGCCGCGCGGGTCGCCGTCGGGCGCCTCGTGGGCGCGCGCGGGGTGGATGAGGGTGGACCTGTGGCCCTGCGTGGGTGTTCTGCCTCGGCTGGTCATCTCGGCCCCCTCTGGCGTGAGAACACGGACACGTCCTGTAACGAGTAACGGACCGGTCGCTGTCCGATATTCCGCCAGATCAGGGGTGAATGCGGAGAGTAATGGTAAAGTTACGCAGTGTCAGGGGGCGGTCACGAAGTCGATGAGCTCCTCGACCCGTCCCAGCAGCTCAGGCTCCAGGTCGGCGTAGGTGTTCACCCGCCCGAGGATGCGCTTCCAGGCCTCGCCGGTCTCCATCCGCCAGCCCAGCGCGTCCAGGACGCCCTCCTTCCAGGGGACGCCGCGCGGGACGCGGGGCCAGGCGCGGATCCCGACCGCGGACGGCTTGACCGCCTCCCAGATGTCGATGAACGGATGCCCGGTGACCAGCACGTGCGGAGAAGAGACCCGCGCGGCGATCCGGCTCTCCTTGGAGCCCTCCACCAGGTGGTCCACCAGGACGCCCAGCCTCCGGTCCTCCTCGGGCCCGAACTCCCGGACGATCGCGGGAAGATCGTCCACGCCCTCCAGGAACTCCACGGCGACGCCCTCGACCCGCAGGTCGTGGCCCCAGATCTTCTCGACCAGCTCGGCGTCGTGGGCGCCCTCGACGTAGATCCGGGACTCCTGGGCGACCCGCGCGCGCAGCCCCCGCACCGCGACCGACCCGGACGCCGAGCGCAGCGGCCCCGAGGGCTCCGCCGGCCTGGCCGGACCAGCGTCACCGGCCGTCCGTCGATCAGGAACCCCGCCTTGGCCAGCGGGAAGATCCGCCGTCCGCCGTGCCGGTCCTCCAGCGTCACGCCGAACTTGTCGCAGCCGACGACCGCGCCGCAGAACCCGCTCGCGGGGTCCTCGGCGACCAGGCCGGGGTCGGCCGGGACGTCCGGGATCGTGCCCTTCAGGGGCCGCCGCCAGTCGCCCGCCAGAACGTCGTCACCGTAGTCCTTGCTCCGCACGGAGGACGACAATAACGACTCCGGCGAAGGGCCCGGGGCGCGAACCGTGCTCCGGGCGGATTCGGGATGTCCCCTCAGGGCCGTACACTTGGCACTCGGAAGTATGGAGTGCCAGTAACGGGGGCAGGGGAGGTGACGACGTGCTCGACGACCGGAAACTCGCGGTCCTGCGCGCCATAGTCGAGGACTATGTCTCCACCAACGAGCCGGTCGGCTCCAAGGCTCTGGTGGACCGGCACAATCTCGGCGTGTCGCCCGCGACCATCCGCAACGACATGGCCGTCCTGGAGGAACAGGGCTACATCCAGCAGCCGCACACGAGCGCCGGCCGCATCCCCACCGACAAGGGGTACCGGCTGTTCGTCGACCGGCTGTCCACGATCAAGCCCCTCTCCAAGGCGGAGAAGCGCGCCATCGAGACGTTCCTGTCCGGCGCCTACGACCTGGACGACGTGGTCGGCCGCACCGTCCGGCTGCTCGCCCAGCTCACCCGGCAGGTCGCGGTGGTGCAGTACCCGTCGCTGACCCGCTCGTACGTCCGGCACGTGGAGCTGGTCCCGGTCGCGACCGGGCGGGTCCTGCTCGTCCTGATCACCGACACCGGGCGGGTCGAGCAGCGGCTGATCGAGATCCCCTCCGGACTGACCGAGGAGTCGGCCGGGCACCTGCGGGCGCTGCTCAACACGTGCCTGTCGGGCCTGGCGTTCGGCGACGTCCCCGGCGCGGTCTCCGACCTGCCCGAGAAGGTCTCCCCGGAGGAGCGGCCCGCCGCCGCGGCGGTGCTGTCGGTCCTGCTGGAGACCCTGGTGGAGAAGCACGAGGAGAAGGTCGTCTTCGCGGGCGCCGCCAACCTCGCCTCCGTCGACTTCTCGCGGAGCTTCCGGGACGTCCTGGAGGCGCTGGAAGAGCAGGTCGTGCTGATGCGGCTGCTCGGGGAGTCCGCGGACTCCTCTACTGTTACGGTTCGGATCGGCACGGAGAACCCCGACGAGGGGCTCCGTTCGACCTCCGTGGTCGCCGCCGGGTACGGCGTCGGCGACCTCACTCTGGCCCGCCTCGGTGTACTCGGGCCTACACGGATGGACTACCCCGGCACGATGGGAGCGGTACGGGCAGTGGCACGCTACGTCGGACAGATCCTGGCGGGGTCGTAGGTGGCCAACGACTACTACGCGACCCTCGGCGTCCGCCGTGAGGCCGGCGCGGACGAGATCAAGAAGGCGTACCGGAGGCTCGCCCGCGAGCTGCACCCCGACGTCAACCCCGATCCCGAGACGCAGGAGAAGTTCAAAGAGATCACCCAGGCGTACGAGGTGCTCTCCGACCCCAAGAAGCGCGAGATGTACGACCTGGGGGCCGACCCGTTCGCCCCGGGCGGCGGCGCGGGCGCGGGGGCCGGCGGCTTCGGCGCGGGCTTCCCGTTCAGCGACATCATGGACGCCTTCTTCGGTACGGCGTCGGCGCGCGGCCCGCGCTCGCGGGCCCGGCGCGGCCGCAACGCCACGCTCCGGGTCGAGCTCGACCTGAACGAGACGGCGTTCGGCACCACCCGCGAGCTGTCCATCGACACCGCCGTGGTCTGCGACACCTGCCACGGTGAGGGCTCCGCGCCCGGCTCCCACCCCGAGACCTGCGACATGTGCCAGGGCCGGGGCGAGGTGCAGCAGGTGCAGCGGTCCTTCCTCGGCCAGGTCATGACGTCCCGGCCGTGCCCGCAGTGCGGCGGCTTCGGCTCGGTGATCCGCAACCCCTGCCCGGAGTGCTCCGGCGACGGCCGGGTCCGCACCCGGCGCACCGTCAAGGTCAAGATCCCGGCGGGCGTCGAGAACGGCATCCACATCCAGCTCGCGGGCGAGGGCGAGGTCGGCCCCGGCGGCGGCCCGCCCGGCGACCTGTTCCTGGAGATCGTCGAGAAGCCGCACCCGATCTTCGAGCGCGAGGGCGACGACCTGCACTGCACGGTCGGCATCCCGATGACCGCCGCCGCGCTCGGCACCAACGTCACCGTCGAGACGCTGGACGGCGCGGAGGACATCGACATCAAGCCGGGCACGCAGTCCGGCGAGGTGATCCGCCTGTACGGGCGGGGCGTCCGGCACCTGAACGAGTCCGGCCGCGGCGACCTGCACATCCATGTCAACGTCGAGACCCCGACGAAGCTGGACGAGGAGCAGGAGGCCCTGCTGCGGCAGCTCGCGCAGCTGCGCGACGAGGAGCGCCCGCCCGGCAAGTTCGCCCCCGGGCAGCGCGGCGTCTTCTCCCGCCTGCGGGACGTCTTCAACCCGCACGGATGAGCCGCCCCCGACGGGGCCGCCGGTGAGCGCGCCGGTGTTCCTGGCCGAGCCGGGCCGCCTGGAGGGCGATCACGTCCTCCTGGACGGCCCGGAGGGCCGGCACGCGGCGGCCGTGCGGCGGCTGCGCTCCGGTGAGCGCGTCGACCTCACCGACGGCGCGGGCCTGGTCGCCGAGTGCGTCGTGGCCACCGCCGACAAGGCGTCCCTCACCCTGGACGTCCTGTCCCGGCGGCGCGTGCCCGCTCCGCGTCCGCGCCTGGTCGTCGTCCAGGCGCTGCCGAAGGGCGACCGGGGCGAGCTGGCCGTCGAGACCATGACCGAGGTCGGCGTGGACGAGATCGTCCCGTGGTCCGCCGCGCGCTGCATCACCCAGTGGAGGCCCGAGCGGCGCGAGAAGTCCCTCGGCCGCTGGCGGACCACCGCGCGGGAGGCCGCCAAGCAGGCCCGCCGCGCCCACTTCCCGGTCGTGGCGGAGCTCGCGTCCACCGCGGACGTCGAGAAGCGCATCGCCGCCGCGTCCGCCGCCGTCCTGCTGCACGAGGAGGCCGCCGAGCCGCTGACCGCGCTCGAGCCGCCGACGGACGGCGACCTGGTCATCGTGGTCGGCCCCGAGGGCGGCCTCAGCGAGGACGAGGTCGAACGGCTCGGTGCCGCCGGGGGACGCCCGGCGCTGCTCGGCCCGACCGTCCTGCGCACCTCCACCGCGGGCGTCGCCGCCGCGTCCGTCCTGCTGGCCGCCACCGGCCGCTGGTAGATCCCTCAGGGACCCGCCGGAGGGCTCAGCCCGAGGTGGCGGGGGCGTCGGTGACGTTGCCCTCGGGCGTGGTCGTGGGCGGCGGGGAAGAGCTCTCGGTCGGCTTGGGCGTCGGCGTGCTCGGCGTCGGCGTGGGGGTGCCGGTCGGCGGCGTCGGGGTGTGCGTCGGACACGACGGCGGCCCGGACTTCCCGGACACCTGGTGCCGGGTCGAACCCTGGGTGGACGGCGCCTCCCCGGACGGCGCCTCCGTCTCGGGCGGGCAGGTCGGCGTCGTCGTGGACGACACCGGCCCCTCGGAGGTCCGCGGGGGCGCCGTCCCGGACGGGTCGTGCCCCGGCGTGGGAGAGCCCTGCGGCGGCGTGGAGGAGTCGGTCGAGTCCGTGCCCGTCCCGCTCGGGGAGCCGTGGTGGCTCTTGGCGAAGGGGCCGTCGTTGCCCATGGGCGACTGGATCAGGTCGAACGTCTGGGGTGCCGAGACGCCGAGGCCCGCGATGGCCAGGGCCGCGCCCACCGCCAGGACCGGGCGCGTCCAGTTGGCGGTGAACCAGTCCCATCCGGACCGGACGGGAAACCGGCGCCGCTCCCGCTCGGCGATGCCGGCGCGGATGCGTTCCAGGCCGTCCGCCGAGGGGGTGACCCGCTCCGCCTCCGCGTGCAGGGCACGGCGCAGGATCTCGCCGTGCTCGTCGTGGGGGCCCGTGGTCATGAGAACTGCTCCAGAACGTTGCGCATCGCGGCCATCCCGCGCGCCGTGTGGCTCTTCACGGCGCCCTTCGAGATGCCCATCGTCGCGGCGATCTCCGCTTCGGACAAATCGGCGTAGTAGCGCAGAACCAGGGCCTCGCGCTGCCGCGCGGGCAGCCGGTGCAGCGCGTCCACCACCGCCGAGCGCTCCAGCTCGCCGATGGCCCCGGCCTCCGCGCTGGGGGCGTCGGGCAGCCCCTTGGGGGCGTACTTCTCCACCACCGCGCGGTGCCGCAGCACCGAGCGTGACCGGTTGACCACCGCCTGCCGCAGGTACGACAGGGCCTTGTCCGGGTCGCGGAGCCGGCGCCAGCCGCCGTGCATCGCGACGAACGCGTCCTGGACGACCTCCTCGGCGGTCCCGGCGTCCCGGACGAGCATGGCGGCGAGCCGCACCAGGGAGCGGTAGTTGGCGCTGTAGAGGGCCGTCACCGCCTGGTCGGCGTCCCAGGCGACGGCGACTGCCCCCGCCGTTCCCCTGGCCACGAGGGTCTCGGTCACGTCTGTAGGACGCGCACCCTCGTCGTCCGGTTTACGAAAGGGCATCTTCTGCTGTGCCTCGGTCACCTATCCGCCGCCTTTGCCGTCCCCCACCCCCCGTTCGGGCGGTCGCGGGGGCGGGCCGTGACAGGGCGCACCCGACCGGTGCAGGCGTGGCTCGGGGCACCGGGCCGGGGGGAACGCCTGACTTGGAACCCTAATCCAGTGGCACGCCGGAATGCGGCGTTCCACCGAAGGTTCCACCGAGGATCGATCAAGGACCTTACCGGTTGCGGGTGGCCTTGGTCACGGTCTCAGTCGGCGTCGCAGGTCGGCGCGGGGAAAGTCGCACGGGGGCGCGGGCCGGACGCCGCGGGACCGGATCGCTAGGATGCGGACGCGGTTCACGAGACGGAGGACGCATGGACGGACGCATGGACGAGAGCACGGCCGCCTGCCTGTTCTGCAAGATCGTCGAGAAGGAGATCCCGGCGGAGATCGTCCGGGAGAGCGACACGGCGCTGGCCTTCCGCGACATCAACCCGCAGGCCCCGACGCACGTCCTGGTGGTCCCGAAGGAGCACCACCCGAACGCGGCCGAGCTCGCCGCGGCGTCTCCGGCCCTGCTCGCCGACGTGGTCGCCCTCGCGGCCGAGGTCGCGGCCGAGGAGGGCATCGACGAGGCGGGCTACCGGATCGTGTTCAACACGGGCGCGCAGGCCGGTCAGACCGTCTTCCACGTGCACGCCCACCTGCTGGGCGGCCGCGCCCTCCAGTGGCCCCCCGGATAGGGCGCGGGAACCATCCGGGCGGACCGGACGAGCCGGGAGCAAATGGAGAGGCCGTGCCGTGCGGCGGTCGGTACCATGGAGTCGTGGCCGCCGCAACGACGGCCGCGTGATATCCGTGGCGACGAGAAGGCAGGTCCGAGAGGCCGCAAGGCCCGGCTGATGGTCGAATCAACACACCGGGGACGCGACACCGCCGCGCAGAACGGCGCCCGCTCCCAGATCCGCATCGTGGTGCCGGACGACCACTCCATGGTGAGCCTGCTGGGCTCCCGGGACGAGTTGCTCCACGTGATCGAGAGCGCGTTCCGCAGCGACATCCACGTCCGCGGGAACGAGATCACCGTCACCGGCGCCCCCGCCGAGACCGACCTGGTCTCCCGCCTGTTCGCCGAGCTGATCGACCTGCTCAACGGCGGCGCGCAGCTCACCCCCGACGCCGTCGAGCGCAGCCTGGCCATGCTCCGCGCGGGCTCCGCCGAGCGCCCGGCCGACGTCCTGACCCTGGACGTGCTGTCCAGCCGGGGCCGGACGATCCGTCCGAAGACGCTGAACCAGAAGCGCTACGTCGACGCGATCGACAAGCACACGGTCGTGTTCGGCATCGGTCCCGCGGGCACCGGCAAGACCTACCTGGCCATGGCCAAGGCGGTCAAGGCGCTCCAGGACAAGAAGGTCAACCGCATCATCCTCACCCGCCCGGCCGTCGAGGCCGGCGAGCGGCTCGGCTTCCTCCCCGGAACCCTCTACGAGAAGATCGACCCCTACCTGCGTCCGCTGTACGACGCCCTGCACGACATGGTCGACCCCGACTCGATCCCGCGGCTGATGGCGGCGGGCACGATCGAGGTCGCCCCCCTGGCGTACATGCGCGGCCGCACGCTCAACGACTCGTTCATCATCCTGGACGAGGCGCAGAACACCTCGCCCGAGCAGATGAAGATGTTCCTGACCCGGCTCGGGTTCGGGTCGAAGGTCGTGGTGACCGGCGACGTGACGCAGGTGGACCTCCCGAACGGGCAGGAGAGCGGCCTCCGGGTCGTCCAGTCCATCCTGGAGGGCATCGACGACATCCACTTCTGCCGGCTGAACAGCCACGACGTCGTCCGGCACAAGCTGGTGACCGACATCGTGGACGCCTACAGCCGGTTCGACGAGCTGCGGGTGGCGGAGCTGAAGCAGGGGGCGGCGCGCGGGGGCGCGCCGCGCAAGCGGGGACGGTAACACGAAGTGAGCATCGAGGTACTGAACGAGTCCGGCGTGCCCGTGGACGAGCGCGCCATCGCCGACCTGGCCCGGCACGTGCTGGACGGGATGCGGGTGCATCCGCTGGCGGAGCTGTCGGTCCTCCTCGTGGACGAGGAGGCGATGACCGAGCTGCACGTCAAGTGGATGGACGAGCCGGGCCCGACGGACGTGCTGTCCTTCCCGATGGACGAGCTGCGGCCCGGCCAGCTGGACGGCGGCGCGAACGACGACGGCGAGCTCGACCCGGGCCTGCTCGGCGACGTGGTGCTCTGCCCGATGGTGGCCGAGCGCCAGGCCAAGCAGGCCGGGCACTCGACGGAGGCCGAGCTGGAGCTGCTGACCACGCACGGCATCCTGCACCTGCTCGGCTACGACCACGCCGAGCCCGAGGAGCACAAGGAGATGTTCGGGCTCCAGGACGAGCTGCTCGGGTCCTGGCGGGAGAAGAACGCCGAGCGATGACGTCCGGACAAGGGTGGCTGCTGGGGCTGGCGGCCGCCCTGGTGATCGTGGCGGGGCTGCTGGCGGGCACCGAGGCGGCGCTCGCCCGGATCTCCCGGCACCGCGTCGGCGAGCTCGTCGCGGCGGGCCGCCGGGGCGCGGCGAAGCTGGCCGAGATCGTGGCCGATCCCGCGCCGTACGTGAACATGGTCCTGCTGCTGCGGATCGGCTGCGAGCTGGTCGCGACCGTGATCGTGGCCGACCTGTGCGTGTCCTGGCTGGGCGAGACCTGGCAGGCGTACGTGACGGCCGCGGTCTCGATGATCGTGGTGAGCTTCGTGGTGGTCGGCGTCGGCCCGCGCACCCTCGGGCTGCAGCACGCCGACCGGTTCGCGCTGGCCGGCGCGACGGTGATCCCGGCCGTGACGCGGGTGTTCGGGCCGCTGCCGCGGCTGCTGATCCTGCTGGGCAACGCCCTGACGCCCGGCAAGGGCTTCCGCGCCGGGCCGTTCGCGACCGAGGCGGAGCTGCGCGACCTGGTGGACCTCGCCGAGCAGCGCAGCCTGATCGAGCCGGACGAGCGGCAGATGATCCACTCGGTGTTCGAGCTGGGCGACACGCTCGTCCGCGAGGTGATGGTCCCGCGCACCGACATGGTGTTCATCGAGGGGGACAAGTCGCTGCGGCAGGCGATGTCGCTGGCGCTGCGGTCGGGGTTCTCGCGGATCCCGGTGGTCGGGGAGAACGAGGACGACGTCGTCGGGATCGCCTACCTGAAGGACATCGTCCGGGCCACGCACGAGAACCCGGCGGCCGGGGGCGCGTCGGTGGGGTCGGTGATGCGGACCGCGACCTACGTCCCGGACTCCAAGCCGGTGGACGAGCTGCTGCGCGAGATGCAGGCCCGCCGGATCCACGTCGCGATCGTGATCGACGAGTACGGCGGCACGGCCGGGCTGGTCACCATCGAGGACATCCTCGAGGAGATCGTCGGGGAGATCACCGACGAGTACGACGTGGAGATCCCGCCGGTGGACCGGCTGGACGACGACACCGCGCGGGTCACGGCCCGGCTGCCCGTGGAGGACCTGGCCGAGCTGTTCGGCGTCGAGATCGACGTGGACGACGTGGACACGGTCGGCGGGCTGCTGGCGTACGCGCTGGGGCGCGTGCCGATCGAGGGCGCGACGGCGACGGTGGCCGGGCTGCGGCTGAAGGCCGAGTCGCTCGCGGGACGCCGGAACCGGATCGGGACGGTGCTGGTGCACCGCGAGCGCTCCGAGGCGTCCAACGGGGCCCGGCCCGGAGCCCGATCGGGGTCCTGATCCGGGTCCTGACCTGCGGGCTCGCGGGGCCCGCGGGCGTCCTCTCACCGTGATCGAGCGGGGTTAAACCTCGCCGGCGCAGGGGCATGATCTTGCGCGTCACGTCGGCCGGGGGCGGCCGGCGGCACGGGGTTCGGGGGGATTCCATGGCGCGGTCGGCGGGTCGTCGTGTCGCGGGCGCTCGCCGTTCCTGGAGCGCGGTCGCCTCGGCGGCGGCGTCAGCGGCGGCGTCGGTGTCGTCGGCCGTGGCTGTGGCTGTGGCTGCGGCCGTGTCGTTGCTCGTGTCGGGGTGCGGGGCGGTGGAGCGGGCGGCCGTGCCCGATGTGGCGGCGCTGCGGGCCCCGGCCGCGCTGATGACGGCGGCGGCGCTGCGTCCGGAGGACGTCCCGGAGGGGTTCCTGCCCGCCGACGACCAGGAGGTCTTCCGGGGGATGCGCCCGTCCGACCCGGACTGCGCGAGGCTGCTGCGGATGGTGGACGCCGCGAGCGGGAGGTCGTCCTCGGCGGACAGGGACGTCCCGCAGTCGCATGTGGCGTACTACCGGGCGGATCCGGCGGCGACCCTCGTCGAGCACGTGCTGCGGCTGCCGTCCGGTGAGGCGGCCAAACGGGTGGACGCGGCGCGGGACGCGGTCGCGGGCTGCCCGGTGATCGACTTCGGCCGGTCCGGCGACAGCGGCTGGGACGGCCACGGCTTCGACCAGACGGGGCTCGAGCGCCGGCGGCTGAGCCATCCGGAGGGGCAGGACGACGCGGTCGCCGTCCGGTACAGCCATCCGGACGGCGACCAGCGGTACGGGCTGGACGTGATCTTCGCGCGGGAGGGTTCCGACCTGCTGGTGCTCGCCGCGCCGGGGGAGTTCGCGGGTGACGGCGAGCGCCGGTTGCGGCTCATGGAGGCACGGGTGCTGCGCCGGCTGGCGAACGCCCGCGACCGGGAGAAGGTCGTTCTGACGCCGTCTCCGGGGGAGACGCCGACGCCGCGTCCCTAGGACGCGGAAGCGCGGTTCAGAGGGTCGTGGTGAGGGTGCCGTCGGGGGCGGCGACGAGGATCGGGGCCTTCGCGCCGAGCTCCCGGACGGCGGCGACGTCCGCGTCGGTGGGCGTCCCGGCGGAGACGAGCGCGGCGGCCTCGAGGTCCTCCGCGCCGCTGGACACGGCCATCGCGACCGCGACCTGGAGCGCCGACAGCCTCAGCGACGGCAGGTCGACGCTGGTCGCGGCGTAGGTGCGGCCGGTCTCGTCGCGCACGGCCGCGCCCTCGGCGGCGCCGGTGCGGGCCCGGGACGAGCGGGCGAGCGTGATGATCTTGGAGTCCTCGGCGTTCAGCTCGGTCACGCCCGCAAGCCTACCGACGGGCCGTCCCGGCGCCGGGCACGGGCGGGGCGTTCGCGAGCGGAGGCGGGGCTCTCGGGCGAGCGCCCGCAAGTGGTGGCGGTGCGCCCGCAAGCGGGAGCGGCGTGCCCGCAAGTGGGAGCGGTGCGGTCACAAGCGGGTGGCAAGTGGGCGGCAAGCGGGGCGGGACAGCCTGAGGGCGTTCCGTTCGCGACGTCTGGGGGAGCCCGAGCATGTCCCGTCTGTTGTACCGCCTGGGAAGGGCGGCGGCCCTGCGGCCCTGGCGCATGATCGTCGTCTGGCTGGTCGCGGTCGGCGCGATCGCCGGCCTGGCCGCCGCGTTCGGCGGCGCGAACCACGACAACTACCGGCTCTCGGGGAGCGGCGCGCAGCGCGCGTCCGACCTGCTGACCGAGCGCTTCCCCGCGCTGTCCGGCGCGGACGCCCGGGTCGTCGTCCACAACCCGTCCGGGCCGGTGGACCAGGCCCGGCTCACCGCGGCCGGGGCGAGGCTGGGCAGGCTTCCGCACGTTGCGGCGGTGGACCCGGCGCCGCCGGGGAAGGGGGGCGCGACCGCGCTGCTGACCGTCCGGTACGACGTGCAGGTCACCGACCTCAAGCCCCAGGCGTCGCTCGACCTGCTGAAGGGCGCGACCGCCGACCTGCGGGCGGCCGGGTACTCCGTCGACTTCGGTGGGCAGCTGCCGGAGAACGTGACCGCGCCGGGCGGTGTCGGCGAGGGCGTCGGCATCGCCGTGGCGCTGGTCGTGCTGTTCCTGGCGTTCGGGTCGGTCGTCGCGGCCGGGCTGCCGCTCGTGGTGGCGGTCGCCGGGCTCGGCGTCGGCGTCTCCGGGATCACGCTGCTCGCCGCCGTGACCGACATCGCGACGACCGCCCCGACCCTCGCGATGATGGTCGGGCTCGGCGTCGGCATCGACTACGCGCTGTTCATCCTGACGCGGCACCGCGAGGGGCTCGCCGAGGGGCTGGCGGTGCCGGAGGCGGCCGGGCGGGCGACCGCGACGGCGGGCCTGTCCGTGCTGTTCGCCGGGTTCACCGTGCTGCTCGCGCTGTGCGGGCTGCTGCTGTCGGGCATCCCGGTCTTCATGACCATGGGCTTCGCGACCGGCCTGGTCGTCGCCGCGACCGTGCTGAGCGCGCTCACGCTGCTGCCCGCCGTCCTCGGCCTCGCCGGGCGCCGGGTGCTGCGCCGCCGGGACCGGGCGTCCGGCGCGGTCGTGCACACCGACGCGCCGATGGTGCGCCGCTGGGCCGGGCACGTCGGCCGGCACCCGTGGGCGTGGCTGCTGGCGAGCCTGGTGATCCTGCTGACGCTCGCCGCCCCCGCCGTCGGCATGCGGACGTGGCCGAGCGACGCGAGCAGCGAGCCGACGTCCAGCACCGTCCGGCGGGCGTACGACCTGGTCGCGGACGGGTACGGTCCCGGCGCGAACGGGCCGCTGCTCGTCGCCGTCGACCTGCGGAAGGTGAACCGCGCCGAGCTGCCCGCGATCCAGGAGCGCATCGCGCGCACCGAGGGCGTCGTGAACGTCGCGCCGCCGCAGCTTTCCCCGGACGGCAGTGCCGCCGTGCTCGTCGCGACGCCCGCGTACGGCCCGCAGGACAAGCGCGGTCCCGCCGTCGTGGACCGGCTGCGCGCGCACGCCCTCCCGGACGGCGCGGAGATCACCGGCCTCACCGCGATCTACGTGGACCTCAACCGCCGCCTGGACGACCGGCTGTGGCCCGTGATCGGCGTGGTCGTCGCGACCTCGTTCGTCATGCTCCTGCTGGTGTTCCGGTCGCTGGTCGCGCCGCTGAAGGCCGCCGCGATGAACATGCTGTCGATCGGCGCCGCGTACGGCGTGCTCGTCGCGGTCTTCCAGTGGGGGTGGGGCGCGACGCTGCTCGGCCTGCCGCACAGCGTGCCGGTGTCGAGCTTCATCACGCTGCTGATGTTCGTGGTGCTGTTCGGGGTCTCGATGGACTACGAGGTTTTCCTGCTCTCCCGGGTGCGGGAGGACTGGCTGCGGACGGGTGACGCGCGCGGCTCGGTGGGGTCCGGGCTGGCCGCCACCGGCCGGGTGATCTCCAGCGCGGCGCTGATCATGGTCGCGGTGTTCGCCGGGTTCGCGTCCGACCCGAGCCTGGTGATCAAGCAGATGGGCGTCGGGCTGGCCGTCGCGGTCGCGCTGGACGCGACGCTCGTCCGGCTCGTCCTGGTCCCGGCGACGATGGCGCTGCTGGGACGGGCGAACTGGTGGCTGCCGGGGCCGCTGGCCCGTGTCCTGCCCGCGTTCGACCCGCACGGCTCGGCCGAGGCGGAGGACGAGCGGACGCCCGTGCCCGCCTGATCGCCCGGAGGTCCCGGGAAGGCCCGGCGCACGGGGCGTTCAGCGCCCCGAGTGTCGGGCCATTAGGCTTTTGTCCGTGGCGCTGGCGGTGCGTGTTCTGGGGACCTTCGAGGCCGTGCTGCGCGGTGGACCGGTCGAGCTCGGCGGACCCCGCCAGCGATCGGTCCTCGCCCGGCTCGCCGCCGCCCACGGACGCCTCGTCCCGGCCGACCGCCTCGTGGACGAGCTGTGGCCGGACGGCGCCCCGCCCCGGGCCGCCGCCGGTCTCCAGTCGTTCGTGTCCCACCTGCGGCGCGCGCTCGAACCGGACCGTCCGCCTCGTACGCCCGCGCGGGTGCTGGTGACCGCCCCGCCCGGATACGCGCTCCGCCTCCCCTCGGCCGATGTGGACGCCTGGTACTTCGACGAGCTCGTGGAGCGCTCCGGGGAGGCCGGCGACCCCGCGGAGGCGCGGGAACTCGCCGAGCGGGCCCGGGGACTGTGGCGAGGGCCCGCGTACGCGGAGTTCGCCGACATGCCGTGGGCCGCCGCCGAGGCCGCCCGGCTGGACGAGCTGCACCGGCTCGCCACCGAGCGCCGAGCGGAGGCGATGCTCGAACTCGGCGCGGAGGCCGAGGCCGTCCCGGATCTGGAGGCGCACGTCGCCGCCAACCCGCTGCGCGAGGACGCCTGGCGGCTGCTGTCCCTCGCCCTCTACCGCACCGGACGTCAGGGGGACGCGCTCGGCGCGCTGCGCCGGGCCCGCGACGTCCTGACCGAGCAGCTCGGCGTGGACCCGGGCCCGGCGCTGCGCGCGCTGGAATCCGACATCCTCCGGCAGGCCGCGCATCTGGACGCGCCGCGGCGGGCGCCCGAGGCCCTGCCGGAGGTGCTCCGCCCGGAGGCGGCACGGCCGAGGCTGCGCCTCGTCCCGCCGGACGGCGAGACCTTCGTCGGCCGCGAGGCCGAGACCGCGCGCCTCGCGGACGCCGCCGACCGCGCCAGGACCGGCCGGTGCCAGGTCGGCCTCGTCGGGGGCGAGGCCGGGATCGGCAAGACCGCGCTGGTCGAGCGGTTCGCGCGGCGGCTGGCCGCGGACGGCTGGCGGGTCGCGCGGGGCCGGTCCGAGGAGGCCGACGGCGCCCCGGCGGCCTGGTCGTGGGCGGAGATCCTGCGCGTCCTCGCGGCCGGGACGCCCCCGGACCCCGGTCTCGCGGGACGGCTCGCCCCGCTGCTCGACGACGCGTCCGCGGCGCGCGCCGGGGCGTCCGCCGCCGACGCCACGACCGGACGGTTCCGGCTCCGCCTGGCCGTCGGCGACTACCTGGCCGAACTCGCCGGATCCGGGCCGCTGCTGCTCGTCCTCGACGACCTGCACTGGGCCGACGACGAGACGCTCGTCCTGCTGTCCCGGCTGCCGGAGCGGCTGGCCGAGCTGCCCGTCCTGATCATGGGGACGTTCCGTCCGGCCGAGGCGGACGGCATGGCGGGCGCGCTCGCCCGGCTCGCCCGGCACGAGCCGGTCCGGATCGACCTCGAGGGCCTCGCGGACGCCGAGGTCGCCGAGCTGGTCCGGGCGTCCTGCGCGGCCGAGGTCGGCGACCGTGAGCTGGCCGCGATCGCCGAGCGGACGGGCGGGAACCCGTTCTTCGCCCGGGAGACCGCGCGGCTGCTGGACGCCGAGGGCCCGGACGCGGCGGCGCGCGAGGTGCCCGCCGGGGTCGGGGACGTGCTGCGCCGCCGCTTCGCCCGGCTGCCGGAGCCCGCGCTGACCGTCCTGCGGCAGGCGGCCGTCGCGGGCGCGGAGACCGACGTCCGGGTGCTGACCGAGCTGTCCGGCGGGGACGAGGACGCCGTCCTGGACGCGGTGGACGCGGGTCTCGCCGCAGGTCTGGTCACCGAGCCCGCGCCCGGCCGGATGCGGTTCGCGCACGCCCTCGTCCGCGACACGCTCTCCGCCGGGCTGTCGGCGGCCCGGCGGACCCGCCTGCACGGCCGGATCGCCGCCGCGATGGAGCGGCACGCGCCCGCCGAGGTCGGCGCGATCGCCCACCACTACCTGGAGGCGGGCACCGGCGCGGACCGGGCCGTCCGGTTCGCGGAACTCGCCGCGGCCGCCGCCGAGGCCCGGTTCGCCTACGCCTCGGCCGCCGAGCTCTGGGACCGGGCCGCCTCCGCCCTCGGCTCCGGGCGGGTGCGCGAGCGGCTGGAGCTGGAGATCCGGGCGATCCGGGCGTCCGCGCTGGCCGGGGCGGTCGTGCCGTCCCGGGCGCGGCGCGGCCGCTGCGTCGCGGAGGCGCGGGCACTCGGCGACGTGGAACTGCTGAGCCGCGCGATCACCGCGTTCGACGTCCCGACCCTGTGGACGGCCCACGAGTACGGCGTCCTCGACACCGAGCTGCTGGACGCCGTCCGCGAGGCCCTCGCGGGGCTCCCGGGCGAGGCCGCCGACCTGCGCGCCCGGCTCCTCACCACGATCGCGGTCGAGCTGGAGGGCGAGCCCGGCGGCGCGGGCCGGAGGGCCGCCGACGAGGCGGTGGAGATCGCCCGCCGCCTGGGCCGTCCGGAGACCCTCGCCGCCGCGCTGAACGGCCGCTTCATCAACTGCTACCTGGCCGCGTCCGACCGCGACGAGCGGCACGCCGTCGCGACCGAGCTGCTGGAGCTGGCGACCCGGCACGAGCTGGCGTCCTACCAGGTCCTGGCCCACCTGCAGCTCCAGCAGGTCAACATGGCCTACCTCCGGATGGACGAGGCGGCCCGCCACCGCGCCGAGGGCCAGCGCCTCGCCGAGCAGTACGGGCTGCCCCTGCTGTACCAGATCAGCGAGTGGCACCGGGCCCTCAGCCACGCCTTCTCCGCCGAGTACGAGGACGCCGAGCGCGCCTACCGGGAGGTCGGCGACGCCATCTCCCGCACGGGGATCTGGGCCAGCGAGCAGGGCGTGACGTTCTTCGGGATCTTCTGCATCCGGCTCGTGCGCGGGCGCGCGGCCGAGATGGTCGAACCGGCGGCGTGGATGGCCGCGCAGTGGCCGCACATCAGTGCGACCGCCGACCTCCTCGCCCTGGCCCTCGCCGCCGCCGGGCGCGTCGACGAGGCGCGCCGGGCCGTCGAGGACGCGGGCCCGATCCGCCCGGACTACTTCTATGAGCTGGCCCTCGCCGTCCGGGCCCGCCGGGCGATCGTCCTCGGCGACCGTGACCTGGCCGAACAGTGCGTGGGCGACCTGCTCCCGTTCGCCGACCACATCGCCGGTGGAGCGAGCGCGGTCGCCACGATCGGGCCGATCGCGCACACCCTCGGCGACCTGGCCGTGTTCCTGGGCCGTCCGGACGAGGCCGCCGGGCACTACCGGTTCGCGATCGAGATCGCCGGGCGGGCCGGCGCCGCGCCCTGGGCCCAGGCCGCCGCGGCCGCCCTCCGCGCCCTCGGGATTCCGGCCGCCTGACCCCGCCTCCCGGCCGGTTCGGGGGGCCTGGGGCGCGCCGGTGGACGAGGCGCTGCGCCGCGTCGGCGACAATTGGTGACGTGACATCGCCAGGATCGCCAGCAGAGACCCCGCAGCCCGACCCGTTCCGCTCCGGGTTCGCCTGCTTCGTCGGACGGCCCAACGTGGGCAAGTCCACGCTGATGAACGCCCTGGTCGGGACCAAGGTGGCGATCACCAGCAGCCGCCCCCAGACCACCCGGCGGGCGATCCGCGGCATCGTGCACCGCCCGGACGCCCAGCTCGTCGTGGTCGACACGCCCGGCCTGCACAAGCCGCGGACGCTGCTCGGCGAGCGGCTGGACAGCCTCGTCCGGTCCACGCTCACCGAGGTGGACGTGATCGGTTTCTGCGTCCCGGCCGACCAGCCCGTCGGGCCCGGCGACAAGTACATCGCGCGCGAGCTGGCCAACGTCAAGAAGACGCCGGTCGTAGCGATCGTCACCAAGACCGACCTCGCCACGCCGGAGCAGATCGCCAAGCAGCTCCTCGCGGTCGGGGAGCTGGGCGAGTTCGCCGACATCGTGCCCTGCTCGTCCGAGAACGGCTTCCAGGTCGACGTGGTCGGCGACCTGCTGATCAAGCACCTGCCGGAGGGCTTCGCGCTCTACCCGGAGGGCGACCTGACCGACGAGCCCGAGCAGGTCCTGGTCGCCGAGCTGATCCGCGAGGCGGCGCTGGAGGGCGTCCGGGACGAGCTGCCCCACTCGATCGCCGTCGCGGTGGACGAGATGGCGCCGCGCGCGGGCCGCGAGGACCTCACCGACATCTACGCCCACCTGTACGTGGAGCGGGACAGCCAGAAGGGCATCATCATCGGGCACAAGGGCGCCCGGCTGAAGGAGGTCGGGCGGCAGGCCCGGCGCCAGATCGAGGCCCTGCTCGGCACGAAGGTCTACCTGGACCTGCGGATCAAGGTCCTCAAGGACTGGCAGCGCGACCCCAAGCAGCTCCGCCGTCTCGGCTTCTACGACTGATCCGGCCCCTCCGGGATGACCGGTGGGGGCGGCCGCCCGTCCGTCCCCCGGCCGCGCGGACGCCGCGCGAACGGCCGGACCAGGCCGACGCCGACGACCAGCAGGGCCGCGCCGACGCCCAGGTACCAGCCGTAGTCGAGGGCGGCGTGGGTGTGCGAGGCGAGCAGCGCGCCGTCCCCGCCGTACCGGTCGCCCGTCCGGCGCAGCCGCAGCGCGAACAGGACGCAGGCGACCAGGGCGAGCGCGCCGGGCAGCGCGGCGAGGGCGGAGATCCGGACGTCCCGGACGACGGCGCCCCACAGCGCGACGACGGCCGCCGCGAGCGCCAGCACGGGCACCACCACGACCGTGCCGTCCGCGTCGATGCCCGCGACCGACCCGAGATCGTCGCTGAACGAGGTGCCGAGCAGCTCGGTGGTCATCTCCAGGTGCGCCCACGGCAGGAACGCCGAGACCAGCAGCGCCGTCGAGGCCAGGACGGTCAGCACGCTCCAGACCGTCCCCGCGCGCGACCCGGGACGCGACCGGGCGGGCTCGGGTTCGGGTTCGGGCTCCCGCCCGGCGGCCGCGTGCTCGGCGGGCTCGGCGGGCTCCTCCTCGGGCGGCAGGAACCGGGGCCGTCCCATGTCACCGGTCATGAGCCCAGCGTAAGGGGACGACGCGGGCTTCATCGCGCGGGGCGCGGGAGACGATCGTGCGGGGCGCGGGAGACGGCCGTGATCGGTAGTTTGGGTGAGTCCGTTTTGGGAGGAGAGACCGGTGTTGCTTGTTTTCGGCTTTTCGGTGTTCTTCCGTGCGACGGGTGAGGGGATCTTCCACTGTCCGCGCTGCGGCGGCGACCGCGCCTACCGGCGCCGGGCCGCGCGCCGCTGGCTCACCCTCTTCTTCCTCCCGGTCCTCCCGCTGCGCCGCCTCGGCGAGGTGGTCGAGTGCCGCGTCTGCCGGACCCGGTTCGCCGTCTCGGCCCTGCGCACTCCCACCGCCCAGCAGCTCGCCGCCGCCCTCCCGGCCGGGATGCGCGCCGCCGCCGGGCTCGTCCTGCGCTCCGGGGACCCCGATGACGAGCGCAGCCGGGGCCGCGCGATCGAGGCCGTCGCCGGCTACGGCGAGCGCGGCTACGACGACGGCGCCATCGACACCGACCTGGATCTCCGCACGGCGTTCCTCGAGGAGGAGGTGGCCCGTGCCGGGGCCGGCCTCGCCGTCGAGGCGAAGGAGTGGTTCCTGGCCCGCTGCGTCCGCGTCGGCCTGGCCGACGGCCCCCTGGACGAGCCCGAGCGCCGGACCCTGCACGAGATCGCCCACCTGCTCGGCATGAGCCGCGCCCATGCCCTCGGCGTCATCACGATGACCGAGGCCGCGGCGCACTAACCTCGGTCTCGAACACCGTCACGGGCCGCGCAGGCCCGGACGGCCCCCCGAAGGGACGAGAGCAATGGCGGACGCAGGAATCGCCCTGGTGCGGAGGCCCGGCCCGCGGCTGGCGGAGGGGCTGGTCACGCACATCGAGCGGCGGCCGGTGGACCTCGCCCTGGCCCGGCGGCAGCACGAGGCGTACACCGCCGCGCTGCGGGCGGCCGGATGGGCCGTCCGGGCCGTCCCGGAGGCGGACGACGCGCCCGACGCGGTGTTCGTCGAGGACACGGTCGTGGTCTGCGGGGACGTCGCGGTGCTGACCCTGCCGGGCGCGCCCGAGCGCCGCGCGGAGGTCGCCGGGACCGAGGGCGTCGTCCGCGACCTCGGGCTGACCGTGGAGCGCATCGCCGCGCCCGGCACCCTGGACGGCGGCGACGTCCTCCAGGCGGGCGGCACCGTCTACGTCGGACGCGGCGCCCGCACCAACGAGGAGGGCATCTGCCAGCTCGCCCGGCTCCTCGGCGGCCGCCGGGTCGTCCCGGTGGACGTGCGGGGCGCGCTGCACCTGAAGTCGGCGATGACCGCCCTCCCGGACGGCTCGCTCATCGGCGTCCCGGACTGGGTGGACACCTCGGCCCTCCCGGCCCTTCGGGTGGCGCCCGAGCCGTCCGGCGCGCACGTGGTCGTGCTCGGCCCGGAGCACCTGCTGCTCGCCGCGTCCGCGCCGCGCACGGCGGACCTGCTCGCCGCCGACGGGTTCCGCGTGACGGTCGTGGACATCGGCGAGTTCGAGGCGCTCGAGGGCTGTGTGACGTGTCTCTCCGTGCTCGTCCCGACACGCCTTTCCTGAAAGGGCTGGTGGGAGGGGCGCGAGACGCGGGCGTCTCGGATGGTGAGACCCGGTTTCCGTGTTCCGGATGGGATCTGTTAGCTTGACAAGCGTGTTCGTGGAGCTGCTTCTCCTTAGCGGCCGCAGCGGGGGCCTGTAGACAGGCCGGCTCCCTCGCTGCGGGACTCTGACGTGAGCGTCGGCCGCAAGGACTGAGCAGAGGGAAGCAGACCCAGATGTATCCGCAGCAGAACACTTCCGGAATGCCGTTCCAGCGCTACCAGCCGTTCGCTCCGGTCAAGATCGCCGACCGGACCTGGCCCGACCGGGTGATCACCGAGGCCCCGCGCTGGTGCGCGGTCGACCTGCGCGACGGCAACCAGGCGCTGATCGACCCGATGGACGCCCACCGCAAGCTCAAGATGTTCGAGCTGCTGGTCCGGATGGGCTACAAGGAGATCGAGGTCGGGTTCCCGGCCGCCAGCCAGACCGACTACGACTTCGTCCGGCAGATCATCGACGAGGGCCGGATCCCCGACGACGTGGTGATCCAGGTGCTGACGCAGGCCCGGCCGGAGCTGATCGAGAAGACCTTCGAGGCCGTCCGCGGCGCGAAGCGGGCGATCGTCCACCTGTACAACTCGACGTCCACGCTGCAGCGGCGCGTGGTGTTCGGGCAGGACAAGGACGGCATCACCGCGATCGCGGTCGAGGGCGCCAAGCTGTGCAAGAAGCTCGCCGAGCAGATGGACGGCACCGAGATCCACTTCCAGTACTCGCCGGAGTCGTTCACCGGCACCGAGCTGGAGTACGCGGTCGAGGTCTGCAACGCCGTCAACGAGGTGTGGCGGCCGACGCCGGACCGCAAGGTCATCGTGAACCTGCCGTCCACGGTCGAGATGGCCACCCCGAACGTCTACGCCGACCAGATCGAGTGGATGAGCCGGAACCTGGCCTACCGCGACTCGATCATCCTGTCGCTGCACCCGCACAACGACCGGGGCACCGCCGTCGCCGCCGCCGAGCTGGGCTACCAGGCGGGCGCCGACCGCATCGAGGGCTGCCTGTTCGGCAACGGCGAGCGCACCGGCAACGTCTGCCTGGTCACGCTGGGCCTGAACATGTTCACCCAGGGCGTCGACCCGATGATCGACTTCTCCGACATCGACGAGATCCGGCGCACCGTCGAGTACTGCAACCAGCTGCCCGTCCACGAGCGGCACCCGTACGGCGGCGACCTGGTGTACACCGCGTTCTCCGGCTCCCACCAGGACGCGATCAACAAGGGCTTCGACCACCTGCGGCGGGACGCGGCGTCCGCCGGGGTCCCGGTCGAGGAGTTCACCTGGGCCGTCCCGTACCTGCCGATCGACCCGCACGACGTGGGCCGGTCGTACGAGGCGGTCATCCGGGTCAACAGCCAGTCGGGCAAGGGCGGCGTCGCCTATGTCATGAGGACCGAGCACTCCCTGGAGCTGCCGCGGCGGCTGCAGATCGAGTTCTCCCGGGTCGTCCAGCGGCACACCGACGACCAGGGCGGCGAGGTCACGCCCGAGCGCATGTGGGAGATCTTCGAGGCCGAGTTCCTGGCGAACGGGCCGCGGGTCGGGCTGCTGGCGCACCGCGCCGTCTCCCGGGTGGACGAGAAGGACCGGCTGTCCTGCGACGTCCGGGTGCACGGCGAGATCCGCGAGATCGAGGGCATCGGCAACGGCCCGGTCTCGGCGTTCGAGGACGCCCTGGCGACCGTCGGCGTGAGCGTCCGCGTCCTGGACTACGCCGAGCACGCGATGAGCGCGGGCGGCGACGCGCGCGCCGCGGCCTACGTGGAGTGCGAGGTCGACGGGCAGACCGTGTGGGGCGTAGGGATCGACGGGAACATCGTCACCGCGTCCCTGAAGGCGATGCTGTCGGCCGTCAACCGGGTCGCCCGCGGCGCCTGACCCGGGCCGCCGATCCTCCCTCGCGGAGGGTCCGGAACGGGGCACCGCCCGCACACAGGCTTTCCGGGTGCCTCCCGCGCGGGGGAGGCACCCGGAAACCCCGTCTCCGTCCTGATCGCCCGCGGTGACCGGGGCCGGGCCGCCACGAGTGGCCCGGTCCCGGTCGTCCGGCGTTTCGGGCCCGGTCAGCCGCCGGGGCCGAGGACGTGGTGGACGAGTTCCCGCAGAGGCCCGGTGAGCTGCGCCTCTCCGACGGACGCGGACCGCCCGTCGATGGAGATGTCGTACACGAACTGGTCCGGTATGCGTCCGGGGGGAGGCACCCGCGCCAGGTCGACGCGGCCGACCAGTCCGGCCAGCAGGGGGTCGTCGGCGCTGTCGGCCTCTCCGCGCCGCTCGATCCCGGCGAACCCGCCGCTGCGGACCACCGTCACCTTCATCGACGTTCTCCTCCGCTCGTCCCGCGGCCGCGAGGTCCCGTCCCCTGAGGTGGGATTCTCACGATCACACGTGGACGCCTACCCCCGTCCACGCCTGCCGTACCGCGGTCACCTCGGCGGCGGACGCCCCGTACAGCGTCGTCGCGGTGTCCACCGTCGCGGCCGCGAACCCGGCGAAGTCCACCGAGGACGGCAGCTTGCCGCCGGTCAGCGTCCCGTACCAGATCCGCCCGGCCCGCTCCCAGGCGTTGCCGCCGATCGCGGTGGCGGCCAGGTAGAACGCCCGGTTCGGAATTCCCGAGTTGATATGTACCCCGCCATTGTCACGGTACGTGTCGACATAGTGCGCCATGTCGGCTGGCTGGGGGTCCTTGCCCATCTGGGGGTCGTCGTAGGCGGTGCCGGGGGCCTTCATGGACCGCAGCGCCGCGCCGTGCACGCCCGGGGCGAGCAGGCCCTGGCCGATCAGCCAGTCCGCCTGGTCGGCGGTCTGGCCGAGGTGCCACTGCTTGATCAGCGAGCCGAACACGTCCGAGACCGACTCGTTGAGCGCGCCGGACTGGCCGTAGTACTCCAGCGCGGCCGTGTACTGGGTGACGCCGTGGGTGAGCTCGTGCCCGGTGACGTCGAGCGGCCCGGTGAAGTCGGTGAACAGCGTTCCGTCGCCGTCCCCGTAGACCATCTGCTCGCCGTTCCAGAAGGCGTTGTCGTAGCCCTGCCCGTAGTGCACGGTCGAGATCATGGGCAGGCCGGCGCCGTCGATGGAGTCGCGCTGGTAGGCGGTCTCGTAGAAGCCGAACACGACGCCGAGCCAGTCGTAGGCCTGGTTCACGACGGTGTCGGAGGAGGGGGCGGCGCCCTCGGCGCGCACCTCCTGGCCCGGCAGGGTCTCGGTGTGCCCGGCGTCCTTGATCGTCCTGTGGGGGGTGAAGTCCTGGGTGGCGGCGGGGGCGGCGACGGGCAGCACCCGGCGCTCGGTGCGCTGGGCGGTGCTGAGCACCAGGCTGCGGCGGGCGGACTCGCGCAGCGCGGCGTCGTCGGCCCGGTCGGCGATGTGGTCGAGGATGTGCGGAGGCACGATGGTGCATCTCATGGGACAACGCTGCCACCGCCGAGGTGACCCGGGCCACGTCTTCGGGAACAGTGACGCGGCCGAATCCGGTCGCGGAGCGTAATGATCTCGTCTCGGAGCGCCGGGGCGTGCCGGGGATGTGAGGAGTGTGTGCGGATCGGGTGTTCCCGTGCGGGCGCACGCCCGGACGTGGGCGACAATGGGCGGGTGACCCTGTACCGCGACGAGGGCGTCGTCCTGCGCACCCAGAAGCTGGGCGAGGCCGACCGCATCGTGACCGTCCTGACCCGGCGCACCGGCCGGATCCGCGCGGCGGCCAAGGGGGTCCGCAAGACCAAGTCCCGGTTCGGGGCGCGGCTGGAGCCGTTCACGCACGTGGACCTCCAGCTCTACGAGCGGCGCTCGCTCGACCTGATCACCCAGGCCGAGACGCTGCGTCCGTACGGCCAGCGCCTGGTCGTCGACTACCCGCGCTACACCGCCGGGACGGCGATGCTGGAGACCGCCGAGAAGCTGACCGCCGGCGAGCGCGAGCCGGCGCTGCGGCAGTTCCTGCTGCTGGTCGGCGGGCTGCGCACCCTCGCGGACGGCTCGCACGACCCCCGGCTGGTGCTGGACGCGTTCCTGCTGCGGTCGCTGTCGGTGGCGGGCTGGGCCCCGGCGCTCGACGAGTGCAGCCGCTGCGGCGACCGCGGGCAGCTGCGCGGCTTCTCCATCGCGGGCGGCGGCGCGATGTGCTCCCGCTGCCGCCAGCCGGGCACGGCGACGCCCGCGCCGCCGACGTTCGCGCTGATGCTGGCGTTGCTGCGCGGCGAGTGGGACTATGCCGACGACTCCGAGCAGCGGCACCGGGTGGAGTGCAGCGGCCTGGTGGCCGCCTACCTGCAGTGGCACCTGGAGCACGGCATCCGCTCGCTCCGCCACGTCGAGCGCGACGGCGGCACGCGGGAGCGCCGGGGCGCCGCCGGTGCCACGGCCGGTGACGCCGCCGGTGACGCCGTGGGGGGCCGCCTTGCCGCGCCGGGCGCGGCGGCCGGTGCCGGTGATCTCGACTTCGATGGATACGAGCCCGACGACCCCGCCGGTCCCGGCGGGGCGAGCGACAGGGAGACAGTTTGAGCAGGGCCGCCGTTCAGCCGCCGTACCCGCACCCGGCCGGGGCGCGTCCGCCCGCGATTCCTGGCGATCTGGTGCCGCGGCATGTGGCGATCGTGATGGACGGCAACGGGCGCTGGGCCAAGCAGCGCGGGCTGCCCCGCACCGAGGGGCACAAGCGCGGCGAGGACGCGCTGTTCGACGTGATCATGGGCGCGATCGAGCTGGGCGTCCCGTACGTGTCGGCGTACGCGTTCTCCACCGAGAACTGGCGCCGCTCGCCCGACGAGGTCCGGTTCCTCATGGGCTTCAACCGGGACGTGATCCGCCGCCGCCGCGACCAGCTGAACTCCATGGGCGTCCGGATCCGCTGGGCGGGGCGCCGGCCCCGGCTCTGGCGCAGCGTGATCAAGGAGCTCGAGGACGCCGAGGCGATGACCCGCGACAACGACGTCCTCACCCTCCAGTTCTGCGTGAACTACGGGGGGCGCGCCGAGATCGTGGACGCCGCCGCGCAGCTCGCGCGGGACGTCCGGGACGGCAAGGTCAACCCGGACAAGATCAGCGAGAAGACGTTCGCGAAGTACCTCGACGAGCCCGGCATCCCGGACGTCGACCTGTTCCTGCGGTCGTCCGGGGAGCAGCGCACGTCCAACTTCCTGATCTGGCAGTCGGCGTACGCGGAGATGGTGTTCCTGGACACGCTCTGGCCCGACTTCGACCGCCGTCACTTCTGGCACGCCTGCGAGGTCTACGCCAGCCGGGACCGCCGCTACGGCGGCGCCGAGCCGAACCCGGTGCCGGTCGCGCCGTCCGCCTGACCCTTCCGCCCTTCGGCCCTTGAGCCCTTGAGCCCTTCAGCCCTTCAGCCCTTCAGCCCTTCCGTCCGGCCGTGTTGCCCTCGGTGGCGCGGCGGGGCGTCTCCCTATAGTCGGTATTCCCTACCTGATTGATTGACATTTGCGCGCGGGCCGCCTACCTTCGTCCGCATGGCGTACCGTCTGCTCGATCCTCCGCCCGCGCCCTCCGCGCCTGAGGGGCCTCTGACCTGCGTGGAGCCCCTCGCGGGACGGATCGGCGCGGCGGTCACGGGCGTCCGGCTCGCGGGCGGTCCCGACTCCGGGACGGCGCGCCTGCTGCGCTGGGCCCTCCTCCGCCACAAGGTCCTGTTCCTGCGGGGCCAGGACGACGTCGCCGCCGCCGACCAGACCGCCCTCGCCGCGCTGTTCGGCGAGCCCTCGACGCCCGTCGCCCACGCGGGGTGCGCCGGGGCCTGGCACACCGACGGGAGCGGCACGATGCGTCCGCCGGGCGTGTCGGTGCTGCACGCGCTGAGCGTCCCGCCGTTCGGCGGCGACACCGTGTGGGCCAACACCGCGACCGCCTACGACGGCCTGCCGCTCGAACTGCGCGAGGTCGCCGACCGGCTGTGGATCGAGCACGCGGGCCCGGACGGCGTGCTGGAGCATCCGCTGGTGACCGTCCATCCGGAGACGGGGGAGCGGGTGCTGCTGCTGGGCGCCCACGCGCGGGGCGTCGCCGGCCTCAGCGGCGCGGCGGACGCGGGCGCGCTGATCCGGCTGTTCCAGGGGCAGGTGACGGCGCTGGAGAACACCGTCCGCTGGCGGTGGCGGCCGGGCGACGTGGTGGTCTGGGACAACCGCGCGACCCAGCACCGGGACGTCCGCGACGTCGGCGACCGGGTGGCGGGGGAGCGCAGGTTCAGGCTCGTGACCTGCGGCGGGAGCGCTCCGCTCCCGTTCCACCCGAGGACGGAACGGGAGCGTGCGCCGAAGGCGGGACCCCGAGGGGTCAGGCGAGCGCCGCGTCGAGCGTGATCTTCGTCCCGGCGAGCGCCTTGCTGACCGGGCAGTTGGCCTTGGCGTCCTGCGCGGCCTTGTCGAAGTCGGCGGCGGACAGGCCGGGCACGCTCGCCCGGACGGTCAGGTGGATCCCGGTGATGCCCTCACCGGGCTGGAAGGTGACCTCGGCCTTGGTGTCCACCTTCTCCGGCGGCGTCCCGGCCCCGGCGAGGCCGTGCGAGAGCGCCATCGAGTAGCAGGTGGAGTGGGCGGCCGCGATGAGCTCCTCGGGGCTGGTGCGCCCGTTCGGCTCCTCGGCGCGGGACGGCCAGGTCACCTCGTACGTGCCGATCTTGGACGAGTCCAGCGAGACCGTCCCCTGGCCGCCCATGAGCGGCCCTTCCCAGTGCGCGTTGGCGATGCGAGTGGTAGCCATGGGACCGATTCTGCCAACCTCCCGCACCGGTCGCGTCGGCGGATCGGGTGATCAGTGGGCGAGGCTCCCGGCGGTGGTCCAGTCGGTGGTGATCGCCTTCTGCGCGGCGGCGAGGGTGATCCTCCCGGCGCACAGGGCCTTGTAGAGCGCGAACTCGACCTGGTCCTTGGGGTTCGGGGACGCGCCCGGCTCGGGCCAGAGGTTGCGCGGGTCGGTCGGATCGCCACCGATCGACAGCGGGATGAAGTGGTCCTCCTCGTAGCGGGACATCGTCGTGTCCTTGTAGCCGTACTCGATGATCTGCTGTTTCTTGAGCGCGTTGGTGTACGACACCGGCGGGCGGATCTTCTGGGTGTAGCCCGCGACGCAGACGGTCTGGTGGATGTCGGCCTGCGTGACGTCGGGGTTGGTCGCGCCCGGCGTGCAGTTCGGGTCCGGGTGCGTGGTGGCCGGGTCGAGGCTGGACGCGTGGCAGGAGCCGGGCGCGCGCGTCGAGACGGCCGCCGGACCGCTGGAGGCGGACCTGCCGGGCCTGGGGGACGAGTCGGAGCCGGTCGTGCCGGCGGTGGAACTGGAGGTCCCGCAGGCGGTGGCGGCGGCGAGGACGGCCGCGCAGGCCGTGACGAGGACGGGCGGCGTGCGTCGGGTCGGCCGGGTAAGGAGCATGGGGGTCTCCTTGGGGGCGAAGCCTGTTGTTTCTTGTTTGACGCAGTTGACCACTTTGCCCGCCCGGCTCGCCGGGAGCCATGCCGAATCGGTCTGCCTGCCGGGCGCGACGGTGAGACCCCGTGTCCTGAGGGAGGGGACACGGGGTCTCGGGGTTCCGGGGTTCCGGGGATCGCGGCGTGCGGATCCGCGGACTAGTTGACGTTCACGGCCGTCCAGGTGGCGGCGACGGCGTTGTACTGGGCGCTGCCCAAGCCGTACAGGTCCTTGGCGGCGTTCAGCGTGGCGGCCCGCGCGGCCTTGTAGTCCGTGCCGGACGTCATGTACGTGGTCAGCGCGCGGTACCAGATGCGCGTCGCCGCGTCCCGGCCGATGCCGCTGAGGGTGGAGCCGTCGGAGGTCGGGCTGTTGTAGGAGACGCCGTTGATCGTCTTCGCGCCGCTGCCCTCGGACAGCAGGTAGTAGAAGTGGTTGGCGACGCCGGACGAGTAGTGCACGTCCAGGTTCCCCAGGCTGGAGGACCAGAAGTCGGGCGACTTGCCGTCCCGGCTCGGCTTGTCCATGAAGCGGAGCGCCGGGCTGCCGAAGCCGGGCAGGACGACCCGCTCGCCGACCAGGTAGTTCCCCTGCTCGGACGGGTTGTTCGCGTAGAACTCGACGGCCGCCGCCATGATGTCGGACGTCGCCTCGTTCAGCCCGCCGGACTCCCCGCTGTAGGTGAGGTTCGCGGTCGCGCTGGTCACGCCGTGGGTCATCTCGTGCGCCGCGACGTCCAGGGCGGTCAGCGGCGCGAGCTGCGTGCCGTCACCGTCGCCGTAGGTCATGCAGAAGCACGAGTCGTCCCAGAACGCGTTGGCGTAGTTGTTGTCGTAGTGGACGCGGTTGGACGAGCCCTTGCCGTCGCCCTTGATGCCGGTGCGGCCGAAGACGTCCTTGTAGAAGTCCCAGGTCTCGTCCGTGCCGTACTGCGCGTCCACGCCCGCCGAGGCGCGGTTGGTGTTCGTCCCGTCGCCGAAGTGCGTCGTGGTCGACGTGAACACGTTCGTCGGGGCGCGGAACACGCAGAAGCCGAAGAAGCAGAGGTCCGCCTGGTTCTGCGCGTCGCCCGTGTAGGTGCCGCCGCGCGTCGGGTCCTTCATCTGGTAGGACGTGCCGGACTTGGTGAGCTGGAGCGGGACCGTCCCCGAGTACAGGCCCTGGCCGTCGCCCGCGTCGGTCTTGATCGTCTCCTCGCGGAACAGCACCGCGCCGGTCAGCGCGTCCACCGAGGTGTAGACGCGGCTGGGCGTGCCGTCGGCCTTCTTCCCCGAGGTCTGGAAGCGCCAGGCCAGGCGCGGCCGGTGGTCGGCCGTGCGGGCCTCGACGACCAGCGTCCCGTTGTCGCGCAGCGTGTAGTGCTTCGCGGCGGCCGCCTTCTTCGCCTTCGCGGCGGAGACCTTCGGCGCGGTCGGGTTCGGCCGTGACCGCAGGGTCAGGCTCGTCCCCTCGTACGTGCCGGACGGGCTCTGGTGGACGACCACGTCGCCGCCGAGCACGGGCAGGTTCCCGACCGTCCGGACCATGCGGGTGTGGGACGTCCCGTCCCGGTCGACCGTCACGCCGACGACCTGGAACCTCTGGTCCGACGACGCCTTGAGGTCGCCCGCGTGGGACTCGGTGGCGCCGAGCGCGCGGGCCGCGGCGACCGAGGGGACGGGCGCGGTGGGGGTGGGAGCGGCAGAGGCGGCGGAGGGGACGGCGGCGGCGAGCGGCGCGGCGAGCAGCGCGGCACCGGCCATCAGGCGGGGGGAGTTTCTCATGAACGCCCTCTCATGCGAGCGCCATGGCTCCCCCGAGGGCCCGACCGTCGGACCCGCCCTGGCTATGGGGACATTTATGACATGAGAGGTATTCGGAATATCTGGCGAAAAGTGTCAAAAACCGGCACGGATGTTCTCAATGCGGCACCGGTGAACCCCCGCACCCACGGCGTCCGCGCGAGCGGGGGAGCGGGGGAGCGACGCATGCGAACGGCGAGCGACGCGTGCGGGTGACGGGCGACGTGTGCGGGGGGTGAGAACGGGGCGGGCTACTCGGTGGCGGCGGTGCAGTCGGCGCAGCGGCCGAAGATCTCCACGGTGTGCGTGATGTCGCTGAAGCCGTGCTCGTCGGCGACGGCGTCCGCCCAGCGCTCCACGGCGGGACCGGCCACCTCGACCGTCCGGCCGCAGTCGCGGCAGACCAGGTGGTGGTGGTGCTCCTCGGAGCGGCAGGCGCGGTAGACGGCCTCGCCCTCGTCGGTGCGCAGCACGTCCACCTGACCGGCGTCGCACAGCGCCTGCAGCGCCCGGTAGACCGTGGTCAGGCCGATCTTGGAGCCGTCGGCGCGCAGGTCGGCGTAGATGTCCTGCGCGCTGCGAAACCCCGCGCAGTCCGAGAGCGCCTCGCGCACCGCGTTCTGCCGGGACGTCGTGCTTCCCCTGGTCATCCTCCGAGCACCTCCGCCTCGGGCTCCACGCGGGCGCGGGCCGCCGCGCCCCCTGTCGTTCCCGGCGCGGTCTCCACCGCCGCGCCCGGGTCTCCGTCCGCCGCCCTTCCGGGCCCCGGCCGGGTCACGACCGCCCTGCGCCGTCGCAGCGCCGCGCCGGCGACGACCGCGGCGAGGAACACCGCGAGGGCGAGCAGCACGATCGACGGGCCCGGCTGAAGATCGTACTGGAACGAGCTCAACAGCCCCGACACCGCCGACAGTACACCGATCACCATGGCCGTCAGCATCGTCGCCCGGAAGCCCCGGGCCAGCTGCTGCGCGGCCGCCACGGGGATGATCATCAGGGCTCCGACCAGCAGCAGGCCGACCGCGCGCATCGCGATCACCACGGTCACCGCGGCGGTCACCGCGATCAGCACCGACAGGAACCGGACCCGCAGCCCGGCCGCGCGGGCGAGCTCCTCGTCCTGGCAGAGAAGGAACAGGTCGCGGCCGAACACGACCACGATGGCGAGCACAGCGACCGCGAGCCCGGCGACCACGTACAGGTCGCCCATGGTCACGCTGCTGATCGAGCCGAACAGGTAGGACTGGAGGCTGCTGCCGCCGCTCTGCGCCTGGGTGAGCAGCGCGCCGCCCGCGAGCCCGCCGTAGAACAGCAGCGCGAGCGCGACGTCCCCGCCGCTGCGGCTGCGCGCGCGCAGCAGCTCGATCGCGAGCGCGCCCAGCACGGTCACCACGAGCGCGCCCAGGATCGGGGACGTGCCCGTGAGCAGCCCGAGCCCGATGCCGGTCAGCGCGATGTGCCCGATGCCGTCGCCGAGCAGCGACAGCTTCCGCTGGACGATGAAGGTGCCGATCGCGGGCGCCGTCAGCCCGATGAGGACCGCCATCGCCAGCGCGATCCGCATGAAGTCGTAGGACAGGACGTCGCTCACGCCGGGCTCCCCGCGGTCTGTTCGGCGGCCCGCGGCGCGGTGCGCAGGCGGGTCTCGGCGGCGATCCGGCCGCCCTCCAGCCGGACGGTCCGGGTGATCAGCGGCTCCAGCGGGCCGAGCTCGTGCAGGACGAGCAGCACCGTGCGGCCCTCGCCGGTCAGCGTCCCGAGGGTCCGGGCCAGGGCCTCCTGGTTCCCGGCGTCCACCCCGGCGTTCGGCTCGTCCATGACGATCGCGTCGGGCTCGCCCGCCAGCGCGCGGGCGATGAGCACCCGCTGCTGCTGGCCGCCGGAGAGCAGGTGCGCGGAGTCGCGGGCGCGCCCGGTGAGGCCGACGGCCTCGATCGCGTGGTCGACGGCGGCCCGGTCGGCCGCCGACGCGGGCCGCCAGCGGGACTGGCGGGCGGTGCGCCCGGACGCGACCACCTCGCGGACGGTCGCCGGGACGCCCCCGCCCATCGGGAGCCGCTGCGGGACGTACCCGATCCGGCCCCAGTCGCGGAAGCGGGACGGGATCCGTCCGTAGATCTCGGTGCGCCCGCCGCTGAGCGGCAGCAGCCCGAGCAGGGCCCGGACCAGCGTCGACTTGCCCGAGCCGTTCGGCCCGGTGAGGGCCAGGACGTCGCCCGCGCCGACGCTGAGGTCGACACCGGCGAGCACCTCCCGGCCGTCCAGGCGGACGCGTCCGCCGGTCATCGCGAAGGGGGACGGGGTCACGAGCACTCCAGGGCGGGACGGAGGGTGTCGAGGTCGCGGTGCAGCACCGACAGGTAGTCGTCGGACGAGCCGGGCTTCACGCCCTCGACCGGGTCGAGGACGGCCGTCCGCACGCCCGCCTCCCGGGCCAGCGCGTCGGCGACCTTCGGGCTGACGAGCGTCTCGGTGAAGACGGTGGTCGCCCCGGTCTTCCGGATCTCGTCGGTGAGCTGCGCCAGCCGCTTCGGGGACGGCTCGGAGCCCGGGTCGACGCCCGCGATCGGGACCTGGGTGAGGCCGTAGTGGTCGGCCAGGTAGCCGAACGCGGCGTGCGAGGTGACGATCGTCCGGCGCTTGCAGGTCTTCAGGCCGTTCTGGAACGCGGTGTCCAGGTCCTTGATCTGCTTGACCAGCGCGTCCGTGCGGGGCCGGTAGTCGGCCGCGTGCGCGGGGTCGGCGGTGGCGAGGCGGTCGCCGACGGCCTGGGCGATGGCGGCCATGCGCCCGGGGTCGACCCAGACGTGCGGGTCGTAGTCGGCGTGGCCGTGGCCCTCCTCCTCGCCCAGGTCGTGGGCGGGGAGGGTTGTGACGGCGGTCACGGCGTCGAACGACTTGTGCTTGGCGCGCTTGGCCACCGCGTCGTCCACGGCGGGCTGGACGCCCTTGATGTACAGGGTGAGGTCGGAGCTCTGCACGTCGGCGATCTGCCGCGGGGTGAGTTCGAGGTCGTGCGGCTCGGCGCCGGGCTTGGTCAGCGTCTCGATCTTGACGGTGTCGCCGCCGATCTTCTCGGCGAGCCACGCCATCGGGTAGAAGCCGGCGACGACCTTGGTGCGCCCGCCGCTCCCGCCGTCCCCCGAACCGCAGGCGGACAGGCCGAGGGCGCCGGCGAGGACGACGGCGGCGAGGGGGAGCGCGCGACGCGGGGCGCGCCGGGAGGAACGGATCGTGAGCACGCCCCAAGTCTGGACAAAATGAAAACGGTTGTCAAAACCGTCATCACGGATGTGGCGGACGCAACAGGCACGCCGGTGCCCGGTCCGGCCCCGCGTTCAGGGTCCGCTCAGAGCCTGCTCAGAGCCTGCTCAGGGGGCCGCTCAGAGGACCTCCTCGTAGGCGCCGGGCTCGTCGATCGCCATCGCGGCGAGGGGGATCAGGCGCATCCGGATGCCGGGGGCGCCCAGGGCGCGGCGGTAGAAGCCCGCGCCGTCCCACTCGGTGATCAGCGCCCAGAGCTCCGGGTCGTCCACGGTGCGGGCGAGCCGTCCCGCGCGGTGCCCCGGCCCGGCGGCCAGGTCGGACAGGACGGCCGCCATCTCGGCGGCGAAGGTCTCGGCGCGCTCGGAGGAGACCCGGAACCGGGTGATCGCGATCATCGGGCCATCCTCCCAGCCCGCCGCGGCCAAGATCGGGGAAACCCCCGGCGTGCCCCGTGGCCGGTCCGCCCCCGGACGTGATCATGAGGGTTCGCGCCGCTCGCGGCCCGCGGGCGCTCACGGGGAGGGGACCGACGTGCGTCCAGGTGCCGTGCCGATCGCCGCGCCGGGCCTCGCGGCGCTGACCGCCGTCTCCTCCCTGGTCATCGGCCATGCCGCCGCCGACCCCGTCGTCCCGCGCGCCACGCCGCCCGCCACCGCGCCGGTCCCGGGGCCGGCCTGGGGCGCAAGGCGCGGGGCGTACCGGGGCGTGGTGGCGTACCGGGGCGTGATCGTGCCGGTGCCGAGCGGGTGGGAGGTGCACCGGCTGGACGCCGAGCCGGGGACCTGCGTCAGGCTGGACCGCCGCGCGATCTACCTCGGGACGCCGGGGGAGCAGACGTCGTGCCCGGCGCGGGTGATCGGCGGAGCCGAGGCCGTGATCATCCGGCCCCGGAGCCGTCCCGCCGCCTCGGCCGAGCGGCGGGGTCCGCTGCGCGCCGACCGGCTGGCCTCGCTCGCGCTGCCCCACGGGCGGAACGGCGTCGTCCGCGTCCCGCTGCCGGAGGCTGGCGTCACGATCACCGGCCTGTACGGCGGCCACCCGGAGGCCCTCCGCGACGTCCTGCGGGCGACCCGCCTCACCCCCGCCTGGACGGCCGCCTGGACGACAGCCTGGACGACCGCCTGGACCGGCGACGCGTCCGCCTCCCGGACGGCCTGGGTGCGCGAGCGGCCGGGGCCGAGGAGGCACCGGAAGCGGCCAGGGGCGGGGAAACACCGGGGACACGGGTCCCGGAAGCGGTCGGCGAGACCGGCGGGACGCCGGGCGGCGCCGCGGGTCTGGGTGACCGGGCGCGGCTTCGACGCCTGCGCCGCGCCGTCCCTCAGGGCGATGAAGGCCTGGCGCGGGGCGTACTCGGTGACCAACGTGTACATCGGCGGAGTCGCGCGCGGATGCGCGCAGCCGCACCTGAACGCGCGATGGGTCAGGGCCGTCCGGAAGATGGGATACCGCTTGATCCCCACCTATGTGGGGCCGCAGGCGCCCTGTACCGGGCACATGGCCCGCTTCAGCACCAAGAAGTCCGCGCAGGAGGGCCGTTCGGCGGCTGTGGACGCCGTGGCTCGTGCGCGCGCGCTCGGCATCCCCAAGAGCATGCCGATCTACTACGACATGGAGGCGTACGACCATAAGGCGTGGTGCCGTTCCGCCGTCCTGCGGTTCCTCCAGTCGTGGACGACCTCCCTGAGCCATCGCGCCTACTCGGCAGGCGTCTACAGCAGCGCGAAATCCGGGATCCGTGATCTAGGCAGAGCCAAGGGCATCGTGAAGCCCCCGTCGATCTGGTTCGCCCACTGGGACGGTAAAGCCCGCGTCTATGGAAGCCGTTATCTGCCCAACTCCTGGTGGCACCCGCATCGCCGGATCAAGCAGTACAGAGGCGACCACAAGGAGCGGCACGGCGGCGTGACCCTCTATGTGGACAGCAACGCCGTGGACGGCCGGGTCTACTGAACCGGAACGCTCCGGCATCGGACCGGTATCGGGTGCCCGGATATCGAGTTCGGCCGCCGTTCCGGGTGCCCTAAGCTGGGGAGGGCTGCCCGGAGCACCGCTCCGCGAAGAGAACGCAGCAGCCTGAGCACGATCAACGGGGATCACGCGTCGCCCTCCGTCCGACGGAAGTCCGACCGGCAGGGCGCGTGACGAACTCACCCGCCGACCGCCAGCCGGATGGAGAACAGCCATGGCACGCCGTAACGACGTGATGGACACGATCATCAATCTCAGCAAGCGGCGGGGCCTGGTGTTCCCGTCCAGCGAGATCTACGGCGGACTGCGCTCCTCCTGGGACTACGGCCCGCTCGGCGTCGAGCTGAAGAACAACGTCAAGCGCCAGTGGTGGAAGTCGGTCGTGCAGGGCCGCGACGACGTCGTCGGCCTCGACTCCTCGGTGATCCTGGCCCGCGAGGTCTGGGAGGCCAGCGGCCACGTCCGCGAGTTCGTCGACCCGCTGACCGAGTGCCAGTCCTGCCACAAGCGGTTCCGCGCCGACCACCTGACCGAGGCGTACGAGGAGAAGCACGGCCAGGAGCCGCCGAACGGCCTGGCCGACGTCACCTGCCCGAACTGCGGCGTCAAGGGCGCGTTCACCGAGCCGAAGATGTTCAACGGCATGCTCCGCACCTACCTCGGCGCGATCGAGGACGAGTCGGGCCTGGCCTACCTGCGCCCGGAGACCGCGCAGGGCATCTTCATCAACTACCTGAACGTCCAGCAGGCGTCCCGCCGCAAGATCCCGTTCGGCATCGGCCAGATCGGCAAGTCGTTCCGCAACGAGATCACGCCGGGCAACTTCATCTTCCGCACCCGCGAGTTCGAGCAGATGGAGATGGAGTTCTTCGTCAAGCCGGGCAGCGACGAGGAGTGGCACCAGTACTGGATCGACCAGCGGTTCCAGTGGTACTCCGACCTCGGCATCAAGAAGGAGAACCTGCGGCTCTTCGAGCACCCGAAGGACAAGCTGTCCCACTACTCCAAGCGGACCGTCGACATCGAGTACCGCTTCGGCTTCTCCGGCAAGGAGTGGGGCGAGCTCGAGGGCGTCGCGAACCGCACCGACTTCGACCTGTCCACGCACGCCAAGGCGTCCGGTCAGGACCTGTCGTTCTTCGACCAGGACGCCGGCGAGAAGTTCGTCCCGTACGTGATCGAGCCCGCGGCGGGCGTCGACCGCTGCACGCTGACGTTCATGATGGACGCCTACGCCGAGGACGAGGCCCCGAACGCCAAGGGCAAGCTGGAGAAGCGCACGGTCATGCGGCTCGACCGGCGGCTCGCCCCGGTCAAGGTGGCCGTCCTGCCGCTGTCCCGGAACGCCGACCTGTCGCCGAAGGCGCGTGACCTGGCCGCCCAGCTCCGCAAGAACTGGAACGTCGAGTTCGACGACGCGGGCGCGATCGGCCGCCGCTACCGCCGCCAGGACGAGATCGGCACCCCGTTCTGCGTCACCGTCGACTTCGACACCCTTGAGGACGACGCGGTGACCGTCCGTGAGCGGGACACGATGAGCCAGGAGCGCATCTCGCTGAGCCAGGTCGAGTCGTTCCTCGCCGCCCAGCTCGTCGGCTGCTGACGCCGAGGCGCCCGAACGTGACAGGGGCCGTCTCCCTCCCGGGGAGACGGCCCCTTCACGTTGCGCCGGGCGCCTGGGGAACGAGGCGGGGTGGACGCGCCGGCGCGGGACTCACGTGGGGCGGGTCAGGAGCTCTCGACCCACAGCTGCTGGTTGTAGGTGCCGGAACCGGGCGAGCTCTCGCCCAGGAGCTGGTAGGTGGCCGAGACGGTGGCCGTCGACGGGCAGAGGAAGCTGCCGCCGGACTGGACGTTCACCGTGACGTTGTTCAGCTGGATCTCGGCCTGGCTGACGGTGGTGACGGGCCGCGACGCGTTGTCGGCGTTGAACCCGTTGGCGGTGACGCTGCCGCCGTAGTAGCAGGTGATGCCGCCGAGGATGCTGGCGACGGCCTTCACCTTGAACCCGGCGATGGTCATGCTGGCGTCGCGTCCGCCGGTGTGGGCGGAGTCGTAGGTGACGTTCCCGCCGGTCCAGGGCAGGCCCTGCGCGCTCACGGCGACGCTGCCGCCGCCGCCCGGGCAGGACGGGCCGGGGTTGTTGGTGAACGACGCGCCGGTGATCTTCACTCCGGTGCCGTCGGAGTTCACCGAGCCCGTCATCGTGGACTGGTTGCAGGATCCGCCGCCGAGCGAGGTGGTGACGGACGCGGTTCCGAGCAGCGACGCCTGGACGTTCCCGGTGAAGAGGGGCCCGGTCGCCGAGCCCGAGTGGATGCCGGTTCCGGCCGCCGACGCGGCGGTCGCGGAGCCGGCTACGAGCGCGACGGCCGCCGCGCCCATGATGAATGACTTCCTGATTTGTGCCACCGGAGGCTCCTTTGTCCGGTTACGGGGTGGGCAACGCGAAAGTAACTTCATCTACGGCGCGCGCAAAGGAGGTTGACCGAGCTTGTTATGGCCAGAAGCTGACAGTCCTTCACATTCCAAGTCGGGTTACGGTGAAGGGTTGGGCGGTTGCGCCGCCATCGGCCCCTGCGCCGCCATCGCTCCCTGCGCTGCCATCGGCGCCTGTGCCGGGTGTCGTCCCGCGTCCCGTCCGGTGTTCACGCGCCGTCGGTTCCGGCGTGGGACGCGCGTCATCTCCGGATGATCATCTGCTGTGCCGTACCCCCGCACCCGACGAAACGGACACGGCACATGCGACCGTCACGACGGAGGACCACGCGGCTCACGCCGGCACAGCGTTCACCCCGGTCACCCCGATCCCCCTGGCCGGGACGCCGCACGGCGCGGCGGGCCGTCCTCGCGGCGCCACTGGCGGCCGCCGCGGCCCTCGGAACGTTCCAGGCCGCCCCGGCCCTCGCCGCCCCCGCCCCCGTGGACGTCCAGCTCCTGTCGATCACCGACTTCCACGGCTACCTCCAGCCGTACAACGACGCCGCGAACGGGCAGGTCCAGCTGCCGGACGGCACGAAGCTGAGCGTCGGCGGCGCCGCCTACAACGCTGCGCACCTCAAGCGCCTGAGCGCGGGCCGGGCCAACTCGATCCTGTTCTCCGCCGGGGACAACTTCAGCGGCTGGCCCTTCGAGGTGGACGCGTTCGGCGACGAGCCGACCGTCGAGGTGCTGAACAAGCTGGGCGTCCGGTTCTCCACGGTGGGCAACCACGAGCTGGACGTCTCGCCGTCCTACCTCAAGGACCACATGATGAAGGGCCGCTGCGCCGGGTTCGGGCAGCGCGACGTGGACACCTGCTACACCGACTCGACCGGCCGCCGCTTCCACGGCGCGGACTTCCCGTTCTCCACGGGCAACATCGTCGACGCGCGCACCGGCAAGCCCATCCTGAAGCCGTACACGATCGAGTGGGTGCGCGGCGCGAACGGCAGGCGGCTGCCCGTCGGGTTCATCAACCTGACCGTTCCGGACGCGCCGGTCGGCAGCACGTCCTACCAGCCCGGCCTGCGCTCGCTGCCGCTGCTGGAGACGGCGAACAGGTACGCCGCCGAGCTGCGGAGACGCGGCGTCCGGGCGATCGTGGCGAACGTCCACGACGGCGGGACGGCCGCGGGCGGCTTCAACGCCTGCGTCAACCCGACCGGGCCGGTCGTCGACTTCGCCAGGCAGGCGTCCCCGGACATCGACGCGATCGTGACCGGGCACTGGCACGCGGGCTTCAACTGCTCGCTGCCCGACCCGGCGGGCAACCCCCGTCCGGTCATCGAGGGCCTCAACCACGGGCGGCTGATCAGCGAGATCGACCTGAGACTCGACCCGCGCTCGGGCGAGGTGGACCGGTCCGCGACGACGGCGGTGAACCACCCGGTCACCCGCGACATCGCGCCCGACCCCGAGGTCAAGCGCATCGCCGACTACTGGACGGACCGCGGGAACCGCCGCGCCGCCGAACCGCTCGCCGCCCAGACCGGCGACCTCACGCGCGCCGCGAACGCCCACGGCGAGAGCACCCTCGGCGACCTCGCCGCCGACGTCCAGCTGTGGGAGGCCGGGCAGAACAGGTCCGGACGCGCCGACCTCGCGCTCGTCGCCGCCAAGCCCGCCACCGGCAGCACGCCCCTCGCCGCCGACCTGCCCTTCGCCAAGGGCACGTCCCCCGGGGACGCCGACGGCCGGATCACCTACGGCGAGGCGTGGCGCGCCTACGGCTACGGCAACCCGATCCTCACGGTGGGCCTGACCGGCGAGAAGATCCACCAGGCGCTCGAGCAGCAGTGGCAGAAGGGCGGGTTCGCGCCGCTGGCGGTCTCCGGGAACGTCCGGTACCGGTACGACGCGAGCCGTCCGGAGGGCGACCGCGTGGACGCCAAGGACGTCCTCATCGACGGAAGGCCGCTCGATCCCGCGCGCACCTACCGGGTCGCGGCGCTCGCCTACACGCTGATCGGCGCGGACGGCTACCCGGCGCTGACCGGCTTCACCGACCCCTACCGCAACGCCAGGCCCGACCATGAGGCGTTCGTCGCCTACCTGCGGGCCCACTCCGTCCTCACGCCCGCCCCGCTCGACCGCGTCACCGGCTGACCCCGGGCGCTTTCGGACGGTCCGGACGAGCGAAGGGCCGGGGTGGACGCTGACGTCCGCCCCGGCCCTCACCCTGCGATCAGACGAGTCCCGGCTCGCTCTCGCGCTGCTCGGCCTGGATGACCTGCATCACGGCGTTGATCAGCGCCAGGTGGGTGAACGCCTGCGGGAAGTTCCCCAGGTGCCGCCCGGTGTGCGGGTCGATCTCCTCGGCGTACAGCTGCAGCGGGCTGGCGTAGCTCAGCAGCTTCTCGCACAGGGCCTTGGCGCGTTCCACTTCGCCGATCATCACCAGGGCGCTGACCAGCCAGAACGAGCAGATCGTGAAGGTGCCCTCCTCCGAGTCGAAGCCGTCGTCGGTCTCGGCGGCCCGGTACCGCAGCACCAGGTCGTCCTCGGACAGCTCGTCGGCGATGGCGAGCACCGTCTCGCGGACCCGCTTGTCGTCCGGCGGCAGGAAGCCCAGCAGCGGGATCAGCAGGGACGAGGCGTCCAGCGAGGTGGCGCCGTAGTGCGCGACGAACACGCCCCGGTCGTCCAGCGCGTGCGCGAGGACGTCGGCGTGGATCTCGTCGGCGGCCGCCTGCCAGCGCCGGGCCCGGTCGTGGTCGCCGCGGATCCGGGCGAGCCGCGCGCCGCGGTCGGCCGCGACCCAGCAGAACAGCTTGGACGAGGTGAAGTGCTGCGGCTCGCCGCGCACCTCCCACATCCCGGCGTCCGGCTGGCGCCAGTTGTCCAGGGCGTCCTCGACCTGCTTGACGACGATCTTCCAGAGCCGGTCGTCCAGCCGGTCGCGCTTGCGCACGAACATGTAGACCGATCCGATGATCGCGCCCCACACGTCGTGCTGGTTCTGGACGTACGCCTCGTTGCCGATGCGCACCGGGCGGGCGCCGTCGTACCCGCTGAGGTGGTCGAGCGTGGACTCGGGCAGCTCCTCCCGGCCGTCCAGGCCGTACATGATCTGGAGCTTGCCCTCGGCGGCCTCGGCGACGTCGGTGATGAAGTAGAAGAAGTCGTTGGCCTCCCAGTCGTAGCCCAGCGTGTAGAACGCCCACAGGGCCATCGTCGAGTCGCGGATCCAGGTGTAGCGGTAGTCCCAGTTCCGCTCGCCGCCGGGCGTCTCGGGCAGCGAGGTCGTCGCCGCCGCCGCGACCGCCCCGGACGGCGCGAACGTCAGCCCCTTCAGCGTCAGCGCGCTGCGCTGGAGGTGGCTGCGCCAGGGGTGGTCGGGGAACCGGCCCCGGTCCAGCCAGTGCTGCCAGTGGTGGACGGTCCAGACGAGCCGCTCGTGCGCGTCCTCGTAGGTGGCGGGCGGCTCGTGCTCGCTCCAGGACAGCGCGACGAACCGGGCGTCGCCCTGCTTGAGCAGCGTCCGGGACGTGGCGAGCGAGCCCTCGAACCCGACGTTCATGTCGGTGGTCAGGCGCAGCGCGACGCCGTTCCCGCGCGCGACGGCCTCGTGGTAGCCCACGCCGGAGTGCTCCCAGCGGGCGGGGGACTGGCCGTAGTCGAACACGGGCATGCAGTCGAGCCGGACCTGGGCCTGCCCGTTGACGCAGCGCACCATGCGGAGCAGGACGTGGTCGGCGTCGTAGTCGGTGGGGGCCCTGCGGTGGGTGTGGGACCGTTCGTCCTCGTGGTGCCACGGGCCCATGAGCAGGGCGTCGGTCACCACGAGCCAGCCCCCGTGCACCCACCACGTGGTCTCCATCACCATCGTGCCGGGGATGTAGCGCTGGGCGGCGGGCACCTCGACGCCCGCGGGGCCGACCCGGAAATATCCGGCGTCCCTGTCGAGGATGGAGCCGAACACGCTGGGCGAGTCCATCTTGGGCAGGCACATCCACTCGATGTTCCCGCTGGGCGCGACCAGCGCGGTCGTCTCGCAGTCCGACAGGAACCCGTAGTCGGCGATCGGAGCGAACGGTTCTCCCGCTCGCCCACCGGCGACCTTCGGCCTCACGGCCTCACCTCCTCTGTGATCCATCATTCCCTCCCCTCGGCAATGACCCGGCCATGGGCCGGGTCGGCTCGGTCATGCCGTCCGGGGGCCGGGACGGGCCCGGTGCGCCCGCCGGACGGGCCGGGCGTTGGTGGGGGTTCCCACCGGGGAGGTCTGCTCCGTCGCCATTGGTATAGGCCATTACAATGCTCCTGACCTGGGAAAATGCGCGCCGTGGCGACGGGCGGCGAGCGGGTGCCGCTTGCGCGGGTACAGTCCCCGCAAACAGGGCGAAGCTTCTAGTGCCCGGACAAACGCGATCATTTATTGACATCGCGGGCGGGCCGGGTGCGGGAGACCGAGCGCTGTCGTTGGGTGGAACCGGAGCGAGAAGGAGCTCCCCGTGCCGAAGTTCGTGTACGACTTCACAGAGGGCAACAAGGACCTCAAGGATCTGCTGGGAGGCAAGGGCGCCAACCTGGCCGAGATGACCAATCTCGGGCTGCCCGTGCCGCCCGGCTTCACGATCACGACCGAGTCCTGCAGGTACTACCTCGAGCACGGCACCCTCCCCGAGGGGCTCGAGATCGAGATCGACGAGCACCTGACCGCGCTGGAGACGGCGATGGGCAAGAAGCTCGGCCAGCCGGACGACCCGCTCCTGGTCAGCGTCCGCTCCGGGGCCAAGTTCTCCATGCCGGGCATGATGGAGACCGTCCTCAACATCGGCCTGAACGACGACTCCGTCGCGGGCCTGGCCGCGCAGGCGGGCGACGAGCGGTTCGCCTGGGACTCCTACCGCCGGCTGATCCAGATGTTCGGCAAGACCGTCCTCGACCTCGACGGCGAGCTGTTCGAGGACGCCCTCGAAGAGGCCAAGCGCGTCAAGGGCGTCACCAACGACGTCGACCTCGACGCCGCCGACGTCCGCGCCCTCGTCCAGACGTTCAAGAAGATCGTCAAGGACGGGACCGGGCGCGACTTCCCGACCGACCCGCGCGAGCAGATGAACCTCGCCACGCTCGCGGTCTTCGACTCCTGGAACGCCCCGCGCGCCATCCTCTACCGGCGGCAGGAGCGGATCCCGGTCGACCTCGGCACCGCCGTCAACATCTGCTCGATGGTGTTCGGCAACCTCGGCATGGACTCGGGAACCGGCGTCGCCTTCACCCGCGACCCCGCGTCCGGCCACCAGGGCGTCTACGGCGACTACCTGCAGAACGCGCAGGGCGAGGACGTGGTGGCGGGCATCCGCAACACCGTCCCGCTGACCGAGCTGGAGCGGATCGACAAGAGCTCCTACGACCGGCTGCTCGAGATCATGGAGACGCTGGAGAACCACTACCGCGACATGTGCGACATCGAGTTCACGATCGAGCGCGGCAAGCTGTGGATGCTCCAGACCCGGGTGGGCAAGCGGACCGCCGCCGCGGCGTTCCGCATCGCCTGCCAGCTGCTCGACCAGGGACTCATCGACGCCGACGAGGCCGCCTCCCGCGTCACCGGCGACCAGCTCGCCAACCTGATGTTCCCCCGCTTCGACACCTCCGCCGCCGGGGACGCCCGGAAGCTCACCCGGGGCATGAACGCCTCGCCGGGCGCCGCCGTCGGCAAGGCCGTGTTCAGCAGCGACGCCGCCGTCGCCGCCGCGGAGAGGGGCGAGGACGTCATCCTCGTCCGGCGCGAGACCAACCCCGACGACCTGGCGGGCATGGTCGCCGCGCGCGGCGTCCTCACCTCCCGCGGCGGCAAGACCTCGCACGCCGCCGTCGTCGCCCGCGGCATGGGCAAGACCTGCGTCTGCGGCGCCGAGGAGCTCGACGTCGACGTCCGCGCGGGCCGGTTCACCGCCCCCGGCGGCGTGGTCGTCACCGAGGGCGACGTCATCTCCATCGACGGCACCAGCGGCCTGGTCTACCTGGGCGAGGTCCCGGTCGAGGACTCCCCGGTCGTCCAGTACTTCGAGGGGCGGCTGCCCGCCACCGGCGGGGACGAGCTGGTCCACGCCGTCGACCGCCTCATGGCTCACGCCGACGCCAAGGCGCGGATGAGCGTCCGGGCGAACGCCGACAACCCCGAGGACGCCGCCCGCGCCCGCCGGTTCGGCGCGCAGGGCATCGGCCTGTGCCGCACCGAGCACATGTTCCTCGGCGACCGGCGGCAGCTGGTCGAGAAGCTGATCCTCGCCGGGACCGACGAGGAGCGGCAGACCGCCCTCGACGCTCTGGAGCCGCTGCAGCGCGCGGACTTCGAGGGGATCTTCGAGGCCATGGACGGGCTGCCGGTCACGATCCGGCTCATCGACCCCCCGCTGCACGAGTTCCTTCCCGACCTCACCGAGCTGTCGGTGAAGGTGGCGCTCGCCGGAGCGGACGCCGATCCGCAGGACCGCCGCCTGCTGGAGGCCGTGACCCGGCTGCACGAGCAGAACCCTATGCTCGGACTGCGCGGAGTGCGGCTCGGTTTGGTGATTCCGGGGCTTTTCGCCATGCAGGTGAGGGCGATCGCCGAGGCCGCCGCAGCCCGGCGCGCCGCCGGCGGGGACCCCCGCCCCGAGATCATGATCCCGCTCGTCGGCGCGGTGCAGGAGCTGGAGTCCGTCCGCGAGGAGGCCGAGGGCATCCTGCGCGCGGTCGCCGAGACGACCGGCGTGGACGTCCCGGCGCTGATCGGCACCATGATCGAGGTCCCGCGGGCCGCGCTCACCGCCGGGCAGATCGCCGAGGCGGCCGAGTTCTTCTCCTTCGGCACCAACGACCTCACCCAGATGACCTGGGGCTTCTCCCGGGACGACGTGGAGGCCGCGTTCTTCTCGCGGTACCTGGAACTGGGCATCTTCGGCGTCTCGCCCTTCGAGACGCTGGACCGCGAGGGCGTCGGACGGCTCGTCCGGATCGCCGTCGAGGAGGGCCGGGCGACACGTCCGGGCCTGAAGCTCGGCATCTGCGGCGAGCACGGCGGCGACCCCGACTCGGTCCACTTCTGCCACGAGGTGGGGCTGGACTACGTGTCCTGCTCGCCGTTCCGCGTGCCCGTCGCGCGGCTCGAGGCGGGCCGCGCGGCCATCGAGACGGCGGGCAGCGACAGCCGCTGACCCCTCGTCCAGGGGCTCGTCCCGGGGCATGTCCCGGGGGGCGCCGCACCGGGATGATCTCGCGCCCGGTCCGTCCGGTTTCGATACCTGGCGGGCCGGGCGAACCGTTCGCTTCTCCGGCGTCGTCTAACTAGCGTGTCAGGTGCGATGACGAGGGAACTGCACGTGCCGGAGAACGAGCCGGACTTCGAGACCGAGGCCCACGACGAGGAGACCGGGAGCGGGCGCGGCAACGCGCGCGGACGCAAACGGCGCAGGCCCCGTCCGCGCTGGTTCGTGGTCACCGTCGGGGTGGTCGCCGCCCTCGTCGGGACCGTGGTGGTGACCCCGCTCACCGTCGGCCTCCGCGTCTGGTACCAGGCCCGGCAGGACGAGCGGCCCCGCTCGGACGCGATCATCGTGCTGGGCGCGGCGCAGTACAACGGCGTCCCGTCGCCGACCCTCAAGTGGCGGCTCCAGCACGCCCTGGAGCTCTACAAGCAGGGCGTCGCGCCGCGCATCGTCACGGTCGGCGGCAAGGCGCCCGGCGACAACTTCACCGAGGCCGACTCCGGCCGCCGCTGGCTGGTCCGGGTCGGCGGCGTGCCGGCCGACAAGGTCGTCTCCGTCCCGGTGGGCCGCGACACGCTGGAGAGCTTCAAGGCCGTCGGCGCCGAGTACCGCCGTCTGGGCCTGCACTCCGGCGTGATCGTCACCGACCCGTGGCACGAGCTGCGGGCCAAGCGGATGGCGTCCGACAACGGCATCAGCCCCGCCGGCTCGCCGACCCGCAGCGGCCCGAGCGTCCAGACCCGCGACACCCAGTACCACTACATCGTCCGCGAGACCGGCGGATACCTCTCCTACGTCCTGCTCGGCCGGAGCGTCCACACCCCAGACGAGACGATCAAGGGCGTCGTCCCGGACAATCCCGGCACCACGGTCTCCCCGACCGCCTCGCCCGGCCGCTGACCCGCCGTCCTAGCGGGGCGGCCCCTGCGGGTACGGCCCCTGCTGCGTCGCCGGGTACGGCCCCTGCGGGTGGGGCGCCTGCCGGTACGGCCCCTGGGCCTGGGCGGCCAGGAGGGCGGGACGGTGTTCCGCCGGGACGCCGTAGCGCTCCAGCAGGGCGCGCAGCTCGCCGGACGCCGCCGGGTTCGCGATGACGTGGGAGACGGCGTCCTTGACCTCGACCTCCGCGCCGGACGCGTCCCGCAGCGTGATCGGGCCCTCCCAGGACAGGATCCAGCGCGCCCGGCGGGTCTCGACCAGGACGCCCTGAACCGCGCGGACCAGCACGTTCTCGACCAGGGCGGGGTCGTCGCCGTTGCCCTGCCAGCCGAGGTCGCGGAGCCCGGCGGCCAGCTCGCCGATCCGTCCGGCGGCGACGGCGGCGAACGCCCCGCCGAGGGTCGGCTCGGGCGCGCCGTTGATCCGCTGCGCCGCCACGAGCAGGTCGCTGACCGCCTCGGCGTTGGCCCCGTTGTACAGGGCGCGGGCGGCGAGCTCCTCCCAGGGGACGGCGGGGAGGGCGCGCGCCTCGTCCGACCAGAGGTCCGCCTCGATGGCGCGCTCGGCGCCGGCCGGGTCGCGCAGGACGGTCGCGGCGGGCCGTCCGTCCACGTGGACGGGGCTCTCGGGCAGCCGGGAGATCGCGGCGAGCCGGTCCGGCAGGCTCGGGTGGGAGTCGTACGGGGACGTCTCGGCGCTGTTCGCCTCGTTCAGGAACCGTTCGCGCTGGCCGTTCAGCAGGTGCCGCAGGCCCCCGTACAGCTCGGTCGGACGGGCCTTGGCGGGCCCGATCAGTGGCAGGTACTCCGACCCGTACGCCCCCCACGCGGCGCCCGCGATGTGCACCTTCGTCAGCGCCTCGGACGCGGCCCGCCGTCCGGCGATCTTCACGGCGAACTCGTCCGCCTCGAGTTCCTGGCGGCGTGACACGGCCTCGGAGATGCGGAAGTAGAGCTTGGCGTACCAGACGAACAGCCGCTGGACGAAGGGGTGGTTGCCGAGGCCGCCGACGGTCCGGATGAGTGCGACGCGTCCGCGGTAGGTGGGCTGGCCGAGGCGGGTGTGCGAGCCGCTGTAGTGGCCGAGTTCGTGCCCGAGGACGGAGGCGAGCTCGGACCGGCTGAGCAGTCCGAGCAGCGGCAGCCCGATGAACATCCGCCGGTGCCTGGCGCGCAGGCCGAGCCAGGACGTCTCCTCCATGACGGCGGCGTTCACGTCCGGGACGAGCCGGATCTCGTCCGGCGGGGCGGTGCCGACGGCCCCGGCGAGCGCGGTGACCTCCTGCCACAGCTCCGGCTCCTCCTGCGGGGAGACGATCCGTCCGTAGGCGTCGTCGCCGTCCTTCTTGCGGCCGACCATGAACAGGGCGCGCAGCAGCGCGAGCGCCGCGACGGTCAGCACGATCACGCCCTTGAGCGCGGCGAGGTGCGACGGGTGGGTGAGGTAGAGCGCGTCGGCGGCCACGGCGACCGCGAGGATGAGCCCGACCAGCAGGTAGAAGCCGGCGAGGAGGGTGAGCGCGAGGATCGCGCGCAGCGTGGTGGTCATGCGCCGCACCCCGGCAGGTTCGTGGACGGGTGGCGTCGGCTGGCGGCCGATTTCCTTCGACTTGCGGTCATTTGCCCTCGCCTCGGTGGTAGGGGGTCGATGGTCGCGTCGGCGGGTTCGAGGTGCGGTGCGTACGCTGGGAGGAGATGAGCGTATACACCGACTTCGATCGTGCGCGCCGGGCCCCCGAGCCGCCCAAACGCCGTGACCGCACCGCCTTCGAGCGCGACCGGGCGCGCGTGCTGCACAGCGCGGCGCTGCGCCGGCTGGCCGCCAAGACCCAGGTCGCGTCGCCCGGCGAACCCGACCCCGCGGGCAGCCCGCAGATCCTGCGCACCCGCCTGACCCACTCCCTCGAATGCGCCCAGGTCGGACGGGAGCTCGGCAAGTCCCTCGGCTGCGATCCGGACCTCGTCGAGACGGCGTGCCTGTCGCACGACATCGGCCATCCGCCCTTCGGGCACAACGGCGAGGTCGCCCTCGACGTCGTGGCCCGCGACTGCGGCGGCTTCGAGGGGAACGCGCAGAGCCTGCGCGTCCTGACCCGGCTCGAGCCGAAGTCGTTCGCCCCGGACGGGGGCAGCGTCGGCCTGAACCTGACCCGCGCCGCGCTCGACGCCGCGATGAAGTACCCGTGGACGCGGGCCGACGCGGTGAACGGCAAGTACGGCGTCTACGAGGACGACCGCGCGTACGCGAGGTGGGTCCGCGAGGACGCGCCGGAGGGCCGCGCGTGCTTCGAGGCCCAGGTCATGGACTGGAGCGACGACGTCGCCTACTCCGTCCACGACCTGGAGGACGCGCTGGTCGCCGGGCACATCGACTTCGCACTGCTCGCCGATCCGGCCGAGCTGCGCCTGGTGTGCGAGACCGCGGTGAAGCTGTACTGCTCGGCGGCGCCCGGCGATCCGTCCGGCACCGGTATGTCCGGGGTGCACGGGCACGGCCTGCCCGCGCGCAGGGCGCAGCCGGTGGTCGCGGACGTCGCGGAACTCGAGGCGCGGTTCACCGACCTGCTCGCCGAGCCGTACTGGCCGGACCGCTACGACGGGTCCACGCGGGCGCTCGCCGCACTGAAGAACCTGACGAGCTCCCTGATCGGACGGTTCTGCGTCGCGGCCGAGGAGGAGACGCGCGCCGCCTACGGCGACCGTCCGCTGAGCCGGTACGCGGCCGACCTCATCGTCCCGCGCGCGCAGCGGCTGGAGTGCGCCGTGCTCAAGGGCATCACCGCGCACCACGTCTGGATCAGCCACGAGACCGAGCGCGCCCGCCAGCGCGAACTGATCATGGAGCTGGCGGAGCGCATGGTCGCGGGGGCCCCGGGCACCCTCGACCCGGTCTTCCGCGAGGCGTTCGAGGCCGCGTCCGACGACGCCGGGCGGCTGCGCGCCGTCGTCGACCAGATCGCGTCCCTCACCGACACCTCCGCGGTCGCCCGCCATCGTGCCCTTGTCTCCGGAGGGGAGTCGGCGTAGTCAGAGAGGGACGGCCCGTGTCCGGGAGCCCACGCTAAGGAGACACGCCATGCCCGAGGAGACGTTCGTCATCGTCGGAGCGAGCCTCGCCGGAGCCAAGGCGGCGGAGACGCTGCGGCGGGAGGGGTTCGGAGGACGGGTCGTCCTGGTGGGCGAGGAGATCGAGCGCCCGTACGAGCGTCCGCCCCTGTCGAAGGGGTTCCTGCTGGGCACGGACACGCGGGAGTCGGCGCACGTCCACCCGGCGGGGTGGTACGAGGAGAACCGGGTGGAGTTGCGCTCCGGGACGTCCGCGACGTCGGTGGAGCGCGGCGCCCACGTGGTCGTGCTGTCGACGGGGGAGCGGCTCGGCTACGACCGGTTGCTTCTGGCCACGGGGTCGTCGCCGAGGAGGCTGGACGTCCCGGGCGCGAAACTCCAGGGCATCCACTACCTGCGCACGCTCTCGGACGCGGCGGTGCTGCGCGAGGCGCTGTCCCCGGGCGGACGGCGCGTCGTGGTGGCCGGGGCGGGCTGGATCGGCCTGGAGACCGCCGCGGCGGCGCGCTCCTACGGCAACGACGTGGTGATCGTCGAACCCGACCCCGGCCCGTTGTACCGGCATGTGGGACCCGAGGCGGGCGAGGTGTTCGCCGGCCTGCACCGGCGGCACGGCGTGGACCTCCGCTTCGACCAGGGCGTGGCCGGGTTCTGGGGCGCGGGCCAGGTGTCGGCGGTCGTGTCGTCCGGTGGGGCGGAGATCCCGGCGGACGTCGTGATCGTGGGGATCGGCGCCCGTCCGAACACCGCGCTGGCCGAGGACGCGGGCCTGGAGGTCTCCGACGGGATCCTCGTGGACGCGGGCCTGCGCACCTCCGATCCCGACATCTTCGCGGCGGGCGACGTGGCGTCGCACGACCATCCGGTGCTGGGACGGCGCGTCCGGGTGGAGCACTGGGCGAACGCCCTGGACGGCGGCCCGGTCGCGGCGCGCGCGATGCTCGGCCGGGACGTCGTCCACGACGCGCTGCCGTACTTCTTCTCCGACCAGTACGAGCTCGGCATGGAGATGACGGGCCTGGTGTCCCCGGGGGAGTACGACGAGGTCGTGTTCCGCGGCGAGCCCGGCTCCCTGGAGTTCATCGCGTTCTGGCGTTCCGCCGGGCGGGTGGCCGCGGCGATGAACGTCAACGTCTGGGAGGTCGCGGACGACCTGCGCCGCCTTGTCGCCGGTGGCGCCTCGCCCGACCGGGCCCGGCTGGCCGACCCGAAGGTGCCGCTCGCCGAACTGCTCTGAGTCCGGAGATCAAAATCGGGCGATTCCGGTCATAGGGTGTGGGGGGTGACCGCTCTCGCGCCCCCGGTGCTCCCCGACCTGCGGACCGCGCGGCGCGCGGTCACCGTGGCCTTCCTCGCGCACGGGCTCTCCGCCGCGGCCTGGGTCGCGCGGATCCCGCAGATCAAGGAGCATCTCGGGCTGAGCGCCGGGACGCTCGGCCTGGCGCTGCTCGGCTCGCCGGTCGGGGTCGTCCTCGCGACCCGTGTCGCGGGCCGCACGGTCGCGCGCTGGGGCAGCCGGGCGACCGTCCTGGTGTCCGGGACGGCGGCGGCGCTGGCCCCGGTGGCGCTCGGCCTCGCGGCGAACCTGCCGATGCTGGTCGGCGCGCTGGTGCTGCTCGGCGCGTCCCTCGGGCTGATGGACGTCGCGATGAACGCCCAGGGCGTCGCGATCGAGCGCGGTTACGGGCGTCCGATCATGTCGGGCCTGCACGGCGTCTACAGCATCGGGACGCTGGCCGTGGCCGTGGCGGGATCAGCGGCGGCGCACGCGGGCGTGCCGGTGGGCGTGCACCTGAGCGTCCTCGGCGTCCTGTTCGCCGTCCTGCTGCTCACCGGCGCGCGCGGCCTGCTGGATCGCTCCAATCCGCATCTGGACGAGGAGCCCGGCACCGTCCTCTCCGACCCGATCGCGGACGGCGAGCCCGTCGCCGCCCCGGGTCGGAAGAGAACAGGGGCGGGGTTCCTGCTGGCGCTGCTCGGCGTGATCGGGCTCTGCTCGTTCGTCGGCGAGGGCGCGATGGCGGACTGGAGCGCGGTCTACCTGAAGGAGTCCCTCGGGACCGGGGCCGGGCTCGCGGGCCTCGGGTACGCCGGGTGCGCGGTGGCCATGACCGTCGGACGGCTCGCCGGGGACCGGGTCGTCGGGCGTTTCGGGGCCGCGCGGGTGCTGCGGGCCGGGTCGCTGGTGGCGTGCGCGGGCCTCGGCGGCGGCCTCGCGATCGGCGAGCCGTGGGCGGCCGTCGCCGGTTTCACACTGTTCGGGGCCGGAGTCGCGGTGGTGGCGCCGGTCACGTTCAGCGCGGCGGGGAACCTGCCCGGCGTCCCGGCGGCGCACGGGATCGCCCGGGTCACGGCGGTCGGCTACCTCGGCCTGCTGGGCGGCCCTCCGGTGATCGGGCTCGTCGCGCAGGCGGTCGGACTGCCGTGGGCGCTGGCCGTCCCGGCGGTGCTCTCGGGCATGATCGTCCTGCTCGCGGGCGTGACGCGCGCCGCTGATCGTTGACCTTTCTGTGATCAGGGTCGAGGCGATCCATCCGGACGTGTCGGGTAATGTTCCGGCAAGTGAGCACCTTGCAGCGGTCAAGGCCCACCAAAGTGGCCATGGCCGTGCGTCCCTACCGGCCGTTCCTGAGCGAACTGCTCAGTTTCGGCTTCGTGGGGTTCGTGGGCACGGTGATCACGATCGGCGGGGCGAACCTGCTGCGCGCCTGGCTCGGCGGGTCCCCGGTGACGAGCGTGGTCATCCCGACCCTGGTCTCCACGGGCACGTCCTACCTGGCGAACCGGTACTGGACGTTCCGGCACCGCGACAGCGACGGCTCCGGCCGCGAGTTCGCGATCTTCCTGACGCTCAACGGCATCGGCATGCTGATCCAGGTGCTGTGCACGGGCTTCGTCTACTACACGCTGCACCTGCACGGCGGGATCGCCTACAACCTCAGCCTGCTCGCCGGTCTCGGCCTCGGCTCGTGGTTCCGCTACTGGTCGTACCGCAAATGGGTGTTCACCCCCACGACCGCCTGACCCGCGACCGACTGACTTGCGACCCCTTCCGGAACGCCGGGAGGGGTTCTCTCCCGCCGCCAACCTACTAAAAAGGTAGGGAAAGTTGCAAAAGCCCGGAACGGCGGTTACGGTCATGCCTCGCGCCCCGATCCCCCGAGGGCGCAGAGGGAGAAGAGGCACCCCACATGAGGCTGCGACCGTTCGTCCTCCTCGGATCCGCGCTGCTGGCGGCCACGTCCGCCGTGGCCGGCTGCGGCGGGGGCTCCGGCTCCGGCGGCGGCGCGGCGTCCGATGTCGCGTCCGATGCCGCGTTCGATGCGAAGACCTGCCAGGGCGGCACGCTGACCGTGCTCAACCAGGGCGGACTCGGGAAGTTCGACCCGGCCACGCTCTACACCTCGGGCGGCGGCGCGCTCCCGTCGCTGGTGTACCGGACGCTCACCACCCGCCAGCGCGTCCCCGGGCAGGACGGCACCAAGCCCGTCCCCGACCTGGCCACCGACCTCGGCACCCCCGGCGACAACGCCAGGACCTGGAAGTACACGCTCCGGGACGGCCTGAAGTTCGAGGACGGCACCCCCATCACGTCCAAGGACGTCAAGTACGGCATCGAGCGCTCGTTCGCGCCGGAGCTGCCCGGCGGCGCGCCCTACCTGCACGACTGGCTCGTGGACGGCACCGGCTACCAGGGGCCCTACAAGGGCGCCGACCTGAAGTCCATCGAGACGCCGGACGACAGGACCATCGTCTTCAAGCTCCGCGCGCCGCACGGCGACTTCCCCTACCTCGCGACGGCGACCCAGTTCTCGCCCGTCCCGAAGGCCAGGGACACCGGCGTCAAGTACCAGAACGCGCCCGTCTCCAGCGGCCCGTACAAGGTCGAGAAGTACGAGGTCGGGAAGCGTCTCGTGCTCGTCCGGAACACGTCCTGGTCCCGGGCCGTCGACGACCAGCGGCTCGCCTGCCCGGACCGGATCGAGATCACCGCCGGCCTGGACGCGACGGTCATCGACCAGAGGCTGTCCAGCGGGTCCGGCGCGGACGCCAAGGCGATCACCACCGACACGTCCGTCGGCCCCGAGCAGCTCGCCCGCGTCGGCGGCGACCCGAACCTCGCCAAGCGCGTCGCGCGGGGCGTGTTCGGCGAGACCAAGTACCTCGCGTTCGACACCACCAAGAAGCCGTTCGACGACATCCGGGTCCGGCAGGCCGTCGCGTACGCGGTGAACCGGCAGTCGGTGATCAACGCGATCGGCGGCAGCGAGCTGGCGTCCCCGGCCACCACGTTCCTGCCGGACGGCAAAGCGTTCGGGCAGCAGCCGTACGACTACTTCCCGGCCGGTGAGACCGGGAACCCGGCCAAGGCCAAGGAGCTGCTCGCCCAGGCCGGATACGGAAACGGCCTCACCGTCGACCTCGCGTACCCGAACGTCGACACCGACGGCATCGGACCCAAGGTCGCGCCCGCCGTCCAGGACGCGCTGAAGCAGGCCGGGATCACCGTGAAGCCGAAGCCGTTCAGCGACGACGACTACCGCAACGTCACCGGCAAGCCCTCCACACAGCCCGCCCTCAGCCTCCAGACCTGGGGCGCGGACTGGCCTGCCGGCGGCCCGTTCCTCACCCCCGTTTTCGACGGACGGCAGATCCTCACGGGCGGCGGCAACTACAACCTCGCCCAGCTGAACGACCCGGCGGTGAACAAGGAGATCGACCGGATCAACACGATCACCGACGCCGCCCAGGCGGCCCCGCGCTGGGGCGCGCTCGACGCCACCATCGGCAAGCAGGCCCTGGTCGTCCCGCTGTTCCACCCGAAGACCGTCGCGCTGTTCGGCAAGGACGTGAAGAACGCCTACGTGGACGAGTGGCGCGGCTGGTACGACGTCTCGTCCGTCTCGGTGAAGTGACCGCGCGGCCGTGACCCTGCTCGACACCGAAGCCGCCGCCGGGACGGACCCCGCTCCGTCCCGGCGCGGCGGGGCCTGGCGGCGGCTGCTCGCCGACCGCTCCGCCCTCGCCGCACTCGTCCTGGTCGGCCTGCTGGCCCTGGCCGCGCTCGCCGCGCCGCTGCTCACCGCCCTGGAGGGGCAGGACCCCACCACCTTCCACAGCCGGCTGCTCGACTCGGCGCGCGGCGGCGTCCCGCGCGGCGCGCTCGGCGGCATCAGCGGCGACCACTGGCTCGGCGTCGAGCCGGGCACCGGACGCGACGTGTTCGCCCGCGTCGTCCACGGGGCGCGGGTCTCGCTGGGCGTCGCGCTCGCGGCGACCGTCCTGGAGCTGGTCATCGGGATCGCGATCGGGCTGGCCGCCGGGCTCGGCGGGCGCCGCCTGGACGCGGTGCTCGGCCGCGTCATCGAGATCGCGATCGCGTTCCCGTCGCTGCTGCTGGCGCTCGCGCTGATGGCGATCGTCCCGCAGTCGGTGCCCCGGCCCGTCCTGGTCGCGCTCGCGATCACGGCCGTGAACTGGGGGAACATCGCTCGCGTCACGCGCGCCCAGGCCATGTCGCTGCGCTCGCGCGAGTACGTGGACGCGGCCCGCCTCGCGGGCGCCCGGCCGCTGCGGATCGCGTTGCGCGAGATCCTGCCCGGCCTCGCCACCCCGCTCATGGTGCTCGCCGCGCTGAAGGTGCCCAACAACATCGTCAACGAGGCGGGCCTGTCGTTCCTCGGCGCGGGCGTCCGGCCCCCGACGCCTTCGTGGGGGCAGATGCTCTCCACCTCCACCACCTGGTTCCAGACCGACCCCGCCTACGTGATCATCCCGGGCGGTCTGCTGCTGGTCACCCTGCTGGCCTTCTCCCTGTTCGCCGACGGCGTCCGCCGCGCCCTGGACCCCCGGAGCGTGCGCGTATGAACTCCGTGCGGATTCACATGAGCCCCGTGCGGATTCACATGAGCTCTGTGCGGATTCACAGGCGCGGGCCGTCCGCCCGCGTTCGGAAGCGGACCTCCGTCCCCGGCCCCGGAAGGACGAACGCGTGATCTGGTTCCTGACGCGACGCGTCCTCGCGACGGTCGCGGTGCTGCTGGTGATGTCGGCGATCGTCTACGGGCTCTTCTACCTGATGCCCGGCGACCCGGCCGTCCTGGCGTGCGGCAAGCGGTGCGGGCCCGAGCAGCTCGACGTCACCCGGCACAAGCTCGGCCTCGACCAGGCCGTCCACCTCCAGTACTGGCACTTCCTGGAGGGGCTGGTCGCCGGCCGCGACTACTCGTCCGGCCCTGATGTCGACCACTGCGCCGCGCCCTGCCTCGGCTACTCGTTCCAGTCCGACCAGCCCGTGACGAGCCTGCTCCTGGACCGGCTGCCCGTGTCGGCGTCGCTGACGCTCGGCGCCCTCCTCCTGGCGCTGGTGGCCGGCGTCGGTGCGGGCATGCTGTCGGCGCTGCGCCGCGGGACGCTCGTGGAGCGCCTGATCACCGGCGTGACCCTGCTCGGGTTCTCGACCCCGGTGTTCCTGATCGGGCTGGTCCTGCTGCTGGTGTTCTGCGCCTGGCTGAAGGTGCTGCCGTTCCCGAGCTACGTCCCGCTCACGCGGAACCCCGCCGAGTGGGCGCGCAACCTGGTGCTGCCGTGGTGCGCGCTCGCGCTCATCGAGGCGGCGCTGTTCGCGCGGGTCGCGCGCGCGGGCACCCTGGAGACGCTCGCCGAGGACCACGTCCGGACGTTCCGCGCGTACGGGGTGTCCGAGCGGCAGGTCGTCCGGCGGCACGCGCTGCGCGGCGCGCTCGCCCCCGTCGCCACCCTCACCGCCGTCGAGCTGGCCACGATCATCGTGTCGGCGATGCTCACCGAGAGCATGTTCGGCCTGCCGGGCATCGGCAAGCTGGCCGTCGAGTCCACCACCAGCGTCGACCTGCCGGTCATCGTCGGCGTGACGCTGCTGTCCGGGACCGCCGTCGTGATCGCCAACGCCGCCGCGGACCTCCTGCACGCCGCCATCGACCCGAGAGTGAAACTCGCATGACCCCCGTCCTCTCCGTCCGCGACCTGCGGGTCCGCTTCGGCGACCGCGAGGCCGTCGGCGGCGTCTCGTTCGACCTGGAACCCGGCCGCGCGCTCGGCGTCGTCGGCGAGTCCGGCTCGGGCAAGAGCAGCCTCGCGCTCGCCCTGGCCCGCCTGCACGTCGGCGCGGACGTCACCGGCTCGGTCCTCCTGGACGGCACGGACGTGCTCGCCGCGTCCGGCGCCGACCTCCGGCGGCTGCGCGGCGGCCGGATCGCGATGGTGTTCCAGGACCCGCTGTCGTCCCTCGACCCCTACCTGCGCGTCGGCGACCAGATCGCGGAGGTGTACCGCGTCCACACGGGCGCGTCGCGCCGCGCCGCCGCGGCGAAGGCCGTCGAGGTCCTGGACCGCGTCGGCATCCCGGACGCGCCGCGCCGCGCCCGCGCCCACCCGCACGAGTTCTCCGGCGGCATGGTCCAGCGCGCCCTGATCGCGATGGCCCTGGCGCTGGAGCCCCGCGTCCTGGTCGCGGACGAACCGACCACCGCCCTCGACGTCACCGTCCAGGCCCGCCTGCTCGCCCTCCTGGACGAGCTCCGCACCGACACCGGAATGGCGTTGCTGCTGGTCAGCCATGACTTCGGCGTCGTCGCCGAGACCGCCGACGACGTCCTGGTCATGCGGGACGGCGTCGCGGTCGAGCACGGGCCGGTCGACGGCGTCCTGCGGACCCCGTCCGCCCGCTACACGCGCGAGCTCCTCCGGTCCGTCCCCCGCCTGGACGCGCCGCGCCTCCGCGTGACCTCTCCGGCGCGCCCGGAGGCGCCCGGCGCCACGGAAGGCCACGAGCCGCCGCGGGGGCGGGAGCCCTTGCTGCGCGTCACCGATCTGCGGCGCGACTTCGTGTCGGGGCCGCCGCTGCGGAGGCGGGCCGTTCCGGCGGTGGACGGGGTGTCGCTGGAGGTCGCGCCCGGTGAGGCCCTCGGCGTCGTGGGGGAGAGCGGCAGCGGGAAGACGACCCTCGCGCGGCTGGTCGTGCGGCTGCTCGCGCCGTCCTCCGGGCGGATCGAGTTCGCCGGACGCGACGTCACCCGGCTCTCCGCCCGCGACCTGCGGCCCTCGCGCCGCGACCTCCAGATGGTGTTCCAGGACCCGCTGGCCTCGCTCAACCCGCGCCGCACGGTCGGCGACAGCATCGCCGACCCGCTGCGCGTCCTCGGCGAGCCCGGCGCCGAGCGCACCGCGCGCGACCTGATGGACCGCGTCGGCCTCGACCCCGGCCGCTACGACGCCTACCCGCACGAGTTCTCCGGCGGGCAGCGCCAGCGCGTCGGCATCGCCCGCGCGCTCGGGCCCGGCCCGCGCCTGCTGGTCTGCGACGAGCCCGTGACGTCCCTGGACGTCTCGACGCAGGCGCAGATCCTCGCGCTGCTCGCCGAGCTCCGCGCCGAACGCGACCTGGCGCTGCTGTTCGTCTCGCACGACCTCGCCGTCGTCCGGCGGGTCTGCGACCGCGTCGCCGTCATGCGCGCCGGACGCGTCGTCGAGACCGGCGACGTCGACACCGTCTACGACCACCCCGAGGACGGCTACACCCGCGAACTGCTGGCGGCCGTCCCCAGGCTGGTCGCCCTGGACCCCGTCGTCTGACGGGGGAGCCTGGGGCCTGGGGAGGGCGGGTCTCAGACCTCGCCGCGGGACATGCGGAGGAGACGGTCCAGGACCTGCCCGTCGCTCACGCGCAGCCCGTCGTGCTCCCACTCGTTGGTGACCCACGCGCGGGCGCTCCCGACGGACTGGACGGTCTCCATCGACAGCTCGAAGTCCACGTACATGTCGTCGTGGTAGACGGCGGCGCTGACCGGGACGTCGTTGCCGCGCAGCCGCGCCGGGTCGTACAGCGCGGGCCAGTCGTCGTGCTCGGCGAGCAGGTCGGCGGCCTCGCGCAGCGGCGCCAGGGACGGGTCGTCCGCGACCATCCACGGGTAGATCATCTCGCCGGTGAACAGCAGCGGGTCGCGGTCGTCCGGGTCCGGGGCGAACTCGGGGAACTCGTCGCGGACGCGCTGCGCCGCCCACCCGGTCGGGTTCGAGCCCTGCCCGTAGATCGCCTCGTGCAGGACGATGTGGATCGGCGCGTCGGTGTGGCTGAGGAGCGCCCCGGCCTGCTGGAGGAAGACCTCCGACAGCTCGGGCCCGCCGTCCGCGAAGGCCGGTTCCAGGAGGTAGTGCATGCGGTCGGCGCCGTCGCCCATGCCGAGCATGAGGCCGAGCGACTGGAAGCCCTCGACGGTCAGCCGCCGCCCGTTCGGCATCCGCTCGTCGTGGCCCGCGAGCCGCCGCGCGATGTCGCGGACGAGGTCGATGTCGCCGGGGTAGCGGTCGTAGAACGCGGCGTTCTTGGCGGCGACGCGCGGGTACGTCCGCCGGTACACGTCCTCGGCGGCCGCGGCCAGACCGGGCGTGCCGCCCGTGACCAGCGCCTCCCGGACGCCCTCGGGCGCGAACGACAGGTAGGTGTTCACGCAGAACCCGCCGTAGCTCTGCCCGAGGATCGTCCACGGGGTGTCGCCGAGCAGCTCGCGGCGGATCAGCTCGGCGTCCAGGACGATCGAGTCGGCGCGGAACCGGGTCAGGTACCGGGCCTGCTCGGCCGGGCCGCCGAGCGCCGCCACCCGCCGCGCCGTCACCGGCGTGGACAGGCCGGTACCGCGCTGGTCCAGCAGCAGGACGCGGAAGTCCGACAGCGCCCGGTTCAGCCAGCCCTCCCGCCCGGACGGACGCGGCGACCCGTACCCCGGCCCGCCCTGGAGGAACAGCAGCCACGGCAGGTCGTCGCGGCCGGCGTGCGCGGACGCGACGACCTCGCGGGCGAACACCTCGATCCGCGGCCCGTCCGGGTCGTCGTGGTCGAGCGGAACGGGGAAGCGGTGGCCGGTGACGACGGTCCCGGCCTGGCGGAACGAACCCATGCCCCGACCTTATGGGCCGTCCGCCGTGCCGGGACCGCCGCCCCGCCCTGTCCGGGCCCGTCGCGTCCCCGCCTGAGGTCAGCGGCCCGCCGGGACGATCTTCTCGACCTCGGCGCGGGCCCCGCCGAGCAGGCTCGCGATGTCCTGGCCGGGGCGCTGGGAGAAGATCACGTGGTCGATTCCGGCCTCGGCGAGCCGTCCGGCCGTCTCGACGGCCTGCCCGGCCGAACCGCCCTCGGGCAGGGTCGTCAGGGACGTCTTCTCGATGTCGGCGTAGTCGCGGCCCTCGCGCTCGCAGTGCTCGCGCAGCACGTCCAGCTTGTGCGGCAGCTGGTCGCCGTCGAAGATGTTGCAGGCGTCCGCGTACTTCGCGACGAACCGCAGCGTCTTCTTCTCGCCCATCCCGCCGACCAGGATCGGCGGGTGCGGACGGCGCAGCGACTGCGGCGAGTTCAGCGGACGCTCCGCCGAGACCCGCGCGCCCTCGAACGCGCTCTCGTCCCCCTTCCACATCCGATGGGCCAGCCGGAGCGCGTCCTCCAGCAGCTCGAACCGCTCGGCCGTCGGCGGGAAGTTCAGGCCGAGACCGCGCGACTCCTCGTCGTTCCAGGCCGCGCCGACGCCGAGCCACGCCCGCCCGCCGGACAGCACGTCCAGCGTCGTGACGGTCTTGACCAGCAGGCCGGGAGACCGGTAGCTCACACCGGTCACCATCGTGCCGAGCGTGATGTTCGTCGTGAGCGCCGCCGCGTACGCGAGCGCCGAGTAGCTCTCGAGCATGGGCTCCTCGGCGGACCCGACGCTCTGGATCTGGAAGAAGTGGTCCATCACCCAGAGCGAGTCGAGCCCGGCCTGGTCGGCTTCGCGGGCCATCCGGCCGTACTCCGCCGCGATCCGCCCGGCGCCGCCGGGGAAGGTGAAGCTGGGTACCTGAAGTCCGATGCGCATGGAACCGAGTCTCCGACCTGGAGGGCACTCCGGGTCAAGGGCCATGGTTGACCTGGAGCGGACTCCAGGTGGAATCCTGACCTTTGTGAGCTCCTACTCTCCGTCCGAGACCGCCGAGAAGAGCGGCTTCAGCATCGACACCCTCAGGTACTACGAGAAGATCGGCCTGCTGGACGGCATCGCGCGCAACGCGTCCGGACGGCGGGTGTTCAGCGACGACGACCTCAACTGGCTCGGCATGCTGCGCTGCCTGCGCGAGACCGGCATGCCGATCGCCGAGATGCTCCGCTACTCCGAGCTCGCCCGCGGCGGCGCGGAGACCTTCGCCGAGCGGCTCGCGCTGCTCCAGGACCACGACCGCCGCGTCGAGGACCAGATCCGCCTGCTCCGCTCCCAGCAGAAGAAGATCCAATGGAAGATCTCCTTCTACAGCGGCACCGGCGTGGACTGACTCCTCCAGGTGCCCGGCCCGGTCGGGTCAGGTGCCCGGCCCGGTCAGACGGCCGGACGCCAGGCGGGGTCGCGGCCGAGGAGCGTCAGGAGCCGCTCGCGTCCGCCGCGTCCGGCAGAGGGCAGGGACGGCGCGAACGACTCGCCCGGGGCGCGCGACGCGGCGTCGTCCGGGACGATCGCGGCGACCTTCAGGGACGCCTCGACCAGCTCGTCGTCCGGCTCCCAGGGCAGGCCGAGCGCGGCGGCGACGTCCCACGCGTGCACGACCAGGTCGACCACGTGGAACGTGATCGCCAGCCGCGCCGGGTACAGCCCGCCGTCGCGCACCTCGGGCAGCGCGAACTCGCGGTCCAGGACGGCGTCGTCCGCGAACGCCCCGGTCACCAGCCGCCCGGACGCCACGACCGCCGCGTGCGGGTCGTCGCCGAGCGAGCCGCCCCGCCACGCCGCCAGGGCGTCCCCCTCGCCCCGCGCGGCCGCCGCGAACCCCTCGTCCTGGCCGACCTGGTGCCGGAGCAGGCCGTGCAGCGTCCAGTCGGGGCAGGGCGTCGGACGGGCCAGGTCGGCGGGCTTGATCGTGGTGGTCAGGGAGGCGAAGAAGGCGAGCGCCCGGCGGTCCAGGTCGCGGAAGTCCGAGGAGAGAAGTTCAGTCAGCACGTCCATGGGTTCACCGTAGGAACCCGGAATGGCCTACGTCCAGATCCAATATCGACCCGGGCCACTGTGCCAATCTAGACTGCGCGCGTGGAGCTGCACATCACCCTGGACGACCGCCGCGACCTCACCGGAAGCCTGTACCGGCAGCTCAGGGACGCCGTCCTGGACGGCCGCCTCCGCGCGGGCGAGGCCCTCCCGGCCACCCGCGAGCTCGCCCGCCGCCTCGCCGTCTCGCGCGGCACGGTCTCGGTCGTCTACGACCGCCTCGCCGCCGAGGGGTACCTGACGGCGCGCGTCGGCGCGGGCACGTTCGTCCGCGAGTCGGCCGCGCCGTCCCGGCACGCGCCCGCCGCCTCCCCGCTCCGCCCCCGCCCCGAATGGACCGGCCTGCGCGCCTGGCCGTACTGGCGCCAGGACGTCCCGTACGACATGCGCGCGGGCCTCCCCGACACGCGCCTGTTCCCCTACGAGGCGTGGCGGCGGCTCATGGCGGCCGAGCTCCGCCCGAGGACCCACGACGTGGGCGACCCGGCCGGGCTGCCCGTCCTGCGCGAGGCGATCGCCCGGCACGCCGGGGTGTCGCGGTCGGTCCGCGCGAGCGCGTCCGACGTGATCGTCACGTCCGGCATCCAGCAGGCGCTCGACCTGGTCGGACGCGTCCTGCTCGAACCCGGCGCGCACGTCGCCGTCGAGGACCCCGGCTACCCGCCCGCCCAGCTGCTGTTCCGCTCCCAGGGCCTGCGCGTGACCGGCGTCCCCGTGGACGCCGAGGGCCTGCGCGTCGACGCGCTCCCGCCCGACGTCCGCGCCGTCTACCTCACCCCGTCCCACCAGTTCCCGCTGGGCATGCCGATGTCGCTGCCCCGCCGCCGCGCCCTGCTCGACTGGGCCCGCCGCCGCGACGTCGTCGTCATCGAGGACGACTACGACACCGAGTACCGCTTCGGCGGCCGCCCGATCGAACCCCTCCAGTCCCTGGACGAGGACGGGCGCGTCCTCTACCTCGGCACGTTCTCCAAGCTCATGCGCCCGGTCCTGCGCCTCGGCTTCCTCGTCGCCCCGCCCGCCCTCCACGACGCGTTCCGGATGGCCCGCTACGTCACGTCCTGGCACGGCGACCCGCCCGTCCAGGCCGCCCTGGCGCGCTTCATCGACGAGGGCCTCCTCGCCCGCCACATCCGCCGGTCCCGCCGCGTCTACCAGGAACGCCACGAACTCATCGCCGACACCCTCACGACCGGCCTCGCCGACCGCCTCACCCTCGTCCCGTCCGCCGCCGGCCTCCACCTGAGCGCCCGCCTCTCCGCCCCGTCCGACGTCCAGGCCGTCCAGGCCGCCGACGCCGAGGGCGTCGCCCTCTTCCCGCTCTCCGACTTCGCCGTGACCGAACCCCCGTCCAACGGCCTCGTCTTCGGCTACGGCGCCATCTCCACCGAGGACATCCCCCCGGCCCTCACCCGCCTCCGCCGCGCCCTCGACGGCCGATGATCGCGGGAGGGCGATCACCGGACGCCGGGGGTGCGTGATCGGGGCGGACCGGCGCGGATTGTCCGAGGGCGCGCCTAGACTCGTTCGCTGTGGCAGGCCGGATTCGTAATGAGGACATAGCGCTCGTACGAGAGCGATCGTCGATCGACGCCGTGATCGGCGAGTTCCTCCAGCTGCGAAGCGCGGGCGGGGGCAACCTCAAGGGGCTCTGCCCGTTCCACGACGAGAAGTCGCCCTCGTTCAACGTCACCCCGGCCCGGGGCCTCTGGTACTGCTTCGGCTGCGGGGCCGGCGGCGACGTGATCAAGTTCGTCCAGGAGATCGACCACCTGACGTTCTCCGAGGCCGTCGAGCGGCTGGCCGCCAAGGCGGGCATCCACCTCCGGTACGAGGAGGGCGGCGCGTTCCAGCCCCGGCAGGAGACGGGGCAGCGGGCGCGGCTGGTCGAGGCGCACCGGGTGGCGGCCGAGTACTTCGCCGAGAACCTGCGCTCGCCCGAGGGCATGATCGGCCGCCGGTTCCTGTCCGGGCGGGGTTTCGAGGCCGCCGACGCCGAGCGGTTCGGGGTCGGGTTCGCGCCGCGCGAGTGGGAGGCCCTGGTCCGCCACCTGCGCGGACGCGGGTTCGCCGACGCCGAGATGATCACCGCCGGGCTGGCCAAGGAGGGCCGCCGGGGGCCGATGGACCGGTTCCGCGGCCGCCTGATGTGGCCGATCCGCGACCTGTCCGGCGACGTCGTCGGGTTCGGCGCGCGCAAGCTGTACGACGATGACGAAGGCCCGAAGTACCTGAACACCCCCGAGACGCCCCTCTTCCACAAGTCGAACGTCCTGTACGGGGCCGACCTGGCGAAGAAGGAGATCGCGCGGTCCCGGCAGGCGGTCGTCGTCGAGGGCTACACCGACGTGATGGCCTGCCACCTGTCCGGCGTGCCGACGGCCGTCGCGACCTGCGGGACGTCCTTCGGGGACGAGCACATCAAGATCCTGCGCCGGCTGCTGATGGACCAGGACGAGTTCCGCGGCGAGGTGATCTTCACCTTCGACGGGGACGCGGCCGGGCAGAAGGCGGCGCTGCGCGCGTTCGAGGGCGAGCAGAAGTTCGTCACGCAGACCTTCGTCGCCGTCCAGCCGGACGGCCTGGACCCGTGCGACCTGCGCGTCCAGCACGGCGAGGCGGCCGTGCGCGACCTGGTCGCCTCGCGCACCCCGCTGTTCGAGTTCGTCGTCCGGTCCAGGATCGGCGAGCACGACCTCAACACCACCGAGGGACGGCTCGCCGCCCTCGACGCCGCCGCGCCGATCGTCGCCCGCATCAAGGACCGCGCGCTCCGCCAGATGTACGCGGTCAACCTGGACCGCTGGCTCGGCATCATGGACGAGCGGTTCGTGCTCCAGCGCGTCCGCGAACTGTCCCAGCGCGAGCATGCCCGGCGGGGCGCCCAGGGGCCCGGCGGGCAGCAGCGGCAGGGCGGCAACGGCCAGGGCCAGGGCCAGCACCCGGGCAGCGGCCAGCGCGGTGGCCAGGGCGGACGCGGCAATGGCGGCGGCTACGGCAACGGCCAGGGCGGCGGGCGCCAGGGATACGGCAACGGCGGTCAGGGCGGCGGCCGCCAGGGGTACGGCGGTGGCGGGCGTCAGGGCTACGGCGGCGGCGAGGCCGGGCCGAACGGCTCCCGGGGCCACGGCGGGTACGGCTCGCAGGGCAACGGTGGATACGGGCCGTCCGGCTCGGCGGGTTACGGGCCGCCCGGACAGGGACGGGACGAGCCGGCGACGGATTCGGGGCGGCCCGAAACCCCGGCCTTCGACCCGCACGATCCGGGCGTCGTGCTCGAGCGCGAGCTGCTGAAGCTGGTCGTGCAGCGTCCGGCCGTGGTCGGGCCGGGGTTCGACCTGGTCCCGGGCGAGGCGTTCCTGGTGCCCGCGCACGCGACCGTCCGGGGCGTCATCGGCGCGGCCGGGGGCGTCGCGTCGGCGGCGGATCCGTCGGAGTGGATCTCCCGGCTCCTGGAGCAGGCCGCGAACACGCAGGTCAAGGACCTGATCACCATGCTCGCAGTCGAACAGACACAGTCCGCGTCCGAATCGGATGACCGATATGCGGCAGCCTTGCTGGCCCGAATTCAGGAACGCCTGCTCACCCGGCAGATCGGGGACGTGAAGTCTAAACTCGGACGGCTGAATCCGGCCGAGCAGGCTGAGGACTATCACCGGCTCTTCGGTGATCTTGTCGCGCTTGAGCAGCAGAGACGGGTGTTGCGGGAGCGCGGGCTTGGATAGCGGTAAGTCAAGAGACCGCAAAATGGGTCCTGTGATCTAGCCCCTCCATAACGCAGACTGTCCACGTGGGCCCTTCGGTGCTGCCAAGCGAGGCGCCATCGGTTGACCAGGTGGCGGACCTCGTCGCACGTGGCAGAGAACGCGGCGGTGTGACCGTCGATGACGTCGCTGCCGCACTCGACCGCTCGGACTTGCCGGACGACTCGCTCGAGCGGGTCGTCCGAATGCTCGCGGAACAGGGGGTCGAGGTCCTGGAGTCTCCGCAGGAGACCGAGGACGTCGCGCGAGTAGACGAGACAGATCTCGGCAAGCGGGCGCCGACGAGCGACCTGGTGCGCATCTACCTGAGAGAGATCGGTCGCGTTCCGCTCCTCACGGCAGAAGATGAAGTCGAACTGGCGAAATCAATCGAGGCGGGTCTTTTCGCCGAGGAGAAAGTGGCGCATACCGCCATCCTCTCCGCGGCGCAGCGACTCGACCTCGAACTGCTCTCCCGGGAGGGAATCCGGGCGAAGCAACGTCTGATCGAGGCGAACCTGCGGTTGGTCGTCTCGATCGCCAAACGCTATGTGGGCCGGGGAATGCTGTTCCTCGACCTGATCCAGGAGGGAAATCTCGGACTCATCCGCGCCGTCGAGAAATTCGACTACACCAAGGGCTTCAAGTTCTCGACCTACGCCACCTGGTGGATTCGCCAGGCGATCACGAGGGCGATCGCCGACCAGGCCCGGACCATCCGGATCCCGGTGCACATGGTGGAGACCATCAACAAGCTGGTGCGGGTGCAGCGCCAGCTCCACCAGGACCTCGGCCGGGAACCGGTGCCCGAGGAGATCGGCCGGGAGATGGGGCTGACCGCCACCCGGGTCGTGGAGATCCAGCGGATCGCCCAGGAACCGGTGTCGCTCCAGTCCCCGATCGGAGAGGAGGACTCCGACCTCGGCGACTTCATCGAGGACTCCGACGCCGTCGTCCCCATCGAGGCGGCCGCGTTCATCCTGCTGCAGGACCAGCTGGAGGACATCCTCGGCACGCTGTCGGAACGGGAGCAGCGCATCATCCAGCTGCGCTTCGGCCTGGCCGACGGGCATCCCCGCACCCTGGAGGAGGTCGGCCGGGAGTTCGGCGTCACGCGCGAGCGCATCCGGCAGATCGAGTCCAAGACCCTGGCGAAGCTCCGTCACCCCTCCCGCGCCCAGATGCTCCGCGAGTATCTCGACTGACGGCCGTCCCCCGGACGTCCGGCGCCCCGGCGGCGCAGCGCTCCGGGCCGCGCCCACGCCTCACCCGGCGAGGACGCGGCCCGGACGGCCCGCCCATGCCCGGGGCCGCCTGCGACGCGGCAACGCCGTGGGCCGCCCATGCCTCGGCCGCCCGCGCCCGTTCCTGGAGAGGGTGCTGCCCGGCGGCCCGTCCCGGCCTCAGGCGCCCGTCCCCCGTTTCGTGGCGTGTGATGGTGATTTGTGGGTGAGGGGTGGGACGGGGCGCGTGTGACGGAGTTGGGGGGTAGCGTGGGGTTCCATGCTGATCGTGACGACTGACGCGCTGGCCGGGTACGCGATTCGCGGGATGCTCGGCGAGGCGCTGGGGGTGGCCGTCCAGACCGATCAGGGCGCGGTGCCCGGACCGGGGTCCAGCGGGACGTTCCGGATGAACACCGGCGAGCAGGCGGGGGCGGGGCTGTACGCCGCGCGCCGCCAGGCCGTCGAGCGGATGGCCGAGGACGCGCGCCGCAAGGGCGCGAACGCCATCGTCGGCATGCGCCTGGACGCCGTGGCGCTCGGGGCCGGGGGAGGGCACGAGGTGTGCGCGTACGGGACGGCCGTGTGGGTCGATCCCGTCCAGAACGTGCAGAACCAGCCGCAACAGAACCAGCCGCAGTACCAGCAGGGCGGCGGGGTGCCTCCGTTCCATCCGGACGCGGCTCCCGGCGGCCCGCCGATGGCCGCCCGCAACCTCACCATCGGCCTCCGCGACCCGGGCCGCTGACCGGCTGCCGGCCAGGCCGCTGACCAAGTCGCTGACCAGGCCGCTGACCAGGCCGGACGGGGCACGCGGGAGGGGTGTTTCTAGTCACTGTCCAGAACGTGACTTGACGTCATCTGGTTAGGTTCAGCTAATTTAGGCAAGCCTTACCAAATAGTCCGTTCTGGAGTCCGTCATGCGTTCCTCGTCCGTTCTCGCCCTCGCGGGCGTCACCGCCCTTTCGGCGTCCCTGCTCGCGGCGTGCGGCGGTGGTGACGAGAAGGGCGGCGGCGACGCGATCAAGGTGACCGCGTCCGACGGCGCGTGTGAGGTCGCGAAGACGGAGATCCCCGCGGGCAAGATCACTTTCAAGGTGTTCAACAAGGGCTCGCAGGCCAACGAGTTCGAGATCCTCCGCCCGGACGGCAAGATCATCGCCGAGCGGGAGAACATCGGCCCCGGCACCACGATCAACTTCGTCGTGAACCTGGCCGCCGGCGACTACAAGGCGCTGTGCAGCGCGGGTCAGACCGGCAAGGGCCCGTCCAAGGACATCAAGGTCACCGGGGCGGGCGGCGCCGCCGGGTCCGCCGACCCGCGCCTGGCGAAGGCCTCGGCCGACTACAGGACGTTCGTCCTCGCGCAGGTGGACGATACGATCGCCAAGACCCAGAAGTTCGCCGACGCGGTCAAGGCGGGCGACGTGGAGAAGGCGAAGGCGCTGTACGCGCCGTCCCGGATGGGCTGGGAGACGATCGAGCCGGTCGCCGAGAAGTTCGGCGACATCGACCCGAAGGTCGACGCGCGCGAGGCCGACCTGAAGCCGGCGGAGAAGGCGAACTGGTCCGGCTGGCACCTGCTGGAGAAGGCGCTCTGGAAGGACGGCTCGGTCAAGGGCAAGGAGCGGTACGCCGACCGCCTCATGGCCGACCTGAAGAACCTCCGGGGCCAGATGGGGACGCTGAACCTCGACCCGGTGAACGACATGGCGCACGGCGCGAAGGAGCTCCTGGACGAGGTCGCCACCGGCAAGGTCACCGGTGAGGAGGAGGCGTTCAGCCACACCGACCTCTGGGACTTCAAGGGCAACGTGGACGGCGCGAAGAAGGTCTACGACCTGCTCCGCCCGGTCGTCCAGGAGAAGGACGCGCAGCTCGCCAAGGACCTGGACGACAACTTCACCGCCGTCGAGAACCTGCTCGCCAAGTACGCCAAGGGCGACGGCTACGTCTCCTACGACAAGGTCGGCGAGAGCGACCGCAAGTCCCTCGCCGACGCGGTGAACGCCCTCGGCGAGCCGCTGTCGAAGCTCGCGGGCGCGGTGGCCAAATGAGCGGTGGCCAAGTGAGCGATGGCCAAATGAGCGGCGGCCAGAGCGATGGCCGAGTGACCGGAGGCGGTGGCCAAGTGGCCGGAGACGGGGAGCGGGCGGCGCGGATGGACGCGCGGATGTCGCGGCGGCGGATGCTCGGCTTCGGCGGAGCGAGCCTGGTCGTCGGCGCGGCGGCCGGGGCCGGGATCGACCGTGTCGTGGCGAAGAGCGGCGGCGACGGCGGCGGGAGCGACGTCACGTCCCCGATCCCGTTCCACGGGGCGCACCAGGCGGGCATCGCCACGCCCGTCCAGGACCGGCTGCACTTCGCCGCGTTCGACGTGGTCACCGGCGACCGCGCCAAGCTCGTCCGGATGCTGAAGGACTGGACGGCCGCGGCCGCCGCGATGACCGCCGGGAAGCCTGTCGGCGCGGGCGCGGTCGGCGGTCCCGAGGTGTCCCCGCCGGACGACACGGGCGAGGCGCTCGGCCTCCCGCCGTCCCGGCTGACGCTGACCGTCGGGTTCGGCCCGACCCTGTTCGAGAAGGACGGCAAGGACCGCTTCGGCCTCAAGGCCAAGCGCCCGGCGGCCCTCGTCGACCTGCCGCACTTCCCCGGCGACAACCTCGACCCCGCGCGCAGCGACGGCGACATCGTCGTCCAGGCGTGCGCGGACGACCCGCAGGTGGCGGTGCACGCGATCCGGAACCTGGCGCGCATCGGGTTCGGCGTCGTGTCCGTCCGCTGGTCGCAGCTGGGGTTCGGCAAGACGTCGTCCACCACCCCGGACGCGCAGACCCCGCGCAACATGTTCGGTTTCAAGGACGGCACCCGCAACGTCGCCGGAACCGAGACGGACGCGCTCGACAAGCACATCTGGGCCGGCAGGCCGGACGGCGCGGAGTGGATGGCGGGCGGCAGCTACCTCGTCGCGCGCCGCATCCGCATGCACATCGAGACCTGGGACCGGACGTCCCTCGGTGAGCAGGAGGACGTCTTCGGCCGGGACAAGAACGTGGGCGCCCCGATCGGCCAGAGGCGCGAGCACGACGCGGTCGACCTGGCGAAGCTGAAGCCGACCGCGCACGTCCGGCTCGCCCATCCGGACTCCAACGGCGGCACCCGCATCCTGCGCCGCGGCTACTCGTTCACCGACGGCTCGGACGGCCTCGGCCGCCTCGACGCGGGCCTGTTCTTCATCGCCTTCCAGCGGGACCCGCGCACCGGCTTCATCCGCGTCCAGAACAATCTGGCCACCGACGCCATGAACGAGTACGTCCAGCACGTCGGGTCGGGCGTCTACGCCTGCCCGCCGGGCGTCCAGGAGGGCGGCTACTGGGGAGAGACCCTCTTCACATGACCGGCTCGCATGACCGGCCTCGCATGACCGGCATCGCGTGACCGGGCGGCCCGCTCCGGATGATCATGCGGGCGAGCCGATCCCGGCCGGAGCGGATAGCATCGCGAGTGCGTCGAAGAACGTCCCGTCGTCGGCGCCGGCCGGCCCGCCGCGGCCGGCGGCCGGTTCGCCGACTCCGAGGAAGTGGTCCGTCATGGCTGTTCCGCTCACCGGGGGAGTCGGCGTCCCCCTGCCCGGATCCGCCCCGCCCGCCCTGTCGGTGGGTTTCGGATGGACGCCGCCCGGGGACCCGCGCGCCGACTTCGACGTCGACGCGGCGGCCCTGATGCTGGACGACGCGGGCGCCGTCCTGTCCGAGGATCACTTCGTGTACTTCAACAACCCGCGCAGCCCGGACGGCTCGGTCGAGCACCGAGGACCGGCCCCGGACGGCCCCGGCGAGATCATCGACGTGGACCTCGCCGCCGTCCCGGACCGCTGCGCCCGCATCGCCTTCCCCGTCTCGATCTTCGACGCCGAGAACCGGGAGCAGCGCCTCGGGCAGGTCCGGGCGGTGCGCGTCCGGCTGTCCCGGCGTCCGGACGGCGCCGAGCTGGCCCGCTACGACCTGCCCGCCCGCCGCGCCGACGACCCCGCCACGGCGGTCCTGCTCGGCGAGCTGGACCGCGGGGCCGCAGGCTGGACGTTCCGCGCGGTCGGCCGGGGCTACCCCGGCGGGCTGCGGGAGATCGTCCACGAGCACGGTCTGCCGGTCCGATGAACCGCACCGTTCCCCACCGGCCCCGGCCTTCGGGCCGCACCGTTTCCCACCGGCCCTCGGGCCGCACCCCCCACCGACCCTCGACACGGAAACCGGGCGCATGATCCTTCGCACGTTCGGCTGGTCCGCCGCCCTCACCGGGGTGGCCATGCTCGTCGCCCTGGCCTACCAGGGGCCCGGAGCGCTCGCCCTCGTGGCGATCCTCGCGGTCCTGGAGATCTCGCTGTCGTTCGACAACGCCGTGGTGAACGCCAAGGTGCTCGACCGCATGTCGCCGTTCTGGCAGAAGATCTTCCTGACCGTCGGCATCGCGGTCGCGGTGTTCGGCATGCGGCTGCTGTTCCCGCTGGTCATCGTGGCGCTGACGGCCAAGTTGAGCCCGATGAGGGCGTTCGACCTGGCGCTGTCCGAGCCGCACCGCTACGAGACGATCATGCGGGACGCGTACCCGATGATCGCCGGGTTCGGCGGGGCGTTCCTGCTCATGCTGTTCCTGAACTGGGTGTTCGAGGAGCGCGAGCTGCGCTGGCTCGGCCCGCCCGAGCGCTTCCTGGCCCGGATGGGACGGCTCGACCAGCTGCCCGTCGTGGTCACCGGCGGCGTGCTCGCGCTGGTGTCCGGCCTGGTCGCCGACGACCCCGCCGAGGTGATGATCGCCGGAGTCCTCGGCATGATCACCTACATCCTGGTGGAGGGCCTCGGCGCGCTGTTCTCGGACGTGAGCGACGACGAGGAGGCGGACGAGGCCGGGGAGGCCGGGGAGGCGGGCCAGGAGGCCGGCGCGGCCCCCGCGCGCCGCGGCGGCCCGAGCAGCGCCGCGCTCGCGGTCGGCAAGGCCGGGTTCTTCCTGTTCCTGTACCTGGAGGTCCTGGACGCGTCGTTCTCGTTCGACGGCGTGATCGGCGCGTTCGCGATCAGCACCGATCCGATCGTCATCGCGCTCGGCCTCGGCGTCGGCGCGATGTACATCCGGTCCCTGACGGTCTACCTCGTCCGCAAGGGCACCCTGCACGAGTACGAGTACCTCGAGCACGGCGCGCACTGGGCGATCGGCGCGCTGTCGGTCTGCATGATGATCAGCATCGGGCACGAGCTGCCGGACTGGGTGACCGGCGGCATCGGCGCGGGCCTGATCCTGGTGTCGTTCCTGTCCTCGGTCGTCCGCAACCGCCGCGAGACGGCCGCCGAGTCCGTGGAATCCTCCCCCGAGCCCGCGGGCGGGGAGCCCTCCGAGCAGGAGATCGCCGCGCTCGAGGAGGACGAGAAGGCCGTCCGGCCTGGGGGAATGCCGTAGCGGCCGCGCGCCGGCGGCCGCCGGCAGTGGTCGATCACGGGCGAGGCGGGTCAGGCGAAGACAAGCTACGTGCCGCCAAGGGTCGTCGGGACGCCTTCCAGGGTTCACAATCGCGGTAACCGCACCGCCCCCGGGAGGACATGCGACACCCATGAGCTCCCGTCTCACCGGCGACGAGACCGCGCTGTGGCAGGCCGCGGCGCGGGTCCTGGACGCCAACTGGACGGGGACGGCGACCGTCCCCTCACCGGGCCTGTATCCGCACCAGTGGAGCCTCGACTCGGCGTTCGCCGTGATGGGGCTCGCCCGGCACCGCCGCGACCGCGCCGAGCGGGAGCTGCGGTCGCTGTTCCGCGGCCAGTGGGCGGACGGCCTGCTCCCGCACCTGGTGTTCAACGACACCCTGCCCCGGAACGGCTACTTCCCGGACGCCGGGCTGTGGCATCGCGGCAGCGTCTCGCGCCACGCCCCGCAGGGCGTCCGGACGTCCGGCCTCACCTCGCCGCCCTTGCAAGCGCTCGCCGCGCTGCGCCTGCACGAGAGCGCGTCCCCACCGGAAGCGGAACGCAGCCGCGACTTCCTGCGCGTCCTCTATCCGCGCCTGGCCGCCCAGCACCGCTACCTGGCCGAGGCCCGCGACCTCTCCGGTTCGGGCCTGGTCGCCATATGCCACCCCTGGGAATCCGGCCTGGACAACAGCCCCGCCTGGGACCGTCCACTGGGAGCCCTCCGCCTCCCGCCCGCCGCCTACTCGCCGGGCCGCACCCCACGGGACCTGCCTACAGGCGAGGACTACGACCGGTACGTCCACCTGGTCGCCCTCCTGCGCGCGCGTGACTACGACCCCGCCTACATCCGCGACGACCACCCGTTCGTCATCGAGGACCCGCTCTTCAACGCCGCCTACCTCGTGTCCGAGCACGCCCTGGCCGAGATCGCCGTGCTCGCGGGCGCCGACCCGGCCCCGCACCGCGCCCGCGCCGAACGCGTCCACGCGGCCCTCCTGGACCACCTCTGGGACGCCGAACAGGGCTGCTTCCGCGCCCGCGACCTCCGCGACGGCCGCCTCCTCCCGGTCGTCACCATCGCGTCGTTCGCGCCCCTCCTGGACCCGGACCTCCCCGCCGCGAACGTCCGGCGCCTCGTCGACCTGCTGCTGTCCGCGCGCTTCGCCGGGGCGGCCGGATACCCCGTCCCCACCTGCGACATCCAGGCGCCCGCCTTCGACCGCGGCGGCCACTGGCGCGGCCCCACCTGGATCAACACCAACTGGCTCGTCTGGCACGGCGCCCTCGCCCACGGGCACACCGTCGTCGCGGACCTGCTGTACGGGTCCACCCTCCGCCTCGTCCGGCAGTCGGGCTTCCGCGAGTTCTTCGACCCCTTCGACGGGACGGGCCGCGGCGGCCACGACCACAGCTGGTCCGCCGCCCTCGTCCTGGACCTCCTCGGCGCCCGCCGGGCCCCCAGAGCCGCCTGACGGCTCGCCCGCCGGGCGCGCCCGCCCGGCGGTCCGCCCGGCCCGCCGCCGACTACGCTGGGATCATGCGCCTGCCCCGGTCGAACCGAGCCCTCCCCGCGGACGTCCGCGCCGCCCTGGACCTTCCGCGCGGCGACCGCGTGCTCGCCGCCGCCGGGACCCGCGGCGGATCCCACGTCGTCGCCACGACCCGGGCCCTCTACGTCCCGACCGAGGACGGCCTGGCCCGCGTCCCCTGGGAACAGGTCGACCAGGCCTCCTGGAAGGACGGCTGGCTCCACGTCCAGGAGACCCTGGGCGGCCCGGAGCACCACGTCCGCCTGTCGGATCCCGGATCCGTCCCGGAGACCGTCCGCGAGCGCGTCACCTCGACCGTGGCCGTGTCCCAGCACGCGCAGCTTCCGAACGGAGGCGGCGTCCGCATCGCCGGGCGCCGTCCGCCGGGCGGCGGCGCCGTCCGCTGGACCTTCGTCTTCGACCCGGGCCTCGACCCGGACGACCCGGGCCTCCGCGCCCAGGCCGAACAGGTCCTGGAGGACCTCCGCCGCCAGACGGGTCTCTAACGCGTGACTCAAAGCCGCCTGCCCTGCGGGCGCGGTCTTTGAGAGACCCTAGAAGTCCGCGTTCTCCCGCCCGGCCTCCATGCCGGGCGCTTCGGCGTCCGCGTCGGCCTTTCCGTGCCTGCGGCCCTTCCGGCCCCGGCCCCGCCCCCGGTGGGCGTGCGCCTTCCCCGCGTGCGCCTTCTCGTGGTGCGGGCCGTGCGCGCCGTGCCCGGAGCCCTTCGGCGCCGGGCCGCCGTGCTCGCGGGCCTTCTCGACGACCCGCCCCCCGGCGTCCGAGGCCCGCTCCCGGACGGCGCCCGCCGCCCCCTTGACGGCCGGACTCCCGGCGACCTTCCGCGACGCCCGCCTGATCTGCTCATACCGCTCGCGTCCGGCCCTGGCGCCCAGCACGTACCCCACCATGAGCCCGACCACGAACGGAACCCGGTACCTCATCCCACCCCCACAGGACGCGACGAACCGTGATCGGACCCATACCCGCCCACGTCGGCCTCACCCCCGCGCCCGATTCGGAGGAGCGAACCACTCCCTGGATGCGCTAATGTATTCCTGTCGCCAGGGAGCGAAAGCCCCGGCGGCAAGGGACAATCCCGCGTAGCTCAATTGGCAGAGCAGCCGGCTGTTAACCGGCAGGTTATTGGTTCGAGTCCAATCGCGGGAGCCATCTTCCGAAGGCCCCGCCTCGTGATCACGAGGCGGGGTCTTCGGCGTTCTCGGGGTCGATGTGGTGGATGGTCCGAACTGTTCCGGTCGGGGTGGCGTCATAACCGGCATGATCGGGTCCGGGTTTCTGCGGTCGTGGCCGGCGGCCGTCGTCGCGCCTCTGCTGCTCGTCCTGGCGCTGGGGCTGGGGGCCGTGGCGATCGCCTACGGGGAGGGCGGCCGGTACGGGATCAACGTGCTGCTGCGGCGCGGGGCCAGCACGTGGATCGACGTGAGGCCGGACGACGCGCGCCTGTCGGAGGGGATCCGGCTGTCGCTGGCGGGGCGGCGGACGCCCGACGAGGCGGCGCCGGTGCGGTGGCGCGAGGCGTCGCCGGGGATGGACGTCGCGGAGCAGCCCGTCCGGGTGGGCGGGAGGCACGTGGACGCCCTGCTGCTCACGCGGATCGACCCGGCCCGGTACCGGTTCCGGGTGCTGAACCGTCCGGCCGGTGACCGGGGGGTCGGCGCGTGGATGAAGGCGACGGGGGCGGCGCTGGTCGTCAACGGCAGCTACTTCGACCGCCACGGGAGGCCGGACACCCCCGTGGTCAGTGACGGACGCCGGCTCGGGCCCGCGTCCTACCAGGCGGCGCACGGGGCGTTCGTGGACGGCCCGGACGGCACCCGGCTGGTGGACCTGGCCGGACGCGACTGGCGGCAGGCCGTCGACGGGGCGCGGCAGGCGATGGTGTCCTATCCGATGCTGATCGGCGCGGACGGCCGCGGACGGGCCGACCAGCAGGACGAGCGGTGGCTGGCGAACCGCAGCTTCCTGGGCCAGGACCGCACCGGGAACATCATCGTCGGCACCACCAGGGACGCCTACTTCTCGCTGCGCTCGCTCGCCGCGTACCTGCCCCGGGCGGGCCTGGGACTGCGCCTGGCCCTGAACCTGGACGGCGGCCCGGTCGCCTGCCAGAAGGTCTCGGGGCGCACCTACCAGCGGGACTTCTGCGGGAGGTACGAGACGGCCGTCCACGGCGGCAGGCTGCAGTTGCTGCGTCCGCTGGTCGGCAAACGCCGGGGGTGGGCGCTGGCGACGGTGCTGGTGGCCGTCCCGCGCTGACCGCCGCGAGCGTCGGTAGCCTGGGCCCGATATGTGTGGGAGGACGGCATGAGCCGACCGGGCTGGTATTCCGATCCGTACGGCGGGGGAGGGCTCCGCTGGTGGGACGGGGCCGTCTGGACCGAGCACGCCAAGCCCGCCCCGCCTCCGCCGCCCCCGGACGCCGTACCCGTGCCAGGTGCGCCACCCACGCCCGCGCCGATGGCGTCCGCGCCGGTCGTGCCGCCTGCGCCGGTCGTGCCGTCCGCGGGCGGGAGAAGGGCGTGCTCGTCACCAACCACGAGGTGCCGAACGCCGTCCTGATCACGCCGCTGGTGAACCTGATCGTCGCTCGGCACCGCGCGGGCTGACGGGGTCAGACCCGGCCGTTCTCGCCCTCGAGCGCGGGCGCGGGCTCGCGCGGGGCGTCCGGGACCGGGGGAGCGGGCGTCCGGAAGGCCGCCAGGACGACCAGGAACGCGACGGCGGCGAGGACGGTGGCCACGGTGAACGCGCCGCTCATGCCGTCCGCGATGACGGACCGGGACGCCGCGCGTCCGTCGACGGACGAGGCGTAGACGCTGGAGAGCACCGCGATGCCCATCGACGCTCCGGTCAGCATCGCGGTCTGCAGCAGGCCGGCCGCGGCGCCCGAGTCGGCGGGCGCGACCGTGGCCATGATGGTCATGTTGAACGGGACGACGACGAACCCGAGCCCCGCGCCGAGGAGCAGAAGCGGTCCGGCGACGCCGAGGGCGTAGCCGTTCGTCTCCGGGAGGAAGGCGAGCCAGGCGAGGCCGCCCGCCATCAGGACGGTCCCGAGCAGCGCGACGAGGCGTGACGACAGGGCGCCCATGACGCGCGGCGCGTAGCGGGCGGTGACGAACATCCCGAACGCCATGGGGAGGAACGCCAGGCCCGCGCGCAGCGCTCCCCAGCCGAGGGCCTCCTGCAGGTACTGGACGATCAGGAACTGCGCGCTCATCGTCGTCATCGGGATGAGCAGCAGGGCCAGGAGCGCGGCCGAGCGGGCGCGGTCGGCGAACAGGCGCAGCGGCGTGACCGGCTGGACGGCCCGCCGCTCGACCAGCACGAACGCCGCCAGCAGGAGGACGCCGAGGCCGATCGCGAGCGGCCGGTTCCCCACTCCGGCCAGGCCGAGCGTGAGGGCGGCGAGGCCCAGCGCCGAGGTGAGGGCGCCGGAGAGGTCGAAGCGTCCGCCGAGACGCGGGGACTCGGTGACCACGCGCGGGGTGAGCGCGACGACCAGGACGCCGATGGGGACGTTCACCAGCAGCACCCAGCGCCAGGAGAGCGTGGAGGTGATGACGCCGCCGAGCACCAGGCCGAGCGTCATCGCGGACGCGGTGACCGACGAGTAGACGCTCAGCGCGCGGGTCCGGGCGGGGCCGTCGAAGTTGGTCGTGAGCAGGGCGAGGGTGCTGGGGGCGGCCAGCGCGGCCCCGGCGCCCTGGGCGGCGCGGGCGGCGATGAGCCAGGCGGGGTTCTGGGCGAGGCCGCCGAGCAGGGACGCGGCGGTGAACAGGACCATGCCGCCGACGAAGACGCGGCGGCGGCCGAGGACGTCTCCGGCGCGTCCGCCGAGGAGCATGAGGCCGCCGTAGGCGAGCAGGAACGCGTTGCTCACCCAGGCGAGGCCGCCGGGGGAGAGGCCGAGGCCGTCCCGGATCCCGGGCAGCGCGACGTTGGTGATCGTCCCGTCCAGCATGAGCATCAGCTCGCAGGAGACGATCACGGCGAGCGTGAGCGTGGCGCGTGACACGCGGACCTCCACAGTAGGGAACCAGGTGGTTCACTGTAGGGGAGGAAGCGGCGTTTAGGGAACCAGGTGGTCCACTATTTCCCGCGCTACGATGATCGAGGTCCGAGAGGGGGACGACGGGTGACGGTCACGGCGTCCCGGCGGCGCGGAGAGGAACTGCGCCGGGCGATCCTCGACGCGGTCGTCGAGCAGCTCGACAGCGTCGGCTACGCGAAGCTGAGCACCAACAAGGTCGCCGCGGCGGCGGGCACCGGCAAGGCGGCCCTCTACCGGCGCTGGCACAACAAGGAGGAGCTGGTCCGCGACGCGCTGCGCGACCTGCTTCCCGAGCCGCCCGAGATCCCCGGCGGCACCCCGCTGCGCGACGGCCTGACCGACCTGCTCCGCTACTTCGACCACGCGCTCAACGACTCCCGCGGGACGGCGTTCCAGACCGTCGCCGCCGAGGCCTCCGACGGCACGGGCGAGCTGCGCACGCTGTTCCACGTGTCCGTCACGCGGCCGTGCGAGGAGCGCATCGCCGAGCTCGTCCGCGCGCACGGGGGCACGGCGTCCGAGAGCGCCGCGTCCGCCGGGCCCGCCCTGCTCTTCTACTACTGCGTCGCGGGACGGCCGCGCCGCACCGACGCCGAGATCCAGGGCATCGTGGACGACGTCCTGCTGCCGCTCTTCCGGGAAGGCGGCGCCGCGTGACGCCGCCGGACGAGGGGCCCCCGCGGGACGGCGGGACGCTGCGGGAGCGGCTGGTCGCCGTCGCGACCCGGCTGTTCGCCGAGAAGGGCTACGAGGGGACGTCCGTCCAGGAGATCGTGGCCGCGGCGGGCGTCACCAAGGGCGCGATGTACCACTACTACGGCTCCAAGGACGAGCTGCTCTACGAGATCTACCACCGGCTGCTCGACGTGCAGACCCGGCGGCTCGAGGAGATCGCGGACGGCCCCGGGACGGTCGAGGAGCGCGTCCGCGCGGCGGCCGTGGACGTCCTGAGCACCTCGTTCGGCAACCTCGAGGACCTGACGGTCTTCTTCCGCTCGACGCACCTGCTGTCCCCGGAGCGGCGGGCGGCCGTCCGGGCGGAGCGGCGGCGGTACCACGAGCGGTTCCGCGCGCTGGTCGAGGAGGGGCAGGCCGACGGGACGTTCCGGTCCGGGACGCCCGCCGACATCGTCGTGAACTTCTTCTTCGGGACCGTCCACCAGATCGGCGCGTGGTACCGGCCGGGCGGGCGGCTGAGGGCCGAGGAGATCGGCGAGCACTACGTCGGCCTCTTCCTCGACGGCCTCCTCGCCACCCCCGTCGCCCGCGCCTAGAGGCGTTCCCGCCCGCCCGCGCCGCGCGCCTAGAGGCGTTCGACCGTCAGCTCGGACGCGGCGTGCGCCGCCCGCAGCGGCTTCTTGTCGAACTTGCCGACGGTCGTCTTCGGCACCTCGTCCAGGAACGTCCAGTACTCGGGGACCTGCCACTTCGCGATGCGCCCGCGCAGGAACCCGGCCAGTTCGGCGGCGGTCGCCGTCGCGTCCGGACGCAGGACGACGCAGGCCAGCGGCCGTTCGTCCCAGCGCGGGTCCGGGACGCCGATGACGGCGGCCTCGGCGACTGCCGGGTGCGCCATCAGGTGGCCCTCGAGCTCGACGGACGAGATCCACTCGCCGCCCGACTTGATGACGTCCTTCACGCGGTCGGTGATCTGGAAGTAGCCGCGGCGGTCGATCGTGCCGACGTCGCCGGTGCGCAGCCAGCCGTCGTGGAACTTCTCCGGCGCGTCCGCCCGGTGGTAGGAGCCGGTGATCCAGGGGCCGCGGACCTCGATCTCGCCGACCGACTCGCCGTCCCAGGGAAGCTCGTCGCCGGCGGCGTCGGTGATCCGCATCTGGACGCCGGACGCGACACGGCCCGACTTCATGCGCCAGTCCACGTCCTCGGCCGAGTCGGGGTCGACCCCGGGCGGCGGGAACGCCATCCCGCCGAGCGGGCTGGTCTCGGTCATGCCCCACCCCTGGACGATCCGCAGGCCGTACCGCTCGTGCGCGCGTTCGAGCAGCGAGCGCGGCGCGGCGGCCCCGCCCGAGTTCGCCAGCCGCAGCGACGACAGGTCGACGGGGTGCCGCTCGCCGTGGTCGAGGATCGCGTGCCAGATCGTCGGGACGGCCGACGCGACCGTCGTCCGCTCGGACGCGATGAACGCGGTCAGATGCTCGGGCTGGAGGAACCGGCCCGGCATGTGCAGGGACGCGCCGGACAGCAGCGACGCGTACGGCAGCCCCCACGCGTTCACGTGGAACATCGGGACGATCGCGAGCACCCGGTCGTCCTCACGCGGCCCGACCAGCGACGACGAGTTCGCCGCGAGCGCGTGCAGGAACGTCGAACGGTGCGAGTACACGACGCCCTTCGGGTCGCCCGTCGTCCCGGACGTGTAGCACATCGCCGCCGCCGACCGCTCGTCCAGCTCGGGCCACGCGAACCCGGGCTCCTCGGCGTCCAGGAGCTCGCGGTACCGCAGGACGGGACGTCCGAGCGCGGACGCGTCGCCGTCCCCGACGACGATCACGTGCCGGACGGTCGGCATCCGGTCGGCGATCCGCGCGAGCAGCGGGACGAGCGAGTCGTCCACGATGACCACGGAGTCCTCGGCGTGGTTCACGATGTGCGCGAGCTGCTCGGGGAACAGCCGGATGTTCAGCGTGTGCAGCACCGCGCCCATCGACGGCACGGCGAGGTACGCCTCGAAATGCTCCTGGTCGTTCCACGCGAACGTCGCGACGCGGTCGCCCGCCCGGACGCCGAGCCTCGTCAGCGCGGCCGCGAGCCGTTCCGCGTTCCCGGCGATCTCCGCGAACCCCGCCCGACGCGGCGGCGCCTGCCCGCCCGTCCACGTCACGCACTGGCTGTCGGGATAGATCAGCCGCCCGTGCCGCATGAGCGCGGAGACCGTGAGCGGGAAGTCCTGCATGGTGCTGGGGATCACGACCATCCTCCCGGTGGGACCGACCGGCCGGTACGTGTGCCCGATATCACCATACCGACCGGTCGGTAGGCAACACCCGAACGCTTACGCGCACGGGACGGCGCCGTACTGGCCCGTCCCCCTCAACGCGCGGAGCCGGAATCGACGGCGTGCTCCCGGTCGTAGGCCTGCTGAGCCACGGCGATCGTGCCGCCATGGCGCCGCGCCCAGCCGGTCAGCGTCAGCAGTGCCTCGCGGAGTTCGGCGCCGGAGGGCGTGAGGGCGTAGTCGACCCTCGGCGGCACGGTCGGGTGGACGGTCCGGGTGAGCAGGCCGTCCCGTTCCAGCTTGCGCAGGTTCAGCGTGAGCATGCGCCGGCTGATGCCGGTCAGCGACCGCTCGAGCTGCGTGAACCGCACCGGCCCCTCTCCCGCGGCCATCAGGATCCCGATGCTCCACTTGCCGGCGACCCGGTCCAGAACCTCCGTGACCGGGCACGCGTCCGCGACCTGGCGTGTCACATCGGTGTGACGGTGGGACATGAAAGTGCCTTCTTCCCAACGGGCCTGCGCCTTCGGACCATGGAACCGCTTTCGACGATCAACACCGGAAAGAGGCCGCTCATGCCGTCGCTAACGAAGGAACAAGCACTTCTGCGGCAGATCACCGATCGGTCCGCCATTCTCGAAGTCGCGACCAGGTACGCCGCCGCCCTGGACGCCAAGGACTGGGCAGAACTCGGATCGCTGTTCACCGAAGACGCGACCTGGGAGTACGCGGGCGACGGCGCACCGCTGCCGGCCCCGGACGCCGTCGCCCGGATCTCCCTCGTGCTGCAACCCCTCCAGGCCACCCAGCACCTTCTCGGCAACCACATGGTGAAGGTGGACGGAGACGAGGCCGAGCACACCTGCTACGTCCAGGCCCAGCACGTCGGCCAGGGCGGCCAGAAGTACCTCGGAGCGGGGCGCTACACGGACCGTCTGCGCCGCACGAACGAAGGCTGGCGATTCACCCGCCGCACATTGGTCAGCGTGTGGAGCGACGGCGACCCGAGCGTCCTCGCAGGCTCTTCGGAAGCCCCGTCGACAGGAGACCGGGGAGGTGTCGAGGACGGACCGGTGTGACCGTGGTGCTCGGGCTCCAACCGCAGTAGCGCCCTCCTCCTGTGGTTCGGGTGCGGCGATGGCCGGTCTTACCTGGTGGGGTTTCCTTGGTCGGGGAGCCAGCGCTCGACGAGGTGCCTGGGGGTGTCGGCCGGGACGTGCCACAGCTTCAGGGCGGCGTCCCAGCGGGCCTTCGCTGCGCGCTTCGCCTGGTCCTTCTCCGCGAAGGAGACATCGAGGTAGAGGCGTCCATCGTGAATCTGACCAGGGCGGACGCCGTTGTCGTGCGTTGCGGCGGGCGGCTTTCGGGCGGGGCGGTCCATCTGGGCGCGGTCCACGATGCGTTTGACGCGCTCACAGGACGTCGGGTCGGTGACGCGCATCATGAGGTCGGTCGAGCCGGAATGGGCGAGCAGGTTGAGGGATCCGTGCCACAGCACCCTGTCGTCCACGATCAGGACCTTCTCGTGCATGCGGTCACGGGGGATCACCTCGCAACCCGCGGCCCGGAGTTCACCGACCAGGCGTTCCTCCCGGGAAGCGGGATCGGCCGGGCGGGTGTGCACGGTGACGCGCACGCCCGCCCGGATCCGTTCGGAGAACGGGTTTAGCCACTTCCTGGTCGGCGCGACTCCGAGGAACGCGCAGTAGACGTCGATGCTCGTCGTGGCGCGGGCGATGTCCCAGGCCACGGCGCGGTCGACCTCGTCGGCGGGGAAGAAGGCCGGACGGGCGAGGTCCTCGGGGGCGAGGGAACCGAGGTCGGCGGCCGCCCGGACGGGGACGAGGTCGTCGACGGGGACGCGCTGCGCGAACCTCTCCAGCCGGTCGAGCATCCGGACGGCCTCGCCGCCCGGGGGAAGCTCCCCGCGTAGGTAGTCCACGTTCGCCACGACGACCAGGTGGTCTTGGGCGCGGCTCAGCGCGACGTTGAGCAGGCGGCATGTGTGCGAGGCGAGGCCGGTGCCCTCGTAGAAGTACCCGGGCCGTCTCCCCGCGCCCGCGACGGTGTCGATGACCACGAGCGGCCGCTGACTTCCCTGAAAGCGGTGGACGGTGTCGACGAGCCCCTCGTACTCCTCGCCGAAGCGGTACTTGAGGCTGCCCTTGAGCGCGTGCTTCTGGGCGGCGTAGGGGGAGATCACGGCCATCCGCTCGGTGGGCCGGACGCCGTCCTGCTTCCGGGCGGGCAGGACGGTGTCGTACTGGAGGCCGCGGATCAGTTCGTGGATGACGGCCTCGTGCACCGGGTTCGACAGGTGGGCCTTCTGGCCGCCGCTCCCGATCTGCCGGGACGAGGTGTCGATCAGGACGAGCGCGCCGTCGATCAGCGGTGACGGCGGCAGCCGGGACGTGTCGTCGCGTCCGGTGAGCAGCGGGGAGTCGGGGTAGGCGACCTCGTTCACGAGGGTGCAGATCGCCGGGCGCATCCGGTACTGCTCGTTGAGGGCCACGAGACGGTCGTCCGTGCGGACCCTGCCCGAGGCGTCGACGAGCCCCGCGGCGTGGAACACGTCCCGGTCCATCCACAGCCGTGAGTGGGCCTTGTCGTCCTTGGACGCCGTCCGGCTGTCCGATCCGCGGGTCACGGCGGGCAGTTGGCGGAAGTCGCCCGCCAGGACCACGCGGCGGCGGGCCAGCCCGGCGGTCAGCCAGGCGGACGGGAGGTCCACCATGCCGGCCTCGTCGAGGACGACGACGTCGACCTCGTCGAGCAGCCGCCGGGACTGGACGGCCTTGGCGACGGTGGTGCCCAGGATCCGGCATCGCGCGCGGACCGCGTCCGGCACCTTGCCCCGCTCCGCCTGGAGTTCCTTGAGGTCGGCCTCGATCTGGTCGGCGAACTGCTGGAGTTGTGCCGCGGGAGGTTGGCCTTCCAGCCGGGCCTTCAACAGATCCAGCCGGGTCTTGACGCCGCGCGCCTCCGCGGTGACCCGCCGCTCCTCCGCCTGAGCCGCGGCACGGCGCTGCATCGCCATCTGCTCGGCCTGCCGCCGTTGGGCGTACTGGCGGTGCAGTTCGTCGAGCTTCACCTGTCTGCGCTGGTGGAAGAGCCTGCCGGGCTCCGGGGTCTCGTTGATCGCCCGGACGAGGTCCTCGGCGGCGGCGCCCTCGGTCCGGATCGCGGCCTCGGACCTCATGACCGTGCTCTGGGCCGCGGCCGCGCGCTGGACCAGCTCGTTCCACAGGACCTGGAGCGTGCCGAGCTCGGCGTGGAGCGCGAGGGGCTCGCTGATCTGGGCGAGCTGCCGCGAGCGCAGGCCGATCTGCTCGTCCAGCCGGGACGAGAGGCGCGCGATCAGCCGTTCGGGACTGATCCGCTCGCCGTACTTCCTGGCGAGCGCCTCGACGGCGATGTCGCCCGCCCGCTGCACGAGGCCGTCCGCGAAGCCCTCCTCGGACTCCAGCGTCGCGCAGATGCGCAGGAGCGCCTGGTCGACGGCGACGTGCGTCGGGGCCACGAACAGCACGCGCAGCCCCTGCCGGTGACACCCTTCGACGACGGACGTGACGACGTCGGTCTTGCCCGTCCCAGGGGGACCCCAGATGAAGGTGACCTCGCTGGCGAGGGCCTGTTCGATCGCCCGGCGCTGCCGGGGGTTCAGACTCAGGTCGCGGTAACCGGCGACGAACTGTTCGGGCGTGCGGCAGCGGTCGACGCGCGGGCGTCCCCGCCCGACGAGCCATCCCGCGGACGTGGGGTCGATCGGGCCGCCCTTGCCCCCGGCGGACTCCAGTTTCTGCGCGAGCAGGTCCAGGCTCGCGGTCTCGTCCTCGATGAGCGTCGCGCCCTGGACGGCCGAGCCGAGGTCGGCCGCCGTGGTGACGAGGACCTTCCCGTCCGGCAACTTGCGCGCCTGCGCGGGCTCCCACGCCTCCCGGCCGCGACCCGGCCTGATCAGGAGGTCCCTCCCGGTGAACGCGTCCTTCCAGGTACGGCAGGCGAAGACGTACTCGCGGGCGTCGTCGGAGCCGCCCGTCCTCTGGCCGCGTTGGAGCGCGACGCGTTCGGCGTTCGTGTGGTCGTCCTGGAGGGTTGCGTCGATCTCCGCCCGCACTGCTCGGAGAAGCTCGGTCACCGGAAAGGGGGCTGCCTGCTTCTCCGCCAATACGGGCTCCTCTCCGCCGCCGTACGGGGAGTTTACGGCGGTGTTGACCCTTCGTCAGTTGATCAGAGTGTGAGAGCGGGGGCGGGCTATGGACACATCCCGCTCACAAAGCGTTCCGGGGAGTGTCGGAGCGGGGGTGGGCGGGGAGGGAGTACGGCAGGTGACGGGAAGAAGCGGGAGCCATGCGGGCACGTACTCTCAGCGCGGGTGTCGTCGGGCTGGCCTTGTTGGCCGGCGGGTGTGGCGGGGGCGGGGAGGACGGGTCGTCGAGTCCGCCGCTTCCGCTGTTGTCGAGGGCGTCCGAGGCGCCGTCCGTTCAGGACGGGGCGGTGGAGGGGACGGGCCTGGCGGGGTGCCGGGAGGCGCGCTGCGAGGTGCGGGTCCGCACCGGGGACCAGATCGAGCTGGCGGAGCACTTCGAGGCCGGGCCGCTGGTCGTCACGGCCGTCGAGCCCGATCGCGTGTCGATGCGCTGGACGTTCGAGGGCGGCGGGACGGGGTCCGGGGAGGCGGGGCCGAGCGGTCCGGTCACGGTCGGGAGCGGCCGGACGATGCTGACGGTCCGGGTCGTGGCGATCCGCTCTGACGCCGCCACCCTCCGGCTCACGCCGGGCGACTCATGACGCGTCCGGCCGGTGGACCCAGGTGCGCAGCACGGCGGCCGGACGGCCCGGAACCTCGCGCGTGACGGGCTCCTCGTCGCTGAGGTGGAACCCGGTGGCCTGCGCGACGCGCTGACTCGCCGTGTTCTCGTCGACGATCCGCAGGATGACCCGCGCGCCCGGGTGGGTCTCGTACGCGTGGCCCGTCATGAGGCGGACCGCGCGGCTGGCGAGGGCCTGACCTCGGTGCTCCGCGCCGATGCCGTAGGCGAGTTCGATCGCGGGGACCGGCTCGTCGAGCCTGGAGATGGACAGGACCTCGCCGAGGGGCGCGCGGCCGTCGGTCGTGACGGCCAGCTGGAGGGTGCTCCCGCTCTCGCGGCGCTCCTGGCTCCGCTGGACGTACGCGCGCGCGGCGTCCAGGTCGAAGGGCGACACGAGCGGCGTCCAGCGGGCGAAGTCGGGGTGGTCGAACAGCGTGACCATGGCGTCCAGGTCGGCCTCGTCCCAGGGGCGCAGCCGGAGTCCGAGCCCGGTGACCAGGGGTGCGGGAAGTTCGGTGTTCATGAGTTGATCATCGCAGGGGCGCCGGGAAGATCCCGAAAGGGGTGATCGCGAGGGGGTGGGTCGCCTACGATCCGGGCATGCCTCCCCTCCCCACCGTGACCGTCGGCCGGATCCCCTTCGACGGGGCGATCCGGGACTTCGACGTCGTCGAGCGTGACGGCCGGCCGTTCCTGGTCGGGACGCACGACCGGAGTCTGCGCGCGTTCAGCTGGGATCTCGCGCGCGACACCTGGACGGAGCACGCGCTCGGCGATCCGTGGTTCGGGGAGGACGGGTACACCGAGCTCGCCGCGCTCGCTGCGACCGTGGTGGACGGCCGGATCGTGGTCGGCGGGGGCGGCGACCGTCAGGGGTTCGCGCAGTGGGACCTGGAGAGCGGCGCGGTGCGCATGTACGCCGAGGACGGCGGTGTGGCCTCGGCGACGGCGGCCGTCGTCGGGGGCCGCACCTGGTTCGTCGTGGGGGTCTCGTCGGGTCCGCCCGTCCAGTTGTGGGATCCGGCGGTGGCGGAACCGGGTGAAGCCGACCCGGCGGACGCGCCTTCTCCCTACGACCATCTGATCGAGGTGAACGCGCTGGAGGCGTTCTCCCGCGCGTCCAGCGCGGTCGCCGCCGGGACGCTGAAGGACCGGCCCGTCCTGGTGGGGCCCGGCGGCGACGCCCGCGTGTTCGTCTGGGACATCGAGAACGACGCGCTCCTCCTCGAGATCGACGACATCGACGTGGAGCTGCGCGACTTCGCCCTGGTGGACGCCGGGGTTCCGCGCGTCGTGGCGTCCGGCGGGCGGACGCTTCTGGTCGGCGGCCTGGCCACGGGGGAGTGGGAGGACCCGATCGAGGTGCCGTGCGCCGCCGTGACCTGCCTGGACGCGACGGTGCTGGACGGCGGAGCGGTCGCCGTCACCGGCTCCGAGGACGGCACCGTCTGCGCCTGGGACCTCGAAGCCCGCCGCCTCCTCGCCGAGCCGACCTGCGGCGAGCACCCCATCACCGCTCTCCGCATCACCGAACTGGACGGCCGCCAGGTCGTCATCACCTCCGACCGGAACGGCACCGTCCAAGTCCTGAACCTGCCCCGATACCTCTGATGCGTCAGTCGTCGGGGGTGTGGGGGGTGCCGCCGGCGAGGGTCTCGGTGAGGAGGGTCTCCTCGGTGGAGCCTCGGCGCCAGTAGCCCATGAACTCGACGGCGGTGCGGGGCATGCCGCGGTCGCGGACGAGGTGGCGGCGCAGGTCGCGGACGGTGGCGGCCTCGCCCGCGAGCCAGGCGTAGTCGACGGCCGGGGCGTTCCGGACGGCGTCCAGCAGGGGTTCGTCGCGGTGCCGGACGAGCCAGGTGACGTGGCCGGGGAGGTCGTCCTGGCGGTCGTCCTCGTGGGAGATCTGGACGTAGACGTGCGCGGACGCGCCGGACGGCAGGGACTCCAGGTTGCCGCCGATCGCGGGGAGGGCCGACTCGTCCCCGGCGATGAGGATCGCCTGCGCGGAGGCGGGCGGGGCGAACTCGACGCCGCCGCTGTCGGGGGCGGTCGGGCCGAGGGCGAGGAGGCGGGCGCCCGGGCGGGCGCGGGACGCCCAGCGGGACGCGGGGCCGAGGTCGCCGTGCAGGGCGAAGTCGACGTCGACCTCGCCGGGGCGTTGCGCGCGGACGGTGAAGGTGCGCATGACGGCGCGTTCGGCGGGGTCGAGGGCGCGCCAGGCGGCGAACCAGTCGTCGTCCGGGACGTCCGGCATGACGGGGCGGTCCTGGTGGGGGTGCGGGAAGAACAGCTTGAAGCGCTGGTCGCGTCCGCCGGAGAGGAACCCGGCGGGGGAGGCGAAGGTGATCCTCAGCATGGACGGGCCGAGGCGCGCCGTGCGGAGCACGGGCAGGTCGAAGAAGCGGAACATCGGGTCAGGCCACCTTCTTCGCGTTCTTGACGGTCTCGGCGAGCCTCTCGATGATCGGGGCGCAGCCCGCGTAGGAGAAGCGGGGTTCCGGTTCCCACGCGAAGACCTGGTCGGCCTTCACGGCGGGCAGGTTCCCCCAGGAAGGCCTGGACCCGAGGTCCTTGGGCTGGAGGGCCTGGGTGCGGGCGTCCAGAAGGATGACGTCGGCCTTGTACTTGTCGGCGTTCTCCCAGCTCAGCGACTCGAAGTAGCCCGCCTGGTCGAGCTTGCCGGGGGCGATGACCTCGACGCCGAGGTCCTTGAGGAAGCGCAGGTCGGCGTTCTTCGCGGGGGACGAGGCGTAGAACAGGTTCGGGCTGGCGGACGCGGCGAGCACCCTCAGGCCCTTGTTCGCGGCGGCGGCCAGGCGCAGTGACGTGACGGCCTTGTCGAAGCGGTTCTTGGCGGCGGTGTTGGCGGGGGACCTCAGGTCCGCGCCGAGCGCGACGGCGAGGGCGGCGTAGTGCTCGATCGGGGTGGTGAGCGTGGTGTCCCCGGTCTGGACGCCGACGCCGGGGGCCAGCTTGAAGATCTTGTCCTTGCTCTCGGCGGGGACGTAGAACAGGTTCGGCTTGACGAACATGTGGTCGACGAGCAGCTCGGGGCGCAGCGCCGCGTACTTCTCGATGTTGAACTCGCCGTAGGCGTTGCCGATGATCTCGACCTTGCTGATGTCGACGTCGCCGACCTGCGGGTCGCGGCCGCCGTCCTTGAGCCTGGCCGGGCCGTAGACGCCGACGATGCGGTCGGTGACGCCGAAGTCCCAGAGCGCGGCGGCGGCGCCGACGTAGGCGACGACGCGGCGCGGACGGGACGCCGCCTCCGCCTTCTGGCCGCGGTCGTCGGTGAAGGACCAGGCCCCTCCGTCGTCGGACGCGTTCGCGGTGCCGTCGCGGCCGCCGCCGCACGCGGTGAGGACGGCTCCGAGGGCGAGCGCTCCGCCGGCGCCGAGCAGGCCGCGCCGGGACAGGTGGGAGGAGGCGAGGTTCGTCATGTCGTGCGTTCTCCGGGATCGGGGATGGGCCGCAGGATCGCCTATCGGTCCGATAGGCAGAACTTAGGTTAACCTAACCTAAGTTTTTGTCCAGGTCCCCCGAGGAGTCGCCCGTGACGTTCACCTTCGTACGGCGGTTCGCCCTCGCCGCCGTCCTGCTGGCGGCGGTCGCCGCGCTCAGCCTGGCCGTCGGGGCGCGCCCGCTCGGACCGTCCGAGGTGTGGCGCGGCCTCACCGACTCGGGGACGGAGGCGTACACGGTCGTCCATCGGATGCGGCTGCCGCGCACGGCGCTCGGGCTCGTCGCGGGCGCGGCGCTCGGCCTCGCGGGCGCGCTCATGCAGGCCCTCACGCGCAACCCGCTCGCCGATCCCGGGCTGCTCGGCATCAACGTCGGGGCGTCCGCGGCGGTCGTCACGGCGATCTCGTTCCTCGGCGTCACCTCGTTCTCCGGGTACGTGTGGTTCGCGTTCGCCGGGGCGGGGATCGTCGCCGTCCTGCTCTACGGGATCGGCGGCGGTCGCCGCGCGACCCCGGCGCGGCTCACGCTCGCGGGCGCGGCCGTCAGCGCCGCGCTCGCCTCGTACGTCAGCGCCGTCGAACTGCTCGACACGGCGTCCCTCGACCGGATGCGCTTCTGGACGGTCGGCAGCCTCGCCGCCGCGCAGGCCTCGACCGTGCGGACGGTCGCGCCGTTCGTCCTGGTGGGCGTCGTGCTCGCGGTCGCGCTGGCCCGTCCGCTGAACACGCTCGCGATGGGCGACGACACGGCGCGGGCCCTCGGCGCGCGGCCCGCCCTGGTGCGCGGCGCCGGGATCGCCGCCGTCACGCTGCTGTGCGGCGCGGCGACGGCGGCGTGCGGGCCGGTCGCGTTCCTCGGCCTCATGGTGCCGCATCTCGTCCGCGCCGTCACCGGCCCTGACCTGCGGTTTCTGCTTCCGTACAGCGCGCTCGCCGCGCCCGTGCTGATGCTCACCGCCGACGTCCTCGGACGCGTCGTCGCGCGTCCGGGCGAGGTGCCGGTCGGCGTCCTGACCGTGGTCCTCGGCGGGCCGTTCTTCCTCCACTTCGTCCGGCGGCGGAAGGCGGTGGCGCTGTGAACGCGCTGAGGGCGGGCGGCGTCTCGCTGCGCTACAGCCCGCGCGCGGTGCTGGTCGCGGCCGCGTTCGCCGCCGTGGCCGTCGTCGTGAGCGTCTTCGCGATCGGCGGCGGCGACTACCCGGTGGGCTTCGGCGACGTCGTGCGGGCGCTGCTCGGACGCGGCGACGCGTCCACCGACTTCATCGTCAACCGGCTGCGGCTGCCGCGCGCCGCCACCGCGCTCGCCGTCGGCGCGGCGCTCGGCCTGGCGGGCGCGCTGTTCCAGTCCCTGTCACGGAACCCGCTCGGCAGCCCCGACCTGCTCGGATTCACGCAGGGGTCGGCCACGGGCGTGCTCGTCGCGACCGTCCTCGCGGGCGGGAGCGGGGTCGGGCTCGCGGCCGGCGCGGTGACCGGCGGGACGCTGACCGGCGCGCTCATCGTCCTGCTCACCGGACGGCACGGCGCGCATGGGCAGCGGCTCGTCCTCGTGGGCGTCGGCGTCGCCGCGATCCTCACCGGCGTGAACGGCTACCTGCTGACGAAGGCGCAGGTCACCGATGCCGCGCGCGCCGTCCTGTGGTTGACCGGCAGCCTGGACGGACGCGACTGGAAGCAGGCCGCGCCCGTCCTCGCGGCCCTGGCGCTCGCGGTCGCCGTCACCGCCTCGTGCGGGCGCGCGCTGCGGACGCTCGAAATGGGCGACGAGGCCGCACGCGCGCTCGGCGTCCCCGTCGGCCGGGTGCGCGGCGCGCTGCTCGCGGTCGCCGTCCTGCTCGCCTCGCTCGCCGCTGCCGCCGCC
>NZ_RFFG01000049.1 GCF_003696215.1 Actinomadura harenae | reverse complement strand
CGCCCGCCTGGCCGGCGCCGCCGCGCTCCCCGCGCTCGCCCTGTGCGGGTGCGGCAGCGGGTCCGCCGGCGCGTTCGACCACCCCGAAGCGATCGCGACGCCCGCCGCCGCCCCGGCCGACGACGGCTCCACACCGTCCCCGCCGGACCTGAAGGAGATGCGCGCCCGGACGTTCCGGATCAGCGCCGTGACGCCGCGCGAGGGCGAGGTCGTCGGGATCGGGATGCCCATCATCGTGACGTTCAGCCGCCCGATATCGTCCCGCGCGGACGTGGAGCGCGCGCTGCGCGTGCGGATGTCCCGGCCGGTGCAGGGCGGCTGGTACTGGGTGTCGTCCCGGCAGGTCGTGTACCGGCCGCGGGCCTACTGGCCGAGCGGCGAGCGGGTCACGCTGGACGCTCGGCTGAAGGGCCTCCAGGACGCGTCCGGGGTGCCCGGCGCGAAGGACGTGACCCGCGCCTTCCGCATCGGACGGGCCCGGGTCGGCGTCGTCGACACCCGCGCCCACCGCATGCGCGTGCGCGAGGACGGCCGCGTCGTCCGGACCACGCCGATCAGCGCCGGACGCGGCGGACGCCTCGCCTACACCACCACCAACGGCGTCCACCTGGTCATGGGCAAGAGCGATCCCGTGGTCATGACGTCCGCGTGGATGGGCGTGACCGACCCGAAGGACCCGCGCTACTACAAGCTGAAGGTGCGGTACGCGGTGCAGATCTCGGCGACCGGCGAGTACGTCCACTCCGCGCCCTGGTCGCTCGGTTCGCAGGGCCGGGCGAACGTCAGCCACGGCTGCGTCAACGCGTCCCCGGCGTTCGCGGCCTGGTACTACGCCCGGTCGCAGCGCGGCGACGTCGTCGTCGTCACCGGGACGAACCGTCCACTGCCGTGGACGAACGGGTACGGCTACTGGCAGATGTCCTGGGCTCGCTGGAAGGCCGGTTCGGCCGTCCGGGCTCAGCCCCAGCAGCCCCAGCAGTCGCTTCAGGACCCGGCGGGCCCGGAGCCGTCGCCGGGCACCGTCCGCCGGGCCCCCGCGGGCGGCTCCCGCTAGGACACGTGCACGCGCGGACGGCGGGACGGGTCGGGTTCGGCGCGGCGCAGGACCTCGCGGGTCACCGTGGGGACCTCGCCGTCCCCGAAGACCAGGAAGCGCAGCAGGTGGCCGAGCGGATGCCCCTCGGTCCAGTCGAAGTAGACGTTGGGCGGGACGCCGGTCCGCTCGCGCAGCGTCAGCAGCACGGCGGCGATCGTGTTCGGCACCACCGGGCCGGTGACCCGCAGCACCCGGTAGCCGTAGAGGACCTCGCCGCGCACGTCCAGATCCGCCTGGAAATCGGACGAGTCGGACACCGTGACCTCGAGGAACAGGATGTGCTGCTCCTCGGGCATCGGAATGTCGTCGCGCTGCGCGCACTCCTTGAGCGCGTACTCCTCGCGGTCGCGGGCCTGCGGCTCGTTGGCGATGATCCGCAGCGGGCCGTACCGCGCGGCGGCGTCCACGAGGCGCCCGGCCTCGCCGTCCAGCGCGACCGAGCCGATGCGCACCTCGAACGCGCGGTGGATCCGTGACGCGAACGAGGTGATGAGCATGCCCGCGATGAACAGCGACGCGATCTTGATGCCGTCCGGCCGTTCGACGACGTTGGCGCCGAGCGTGTAGACGAACACGGCCGTGATCACGCCGAAGCCGACGGCCGCCGCGCGGTGCCCGCGATGCCAGGCGGCGATGCACGAGGCGAACGCGGCGGACAGCATCAGCACCAGCACGCCCGTCGCGTACGCACCGCCCTGCTTGTCCACGTTCGCGTCGAACAGCCAGGTCACCAGGAAGGCGATGACCAGGAACACCAGGGTCAGCGGGCGGACGGCCGCCGCCCACTCCGGCGCCATGCCGTAGCGGGGCAGGTAGCGCGGGACGAGGTTGAGCAGCCCGGCCATCGCGGACGCGCCCGCGAACCACAGGATCGCGATGGTCGAGACGTCGTAGACCGTCCCGAACCCGCCGCCCAGGTACTCGTGCGCGATGTAGGCGAGCGCGCGGCCGTTCGCCGGGCCGCCCGCCTTGAACGCGTCCGCCGGGATCAGGACGGTCGTCGCGAAGCTGGACAGGATGAGGAACCCGCTCATGATCAGCGCGGCCGTGGTGAGCAGCCTGCGGGTCCCCCGGATGCGCCCGGCGGGCCTGGCGTAGGTGTCCGACGCGTCCCCGCGGATCTGCGGCATCACCGCGACGCCGGTCTCGAACCCGGACATGCCGAGCGCCAGCTTCGGGAACACCAGCAGCGCGACCCCGGCCATCGCGAGCGGCGAGGAGTGCGCGGCGCGGGCGGCGTCCCACCAGTCGCCGATCCGCACCGGATGCGTCACGACGTGCCCGATCGCCGTCGCCACGACGACCAGGTTCAGCCCGAGGTACACGACGACCAGGACGACCGCGATCCCGATCGCCTCGCGGAACCCCTTGAGGAAGACCCCGCCGAGCGCGGCCAGCAGCACCAGCGTGATCGCCATGGTCTGCCCGCGCAGGGCGGACGGCGCGAGCGGGTTGGCGACGAAGTGCGCCGACGCGTCGGCCGCGGACAGCGTCATGGTGATCATGAAGTCGGTGCAGGCGAACCCGAGCAGGACCAGGACGAAGAACTTCCCCGCCCACCAGGGCAGCAGCCGCTCCAGCATGGCGATCGAGCCGGACCCGTGCGGCGACTCGGACGCGACCCTCCGGTACACCGGCAGCGCGCCGAACAGGGTCAGCGCGACCAGGACGACCGTGGCCATCGGGGACAGGAGCCCGGCGGCGAGCGCGGCGATGCCGGGCTGGTAGCCGAGCGTGGAGAAGTAGTCGACGCCGGTCAGGCACATGACCCGCCACCACGCGCGGCCCTGGTGCTCCTCCGGGACCTTCCCGTGCGGGCCCGGGTGGCTGCCGCTCTGGTCGGTCAGGCCCTCCAGCAGCCAGGCGCGCCACCGGCGCGGCGGCACGGGCGTGGGCGCGGACACGGGTGTGGCTTCGCCTCCGGCCGCGCCGTCCCCGCCGTCCGCCCCGGCCATCGCCGCCTCCGTAACCCGATCGGTAACGGGGAGATATCCCGCGGGCGCCTCCCTTACGCGCGGACGGCCGCGCGGATCGGCGTGCGACACCGGCGATAGAGGGACAAATCGGGGCTAAGAGGTTGGCCATCAGCGGTCGAGCGCGGTGTCCTCCAGGTCGAGCAGGCGCTGCACCTCGCGGACGGTCGCCTCGCCGATCTCGCCGCGGTCGTGCAGCCGGTGCAGCTCGCCGGTCTCGGCGGCGATCAGGTCCCGGCGCAGCCTCCGGTAGTCGGCGAGGACGCCGTCGATCGCGTCGTCGCCGTCCATCCGCAGCTCGCCGCGCTCGATCCGGTCCTGGACGCCGACCCGCAGCCGCTCGATGACCACCGCCGGGGCGGCCTCCAGGTCCGCGAGCTCCTCCAGCCGGGCGCGCGCGGCCTGCGCGAGCCGCAGCCGGGCGAGCGCGAACTCGCGCCGCCCCTGCTCCTCCGGGACGACCAGCCGCGCCGCCCGCACCAGCGGCGCCAGCGTGAACCCCTGCACGACCAGCGAGATCGCGATGACGCAGGTGGCGAGGACGACGACGAGGTCGCGGCTGCCGAGCGGCCCGCCCGCGTCCGTGGCCAGCGGGATCGCGAGGGCGGCGGCCAGCGGGACCACGCCGCGCGCGCCCGCCCACGACACCACGGCGGGCACCTCCCACGACGGGCGCCGTCCGCCGCGCCATGCCTGGAGCGCCGACAGCGGGAACACCCACGCGATCCGGACGGCGACCAGCGTCGCCGCGAGCAGCACGGCGGGCACCAGGTAGGACGTCGCGGACCGGTGCAGCTCGCGGACGAGCGTCGGCAGTTCGAGCCCGATGAGGCTGAACACGACCGACTCCAGCAGGAAGACGACCGTCCCCCAGACCGCGCCGAGCTGGAGCCGGATCCCGGCGTTGGTCAGGGCGGGGGCCTTGCGTCCGAGCATCACGGCGGCGACCACGACGGCCGTGACGCCCGAGGCGTGCGCGGACTCGGCGAGGACGTAGGCGAGGTAGGGGGTGAGCAGCGCGATCACGGTCTCCAGCACCGGGTCCTCGGTGCGGCTGCGGATCAGCCCGACCACGATCGCGGTGACCGCCCCGGCCGCCGCGCCACCGCCCGCGAGCAGCGCGAACTCGCGCACCGCGCCCCCGGCCGAGAACGACCCGGCGACCGCCGCCGCGACGGCCAGCTTGTAGAGCAGCAGCGACGTCGCGTCGTTGAACAGGCTCTCGGCCTGGACGAGCGTCTGCACCCGGGGCGGCAGCGACAGGCGCCGTCCGAGCGCGGCGACCGCGACCGGGTCGGTGCTGGCGAGGACGGTGCCGAGCAGCAGTCCCATCGTCCACGACATGCCGGTGACCGACGCGGCGACCGCGCCGACGGCGGCGGCGGACGCGAGCACCAGGCCGACCGCGAGCAGCGCGACCGGACGCCACACCGCGCGCAGCATCCGCCAGGACATCTCCTCGCCCGCCGCGTACACCAGCGGCGGCAGGACGACCAGGCTGACGACCTCGGGCGGCACCCGGACGGCGGGCAGCCCCGGCACCAGCCCGACCAGGACGCCCGCGACGACCAGCAGGGACGGCGCCGGGACGCGCAGCCGCCGGGCGCCGACCGCCACCACGGTGGCGAGGACGACGAGCCCCAGGACGATCTCGATGCTGCGCATGGCGGGCGGCGGCCTCCGGTCCGGTCTCCCTCACGGGAGTACGACGAAAGAACGCCGACCAGACTTCCCGGCACACCGGAAGGGACCGTATCAGCAGGATAGTGGCCGAGCCGCCACGAAATCGGACACGCGCGGCCCTGGTGACGGGCCCCGCCCACCCCAGACGGGGCCCGTCACCAGGGCCGCGCGTGCCCGGTCGTTCAGTCGCGTCAGCGGACGCGGTCGCGGTACGCCGTGTGCCCGATGTAGACGGCGACCAGGGCCAGCAGGACGCAGAGGACCGCTCCCGCGAGGGTGGCCGTCATCCGCACCGTGCCGGACCCGGCGGCGGCCGTGACGGCGCCGCCGATGAGCAGTGCGAGCCCGCCCGCGGTGAGCCAGGGCCCGCCCGCGCGGTGCACGATGTCCCAGGCCTCGTCGCTGGACATGGACGTGCGGGTGCGGATGCCCACGAAGGCGTTGCGGCGCAGCCGGCCGGACGCCGCCGCCAGGCCACTGGCCAGCACGGCCACGCCGGCGACGGCCAGCACGATTCCCTCGATCATGGTTTCCCTTCTCGGCCTTCTCGGCGGCGGGTCAGTGGACGGGCTGCGGGCTGCGGCGGTGCTCGTCGCGCGGGGCGACGCGGAACCGCATGCGGCAGATGACGCTGTCGGTGTCGCGGCGGAGGGCGTGGGCGAGGACGGCGCCGCGCTGGTTCTGCAGGACGCGTTCCCACACGTGCTCGGGCTCGACCTCGGGGATCAGGACGAAGACCTGGCTCTCACGGACGCCGCGCACGTACTCGACGATCGGCTCGACGAGGCGGCGGCGCTCATCGGAGATCACCACAAGATCCACATCCGGGTTCCACCTCTCCCACTCTGCCATGAACCGCACGTGGTCCTCCTCCTCGTCCGGGTGGACGACGCGGACCGCGACGACCCGGTCGCCGAGGCTGAGCGCGGCGGCGAGGGCCTGCCGGGTGAGCGTGCTGACCCCGGCGACCGGGACGACGACCAGCGCGCGGCCGGGACGCGGCGGCGCGGGGACGCTGCCGAGGGCGAGCCGCTCGCCGATCCGGTCGTAGGCGTGGTGGACGCGCTGCATGACCAGCACGAGCACCGGGACCATGACGAGGATGAGCCAGCCGCCCTCCAGGAACTTGGTGGCGGTGACGATCACGGCGGCGACGCCGGTGAGCAGCGCGCCGAAGCCGTTCAGGGCGAGCCTGCCCTGCCAGCCGCGGGGGCGGTCCGTCCACCAGTGCCGGACCATCCCGGCCTGGGACAGGGTGAACCCGACGAACACCCCGATCGCGAACAGCGGGACGAGGGTGTTCATGTCGCCGTTCGCGGCGATGAGCAGCGCGGCCGCTGTGAGTGCGAGGAAGCCGATGCCGTACCGGTGCACCTGCCGCTGGGCGCGCAGGGCGAACAGGTGCGGCAGGTTGTTGTCGGCCGCGAGCAGCCGGGCCAGGACGGGCAGCCCGCCGAACGAGGTGTTCGCGGCGAGCGCGAGCAGCACCACGGTCGCGAACTGCACGACGTAGAACGGCGCGCCGTGCCCGAGGGACGCCTCGGTGACCTGCGACAGCACGGTCACCCCGGAGACCGGCCGGATGGAGAACCGCTCGATCAGCACCGCGATGCCGATCAGCATGACCGCGAGCAGGCCGCCGAGCGCGACCTCGGCGCGCTGCGCGTGCCGCGCCCTCGGCCGCCTGAACGAGGGGACGGCGTTGGCGATCGCCTCGACGCCGGTCAGCGCGGCGCAGCCGTTCGCGAACGCCTTGAGCAGCAGCAGGACGCCGACGGTCTTCAGGCCGTCCGCCTGCGCCTGGACGGCGTGCTCGGTCACCACCGTGTGCTCGGACACGATCGGGTGGTCGCGGAACAGGCCCGCGACGACCACGGTGAGGATCGCGGCCACGAAGATCACCGTCGGCCCGACGAACAGCCGGGCGCTGCTGGCGATGCCCCGGTAGTTCACGGCCGTGATCAGGGCCAGGACGCCCAGGCAGAGCGACAGCGTGTACGGCAGCAGTCCGGGGACGGCGGAGGTCAGCGCCGCGACGCCGGCCGCGACCGACACCGCGACGTTCAGCACGTAGTCCACGACGAGGGACGCGGCCGCGACCAGCGACGACCGCCGGCCGAGGTACCGCTTGGCGACCCCGTAGGCGCCGCCGCCCTCGGGGAAGGTCGCGATCACCTGGCGGTAGGAGACCGTCAGGACCGCCAGCAGCCCGGCGATGGTGAGCGTCACCGGGAGGGTGAACCCCATCCCCGCTCCCCCGGCCAGGGCCAGGACCAGGACGACCGCCTCCGGGCCGTACGCCACCGACGCCATCGCGTCCAGGGACAGGGCGGCCAGGCCGCCGACCACTCCGAGCCGATGCCGTTCCTCGGCACCGTCACCCACGAGCTCCACCACGCACTCTCCTCACCGGCACCTTTTGCCGGTTCCATGCCGATCGTGCACCTTGTGGGCTCTTTGTGGGGCCGGTCTTAACGCGTTCCGAACGACCCGCCCGCCAGTCCTGACACGTCCTTCACGGGACGGCGCCCGAATCGGGGAAGCGGCAGGTCAGGGCTCGAAGCGGTAGCCCATACCGGGCTCGGTGATCAGATGGCGCGGGCGGGACGGGTCGTCCTCCAGCTTGCGGCGCAGGGACGCCAGGTAGACGCGGAGGTAGTGCGTCTCCTTGACGTGGCCCGGGCCCCACACCTCGGTGAGCAGCTGCCGCTGCGGGATCAGCTTGCCTGGGTTCCTGACCAGCAGCTCCAGGATCCCCCACTCGGTCGGCGTGAGGTGGGTCCGCTCCTCCTCGCCGGCGGTGACGGTCTTGCGGGCCAGGTCGATCGTGTGGCGGCCGAGCCGCACGGACGGATGGTCCTCGTCCAGCGGCGCACGGCGGGTGATGGCGCGGATGCGGGCGAGTAGCTCGTCCACGCCGAACGGCTTGGTCACATAGTCGTCGGCGCCCGCGTCCAGGGCGTCGACCTTGTCCTTGGACCCGGCGCGCCCGGACAGCACGATGATCGGGACGCGGCTCCAGCCGCGCAGCCCCCGGATCACCTCCACGCCGTCCAGGTCGGGCAGGCCGAGGTCCAGGATGACCAGGTCGGGATGCCAGTCGGCGGCCTGGGTGAGCGCCTGCCCGCCACCGGTCGCCACGGTCACCTCGTAGTGCCTGGCGCGCAGGTTCAGCCGGAGTGTCGCCAGGATCTGCGGCGAGTCGTCCACTACCAGGACGCGCGTCATCGTTGCCCCCGTTCGTTCGATGTGTCCCTGCCGTCCGAGGTGTCCCTGCCGTCGTCGCGGCGGTGCCGGAAGGCGGCCACTCGGTCCAGCATCAGCGGGTCCGCGGCGGCCGGGTCGGTGGCCGAGGGGTGGTGCGAGGGGTGTTGCGAGGGGGCGGTGCGCTCGTCCGCCTCGTGCGCGCGCGGGTCGGGCGCGTGTGCGGTGGGCAGGGTGAGCACCATGGTCAGGCCGCCGCCGGGGGTCTCCTCGATGGCGATCGAACCGCCCATCGCCTCGGCCAGGCCACGGGACAGCGCGAGGCCGAGGCCGACGCCGGTGTGGTTGTCGCGGTCGCCGAGCCGCTGGAACGGCTCGAAGACCCGGTCGCGGTCCCCGGGCGGGATGCCGGGGCCCCGGTCGATCACGCGCAGCTCCAGCCGGTCCGCGAGGGCGCTGGCGGTGACCAGCACCTCCGCGCCGGGCGGGCTGTGCCGGACGGCGTTGGAGATCAGGTTGACCAGCACCCGCTCCAGCAGGGCCGGGTCGGCGAGCATCTCGGGCAGCCCGGCCGGGACGCGGATGTCCACCGGCGCGTCCCCGAGGTCGTCCCCGAAGTCGTCCAAGGCGCGCGGGACGGCGTCCTCGGCCGCGATCGGGCTCAGCGACATGCCGAGCGACCCGGCCTGGAGGCGGCTCATGTCGAGCAGGTTCGCGACGAGCCGGTCCAGCCGGTCCAGGGACTCGGCGGCCATCGCGGCCAGCTCGTCCTGGTCCTCGATCGACCAGGTCACGTCCGGGCTGCGCAGCGACTCGACGGCCGCCTTCGCCGAGGCCAGCGGGGTGCGCAGGTCGTGGCTGACCGCGTTGAGCAGCGCCGTCCGCATCCGGTCGGCGGCCTCCAGCGGACGCACCTGCCCCGCGGTCTCGGCGAGCCGCTGCTGCCGGAGCGCGACCGCCGCCTGCGCCGCGAACGCCTCCACGATCCGGCGGTCCTCGGCGGGCAGCGTCCGGCCGCGCAGCACCAGCGCGAGCGCGCCGTCGTCGAGCAGGACGTCCGCCTCGCCCTCGTCGGGCGTGGTGCACGGCTCGCCGCCCGCGGTCGCCACGATCGTCCAGCGGGAGGGGTCGCGGTTGTCGTCCGGGCCGTCCTGGTCGGTGCGCTCCAGCAGCGTCACCGTGGTCAGCCCGTAGGTCTCGCGCAGCCGGTCCAGGATCGCGGCGAGCGGGCGGTCGTCGCCGCCGCGCAGGATGTCGCCCGCCAGCGTGGACAGCACCTCGGCGTCCGCGCGCGCCGCGGCGGCCTCCCGGCCCCGGCGCGCGGTGAGGTCCACGACGGTCGACACGGCCAGCCCGACGATCACGTACACCACCAGCTGGAGGATGTTCTCCGGTTCGTTGATGGTGAACTCGTAGACCGGCGGTGTGAAGTAGTAGTTCAGCAGCATCGACCCGCCGACCGCCGCGAACAGCGCGGGCCAGAACCCGCCGAACAGCGCCACCCCCACCACCGCCGCCTGGAACAGCAGGATGTCGCTGGCGAGCGAGAACTCCGGGCGCATCCGGTCCAGGACGAACGTGAGCAGCGGGAACAGCACCGCGGTCAGCGCGAACCCGGCCCGCCGACGCTCCAGCGGGACGCCCCACGACGTGCGCAGCGCCTTCCACCGGCGCCCCTGGTTGACCTCCTCGTGCGTCACCAGGTGGACGTCGATCGGCCCGGACTGCGCGGTCGTCGTGACGCCGACGCCGCGCGAGAACAGCTGCGCGACGCGTCCGCGCCGGGACGCCCCGAGCACCAGCTGCGTCGCGTTCACGCCGCGCGCGAAGTCCAGCAGCGCGTCCGGCACGCTGGACCCGACGACCTGGTGGTAGCTGCCACCGAGGCTCTCCACCAGCGTCCGCTGCCGGGCGAGCGTGGCGGGGTCGGCGCCGGTGAGGCCGTCGCTGCGCGCGACGTGCACGGCCAGCAGGTCCGAGCCCTTGGTCCGCGCGGCGATCCGCGCGGCCCGGCGGACCAGGGTGTCGCCCTCCGGGCCGCCGGTGAGGGCCACCACCACGCGCTCCCGGGCCTCCCACGTCCGCTGGATCTCGTGGTCGGCCCGGTACCGGTCGAGCTGGTCGTCGACCTTGTCGGCCAGCCAGAGCAGCGCCAGCTCGCGCAGCGCGGTCAGGTTCCCGATCCGGAAGTAGTTGCCGAGCGCGGCGTCGATCTTCTCGGGGGCGTAGACGTTGCCGTGCGCCATCCGGCGGCGCAGCGCGTCCGGGGTCATGTCGACCAGTTCGACCTGGTCGGCGCGGCGCACCACCTCGTCCGGCACGGTCTCCCGCTGCGGGACGCCGGTGATCCGCTCGACCACGTCGTTCACCGAGTCCAGGTGCTGGACGTTCACGGTGGACACGACGTCGATCCCGGCGTCCAGGATCGCCCGGACGTCCTGCCAGCGCTTGGCGCGCGCCGAGCCCGGCACGTTGGTGTGCGCGAGCTCGTCCACCAGCGCGACCCGGGGACGCCGGGCGATGACGGCGTCCGCGTCGAGCTCGGTGAAGGTCGTGCCCCGGTACTCCATGACCCTGCGGGGCACGACCTCCATCCCCTCGAGGAGCTCGGCGGTCCGGGGCCTGCCGTGGGTCTCGACGTATCCGACGACCACGTCCGTGCCGCGGTCCCGCCGGCGCCGTCCCTCCGACAGCATCGCGAACGTCTTCCCGACGCCCGGCGCCGCCCCCAGGTAGACCCGCAGCCGACCCCGCCCCATCGTTCCTCCCGACTCCTCCCCTGCCGCCGGCCTACTTGACCGGGTACCGCCGGTCGAGGGCCAGGTTCAGGTCGAGCACGTTCACGCGCGGCTCGCCCATGAAGCCGAGGTCGCGTCCGGTCGTGTACTTGGCGACGAGCTTGCGGACCGCCGCCGGGTCCGCGTGCCGGGCCTCGGCGACCCGCTTGACCTGGATCGTCGCGTAGGCCGGGGAGATGTGCGGGTCGAGTCCGGAACCGGACGCCGTGACCGCGTCCGCCGGGACGGCGGGCTTGTCCGGAGCGTCGCCCCTGACCGGGACGATCAGGCCCTTGGAGTAGTCCTCGCCGTACTTCGCCAGCTCGACCTTGACGCCGTCGTAGGACGCGACGAACGGCGTTTTCACCACACCCTCCTCCTCGTTCACGCTGACCACACGGGTCGGGTGCGGGACCTTGCCCTGCCGGTCACGGTCGCCGAACACGGCGAGCACCGCGCCGACACCGCTGTCCTTGGTGCAGAACGGACGGCCCCCGTCGACGCCCTCCAGCTCGCCGACCGCCCTGCTGCGGGTGCAGACGGTGGTCAGCAGGCCGGTCTTGGCGTTCGGGTCGGGCTTGTCCGCCGCGATCAGCTTCGGGTCGGGCAGCGTGTCGACGACGCTCTCCGGGCCGAGGTTGCTCGCGCCGGACGCGGTCGGGTCGTACCCGTCGCCCGCCGCCGACGGACGGCTCTGGAAGTACTTCTTGATGGGGTTGCCGAGCTTGTCGGTGTAGGACTGCCCGATCAGCGAGCTGCCGACCGTCCGGCCGTCGGCGGAGATCAGGGACCCCTGGGCGTGCGACCGCAGGCCCGGGACCTGGGCGACGCCCCACACCGCGAGCGGGTAGGCGACGCCGAGGACGACCGTCAGGACGAGCAGGGCGCGGACGGCGGCGAGGTGCTGCCGGATCCAGCTTGGAATACGCATGTCAGGACATCCCCGGAAGGAACTGGATGAGCAGGTCGATGATCTTGATGCCGATGAAGGGGGCGACGATCCCGCCGATGCCGTAGACGTACAGGTTCCGGCTGAGCAGCTTGGACGCGCTCGACGGCTTGTACACCACGCCCCGCAGGGCGAGCGGGATCAGCGCGATGATGATCAGCGCGTTGAAGATGACCGCGGACAGGATCGCGCTCTGCGGGCTGTGCAGCCGCATGATGTTCAGCGCGTCCAGGCCCGGGAACAGCGCCACGAACATCGCCGGGATGATGGCGAAGTACTTGGCGATGTCGTTGGCGATGGAGAACGTGGTCAGCGCGCCGCGCGTGATGAGCAGCTGCTTGCCGATCTCGACGATCTCGATGAGCTTGGTCGGGTCGGAGTCCAGGTCCACCATGTTCCCGGCCTCCTTGGCGGCCGAGGTCCCGGTGTTCATCGCCACGCCGACGTCGGCCTGGGCGAGCGCGGGGGCGTCGTTGGTGCCGTCCCCGGTCATCGCGACGAGGCGCCCGCCGTCCTGCTCCTTCTTGATCAGGGCGAGCTTGTCCTCCGGCTTGGCCTCGGCGAGGAAGTCGTCGACGCCCGCCTCCTCCGCGATCGCCTTGGCGGTCAGCGGGTTGTCGCCGGTGATCATGACGGTCCGGATGCCCATCCGGCGCATCTCGTCGAACCGCTCGCGCATCCCGGCCTTGACGACGTCCTTCAGGTGGATGACGCCGAGGACGCTGGTCTCGCCGTCCGCCGACTCGCCCACGACCAGCGGAGTCCCGCCGGACGCCGAGATGCCGTCCACGATCTGGCCGAGCCGCCCGGGGACCGTCCCGCCCTTCTCGCGCACCCAGTCGGCGACCGCGCTCGCCGCGCCCTTGCGCAGCTCACGGTCGTCCACGTTCACCCCGGACATCCGGGTCTGCGCCGTGAAGGGCACCCACTCGGCGTGCGCGAGCTCGCCGGGCTGGCGTTCGCGCAGGCCGTAGCGCTCCTTGGCGAAGACGACGACCGAGCGGCCCTCGGGCGTCTCGTCCGCGAGGCTGGACAGCTGCGCCGCGTCGGCCAGCTCGTCCTCGGGGACGCCGTCCACCGGGACGAACTCCGACGCCTGCCGGTTGCCCAGCGTGATCGTGCCGGTCTTGTCGAGCAGCAGCGTGTTGACGTCGCCCGCCGCCTCGACGGCGCGTCCGCTCATCGCCAGGACGTTGCGCTGGACGAGCCGGTCCATGCCCGCGATGCCGATCGCGCTGAGCAGCGCGCCGATCGTCGTCGGGATCAGGCAGACCAGCAGCGACACCAGGACGACGCCGGTGACGCCGTTGGAGTCGAGCGACAGCGAGTCCGCGACGCCCGGGTTGTTGCCCTTGGAGAAGATCGCCATCGGCTGGAGGGTCGCGACGGCCATCACGAAGATGACGGTCAGCGCGGCCAGCAGGATGTTCAGCGCGATCTCGTTCGGCGTCTTCTGCCGGTTCGCGCCCTCCACCAGGGCGATCATCTTGTCGATGAACGACTCGCCCGGCTTCTGGGTGATCTTCACGATGATCCGGTCCGACAGCACCCTGGTGCCGCCGGTGACCGCGGACCGGTCGCCGCCGGACTCGCGGATGACGGGGGCGGACTCGCCGGTGATCGCCGACTCGTCCACCGAGGCGATGCCCTCGACGACGTCGCCGTCCCCGGGGATGATCTGCCCGGCCTCGACCACCACGACGTCGCCCTGCCGCAGGTCCGGCGCGCCGACCTCCTCCTCGCGGAGCGTGGTCGCGCCCGGTTTCCAGTCCAGGACGCGGCGCGCCGTGGCGTCGGTCTTGGCCTTGCGCAGCGCGTCCGCCTGGGCCTTGCCGCGCCCTTCGGCGACGGCCTCGGCGAGGTTGGCGAAGATGACGGTCAGCCAGAGCCACACGACGATCGCCCAGGCGAAGAAGCTCGGGTGGACGAACGCCAGGATCGTCGTCCAGACCGCGCCGATCTCGACGATCAGCATGACCGGGTTGCGCCACAGCGTGCGCGGGTCGAGCTTGCGGGTGGCGTCCGGCAGGGACTTCAGCAGTTGCCTGGGGTCGAGCAGCCCGCCCTTGACCTTGGCCGGGGGCCGCGGCCGGGGAGCCGGGCTGGGGGCCTCGAGGGTCTGTGTGGTCATCAGTGGATTCCTTCGGCCAGCGGCCCCAGCGCGAGCGCGGGGAGGAAGGTGAGGGCGACGAGGATGAGGGTGACGCCCGCCACCAGGCCGACGAACTGCGGCCGGTGGGTGGGCAGCGTGCCGTCCGACTCGGGGGTGCTCCCCTGCCTGGCGAGCGACCCGGCGAGCGCCAGGACGAACACGATCGGGACGAACCGCCCGAACGCCATGCACAGGCCGGTGGCCGTGTTGTAGAAGGGCGTGTTCGCCGAGAGCCCGGCGAACGCCGACCCGTTGTTGTTGGACGCCGAGGTGAACGCGTACAGGACCTCGCTGAGGCCGTGCGCGCCGCTGTTCAGCATCCCGTCCCGGCCCGCGTTCAGCGCGAGGCCGAGCCCGGTCGCGAACAGCACGAGCATGGGCGTGGTGAGGAAGTACATCGACGCGAACTTCATCTCGCGCGCGCCGATCTTCTTCCCGAGGTACTCGGGGGTGCGGCCGACCATGAGGCCCGCGACGAACACCGTGATGACGGCGAGGACGAGCATGCCGTAGAGGCCGGAGCCGGTGCCGCCGGGCGCGACCTCGCCGAGCATCATGTTGAACATCGTCATCATGCCGCCGAGGCTGGTGTAGGAGTCGTGGAAGGAGTCCACGGCCCCGGTCGAGGTCAGCGTGGTCGCCGTGGCGAACGTCGCCGAGTTCGACACCCCGAAGCGGGTCTCGACGCCCTCCATGGCCCCGCCGGCCGCCATCGGGACCGTCCCGTGGTGCATCAGCTGGAACACGTTGGTGAGGATCAGGCTGATGACCGCCAGGGTGGCCATCACCGAGACGATCGCGTAGCCCTGCCGGTTCTGCCCGACGATCCGCCCGAACGTGCGGCACAGCGAGAACGGGATGCACAGGATCAGGAAGATCTCGAACCAGTTCGTCCAGGTCGCGGCGTTCTCGAACGGGTGGGCGGAGTTGGCGTTGTAGAAGCCGCCGCCGTTGGTGCCGAGCTCCTTGATGACCTCCTGCGAGGCCACCGGGCCGCCGGTGAGGTGCTGGGTCTGGCCCGCGAGGGTCGTGACGTCGTGCCCGGACCCGAAGTTCTGGATCAGCCCGCCCGCGATGAGGACGAGCGCGCCCACGAACGCGATCGGCAGCAGGATCCGGATCACGCCGCGCGTGAGGTCCACCCAGAAGTTGCCGAGCTGGTCGGTCTTCTTACGGGCGAAGCCCCGGACGAGCGCGATCGCGACGGCCATGCCGACGGCGGCCGACACGAAGTTCTGCACGGCGAGCCCGGCCATCTGGACCACGTGGCCCATCGTGACCTCGCCGGAGTACGACTGCCAGTTGGTGTTCGTGGTGAAGCTGATCGCCGTGTTCCACGCCTGGTCGGACGCCACGGGCTTGAACCCGAGCGACAGCATCAGGTGGTTCTGCACCCGCTGGAGCAGGTACACGAACAGGACGCTCACCACCGAGAAGGCCAGGACGCTGCGGGCGTACACGCCCCAGGTCTGCTCGGCGTCGGGGCGGACCCCGATCAGCCGGTACAGGACCCTCTCGAACCGCGAGTGCCGCGTGCCCGCGTACACCCGGTACATGTAGTCGCCGAGCGGCCGGTAGACGACCGCGATCGCGACCACCAGGGAGGCCGCGAACAGCACTCCCGCGACGGTCGTGCTCATCAGAACCTCTCCGGGTACAGCAGGGCCGCGATCAGGAAGACGAACAGCACGGCGGCCAGGACGAGCCCGACCACGTTCTCGGCGGTCACAGCTTCTCCACGCCCTTCACCAGCAGGCCGAGCACGGCGAAGACCACCAGTGTCAGCAGGACGAACTCGACGTCACTCATCGCTTTCGGTTTCCTTTGTCGAAGATCCCGGGGAGGGCGGGCCCCCGGCCGCGCCGCGCCGGATCCGGTCACCGGGCGTGCGGAGCGCCTCCTGGCGCGTCGCCGAGCGCGGCGCGCGCTGACGCGGCACCGCGTGCACCGGCCCGGCCGGGGCCGGGACGGCGGGCACCGGGTGCTCCGAGCCGCATCCGCACGGGGCGGGCGGAACGTCGAACGCGAGTCCGGCCAGCGCCTGACGCAGGCCATCGTCGCAGTTCAGCGCCCCTCCGGACGGGACGGCGGTGATCACCGGCGCGTCCGCCGCGGGGCGGGGGGCCACCGCGGAACCGGCGGTGGGGACGCGCCGTCCGGCCGGTCCGGGCGCACCGGCCCAGGCGCGGGCCGACGCGGTGAGCGTCGCCGCCAGGCCGACCGCCAGGAGGCCGGCCAGGCGCCAGGCGTCGGCGGAGCCGGAGACCCCGAGGTCCCCGCTCCCCCGCACGTCGAAGCCGGTGGCGAACGCCCAGCCCGCGACGCCGAGCCCGGCGGCCGCCAAGAGCGGGACGCGGGCCGCGAAGGTCCCGACGGCCACCGCGACGGCGGCGTACCCCCAGGGCCACGGCGCGGACTTCAGCACCACGGCGAGGACGAAGACGGTCAGAACTCCGCCGGCCATCGGCCAGGCGGCCTGCTCCAGGCGCTCCATCGCTGTCCTCCTCGGTGTGTCCGGGAGCCCCCTCTCTTCGGGGGCACACGTGGAGTAAAGCGCCTGGTACGTCCCTGTTTGATGCGCATTGACGCGTCCTTAGCGCGCCCCCGCGAGCGCTTAACGCACCCCTAACGACTTGCCTCTGACGCGCACGTCAGGGGTTAGCGTCGCCCGGTTCCCGAACCCTTCGAGGAGTACTCGTGATGCGTGAGATCCGCCTTGTCTCCCAGACCGCCGGGCTGCCCCGGCCGTCCGACTTCGAGATCGTCGAGACGCCCGTCCCGGACGGCGACGGCGTGCTCGTCCGGAATCTGGTGTTCCACGTCTTTCCCGGTCTGCGCATTCTCGTTGGCGCGGGCGACACCGAGACGCCGCTGCCCCGGCTGCGGCCCGGCGACACCCTGGTCGGCGCGGCCGTGGGCGAGGTCGTGTCCGCGCCGGACGACGCGTCCGTCCGGCCGGGGGACCTGGTGTCGCACTGGCTCGGCTGGCGCGAGTACGCGCTGCTGCCCGAGGGGCAGTATGTGCGGCTGGACGGCAAGCTGCCCGACCCGGCCGCCCACCTAGCGCCCGGCGTGGCGGCGTACTCGGCGCTGACGCGCGAGGCGCCGGTCCGTCCGGGCGAGACCGTGCTGGTCACGGGCGCGGCGGGCGGCGTCGGATCGCTGGCCGGGCAGATCGCGCGGCTGCTCGGCGCCGGACGCGTCGTCGGCACGAGCGGCTCCCCGGCGAAGGCCGCGCGCCTGGTCTCGGAGTTCGGCTACGACGCGGTCCTGTCCCGCGAGGACGCGTCGACGGCCGAGGGCCTCCGCAAGGCCGCGCCGGACGGCATCGACGTCGTCGTCGACAACGTCGGCGGCGACCAGCTCCGCGCAGCGCTCCGCGTGACCGGCGAGGACGCCCGGATCGCGCTCGTCGGGACGCTCGCCGCGCAGCTCGCGCCGGAGGGCTCCGCCGCGTCCGCGACCGTCGAGTTCGACCTCTTCGAACTGATCCGCAAGCGGACGTCGGTGCGCGGCGTCCTCCCGGTGGACCTGGAGTCGGGCGCCGAGTGGACGCGCCGCTTCGGGGCCTGGCTGCGTGCGGGCGAGATCACCTTCCCGCACACGCGGTTCCGGGGCATCGAGAGCGCGCCTCGCGCGTTGGAGGAACTGATGGCCGGCGGGCACCTGGGCTCGGTGGTCGTGGAGGTCTGAGAGGTGGGCCCATGCGGATCGGGGACGCGGCAGCGGCGGCGGGCACGACACCACGCGCCCTGCGCTTCTACGAGGAGCGCGGCCTGCTGCCGCCGCCGGTCCGCACGGCGTCCGGGCAACGGGAGTACGGCCCGCGCGACGTCCGGCGCGTCCGGATCGTCCGGGATCTGTTGTCCGTCGGCCTGACCGTCGAGGACCTGGCCCGCGTCGCGGACCGGCTCGACGGCCTGGTCGACGGCCGCGCCGCCTCCTGCACGGACGGCGCAGCGGCGGGCCGTGATCCGGCCGGTGGCGGGATCGCGAGTGCGCGGCTCGCGGCGCTGGACGCGGAGATCGCGCGGCTCACCGATCTCCGCGTCCGCCTGGCCGCCCGCCTGACGGGCACGGGCGACGCACGCGGTTAGAGGCAGTGCGCGTCCAAAGGCAGTGCGCGGTTAGAGGCGGTGCGCGTCCAAAGGCGGTGCGCGGTTAGAGGAAGTGGGTCTCGGCCAGGTACGGCGCGGGGTCGGACATCCCGCGCAGGACGAGGTAGCCCTGCTGGCGGATGTCGAGGCGCGCGGCGAGGCCGACGTCCACCGCCCAGTGGTTCGCGACGGTGATGCGGTTGACGATCGTCTCGCCCTTCGTCCGCGCGAGCGCCTCCCACAGCAGTCTCCCGGCCGTCTCGGGGTCCCCGGCGGCCAGGAGCATCGGACGGTCCCAGACCTCGTCGAGGTAGACGTAGCCGGGCCGCCGCCCGGGGTCGTCCGAGACGATCAGGGGCGCGTTCTCCCGCAGGTGGACGTGGTCGGGGCCGTGGCCCGCGCCGCGCAGGCGCTCGTCCAGCTCGTCCATCCAGGCCAGGTCGCCGGGGCGGCCGTCACGGAGGCCGTCGATCGCGGGGAGGCGGGAGCGGTCGACGCGTCCGACCATGCGCATCATCGGGTGCAGCGTGAAGCCCGCGAGGCGGTAGCGGCGGGTCGCGCCCGGATGCGCGGTCGCCGAGAGCATGCCGGGGCGGCCGTCCGCGTGGGCGAGCACCGCGTCCATGAGCCGCTTCCCGACGCCCCTCCCCTGGAGTCCCGGGCGGACGGCGAAGACCGACAGGTACCAGAGGCCGCCCCGGTTCTGGGAGATCGCGCATCCGGCCATCTCGCCGTCCTCCTCGGCGACCAGGCATCCGGCGGGATCGGCGGCGAGCAGGTGGCCCATCTTGGCGATCCAGCGCCGGACGCCGTCCTCGTCCGGCGGTTCGGGTTCGGGTTCTCCCACCCGCCGGGGCAGGCCGTCGCCCACGAGGAACGCGGCGAAGGACACGCGCCGGGCGGCGGGCAGGTCGTCGGGGGTCATGGGCCTGATCCGTACCGAGTCCATGCCCCCATGATCGGGCGGTGCGCGGGCCGCCCGCACCCCCCTTTCCCGCGATGATCGAACATGAGTTCGATAGGATGCGGGTATGAACAGTGTCTTCCAGGGGTCGCTGCTGGACGTCGGGACCGAGGCCGGGCCGCGCGAACTCGGGTCCCGCGTGCGGCGGACGACGCTCGCCCATGGCGCGTGGATCGACCTGCGCCCCGGCTGGCTCGCGGGCGCGGACGCGCTGTTCGGGCGGCTGATGGCGGACGTCCCGTGGCGGGCCGAGCAACGGCGCATGTACGAGCGCGTCGTGGACGTGCCGCGCCTGCTCGCCCACTACGGCGAGACCGACCCGCTGCCCGACCCCGCCCTCTCCGAGGCGCGCGACCTGCTCAGCGCGCACTACCGCGAGGAGCTCGGCGAGCCGTTCCGGACGGCGGGCCTGTGCCTGTACCGGGACGAGCACGACAGCGTCGCCTGGCACGGCGACCGCATCGGGCGCGGCCGCACCGAGGACACGATGGTCGCGATCGTGTCGCTCGGCACGCCGCGTCCGCTGCTCCTGCGCCCGGCGGGCGGGGGCGGCCCGACGCTCCGGCACGACCTCGGGCACGGCGACCTGATCGTCATGGGCGGCAGCTGCCAGCGGACGTGGGAGCACGCCGTCCCGAAGTCGGCGCGTCCGCTCGGCCCGCGCGTCAGCGTCCAGTTCCGCCCCCGCGGCGTCCGCTGACCCTGCCCCCGGGGGCGTCCCCCGCACCTTCCCCAAGGCGTCCCCCGCCCCCTGCCCCCGGCGGACCGGATCGGGCATGATCATCCTATGAACGTGCGGCACGCCACCCCCGGGGACGCCGAGGCCATCGCGAAGGTGCACGTGGACGCCTGGCGGACGGCGTTCCGCGGCGTGATCCCGGACGCCGAGCTCGACGCCCTCCACTGGACCGCGTGGCACGGCAGGTGGCGCGAGCGCACCGCGCCCGGCTCCGGGCTCACCGTCCTCGTCGCGGACGTGGACGGCGAGGTCGCCGGGTTCGCCTGCTCCGGCCCGCCGCGCGACGACGACCTGGGGCCCGAGCACGCCTGGGAGCTGTACATGATGTACCTCGGCCCGGCGAGCTGGCGGCGCGGGATCGGGACGGCCCTGATGCGCCGGACGCTCGAGGAGCTCCCGGCGCGCGTCCCCGCGATGGTGCTGTGGGTGCTCGACGTGAACACCCGCGCCCGTTCCTTCTACGAACGCCACGGCATGGCCCCGGACGGCACGTCCCGCACGTCCAGGCTCGGCCCGCCGAACCTGGACCACCGCTACCGCATCGACACCGGCAAGCCGTCCGGGCCGTCTTAGGCGGGGAGGCCGAGGTCGTCGGCCATGCGGTCGACGGCGTAGGCGAAGAACTCGTCGGCCGGGTCGAGGGTGTTGGCGAACTGGCCGAACAGCTCGAAGCCGATCATCCCGGTGAGCTGCGACCAGGACGCGGCGAGCCGGGCCATCGCGGTGGACGTGACGTCCGGCGCGCCGGACTCGATGATCGCGGCGAGCTGCCCGGCGAGCCGTCCCTCCGGGGCCGGGCCCGTGGCGTCGAGCCGTCCGGCGGCCGCCGCGTCCTGCGCGATGCCGATGAGGACCTGCGGGAAGCGCGCCGCGGGGGCGATGGTGTCCTCGGGGGCGGCGTAGCCGGGCACCGGCGACCCGAAGATCAGCGCGTACTCGTGCGGATGCTCGGCCGCCCAGTTCCGCAGGGCGTGGCAGACGGCCCGCCAGCGCGCGCGGAACCCGTCCCCTGCGGCGTCGCGGTCGGCCTTCTCGCCGCGTTCGCCGACGGTGTCGTAGGCGTCCACGATGAGCGCGGTGAGCAGCTCGTCCCGGCTCGGGAAGTAGCGGTACAGCGCGGACGACACCATGCCCAGCTCGCGCGAGACCGCGCGCAGCGACAGCCCCTGCGCGCCGGACGCGGCCAGCTGCCGCCGCGCCTCCTCCTTGATCTCCCGGGTGAGCTCGGCCCTGGCCCGTTCCCTTGCGGTGCGGCTCGCGTTCATGCGGTCGAGTGTGCCACGGAAAAGATCAGCAGACAATTTCGAGAGCACTGCTCCGAAGCGGGAACGTGACGTCGGATTACCGCCAGCGACGGGCCGGACCCGGCGCGATCCTGGGCGGATGGAGCACATCGGCATCGAACCGTCCATCCTCTACCTGGGAACCCCTGTGGTCCTGCTGGGCACCGCCGACGACGACGGTCACCCCAACCTGGCGCCGATGTCCTCGGCCTTCTGGCTCGGATGGCGCTGCGTCCTCGGCATGGGCACCGCGTCCAAGACGACCCGGAACATGCTCGCGACCGGTGAGTGCACGATCAACCTGCCCTCCACGGCGCAGGCCGGCGCCGTGGACCGGCTTGCCAAGACGACCGGCTCCGACCCCGTCTCGCCCGGCAAGGCCGAACGCGGCTACCGGCACGTCCGGGACAAGTTCGGCGTCTCGGGTCTGACGCCCGTCGCCTCCGAGACCGTCCGGCCGCCGCGCGTGGCCGAGTGCCCCGTCACCATGGAGGCCGTCGTCGAGAAGGCCCGCCCGCTCGCCGAGGACCTGGGCGGCTGGGGCACCGTCTTCGAGGTCCGCGTGCGGCGCGTCCACGTCCACCCGTCCATCACCATGGACGGCCACGAGAACCGCATCGACCCGGACCGCTGGCGTCCCCTCATCATGAGCTTCCAGAAGTTCTACGGCCTCGGCGACCAGGTCCACCCGTCCCGGCTCGCGGAGATCCCCGAGCACCTGTACCGCACCGAGGACATCGACCGCGCCGCCGCGACGATCGGGTAGAGGGCGGTCCCCCGGCCGCCCGACCCATGCCCTAACGGGTGGACGGAACGGCGCGCGGCCCGGCGAGCTGGGAAGATGTCTGCCATGGGGGGCAGAATCCGGCGGCTGGGGCTCGGCGCCATGCGGCTGCCCGGAATGCCGGGACGGATCCCGGTGGACCGCACGACGGCCGTCGCGGTGGCGCGGCGCGCCGTCGAACTCGGCGTGACACACATCGACACCGCCGCGTTCTACACGCGCGGGACGAGCCGGGCGAACGACATCCTGCGCCGCGCGCTGCGCCCCTACCCGGACGGCCTGACGATCGCGACGAAGGTCGGCCCCGGGCAGGACGTCCGCGCCGCCGTCGAACAGAACCTCGGCGAACTCGGCCTGGACGCCCTGGACCTCGTGTACCTCCAGGCGGGACGCCCGGACGAACCCCTCGGCGACCGGTTCGCGCGGCTCGCGGCCCTCGGCGCCGAGGGCCTCGTCCGGGGGCTCGGCGTCTCGGACGTCACGCGCGCGCAGTTCGACGAGGCCCGGTCGGTCGCGCCCGTCGCCGCCGTCCAGAACCGGTTCGGCGTCCTCGACCAGAGCGACGCGTCCCTGGTGGACGCGTGCGCCGAGGCGAACGTGACCTACGTCGCCCACACGTCCCTCGGCGGCGGCCGCGTGCGCTTCACCGACGGCGGCCTCCGGGAGGTCGCCCTGCGGCACGGCGCGACCGTCTACCAGGTCGCCCTCGCCTGGGGCCTGAGGCGCTCACCCACGCTCGTGCAGATCCCCGGCACCGCGTCGCTCACCCATCTGGAGCAGAACATGGCGGCCGTCCGCCTCGAGCTGGACGAAACCGACATGACGGTGCTCGAGCGCCTGGCGTAGGGTGGGGCGCGTGTCGTCACCCGAGGCGTCCAGACGCCGGCCACCCCACGCGGTGGCCATCTCCCGCCGACCGGCCCGGTCCTTCCGCTGACCGGCGCGGCCGCGTCCCCATGGACGACCCGCCGAACGCCATGACCGCCCCGCCGGCGTCCTGACCATCGCGTAGAGCGCTCCGCTCGCCCGCCGTCACGCGCGGCCTGTTCGCCTTCCCGCGAACGCGCACGCCGTTCTCGCGCGGGCTCCCTCGCGGTGGCCGTCCTCACGGCCCCTCCGCTTCCGTTTCTCATGCCTTCATGACGGAGTCGTCGTGCCGTTCGCCCTCTACGTCCTCGCGCTGGCCGTTTTCGCGCAGGGGACCTCCGAATTCATGCTGTCCGGGCTGCTCCCGGACCTCGCCCGCGACACCGGCGTCCCGGTCGGGACCGCCGGGACCCTGACCTCGGCGTTCGCCGCCGGGATGATCGTCGGCGCGCCGCTGATGGCGGTGCTCGCGCGCCGGTGGCCGCGCCGCCGGGCGCTGCTGCTGTTCCTGTCCGCGTTCCTCGCCGTCCACGTGGCCGGGGCGCTGACCTCCAGCTTCGCCGTGCTGCTGGTGACCCGGGTGGTCGCCGCGCTCGCGAACGCCGGGTTCCTCGCGGTCGCCGTCGCGGCCGCGGTCTCCATGGTCCGCCCGGACGCCAAGGGCCGCGCCACCGCGACGCTCCTCGGCGGCGTCACCCTCGCCTGCGTCGCGGGCGTCCCGGCCGGGGCGCTGCTCGGCCACCTGTGGGGATGGCGCGCGGCGTTCTGGGCCGTGGCCCTGGTGTCCGCACCCGCGCTCGTCGCGATCATGACGTCCGTGCCGGACGAGCCGTCCCCGCGGACGGGCGTCCGGCCGGAGCTGCGCGTGCTGCGCCGCCCGGGCGTCCTGCTCGTCCTCGGCGTCGGCGCCCTGGTCAACGGCGCGACGTTCTGCGCCTTCACCTACCTCGCGCCGCTGGTCACGGGCGTCGCGGGGTTCGGGGACGCCTGGGTCCCCGCGCTGCTGGCGGTGTTCGGGCTCGGCTCGTCCGCCGGGGTCGCGGCGTCCGGGCGGCTCGCCGACACCCGTCCCCGGACGGTCCTGGCGGGCGGCGGCGTGGCGCTGGCCGCCGGATGGGCCGCGCTCGCGGCGTTCGCGGACGTCCCGGCGGCGGTCGTCCCGCTGGTGTTCGCGCAGGGCGCGCTGGGCTTCGGCGTCGGCTCGACGCTGATCGCCCGCGCGCTCTACGCGGCCGCGGACGCGCCGACCCTCGCGGGCGCGTTCGCGACGGCCGCGCTCAACGTGGGCGCGGCCGCCGGTCCCGTCCTCGGGGGTCTGGCGGTGGACGGCGGCCTCGGCTACCGCGCGCCCGTGTGGCTGAGCGCCGGTCTCGCCGCGGCCGCCCTGGCCGTGGGCGTTCCCCTGGTGCGCGGCGCCGTCAGTGGCGCGCGCAGGGACGCCGTCCCTTGTTCGACTTGCTCCGCTTCCGGGTGCGACGCTTGCGTGTGCGTTTCGACATGACCTGATTGACCCTCCGAACCGCCGTCCGGGCAAGGTCCGCGGAGGTGACGGGCCGGGGGCGGCCAGGTGAGGTCGGGAAAAGGCGGAGGGCCCGCCGCGCACGCGCGCGACAGGCCCTCCGGGAAACCCTGGAGGTCAGCGGACCTCGGTGATCTCCGGGCCGCGCTCGAACGGGTTGAACGTCTCCTCGTTCTCCTCGTCCTGCTCCTCGCCGGCCTCCGAGAACTCCTTCGGGATCTGGAGCTCCAGCAGTTCGCGCGGGGGCATCGGGGACTCGCCGCGGACGACGACCACGCCGCTCAGCACGTCCTCGAGGACCTGCCACTGCTCCTCGTCCTCGATCGCGGCGCCCTGCACCACGGCCTGGAGGAACCAGCGCGGGCCGTCGACACCGACGAACCGGATGATCTGCGGAGCCCAGCCCTGCTCGATGAACTCCTGCGGGATCTGCTCCTTGACCTCGTCCGGCATCTCGGCCAGGACTTCCTCGGTCAGGGCCGCGGGCACCATCGCCAGCAGCTCGTCGCCGAACGGCCCCTCGACCTCCTGGACCTGGCCACCGGCGTTCTCGGTGATGTCCTGGGCGGTCTCGCGCCGGACCTCGGCCCAGATGCCGCTGCGCTTGGGCGCCGCGAACACCTGGAGCTGCATCGCGCTCTCCTCGTACTGGACGAGGACGGCGACGGGCCGCCCGTCGAGCGGGTTGCCCTCCTCGTCCACCTGGGTGGCCTCGAAGTTCACCTGGAACCCGAGCCCCGGCGCGACCGGGATCCGCAGGGACCCGAAGTCGAGGCGCTGCATCTCGGGGTGGGAGTCCTCGGAGTCCCACGGGCCGCCCTTGGCGCCCTCCCCGTCGGAGGTCGCCTCCTCGGCCTCGGCCTCAGCGGCTTCGACGGCCTCCTCGGCGGCGTTCTCCGTGCCCTTCGCGGGCTCGTCGTCCCGCCGGCGACGTCCAAAAGCCACGACTCACACTCCTTCTCGACTGTGCTGGTTGTCCGCGAATCCGCCCGTGGAGCCGAAACCGTTCGCTCCGCGTGACGATCCGGGAAGTTCGGCGACCTCGTGGAAGACCGCGCGCTCCACCCGCTGGACGACCAGCTGGGCGATGCGGTCCCCGCGCCGCAACCGGACGGCGGCACGCTGGTCGGTGTTCAGCAGGGTCACCTTGATCTCACCCCGATAGCCGGCGTCGACCGTACCGGGTGCGTTGACGATGGTCACCCCAAACTTAGCGCCCAAACCCGACCTCGGGTGGACGAAGGCCGCGTAACCGTCGGGAAGGGCGATCGCGACCCCGGTCGGGACGACCCGCCGCTCCCCCGGGGCGAGGTCCACGTCCTCGGCGGCGAACAGGTCGGCGCCCGCGTCGCCCGCGTGCGCGTACGACGGCGCGGGCAGCCCGGGGTCGAGCCGCTTCAAAAGGACGTCCACGCTCACGGGCGCGCTCCCCACTCTCGTCGTCTTCTCAGGGATTGACCCGGCCACCGAGGTCGGCGCCGTTCATGCCGCCGACGCCGTCGCCGTGCCGCTCGAAGTGCGCCACCGGGACCTCGACGAACAGGGCCGCCGCGCGCACCGCGACCGGGCCGTCCACGGCGTCCATCCGGGCCTCGGCCTCCAGGTACGCCTTGCGGCCGGCGACGCCGGTGCAGCGGGTCCGGATGTACAGCGTCGTGCCCACCGGGACCGGGAGCACGTAGTCGGTCTCCAGCCGTCCGGTCACATAGGGCTTGCGGAGCAGCCACACGACCATACCGAGCGCCTCGTCCATCGCCGTGGCCAAAACGCCGCCGTGCGCGAGACCGGGCGCGCCCTGGTGGACGTCACCGACGGTGAACCTGGCCGAGACGCCGAGCCCGTCCTCGCTCACGGCCTCCAGGTGCAGCCCGGTCGGATGGCCCGGGCCGCAGCCGAAGCACTGCTCGTAGTGCGGGCCGAGCGGCTCCCCTAGGGGCGCGTCGGGATGGGCCTCGGGGACGGGCGTCCCCTCGGGCGGGACGGTCAGCTGGGAGCGGTTCACGACCTCAATTTACCGGGTGTTCCACATGACCACTTCCGGCACGTTTACCTCTCCCGGGCGGAGGGCGCACGTATTGTGATCTCCGTCACGACGGTCTCATTCCGTCCCAAAGGCGGCTTTCCGGCGAAAGGTGACGAACCGTGGGACACCAGGTCATCCACCGATCCCTTGACGGCACCCGCGTCCGGCTCAGCGGCGGCGATCACGACCTCGGACGGCCGTTCACCTCGGTCGCCCGGATCACCGCGGCCGGGCGCCTCCACGAGATGTCCGGCGGCACCCGGCCGGACGCGATGGCCTGGGCCGAGGACATCGGCGTCCCCCGGTTCGAGCAGGAGTTCCGCGTCCAGGGCGGCAGGCTGCGCGTCGGCCACGCGGCGCCCGTCCGCGACCCCGACACCGGGCAGCGCGACGTCGCCCTCGCCGCCGTCTGGGAGGGCCGCCGCTTCGCGGTCTTCACCCACCTCTACGGAGGACGGCCGTCCGACGCGGTGGCGTTCCTCTCCTCCCTGCGGCTGACCGAGCACGACGACGGGATCAGCGTCGCGCCCGCCGCGCGGCACGTCTCGATGCCCGAGCCCGCCGAGCTGGTCAAGGAGGTGCCGGGCCTCGGCCTGCTGGAGATCACCGCGCTGACCTCCGAGACGCGCAGGCGGCTGCCGGGCTGGCGCGGCGCGTCCGTCGCGGGCGGCGAGCTGTTCCAGGACACCGTGGACGGCCAGGGCCCCTACTTCCTGCTCGCGCTGAGCCGGCTGCTGGTGACCGTCCTGCCGGAGGAGGAGCAGGTCCGGCGCGTCCCGGGACGGCTCGCGTCGCTGTCGGTCGAAGCGGTCCGCTGATGGCCGGGCTCGCCGCCCTGACCGGGACCGCCGCCGTGCCGCTCGTCCTCGTCCTGTCCCTGGCCGGGCACCTGCGCGGGCGGTCCCTGGCGGCCGCGCTGCGGGCGCAGGCGGCCGTGCCGTCCCGGCTGGCGCCGCCCGTGGCGTCCCTGGCGGTGACGGCCGAGGTCGGGGTGCTGGGCGTCCTCCTGCTGGGCCTGGCCCTCCGCCGGACGGACCTGGCCCACGCCGCGCTGGCCGCCGCGACCGCCCTGTTCGTCCTCTACGCGGCCTATGCCGCGTACGTGACCCGGACGCGGCCGGTCCGCGTGCCCTGCGGCTGCGGCGGCGACCTCTCGACGCCGATGTCGGCGTGGGTCGTGGCACGGGCCGCCGGACTGGCCGTCCTGGCCCTGGGCGGGGCCCTGGCCTCGCCGCCCCCGCTCGGCGGCGCGACGGCCTCCGGGATCGTCGCGGGCGCCGCGCTCGGGGTGCTCCTCTGGGTCCTCCCCCGCGCCATGGACGTCTCCGAAGGGAGTCTCGGGTGAGTTTTCAGACCAGCGCGCTGCTGCTGTCGTGGGTGGCGATCCTGCTGCTGGCCCTGGTGGTCGCGGGCCTGGTCCGGCAGGTCCACACCCTGTCCGGGACGGGTCGCACCGCCCCCGCGCGTCCCGCGGCGGGCCCGGAGACCGGCGCCGCCGCGCCCGGCTTCGACCGGCTCGGCCCCGGCCTGGTGCTCTTCCTCGACCGCGACTGCGGCGTCTGCGAGGAGGTCCTGTCGCTGGCCGAGCCGCCGCTGCGGGCGGTGTTCGCGGGCCCCGCGCCCGTCGCCGCCGCGCCCGGCGTGACCGTCCTGGCGCACGAGGGCGCCGGGCTGTTCGACGACTACCGCGTCCCCGCGACCCCGTTCGCGGTGGTGCTGACCGAGGACGGGCGGGTCGGCCGGGCGGCCCCGGTCGGATCGCCCGGATCACTGCGTGAACTGCTGGAACCGGAGGGAGTCGGAGGTGCGCGATGATCGAGCTTGAGGACGTTCCGCCGCTGCGCGGGCCGCGTCCGTCCGGAGCGGAACGGGTGCGCCGCCGTCCCGTGTCCGAGGAGGGGCCGCGGTTCCGGCCCGCCCGGCGCGGGATGCTGGCGGGGATCGCGGCGGCCGGGGCCGCCGCCGGGCTGAACGCCGTCGGGCTGCTGCCGCCCGCGCGGCAGGCGCTCGCCGAGGGCTACAGCCTGAGCGGCGGCTACTACGACATCTATCCGCACTGCCCGCCGGGCGAGCCGAGCGTCGGGTGCTCGCCGGGCTGCGGGCCGAGCCTGGTGTGCTCGGTGTGCTGCCGGACGAGCGGGAAGTACAAGGGCTACCACCGGTCCGGGGTGTCCGACCCGCACCGCTACAAGCTCCGGCCGAACCAGTGCTACGGCGGCAAGTGGGACGGCTGGCTCTGGAAGGTGTCCAAAAGCTGCGGGAACTGCCGCAAGGGCGTCACCTGGCGGTGCCACGACGGCTGGAAGAAGTCCCAGCGCGGGAACTGGTACAAGACGATCTGCCGCAAGGCGGTCGCGTGCTACAACTGACCGCCCTCCCTGCGGGACGGCTGCGCCGGGGCCTGACCGAGCCGCTGCTGCCGGTCGCGGCCCTGGCGCTGCTGGCGGTCGCCGCCGGGGCGCTGGACGCCACGGTGCTGTGCTGGGCGGCGGTCGGGGCCCTGGCCGGGTTCGCGCTGTCCGGATCGGTTTGAACGCGTAACAGCGAATCCGTGCTGTTCTCGCCAGGTTGGCGGGCCCCGATACGGCAGGGCGAGGTCCTGGCCGTCTTCTCCCTCGGGCTGGTGCTCGGGGGCACGCTGAGCGCCGGAGTGGTCTGGCTGGCATCCGGGCTGGCCGCGCCCGTGCCCACGACGGCCCGCGCGGCGCTGACCGTCCTGGTCGCGGCGGTCGCGGCGGCGCGCGAGGCCGGGCTGGTCCGGCTGCCGCTGCCGCAGAACTCGCGGCAGATCCCGCAGGAGGTGCTCATGCACCGGCTGCGGACGGGATCGCTCCGGTTCGGCTTCGAGATGGGCACCGGCGTCCGGACGTACGTGTCGGCGTCGTCCCCGTACGTCCTGGCGCTCGGGCTGCTGCTCGCGCACCTGAGCGCCCCGGCGACGCTGCTGGCGGGCGTCGCGTTCGGCGCCGGGCGGGCCCTCAGCGCGGCCCTCACCTACTGGGCCCGCTCCCGCGAGCGGGACGCCCTGATCGCCGCGCGCATGACCTGGGTCAAGAACGCCACGGCCCTCTCCGTCCTCACCGCCACCACGCTTCTCCTCCTGGCGGCCTGACCTTCCGGGCGATTCGGATTTCTGGCGAATCGCCGGGAACCTGCGATGCGGGCGGAACGTCGATGTCGGTATGAGGCGGGAAACGGGCACACGGCTGCCGCACCTTCTGGTGTGGCTGATGGTCGTGCCCGCCGTCCTGCTCGCGGGCGCGTCCGGCCTCTCCGGCGGCGACCTGCCCCGGCTGGTGATCGTGGCGTCGCTCGCCGCCGTCGCGGGGCTGGTGGTGCTCGCGGCGACGCGCGCCGTCCGGTCCGACGGCGGCCCCGCCCTCGGACGCGTCCGGACGACCCTGCGCGAGCGGACGCTGCGCACGGCGTTCCTGCCCCAGCGCGACCCCGACGCGGCGGGACGGCCGCGTCCCCGGGCTCCCGGAAGGGCGATCAGGCTCTCGCACTGATCGTCCCTTCAAGCCCTGGAGTGTTCCTTGTCCCTGTTCGACATGCCCGTCGAGGGCGCGTACGCCCTGGTCAAGTGGCTGACGCTGGCCTTCGACCCGATGGTGGGCGGGCTCGGCGCCGTCCTCGCGATCGTCGTGGTCACGCTGGCCGTCCGGGCGCTCCTACTGCCGCTCGCGGTGCGGGCGGCGCGCGGTGAGCGGGCCCGCTCCGCGCTCCTCCCGGAGCTGACCCGGCTGCGCGAGCGGCACCGCCGCGATCCCGAGCGGCTGCGGCGGGAGATGGCCGCGCTGTACGAGCGGGAGGGCGCCTCGCCGCTGACCGGCATCGGCCCGATGGTGCTCCAGTTCCCGTTCTTCATGGTCCTGTACACGCTGTTCCGGTCGGCGATGATCGCCGGGCACCAGAACGTCCTGCTCGCGCACACGCTGTTCTCGGTGCCGCTCGGGCAGAACGCCGTCGCGGTCGCCGGGGCGGGCCTGCTCACGCCCGCCGGACTGGTGTTCGCGGGCCTGCTGGTGGCGCTGGCGGCGGTGGCCTGGTGGTCCGCGCGGCACGCGCCCAGCGCCTGGGTGCGGCTGCTGTCGCTCGGGACCGTGGTCGTCGCGGTGTTCGTTCCGCTCGCGGCGGGCGTGTACCTGCTGACGTCCGCGATCTGGACGGCCGTGGAGCGGACGGCCCTGCGCCGCACCGTCCTCGCGCCTGCGTAGCACCGCGCGCATCGCGGCGGCGAGGTGATGGCGGGCTGTTGACGAGACCCCCGGGGCCCGAGTTCGATAGGGAGAACCGAACGCGACTCGGGTTCCCGGGGGTGCTGCAGGATGACGACGGCCGCCGCACACGACACCGGCCTGACCGGCCACCTGTCCGACCCGGCCTTCTGGGCCCGTCCGCCGGCCGCGCGCGAAGCGGTGTTCGCCGAGCTCAGGCGGCGTGACCGGCCCGCGTTCTTCACGGAGCTGAAGCTGCCGTTCATCCGCCGCGGCGCGGGCTACCACGCACTCGTCCGGCACGCGGACGTCGTGGAGGCGAGCCGGACGCCGGAGGTGTTCAGCAGCGAGCCCTGCTCGAACAGCATCGCCGACCTGCCCGGCTACCTGAGCCGCTACTTCGGCTCGATGATCAACATGGACGACCCGCGGCACGCCCGGCTCCGCCGCATCGTGTCCCGGGCGTTCACCCCGCGCATGCTCGCCCGCACCGAGACCGGCCTCCGCGCGAGCGCCCGCCGCATCGTGGACGACCTGATCGCCCGGGGCCCCGGGCGGGGCCACGGCTCGGGCGACTTCGTCACCGACGTCGCCGCGCGCCTTCCGGTGCAGGTCATCTGCGACATGATGGGCATCCCCGAGGCCGACCGGGCGATGGTCTACGACCGGACGAACATCATCCTCGGCATCGGCGACCCCGAGTACAGCGGCGGACGCGAGTTCGCCCGGACCGGCATCACCCGCACCGGCGTCCTGTACGGGCTCGCCGCCGGGCTGACGGCCGGGTACGAGCTGAACCACATGGCGATGAGGCTGGCCCGGCGCCGCCGCCGCGCGCCCGCCGACGACCTGGTGTCGGCGCTGGCCACCGCGAACGTGGACGGCGAGTCCCTGACCGACCAGGAGATCGGCTCGTTCTTCATCCTGCTGGTCGTGGCGGGCAACGAGACGACCCGGAACGCCATGGCGCACGGGCTGAGGCTGCTGACCGGCGCCCCGGGGCAGCGGGAGCTGCTGCTGGCCGACTTCGACGGGCGGATCGCGGGCGCGGTCGAGGAGATCGTCCGGATGGCGACGCCGGTGATCCAGTTCCGCCGGACGCTGACCCGCGACCACGAGATGAACGGCAACCGGTACCGCGCCGGGGACAAGGTGCTGCTGTTCTACAACTCGGCGAACCGGGACGAGACGGTCTTCGAACGGCCGGACCGGTTCGACATCCTGCGCTCGCCGAACCCGCACGTCGGGTTCGGCGGCCCCGGCCCGCACTTCTGCCTGGGCGCGAACCTCGCCCGCCGCGAGATCACCGTCATGTTCCGCGAGCTGTTCGAACGCGTCCCGGAGATCCGCGCGACCGGCGAACCCGACCGGCTCTACTCCAACTTCATCAACGGCATCAAGCACCTGCCCTTCACCTACTGAGACGGAAAGGGCGGGGATCATGGGCACCTTCGCGGTCACCGGATCGGCGTCCGGCATGGGCGCGGCGAGCGCCGCGCTGCTCGAACGGGCCGGGCACACCGTCATCGGCGTCGACCTGCGCGACGCGCCGGTGATCGCCGACCTCGGCACACCGGACGGACGCGCGCACGCCGTCGAGCGGATCCTGTCCCTCGGCGGCGGACGGCTCGACGGAGTCGCCGCGATCGCCGGGGTCGGCCCGAACGTCCCGGACGCCGCCGCCGTCATGTCGATCAACTACTTCGGCCCGGTGGCGCTGCTGACCGGGCTGCGCGAGGCGCTCGCCGCGTCCGGCGCGGGACGCGCGGTCGTGATCAGCTCGAACTCGGCCAGCACCGTCCCGCTCATCGACGACGAGCTGGCCGCCCTCGCCCTCGCCGGTGACGAGGACGGCGCGCGCGACCGGGCCCGCTCGGGCCAGGCCGCCACGCCCGCCGAGATCCTCGCCTTCGCGCCGAGCATCACCGCGTACGCCACGTCCAAGCTGGCCGTCGCGCACTGGGTCCGCCGGACGGCCGTGACGCCCGCGTGGGCGAGGCGCGGCGTGCTGCTCAACGCGATCGCGCCCGGCGCGGTGCTGACGCCGCTGATGACGGGGTCCACGGGCGGCGCGGCGGACCACGACCCGGACGAGTTCCCCACCCCGATGCCGCTCGGCGTCTTCGGCCAGGCCGGGGACATCGCGTTCTGGGTGCACCAGTTCCTCCGGCCCGAGGCGCGCTTCACCACCGGCGCCGTCCTGTACGTGGACGGCGGCACCGACGCGGCCATGCGCCCGGACGGCCACCCGTCCGCGATGACCTTCTGAGGAGACGCCGTGCCCGAGACACCCGTGCCCGAGACCCCCGCGCCCGAGGTTCCCGAGGTGTTCGAGCCCGCCCGGCTGGGGCCGCTGACCCTGCGCAACCGGATCATCAAGGCCGCCACGTTCGAGGGGATGAGCCGGGGCGCGCTGGTCTCGGACGACCTGATCGCCTTCCACCGGCGGCACGCGGCGGGCGGCGTCGGGATGACGACGGTCGCGTACTGCGCCGTCCAGCCCGAGGGGCGCACCGAGCGGAACCAGATCTGGATGCGCCCGGAGGCCGTCCCGGGGCTGCGGCGGCTCGCGGACGCCGTCCACGCGGAGGGCGCGGCGGTGTCGGCGCAGATCGGGCACGCGGGGCCGGTCGCCAACAGCCGGTCCAACCGGGTGCCGTCGCTCGCGCCGGTCGGGATGTTCAACCCGCAGAGCATGCAGATGACCCGGCGCGCCACCGAGGACGACATCCGGCGCGTCACCGGCGCGCACGCGACGGCCGCGCGGCTCGCGATCGAGGCGGGCTTCGACGCCGTGGAGATCCACCTCGGGCACAACTACTTCGCCAGCTCGTTCCTCAGCCCGCGGATCAACCGGCGCGAGGACGCCTACGGCGGGTCGCTCGAGAACCGGGCGAAGGTCGCGCGGGCGGTGGCGCGGGCCGTCCGCGACGAGGTGGGCGACCGCGTCGCCGTCCTCGCCAAGCTGAACATGGACGACGGCGTGCGCGGCGGCCTCCGCCCGGACGAGAGCGTCCAGGTCGCGCGATGGCTGGAGGCCGACGGTTCGGTCGACGCGCTCGAACTCACGGCGGGCAGCTCCCTGCTCAACCCGATGTACCTGTTCCGCGGGGACGCGCCCGTCAAGGAGTTCGCCGCGACGTTCCCGCAGCCGCAGCGGCTCGGCGTCCGGCTGGTCGGGAAGCGGTTCATCCGCGCCTACCCCTACGAGGAGGCGTACCTGCTGGAAACGGCGCGCCGCTTCCGGGCCGCCCTCGGCCTGCCGCTGGTCCTGCTCGGCGGGATCACCGAGCGCGCCACGATGGACCTGGCCATGGCCGAGGGCTTCCCGTTCGTCGCGATGGCGCGGGCGCTGCTGCGCGAGCCCGACCTGATCGACCGGATCAAGGCCGAGCCCGCGACGCCGTCCCTCTGCGTCCACTGCAACAAGTGCATGCCGACGATCTTCAGCGGCACGCACTGCGTCCTGGCCTGACTTCGTCCCCCCTGTCTAGGTCAGCCCCAGGGCTTCGGCGAGCCGCGCCCGGTGGACGCGCGGCGCGCCGAACATGACCTCGTCGGCCTTCGCCCGCTTGTAGTAAAGGTGCGCGTCGTGCTCCCAGGTGAACCCGATGCCGCCGTGCAGGAGCAGGTGGTCCCTGGCGACCTGGAAGTAGGCGCGTCCCAGGTAGGACGCGGCGAACGCGGCGGCCTCCGGGAGCTCGTCCGGCGCCTCGTCCGCCGCCCACACCGCGTACCGGACGACCGACTCGGCCTGCTCCAGGACGCAGTGCATGTCCGCCAGCTTGTGCTTGACCGCCTGGAACGACCCGACGAACCGCCCGAACTGGACGCGCAGCTTCGCGTACTCGACGATCACGTCCAGGCAGCGCCGCAGCCCGCCGAGCTGCTCGGCGGCCAGCAGCACCGACGCGACGTCCGCCGCGCGGTCGATCGCCGCACCCGAGTCCGACTCTCCCAGCAGCCGCGCCGGGACCCCGCCGAGCTCGACCCGCGCCATCGGACGCGTCGTGTCGAACCAGGTCAGCGGCATGACGGCGAGTCCGGGCGCCCCCGCCTCGACCGCGAAGACGCCCCGGCGGCCCTCGCCCGTCGACGCGACGACGAGCAGCAGGCCGGCGGACGGGCCGTCCGGCACGCGCTCGACCACGCCCTCCAGCACCCACGCGCCCCGGTCGGCGATCCGTCCCGCCGGCAGGGGCCCGTCGGACCGCGCGACGACCGCGACCACCTCCCCCGACGCGACGCCGGGCAGCAGGTCCTTGGCGTCGAGCGAGACCAGCAGCGACGCCGCGACGGCCACCGAGAGGTACGGGACGGGCGCCAGCGCCGCGCCCAGCTCCTCCAGGACGGCCGCGACCTCGCCGAACCCCGCCCCCGAACCGCCGTGCTCCTCCGGGACGGCGAGCCCGGCCAGGCCCAGCTCCGACGACAGCCGCGTCCACGCCGTCCGGTCGTACGGCTCGTCCGACCCGGCGATCTCCCGGACGCGCGCCATCGGCACCCGGCCGGCCACGAAGGACCGCACGGTCGCGGCCAGTTCCCGCTGCTCCTCGGTCGGGATGAGCCTCACCGGCCGTCCTCCTTCACCTGCGTGCCGACCTTCAGGGCCCTGAACGGGAGGGTCCGGTCCACCTGCGGCTCGCGCGGCAGGCCGAGCACCCGGTCGCCGATGATGTTCCGCATGATCTCGTTGGTGCCGCCGCCGAGCGCCATGCCCGGCGCCCAGGCCAGCGCCCGCGCGACCGGATCGTCCCCGGCCAGGCACTCCGGGCCGAGGATCTCGCTCGCCAGATCGGCGCTCGCCAGGGTCAGGTCGGCGAGCAGCAGCTTGCTCACCGAACCCCGCGCGCCCGGCTGGATCCCGGCCCTCACCTCCTGCGACATCCGCGCGGTCAGCAGGTCGAACGCGCGTTCCCGCAGGTAGAGGTCCAGCAGCAGGTCCGTGACGCCCGGATCGCCGAGCAGTCCGCGCTCGCGGGCGGCCGCGCGCAGCGCCGCGAACGACGCCGGACGCTCGGTCCGCGTCGCGCCCATCCCGATCGACACCCGCTCGTGCAGCAGCGTCGTCACGGCCGCGGCCCAGCCGCCGTTCACCTCGCCGACCACGTTCTCCGCGGGGACGCGGACGCCGGTCAGGAAGATCTCGTTGAAGTGCGACTCGCCCGTCATGTCCCGCAGCGGCCGGACGTCCACGCCCGGGTCGCGCATGTCGACCACGAACATCGTGATGCCCTGGTGCTTGGGGACGTCCGGGTCGGTGCGCGCGATCAGCAGCCCGAGGTCGGCCTGCCGGGCGACCGACGTCCACACCTTCTGGCCGTCGACCACCCAGTCGCCGCCGTCCCGGACCGCGCGGGTCTGGAGGGACGCCACGTCCGAGCCCGCGCCCGGCTCGGAGAACATCTGGCACCAGATCTCCTCGCCGCGCAGCAGCGGCCGGACGTACCGGCGCTTCTGCTCCTCGGTGCCGAGCGACAGCAGCGTCGGCCCGCACATGCCGAGGCCGATGCCGAACACCCCGACCGGCAGCGGGACATCGGCCGCGGCCTGCTGGAACGCGCGTTCCTCGACGGCCGACAGGCCGCGCCCGCCGTACTCGGCGGGCCACGTGATCCCCACGTAGCCCGCGTCGTACAGGGCGGCCATGAACGCGCGCGACTCCGCCAGGCCGGGATCGGGCGGCAGGTCGGCCGTCCGCTCCGCCAGCCAGGCGCGGGCCCGGCTCCGGTACTCGTCGAGATCCGTCACGGGGCGGCTCCTCCCGGGGGCGACGCGACCCGCGCCGCACCCGGCCCGGCGAGGCCGCCGCAACGCGTGTCAGTACGCGCTTACGCTAGCGCCCGAACCCTGTTCGGTCACCCCGCCTCCCGGACGAGGACAACGAAAAGGGCCCCCGGGGGGAGACCCCGGAGGCCCTTCAGGCGATGACTACTCGCCGTCGCTCTCCGCGAAGACCACCGCGACCGTGAGCGGCCCCTCGGACGAGCCGTCCAGGTCCAGCTCCGCGATGCGGCCCGCGGCCTGGAGGTCGCCCGAGACCTCGGCCAGGTCGGCGGCCCGCTCGCCCGTGACCAACGCCCGCGACAGCTCCGTGCGCATCGACACCTTCGCGTCCGACTTCGCCTTGCGGACCTGCCGCAGCGCCTCGGCCGCGACGCCCAGCAGGGACGCGTCCCCGCCGTCCGGCAGCTCGTCCGGCGTCGGCCAGGAGGCACGGTGGACCGAACCCTCCTGCCACCACGACCAGACCTCCTCGGTCACGAACGGCAGGAACGGCGCGAACAGCCGCAGCAGCACCGACAGCGCCCGGTTCAGCGCCGCCCGCGCGGACGCCGCCTTCGCGTCCGCCCCGTACGCGCGCTGCTTCACCAGCTCCAGGTAGTCGTCGCAGAACTGCCAGAAGAACCGCTCGGTGCGCTCCAGCGCCCGCGCGTAGTCGTAGGACTCGAACGCCTCGGTCGCCTCGCCGACCAGCCCGCGCAGCGCGGCCAGCATCGCCAGGTCGCCCGGGTACCAGACCGCCTCGGCGTCGACGCCCTCGTCCAGCGGCTGCTCCGCGAACCCCAGGACGAACTTCGACGCGTTCAGGATCTTGATCGCGAGCCGCCGCCCGACCTTGATCTGCCCGGTGTCGAACGCCGTGTCGGTGCCCGGCCGGCCGCTCGCCGCCCAGTACCGGACCGCGTCCGAGCCGAACTCCTCCAGCAGCCCGATCGGTGTGACGACGTTGCCCTTGGACTTGGACATCTTCTTGCGGTCCGGGTCCAGGATCCAGCCGGCCAGCGCGGCGGCCTTCCACGGCAGCGACCCGTTCTCCAGGTGCGCGCGGACGACCGTGGCGAACAGCCACGTCCGGATGATGTCGTGCCCCTGCGGCCGCAGGCTGTAGGGGAACACGCGGGAGAACAGGTCCGGGTCGCGCTCCCAGCCGCCCGCGATCTGCGGGGTCAGCGAGGACGTCGCCCAGGTGTCCATCACGTCCGGGTCGCCGGTGAACCCGTCCGGCTTGCCGCGCTGGTCCTCGGTGAAACCGGGCGGGACGTCGGTCGCCGGGTCGATCGGCAGCGTGTCCTCGGCCGGGACGACCGGCTCGCCGTAGACCGGCTCGCCCGCCCCGTCCAGCCGGTACCAGACCGGGATCGGGACGCCGTAGAACCGCTGCCGGGAGATCAGCCAGTCGCCGTTCAGGCCCTCGACCCAGTTCTCGTACCGGGCGCGCATGTACGCCGGGTACCACTCCAGCTCGCGGCCCCGCTCCACCAGCTCGGCGCGCAGCTCCGGCCCGCGCCCGCCGTTGCGGATGTACCACTGCCGGGTGGTGACGATCTCCAGCGGCTTGGAGCCCTTCTCGAAGAACTTCACCGCCCGGACGACCTTGCGGGGCTCGCCGTCGATGTCCCCCGCCTCGGCCAGCAGCTCGAGCATCCGCTCCCGCGCCGAGTGGACGGTCTTCCCGGCCAGCTCGGCGTAGGTCCCCGCCGGGACCCCGGCGGGCGCCTCGGCGACGAACCGGCCGTCCCAGCCGACGACCGCGCGGGTCGGCAGGTCCAGCTCCCGCCACCAGGTGACGTCGGTGACGTCGCCGAACGTGCAGATCATCGCGATGCCGGACCCCTTGTCCGGCTCGGCCAGCCGGTGCGCGACGACCGGGACCTCGACGCCGAACACCGGCGTCCGGACGGTCGTCCCGAACAGCTCCCGGTACCGCTCGTCGTCCGGGTGCGCGACGAGCGCGACGCACGCGGGCAGCAGCTCCGGACGCGTCGTCTCGATGTACACGGGCCGCTCACCGGCGTGGAACCGCAGCCGGTGGAACGCGCCGGGCTGCTCCCGGTCCTCCAGCTCCGCCTGCGCGACGGCCGTGCGGAACGTGACGTCCCACAGGGTCGGGGCCTCCGACAGGTACGCCTCGCCCCGCCGCAGGTTCCGCAGGAACGCCTTCTGCGACGCGGCCCGCGCGGTCTCGCCGATCGTCGTGTAGAGCAGGCTCCAGTCGACCGACAGCCCGACGCGGCGCCAGGTGTCCTCGAACGCCCTCTCGTCGATCCCGGTCAGCCGGTCGCACAGCTCGATGAAGTTCCGCCGGCTGATCGCCACCTGCCGCTTCGCGTCCGGCTTCTCCGGCGGCTCGAAGCCGGGGTCGTACGGCAGCGACGCGTCGCCCCGGACCCCGAAGTAGTTCTGGACGCGCCGCTCGGTCGGCAGCCCGTTGTCGTCCCACCCGATCGGGTAGAAGACCTCCTGCCCGCGCATGCGGCGGTACCGGGCGATCGTGTCGGTGTGGGTGTACGAGAAGACGTGGCCGACGTGCAGCGACCCGCTGACGGTGGGCGGCGGCGTGTCGATCGAGTAGACCTCGCCCGCCGGACGCGACCGGTCGAACCGGTACGTCCGTCCGTCCTCCCAGGCGCGTACCCACTTCTCCTCCAGGCCGTCCAGAGAGGGCTTGGAAGGAACGCTCGGCACACGCGACGGAAAACTCATGAACCAATGCTATTGACCATCGGACGCTGATCGGTTCGCATTTCCGCTCCAGAGGCCGCCGTGCTGCGTCGGCACGGCATCGGCGCGGGATCGGCGTGCCCAGGTGGGCGGCGCTCTCGGGCGGCGGCGTGTCCGATAGCGTCGGGATCACTCGAGGGACTGGGAGGTTTCGATGGCGGACAAGGGCGACATCGGCTGGCGGGTGCTGGCCGGGGCCGCGGCCTTCGCGGGCGGCTTCGCCGCCAAGAAGGCCATCACGATGGCGTGGAAGAAGAGCACCGGCAAGGAGCCGCCGGCCAACCCCGAGTCTCCGGAGGTCGCGCTGAGCGAGGCCCTCACCTGGGCCGTCGTCATGGGCGTGGGCGTGGAGGTCGCGCGGCTGCTCGCCACCCGCGCGGCGGCCAAGCACTGGTCCAAGGGCACCGGCGAGCTGCCCGCCCAGCTGCGCGCCGAGTCCTGACACGGGCCCCGGCGGGGCATTGGACGACTCGTCCAGTATCGTGGTCGGTCCCCCGGTGACGAAGGGATCGACCACGATGCTGCTGGACCGGATCCGCCTGCCCTTCGAGGACGAGTTGCGCGCCGAGCGCTTCCGCCTGATCGAGACGCTGGACGGCCTGTCCGACGCCGACTTCGACACCGGGACGACCCTGTGCGCCGCATGGGCCCCGCGCGACGTCCTCGGCCACGTGATCGGGCTCGACTACTTCGTCGCCTCGTACCTGCCCTTCGGGTCGAAGATCAACGACGCCAACGGGGCCCAGGCCGACCGGGCGCGCTCGATGTCCCGGGAGCGGCTGATGCGGTGGGCCCGGCACTGGGCCGACAACCCCAGCACGACCAGCCGCCTCGGCGCGCCGATCCTGCTCGGCGACCTCGGCGTCCACCACCAGGACGTGGTGCGCGGCCTCGGCCTCACCCGGAACGTCCCGGACGGGACGGCCACCGCGATCTTCCGTGAGGGCCTCCAGCTCAGCATGTGGCTGAACCGGCGGGTGCTGCGGCACCGCCTCGAGCCGACCGACGGGCACCGTCCGGTCGTCCTGCCGGGAGCGAGGAACGGCCCGGCCGTGCGCGGCACCCGCGAGGCCCTGGGCATGTGGCTCTGCGGCCGCGACTCCGTCGCCGGAGAGCTCGAGTTCGCTTAGAGGGCGCCCCCGAACGCGAAGAACGGCCCACCCGGAGGGTTCTCCAGGCGGGCCGTTCATTCTTTTCGTGCTTTTTGGTCCTCTTTGACCGGAGGGTGACCGGTTCAGCTCGGGAGACGGGGGTGCTCGCCGGGGAGGCCGGGGGCCGGGCCGCCGAGCTTGCGCAGGTCGTCCCGGACGGACGCGGCGAGCTTCCTGGTCGCGGTGCGGTTGAGCGCGGCCCCGGCGGCCGCGCCGGTCAGGAACGGGCCCATCGTCGTCAGGCTGCGCCCGAGGGTGCGCAGCAGCCGCTTGCGCAGCGCCGCCTTGGAGGCCGCGCCGAGCGCGCCGGTGAGCGAGCCGCCCTCCAGCGGGTTCAGGCCGCGCTGCCGCGCCCACGCCGTCGTGAACGCCGCGGCCCGGAGCGTGCCGGACCCCTGCACCCGGACGTCGTAGACCTCGTGCAGCTCGCCGATCATCTTCACCTCGATCGCCGCGACCACGAGGGTCTCGGCGGCCAGCTGCGCGGGGGCCGACAGCAGCAGCGGCGGGGCGGCGAACTCGACGGCCGCCAGCGCCCCGCCCGCCGCGCCCACGGCGGTGGTGGCGCGCGCGGCGACCTTGACCATGTTGTCGGCCAGGTCCTCGCCGGTGAGGCCGTGGTGGTGGGCCGTCAGGGTGGCCCGGTCGCGGATCGGCACGTGCGGGACGATGGCGGTGAACAGGTCGGCCAGCCAGCGGCCGCGCGCAATGCCCCTGGTCCCGGCGGTGCGGGCGCTGGCCGCGAGCAGCCGGGTGAGCCGCGCGAGCAGGCGGCCGCGGGTCTCGCGGTCGAGCTCCTCGTCGGCGGCGAGCCGTCCGACCAGCTCCCCGATCTCCCGGTCGCTCCCCGGACCGTCCGGCGCGGCGCTGTGATCGTCGGCGGTGTGGTCGTCGGCGTCGTGGTGATCGTCGGCGCCGGGGCCGGCGCCCTGATCACGAGCGGCGCGGTCGTGGGCGTCGCGCTCGCGGATGTCGTTCTCGCAGGTGTCCCGGGCGTCGCGCTCGTGGCCGGGCGTGGGGCCCGGCACGTTCGCCGACGCGGTGGCGGAGGGGTGTGCGCCCGGCGCGGCGGAGGCCGCGCCCGGCACGGGTGTGACCGCGGCGGGGTCCCCGGAGGGACCGCGCCGCTCGTGGACTTCCGGAACCTCGTTCACCAGCGGCTCCCGTGGGTCGGAACCGTCCCGTCGGACGGCCTGGGGACCAGGCCGTGGACCGGACCTCGGAAACGGACCGCCCGTCAGGCGGCGCACTCGCGGCAGACCGGCTGGCCGTTCTTCTCGGTGGCCAGCTGGCTGCGGTGGTGCACCAGGAAGCACCGGCTGCACGTGAACTCGTCGGCCTGCCGCGGAACGACCCGGAAGGTCAGCTCCTCGTTCGACAGGTCGGCGCCGGGCAGCTCGGCGACCTCGCCGGCGTCCAGGTCCTCGTCGATGATGCTCGCGGCCTTGTCGGCGCGGCGAGCCTGGAGTTCCTGGAGGCTGTCCTCATTGAGATCGTCGTCGGTCTTGCGTGGGCTGTCGTAGTCGGTCGCCATCTTCGTCTCCATCCCCCTCGATGCTTTATGCGCCCCGTCGCGCGGATCTAACGCTCGGGGGGCCGTTCTTGTGCCCGATCCGGGCGGGAAATTCTGTCACGGGCGGTGAGCTGTGCCACACAAGGCGCGACGGTTCTCACGAGTGACACCGATCACCCGTCCCGGCCCGCGGAGATGTGGCGCACGTCACCCGACCGCCCGGGTGCCACGCTGTGGAACAGCGCCGTGACGCCCGGGGGCGCAACCAACGGCGGCGGGATCATATCCTTCTCCGCGCCCACTCGCGCACCGACCGCCCCCGCACGGCCCCGGCGCGTCCCCTGGCGCGTCCCCCCGCGTGTCCCTGATGGTCTCCGGGACCGCTCGGGTACCCGGTGCCGCCCTCGTTCACACCCCCGGCGCCGGACGCCCCCACCCGCCCCGCGTATCGCCAGGAAAGCCGCGATCGGGCATTGAACCCATCGTGTCGATGAAACGTCTGAACTAACGCGATATCGTGCAGCGCCACACCACACAAGAGCGCCACACCACACAAGAGCGCCACACCACACAGGCGGGTCACGGGAGGGTCTGATGCCGGAAGCCGCTCCACTGGAGCCGGGCGATCCGCGGGCACTGGGACGGTACGAGGTCGTCGGGCGGCTCGGGGCAGGCGGGCAGGGCGCGGTCTTCCTTGGCCGCTCCCACGGGGGAGAGTACGTCGCCATCAAGCTGCTGCACACGCAGATGGCGAGCGACAAGGCGGCGCGGGCGCGGTTCGCCCGCGAGGTCACCGCGGCCAGCAAGGTCGACCCGCAGTGCACCGCCCGCGTCCTCGACTTCGACGTCGAGGGCGAGCAGCCCTATGTGATCAGCGAGTTCATCGACGGCGCGTCCCTGCACGACGTGATCGCGCACCGCGGCCCGATGAACGCCGACGACCTGCTGCTCCTGGCGATCGGCACCGCGACCGCGCTCGCCGCGATCCACGAGGCCGGGATCGTCCACCGCGACTTCAAGCCGAACAACGTCATGCTGGCCAGCGACGGCCCGCGCGTCGTGGACTTCGGCATCGCCCGCACCGTGAACTCCCAGGAGAGCGCGGTCACCGCGACCGGCATGGTCGTCGGCACCCCGGGCTACCTGGCGCCCGAGCAGCTCACGGGCGCGCCGCTCACGCCCGCCGTGGACATCTTCGCCTGGGGCGCGACCATGGTGTTCGCCGCGACCGGGCAGTCCCCGTTCGAGGCCGAGACGCTTCCGGTGATCATCAACCGGATCCTCAACGAGGATCCGGACCTGTCCGGGGTGCCCGCCGGGCCCGTCCGGGCCATGGTGCAGCGCGCCCTGTCCAAGGACGCCGGATTGCGCCCGCCCGCGCCGCAGCTGCTGCTGCAGCTGCTCCAGTCGGTCAACGCGACCCCGGCCGGCGCGGCGTCCGGAGACGCGCTGCTCGACCAGGGCACCCGGATCGCCGCGCGGCTGGACGCCCCGCCCGCGCCGGCGGTCCCGCCCTCGTCGCCGTACGGCGGCGGGCAGCAGATCACCCCGCCGCCCATGCCGATGCACCAGGGCGGCTACCAGGGCCAGGGCGGCGGCTACCCGGGGCAGGGCGGTGCCGGGCCGGTCACGCCGCCGCCGTCGATCACGCCCCCGCCGATGCCGATGTACCAGGGCGCGCCGCCCCAGCAGGGGCAGCGTCCGCCCGCCTACGGTCCGCCGGCGGCCCCGCCCGTCGCCGGGCCGCCCGCGACGGGGCCGATGTACGGCCCGCCGCCGAAGTCCGGCGGGTCGAACGCGCCGCTCGCGATCGGCATCGGCTGCGGCGTGCTCGTCCTGGTCGTGATCGTCGTCATCGTGATCGCCGCGCTCGCGAACGGCGGCGACCCGACGCCGCGCCCGACGCTCACCGTCCCGACGTACACGCCGTACACGCCGCCCTCGACGTCCGGCTCGAAGGTCAACACCGGCATCGTCGGCGTGTGGACGGGACCGGCGCAGCAGCCGGGGGCGCAGACCAACCGCAGGAACTTCACCGCGAAGTTCGCGCTCCTCTACACGTCGGGCACGGCCACCTACACCTACCCGGACGGCACCGACACCTGCTACACGAACCTGGCGGCGATCTCCGGCTCGGCGGCCAGCGGCAAGGCGGTCTTCCGGGAGACACCGATGATCAGCAGCGAGAACAGGTGCGCGGCCGGGTACGTGACCTTCTACCCGACCAGCGGGAACGTCCTGTCGCTGAAGACGATCCGCTGGGACTGGCGGGAGAAGCTCTCCGAGACCAGCGCGTCGGCGTTCGGCACCGTCAGCAGGTGATCGGCGCTTCCCGGCCCTGACCGGCCGGGAAGCGGCCTCTCACGGCACACCGTCCACGTGTGAGGGGCAGCCGGACGGTGATCACCAGGCCGCCGCCCTGCCGGGGCGCGGCGTACACGCGCCCGCGGTGGGCGAGCACCACCGAGCGGACGATCGACAGTCCGAGGCCCGCGCCCTTGGCGGACTCCAGCCGGTCGGCGTTCAGCCGCCGGAACGGCTCGAAGAGCCGCTCGATCTCGTACGCGGGCACGACCGGGCCGGTGTTCTCCACCTGGACGGTCGCGTACCCCGACAGCACGCCGGTGCGGACCCAGACCTCGCCGCCGTCGGAGTTGTGCTTGATCGCGTTGTCCACCAGGTTGCTCACCAGGTGCTCCAGCAGGACGGGATCGCCCGGCGTGGCGCCCGGGGTCAGCTCGCGGTGGACGGAGACCTCGTTCGGCTGCTCGCGGCGCGCCAGGTTCGTCAGGACGGTCGCGGCGACCTCGGACAGGTCGGTCGGGACGCGCGTGGTCAGCTCGCGCTCGCTGCGGGCGAGCAGCAGCAGGCCCTCGATCAGGCGCTCGTGCCGGGCGTTGTTGGCCAGCAGCGTCTTCCCGACGGTCTTCAGGTCGTCGGACGCCTCCGGATCGGTGAGCGCGACCTCCAGCAGCGTCCGGTTGATCGCGAGCGGCGTCCGGAGCTCGTGCGAGGCGTTGCCGACGAACCGGCGCTGCGTGTCGAACGCGTCGCTGAGCCGTTCGAGCATGGCGTCGAAGGTGTCGGCGAGCTCCTTGATCTCGTCCTCGGGGCCGTCCAGCGCGATCCGCTCGTGCAGGGTGGACTCGGAGAGCCGGCGGGCGGTCGCGGTGACCCGCTGGAGCGGGGACAGCGCCCGGTCGGCGACGAAGTACCCCATGACGACGGCGATGATCCCGACGCCGAGCAGGGCCAGCAGCGAGCGGGTCAGCATCCGCCGCATGGCCAGGTCGCGGATCGCCTCGGACGTGATGAAGCTGCCGTCCGGGTAGCGGATGCCGGTGCCGGCCGGGAAGACCGAGTCGAGCACCGACCGCAGCAGCAGGTAGGTGACGAACAGCAGCAGCACCCCGGCCAGGAAGAACAGCGCGCCGTACAGGACGGTCAGCCGCAGCCGGACGCTGATCCGGTTCGGCAGGGACCGCAGGTCGGTGAGCAACGAGGAGCTCTCGCCGTTCTTGGGCTCGCCGTTCCGGTCGCCCGGCAGGGCGAACGACCCGGTCGTGACCACGCCGACCTGGCCGTTCGGCCCGGAGTCGGACGTGCCGGACCCGCCGTCCCGGCCCGGGGGCCGTCCGGCGGACGCGCCCGGCGGCGTCACCGACGGGCGCACGGGCGAGGGCTCGCCGCCGTCCTGCGCCGGGCTCACGGGCGAGCCGTCCATCGCCTTGTCACGGCCCTTCCCGCGGCCGTTCCCCCGGGCCTTGCCCGGGGTCTTCCTCTCCTCGCCGGACGCGCCCGTCTCGCCGGGAACCGGCTCGGGCAGGTCGTTCGAGGTGGGTTCGGGCGCGCTCACAGCCGGTACCCCACACCCGGGACGGTCTCGATGACGGGCGGATCGCCGAGCTTCTTCCGCAAGGTCATCATCGTGACCCGGACGACGTTGGTGAACGGGTCGATGTGCTCGTCCCACGCCTTCTCGAGCAGCTGCTCGGAGCTGACCACCGCGCCCTCGGCGCCCATCAGCACCTCCAGGACGGCGAACTCCTTGCGGGTCAGCTCGATCGGCCGCCCGTCGCGGGTGACCTCCCGCCGGGACGGGTCGAGCGTGATGCCCGAGCGCTCCAGGACGGGCGGCAGCGGCGCCGACGCGCGCCGTCCGAGCGCCCGGACGCGGGCGACCAGCTCGGTGAACGCGAACGGCTTGGGCAGGTAGTCGTCGGCCCCTATGGACAGACCCTCGACGCGCTGGTCGAGCTCGCCCGCCGCCGTCAGCATCAGGATGCGCGCCGGATAACGGTCGGCGACCAGCCGCCGGCACACGTCGTCGCCGTGCACCTTCGGCAGGTCGCGGTCGAGCACGACCACGTCGTACTCGTTGACGCCGGTCCGTTCCAGCGCGCCCGCGCCGTCGTAGGCCACGTCGACGGCCAGCGCCTCACGGCGCAGGCCCGTGGCGATGGCGTCGGCGAGCACACGCTCGTCCTCGACGACCAGAACCCTCACGAACTCCCCCTCGGCTGTCACGCCCCTCGCCTTACCCCTCCGGTATGCCACAGAGCCCGTAAGAGCCTCGTAAGGGGGTCGCGGGGCCGGGACCGTTCCGCCCCCGCCACACGGCGAATTCGCGCTTGGAAACAGGTTTGGCCCCAGCGTAGGCGTGGGTACAGACGCTCAGATCCGGGAGGAGGCCCATGGGCGAGCTTTCACGTCAGATCCAGCAGCGTCTCGACAACGCTTACGAGTCGCTGCGCCACGCCCACGCAGAAGGTGACGTCTACCTGGTGGACATACGCCAGGAGGAGATCAAGGAACTGCGCCGGATCGCAGCGAACAACGACATCGGTATCGACGCACCCAGGTGCGATTAGCCCCCCGCTGCGAGAACGCACGAAGGCCCCGGACGACCGTAGGCGTCCGGGGCCCTTCTCGTTCCGCGGGTCTCCCGCCGGGTCCCGCCCGATGATCGGGCGGGGACGGCCTCAGTCCCTGGCCGGGTCCAGGGGCTCCAGAACGGCGTGCAGGGCGTCGAACAGGCCCGGAGCCGCCGCGATGCACAGGTCGGGGCTCACGGGGGCCCCAGCGAGCCCCTGGACGCGTCCGCCCGCCTCCTCGACGATCAGGGCCCCCGCCGCGACGTCCCAGGCCTGGACGCCGCGCTCGTAGTAGGCGTCGACGCGTCCGGCCGCCAGGGAGCAGAGGTCCACGCAGCAGGACCCGCTGCGCCGGATGTCCCGCACGCGCGGGAGGAGGGCCGCGACCACCTCGCCCTGGTGGGCGCGCCGTTCGGGGAAGTAGCCGAACCCGGTGGCGACCAGGGCCCGGTCGAGCGGGACGCCGGTGTTGACCTTCAGCTCGCGGACCCCGGACGCGGTGTGGAGGAACGCTCCCCCGCCCCGGACGGCCGTGTAGGTCTCGCCCAGGCGCGGGATCTCGACGACTCCGGCGACGGCCTCGCCGTCCACCTCGGCGGCGATGCTGACCGCCCAGTCGGGCAGGTCGTAGAGGTAGTTCACGGTGCCGTCGATCGGGTCGACGACCCAGCGGACGCCGCTGTCGCCGGCGGACGAGCCGCCCTCCTCGCCGAGGAAGGCGTCGCGGGGCCGGGCGGCGAGGATCCGCTCGGTGATCAGCCGCTCGGACGCCCGGTCCATCTCGGTGACCACGTCGGTGGGGCTGGACTTGGTGTCGGCGACGCCGAGGTCGGCGGGCCGCTTGTCGACCAGCATCCGGGCGGCCTCGCGGGCCGTCTCCAGGGCGAGCTCCAGCAGGGCGGACGGATCGGTCATCGGCATTCTCCACAGGTGTCGGGACGGGGGCCGAGCGAGCCGAGCGCGGGACGGTCCGTCCCGGAGCGCTCCTGCATGAGCTCGCGGACCATGGCGACGAAGCGGGGGTGGGTGCCGGGGGTGGCGGCGCGGCGGAAGGCCAGGCCGAGCTTCTCGGCGAGGCGGGTGGCCTCCACGTCGAGGTCGTACTTGACCTCCATGTGGTCGGACACGAACCCGATGGGGACGTTCACGACGGCCCGGACGCCGGCGGCGTCCAGGTCCACGAGGTGGTCGCCGATGTCGGGGGCGAGCCACGGCTGGGCGGGCGGGCCGCTGCGGCTCTGGTAGACGAGCTTCCAGGGCCGTCCGGGGGCGGCGTGCTCGGCGACGTGGGCGGAGACGTCCTCCAGCTGGGCCTGGTACAGCTCGCGGCCCGGCTGGGAGAGCGGAACGCTGTGCGCGCTGAACACCAGGTGCGTGGCGTCCCGGGCGTCCTCGGGGAGGTCGTCCAGGGCGGCCCTGGTGGCCTCGACGAACGGCTCCACGAAGCCCGGGTGGTTGTAGTAGACGCGCAGTTTGTCGATCTCGGGCGCGCCGGGGACCTCGGCTCGCGCGCGCTCGATGTCCTGCGCGTACTGGCCGCAGCAGGAGTACCCGTCGTAGGCGGACGTGACGAACGCGGCGGCGCGCTGGACGCCGTCCTCCTTCATCTGCCGGACGGTGTCGGCGAGGTAGGGGTCCCAGTTGCGGTTGCCCCAGTAGACCGGGACGTCCGCGAGGCCGTTGGCGGCGAAGTCCGCCTCGATCGCGGCCTTCAGCTCCCGGCAGAGCCGGTTGATCGGGCTGACCCCGCCGAACAGGTGGTAGTGCTCGCCGACCTTCGCGAGCCGCTCGCGCGGGATGCCCTTCCCGCGCGTGACGTTCTCCAGGAAGGGGATCACGTCGTCCGGGCCCTCGGGGCCGCCGAACGACATCAGGAGCAGCGCGTCATAACCCGCCGTCATCGCCTGGCTCATGCCTCAATCCAACCAGGCGATGCCAAACGCTCCCGCCGGCCCCTGCCCCTCCCGGCTACTTGTACTGGGCCGCGTACGCGCGCGCGAGGCCGAGGACCTTCTGGACGTACCAGTCGGCATGGTTGTAGGCGAAGATCGCCCTGTAGAGCGACTGGCCGCCCTTCCCCGCGCCGTTCGCGCACAGGTACTTCGCCGCGGCGGGGATCGCGTCGTAGGGGTTCATGATGTCGGCCTTGCCGTCGCCGTCGCCGTCCACGCCGTAGGTCGCCCAGGTGGACGGCATGAACTGCATCGGCCCGAGCGCGCCCGCGCTGGAGCGTCCGGGGTTGCGGCCGTGGTCGCTCTCGACCTGCCCGATCGCGGCGAGGACCGTCCAGGACAGGCCGGGGCAGGTGGTGGCGGCCTGCCGGTACAGGTCGAGGTAGCTGCCCGCGTGCCCGTTCTGCCCGGACGGCTGGTACTTGGTCTCGTGCAGGTTCACCGCGCTGGAGCCCGCGCCGAGGATCTTCTTCACCTGGCCCGCGACCTTGCCGGGGCTGGCGCCGGGGGCGTTGACCAGGACGGCGATGTCGTCCACCAGGCCCATGGCCGTGCCGGACCTCTTGCTGACCAGCATGTCGATGCCGGGCAGGCCGAGGCTTCCGGAGCCGCCGAGGACCAGGTTCGGGACGGTCCGTCCGACGACCGGGTACTGGAAGCCGCGGCTGAGCTGGAGCTGGTCGGCGGCGGTCGCCGAGACCACGAACTGGTCGGACGCCAGGGCCGTCCAGAGCTCGGTGCGCTTGGCGGTGCCGGGCGGCGTCCAGGACCGGAAGACCGACGGGTCGACGGCGAACGCGTTGACCTGGCGCCCCTGGAGCTGGACGGCCCCGCCCGCGACGGCGATCACGTCCTTGACGTGCCCGATCCTGCCGATCTTCGCGACCTGCGCGCCGGTGATCGTCGTCCCGCCGACGGCGAGCACGTCCGGCGGGACGACCCGGCGCAGCGGCGCGACCTGCCCGGCCGCGGTGTCGAGGTTGGTGACCGGGCCGTTCCTGAGCGGGTCCGGGCCGGGGGTCGAGGCCGCGGCGTCCTTCCGCGCGGGCTCGGGGTCCTTGACGGTCAGCGCCGCGTAGACGCCCCCGGCGAGGCTCCCGGCGACCAGGATCCCGACCGCGGTCACGACGAGACCGTGCCGCCGCCGTCCCGGGCGCCCGTTACCGGCGCCCGGCTTCCCGGCGCCCGGTCTTCCGGCGCGCGGATTCCCGGCGCGCGGCGGGGCGGGAGCGTGCGCGGAGGCCGGGTCGCCAGCCGCTTCCGGGGCCGAGTCCGGCCCGGGTGAAGGAGGAACCACAACCATCCCCAACGAACGTCACCAACAGACGGTTACCCGGAAAAATATGTTTGAAGGTCCAGGTAACGTGATCAAGTTATCCAGCTCAGAACAGAAGGAGCATGTTGGCCAGTCCGTACCGGACGCTTCTGGCCGTTCCCGGGGCCAGGGCGTTCGTCGCCGCCGGGTTCGTCGGACGCATGTCGATGTCCATGGTGGGAATCGGGATCGTCCTCCTGGTCTCCGCGGTGACCGGATCGTACGGCATCGCCGGAACGGTCTCCGCGACGATGGCGGTCGCCTACGCGGCGGCGGCCCCGCTCAGCGCCCGGTTCGCCGACCGCTACGGACAGCGCCGGGTGCTCATCCCCCTGGTCTCGGCCAACGCGGTCGCCTTCTCCCTGCTGATCTCGTTCGCCCTGTTCGAGGCCCCCCTCTGGACGTTGTACCCCGCGAGCGCCCTCGCCGGACTCACCCAGGTCTCCCTGGGCGCGTGGGTGCGTTCGCGCTGGTCGCACGTGCTGACCGGGACGTCGATCCCGATGGGCACGGCGTACTCGTTCGAGTCGGTCATGGACGAGCTGATCTTCGTCGCCGGGCCGATCCTCGTCACGTCGCTGGCGACCGGGGTGCATCCGGCGGCGGGGCTCGCGGTCGCCGCGTCCTGCACGCTCGCCGGGGGCCTGGCCTTCGCGCGCCTGCGCGGGACGGAGCCGCCGCCGCGGCCCCTCACACCGGGGACGTCGCCCCGCGGCGGGGCGTTCACGAACCCGGCCCTCCGGATCATGACGCCGATCTTCCTGTTCGTCGGCCTGGTGTTCGGCGCGATGGACGTCGCCGGCGTCGCGTTCGCCACCGAACAGGGGCACAAGCCGCTGGCCGGGGTGCTGCTCGGCTGCTACGCGGGCGGCAGCGCGACCTCCGCGTTCTGGTACGGCGCGCGGAACTGGGCCTCCTCGCTGGACCGCCGCTTCCTGATCGGGATCGTCCTCCAGGCCGTCCTGCTGGTGCCGCTGCCGCTGATCGGGAACTTCTGGCTGATGCTGCCGGTGGCGTTCGTGGCCGGGCTGGCGATCTCGCCGACGATCATCCCGGGGTTCGGGCTGGTGGAGCGGGTCGTCCCGTCCGGGCAGCTCACCGAGGGCCTGGCGCTGGTGTCGACGTCGCTGAGCATCGGCGCGGCGGCGGGCGCGTCCCTGGCCGGGCGGATCGCCGACGCCTACGGCGCCATGGAGTCCTTCCTGGTCCCGCTGGCCTCGTCGGTCCTGGCCGCCCTGGTGGCCCTGGCGGGGATCCGGGCGATCAGTAAACGTGAACTTTCCTCACAAACGATCGCCGAGTAGAGTTCGGCCATGTCCCCCGTAAGCACCCGGACGTGGCGCAACTGGGCCGGGAACCAGACGGCCACCCCCCGCCGCGTCAGCACCCCGACCAGCACCGACGAGGTCTCCGCGGCCGTCCGCGCCGCGGCGGCCGACGGGCAGACCGTCCGGATGCCCGGCACCGGCCACTCCTTCACCGGGGCCGCCGTCGCCGAGGGCGTCCTGCTCCGTCCGTCCGGGATGACCGCCGTCCGCTCGGTGGACACCGGGAGCGGCCTGGTCACCGTCGAGGCGGGCCTGCCCCTGCACGCGCTCAACCGGCTCCTGGCCGAGCACGGCCTCGCCCTCGCCAACATGGGCGACATCCAGGAGCAGACCGTCGCGGGCGCCCTCCAGACCGCCACCCACGGCACCGGACGCGACGCCGCCGGACTCGCGTCCCAGGTGCACGCGCTGGAACTCGTCCTCGGCGACGGCTCCGTGGTCACCTGCTCGCGCGACGAGAGGCCCGACCTGTTCGACGCCGCGCGCGCGGGCGTCGGCGCCGTCGGCATCGTCACCGCGATCACCTGGAAGACCGTCCCGGCGTTCCTCCTGCGCGCGCAGGAGGAGCCGATGAAGTGGGACGAGGTGCTCTCCCGCCTGGACGAGTTCGAGGCCGACAACGAGCACTTCGAGTTCTACTGGTTCCCGCACACCGAGGGCTGCCTCACCAAGCGGAACAACCGCGTCGACGGCCCCGCGCGGCCCCTGTCGCGCTTCAAGGGCTGGCTGGACGACGAGTTCATGTCGAACTCGCTGTTCGAGGTGATCAACAAGGTCACGCACGCGGCCCCGATGCTCACCCCGTCGGTCAACCAGATCTCGGCGCGGGCGCTCGGCGCGCGGACCTTCACCGACACGTCCCACAAGGTGTTCACCAGCCCCCGGACCGTCCGGTTCAAGGAGCAGGAGATCGCCATCCCGCGCGAGCACCTCCAGGACGCCCTGCGCGAGATCCGCGGGCTGTTCGACCGGCGGGACTGGAAGATCAGCTTCCCGATCGAGGTCCGGCTGCTGCCGGAGGAGGACGCCTGGCTGTCGATGGCCCACGGCCGCCGCACCGCGTTCATCGCCGTCCACGTCTACCACCGCGACGACCACGCCGACTACTTCCGCGGCGTCGAGGAGGTCCTGACCGGGCTGGGCGGACGCCCCCACTGGGGCAAGATGCACACCCGCGACGCCGCCTACCTGGAGACGGTCTACCCGCGCTTCAAGGACTTCCAGGCGATCCGCAACGAGGTCGACCCGGACCGCCGGTTCGCCAACCCCTACACCCGGCAGGTCTTCGGCGACTGATCCCTCTCACGCATGCGGACGGGCCGGGCTCTCTCGGGGGAGGGAGCCCGGCCCGTCCGTTTCCCTAGTTCTCGCCGGAAGCGGGCGCCTGAAGGCCCGGCTTGCCGGTCGTCCCGCCGTTCTGGCCGCCTCCGCCTTGACCGGCGCCGCCGCCGCTCGGCCCGGAGGACGGCTCGTGCGTGGGCGTGGTCGTCGGCTCGCCCGTGGGCGTCGGCGACACGCTCGGCGACTCCGTCGGCTTCTCGGTCGGGCCGTCGGTGGGCCTCGTCGTCGGCTGGTCCGGCGCCCCGGAACCGCCGTCCGGGGTGGGCGTGCCCGTCGTGGACGGCTCGTCGGACGGGTTACGGGACGGCTCGTGCGTGCGCGTGTCGCCCGCCCCCTCGTTCTGGCCGCGGATGACGTTGCCGATCGTCCCGCCGTTGCCCTTGACCCCGCCGAACGTCTGGTCGGTGACCGACTCGTACAGGGTGATCCCGCCGATCACCACGACGAAGACCACCACCGCCGAGGCCGTCAGCATCTTCCAGCGCTGCCTGGCCCAGACGATCGTGTCGTCCACCGCGCTCTGCCAAGAAGCCTTGTGCGCGACGTCGCCGCCGCTCTGCCCGGCCACCGCCTCCTCGACGACGGTCCTGGCGGGTTTCCGGTCGACGTGCAGACCGTCCAAGCCGGACGCGTCGAACCGGGTCGCATTGGGATCGCCCAGCGTGGGCAGGTCGAACCGCGTGGCGTTAGGGTCGCCGCCCGGAACGGGCCTGCCGGACGGGTCGTCCACCCGGGTGGTGTTCGGATCGCCTCCCCCGAGGCGTCCGGGCGCCGGAGCCCGACCCGCGGGCCTCCCAGGACCCGCGACAGGGGCGTCCGCCGTCAGCGGCGACCCGGCGGCGCGCGTCGCGTCCGTGCTGGTCGCCGTGCGCGCGGCCTCGACCGGATCCCGCCCGTCCTCATCCGTCCCCGTGAGGTGGGCGCGCTCCTTGATCTGTTCCTTGCCCTGATCGAGATAGTGCTTGCCGACCACGGAGGCCGCCGTCGACACCACGCTCATGAAGGCCGCGCCGAGGATCGTCCCGTACACCCCCAGGTAGGACGCCCCGTAGGCGGCGACCATCGTCGCCGCCCCGCTCGCGATCAACTGCGTGGCACTCAGGTCCGGCAGCTTCCGCTGCGCCATCGAAAATTCCCTCTCTGCACGAAAACAGCTCAAATCCCCCACAACAGGAACTCGCCGTGCCTCCGGTGTTGTTCCGGCACCGGACGTGACGATCGCAACCCTGGTCGGCGGGCGGGAGACTGGAGCCGCACGGCAGGGTCGGGCAGAGTGTGGAAAAGGATCCACAAGAATCGGGTAGTCGGCCCCCGGTCGGCGCGCCGGACGGGCAAGCTTGGTCGGACGGCCCTCTTCACGGCTGTGATGAGGGCTTTGAGAGCGGCGATGTTCGGACATGCCGGGTACGGTGCTGGCAGCAGGTGTGTCCGAAAGAGAGACTCGGGAATCCGGGGGAAGGGCACGCATGCGCCCCTGGTGGGGACCGAACGACCGGCCGATGCGAGCGCGGGGAGGCGGACTCGCGAAACGGGCGTGTGGTTCGGCACCCTCCGGTGCCGTTGGGACAGGGCAGGAAGGACACGCATGCAGGAGCTGCGCCTCGTCGCGGTCAGCGAGGACGGTACGTACCTCGTCCTGGCCACCGCGGGCCGAGGCACCCGGTTCACCCTGCCCGTCGACGATCGGCTGCGCGCAGCCGTGCGAGGGCATTTCTCCCGCCTCGGCCAGTTCGAGATCGAAGTGGAGAGTCCCTTGCGACCCAAGGAGATCCAGGCTCGCATCCGGTCCGGTGAGACCGCGGAGGAGATCGCCGAGTCGGCGGGCATCCCCGTCGAACGCGTCCGCTGGTTCGAGGGACCGGTCCTCCAGGAACGCGAGTACATGGCCCAGCAGGCGCAGCGGGTCGCGGTGCGCCGTCCGGGCGAGACCCAGCCCGGCCCGCCGCTCGGCGAGACCGTCGAGGAGCGGCTCGGCCGCGGCGGTGTCGACCTCGAAGAGGTCGAGTGGGACTCCTGGAAGTGCGAGGACGGCACCTGGCGGATCCGCCTGTCGTTCTTCGAGGGCGGCCGTCCGCACGCCGCCGAGTGGTCCTTCGACCCGCGCCGCCGCTTCGTCACCCCGCTGGACGAGGTCGCCGCGCGGCTGACGTCCGTCGAGTGGGACGACGACGCCCTGTCCGACACCGTCACCCCGCTCGTCCCGCGCCGTCCGGCGATGAAGGTCGTCTCCGACTCCACCGCGTCCGCCCGCACCCGAGGCCTGCCCCCGGGCGACCACTCCGAGCCGCCGCGCGCCACCGAGGCCCGCCGCGCCTTCGACCCGTTCACCGACGACGCCCCACGCACGCTGGACGGCGTCCCGCGCGAGTTCCCGGTCCGTCCCGACTCCCCCGCCGCGCTCCGCCGCGAGGACGCGCCCGCCGCCCGTCCCGACTCCGACTCCTCGTCCCGCGACATCGCCGCCCGCGAGGCGGTGGCCCGCGAGGCCGCCATCCTCCGCGACACCGCCATCTCCCAGGACACCGACTCCCTCGCGCCGCGCCGCGCCGCGTCGTCGTCGTCCTCGTCCACCCGTGGCTTCTCCGACACCCGCGGCTTCTCCGACGACGACCCGTACGCGGACGAGGCACCCCGCGCGTCCTCCCCCGTCCGTCCCGCCGAGGGCCCGTACGCGCCCGGCGAGCCGCGCACCTCTTCGTCCCTGCGCGCGGCCGAGGGCCCGTACGGCGCCGACCAGAACTCACGCGCCCACGACACGCGCACCGCCCGAACCGGCGAGGACGACTACGCGAACGCGGGTTCGCGTGACGCCCAGGGCACGCGCGCGAACACGGGTCCGCGCTCCGTCCCGGTCGCCCGCACCGCCGTGGACGACCGCACCGCACAGAACTCGCGCGGGTCCGAGGGCGACTACGGCGACGAGAACGCGCGCGAGGCCGGCGGCTACACCGCCGAAGGCACGCGCACCGCGCAGAGCGGACGCGCGGCCGAGGGCCCGTACGGCACCGACCAGGCCTCGCGCAGTCAGAACACCCGCCGCGACGAGGACGACCACACTCCCGAGGCCACGCAGAACGCGCGCCGCGCCGAACGCACACGGGCGGCTGAGGACGACCACCTCACCGAGGGCTCGCGGACGGCACAGGGCGCGCGTGCGGCCGACGACGCGCGGACCGCACGGAACACGCGCGCGGCCGAGGACGAGCGCCTCACCGACGACTCGCGCGCCTCACGCGGAACGCAGCCGACCGACCACCCGCGCACCGCGCGCGGCGCACGCTCGGACGATGACCAGCGCACCGCTCAGGCCGCACGCGGAACCGACGGCATGCGCAGCGGCCGGGCCGGCGAGGACGACTACGCGAACGAGAGTTCGCGTGACGCCCAGGGCACGCGGGCGACCGCGGGCTCGCGTCCTGTTCCCGACGCGCGCGCCACCGAGGACGACCACGCCGCTGCGGAAGGGCGTGCCGCGCAGGGTTCGCGCGGGGTCGAAGGCGATTACGGCGACGAGAACGCGCGCGCCGGCCAGGGCATGCGCGGGGCTGACGACTACGCCGCTGAGGACTCGCGTGCAGCGCGCGGCGCGGGCTCGGACGACGACCTGCGCCGTACTCAGACCGCGCGCAAGGCCGAGAGCACACACGCGGACAAGGGCGACTACGACGCCGAGGACGCGCGGGCCGCGCGCGGTGCGAGCTCGGACGACGATTCGCGCCGTGCTCGGAACGCTCGCGCGGGCGAGGGCACGCGCGAGCGTGAGGACGACTACCTCGCTGAGGATGCGCGGGCCGCGCGCGACACGGACTCCGAGAACGACGTCCGCCGCGCTCACACCGTGCGTGGGGCTGACGGCACGCGCGCCGGGCAGAGCGCGCGTGAGGCGGATGGCCCGCGTGGGTCGGAAGGCACGTCCGCTGAGGACTCGCCCGCGGCCGAAGGCGGCCGTGGGGCGGACGAGATCGCCGCGTCCGGCGGGCGTGACGAGGACGGGCCGACCGGCGCCTCTGAGGACGCGGGCCTCGACGACGAGCGGGAGAGCACGCGCGCCAGGAAGGTGTCCGCGGCCAAGAAGCAGGCGGCCGAGGACGCGCAGGACGACGACGCGGACGTCCGCGAGACCGCGGCCGCCCGGAGGAAGGCCGCCGTCGAAGAGGCCGCGGCCGCCAGGTTGCAGGACGAGGAGGCCACCCGCAAGGCCGCCGCGGCGGCCACGCGCAACGCGGCGTCCGCGGGCCTGGCCGACGAGGACGACGTGGACGCGGACTCCGAGCGTCCGGTGCCGCGCGCTCCGCACCGTCCGGCGGCGAAGAAGTCCACGCGTCCGTCGATGCCCGCCGCGGCGGCCGAGAAGCCCGCCGACACCCCGGCGGCGCAGCGCGCGGCGCGCACCCGCCGCAAGGCGAAGGGCAAGCGCGCGTCCGTGCCGTCCTGGGACGAGATCATGTTCGGGGCCCGCCGCCCCGAGTAGGACGTCCACCCGCGTCGGCGCCCGGCCCTTCTCGAGAGGGGCCGGGCGTTCGCGTGCTCCCGGCCCTCGTCCTCGCGGCTACGAGGGGTGTTCGCGGGTCTTGTCGGGGCGGGGCGGGGCCAGGAAGGGGGCGATCCAGTCGGGGGTGATCGTCCAGGCCATGGCGAGAGCGTCGGATTCGGACATGTCCACGGCGGCGCAGCCGCCCTCGCCCGCGCCCACGGCGGCGTGCAGGGTGGCGAGACCCGCGCGGCGCTGGAACAGCGTGCGGCGGACGCGCCAGCCCACGATCGCGTCGTGTTCCACGACGTACTGGCGTCGGCGCAGGGAACCGGACCGGACGGTCAGGCGGACGCCGTCGTCGGCGTGACCGAGCTGGCGGTAGCGGTCCAGGCCCAGCGGGACGGCCATGAGGGCGGCGAACAGGGCGGCGGTGGTCGTCGCCAGGTGTCCCGCGAAGGCGCAGACGACGGCGGCTCCCAGGGGCGGGGCCGTCGCGCGCACGAGGCGGCGGCCCCGGGCGGCCCGGGGGTGCGGGATCAGTGGGGCGGGCACGGGGCCGAGGACGCGGGAGGCTAGCGCGACCGCGACGGAGCGGGGCGCGGCGGGCAGGAGGCGGCCCCGGTGGGCGGCGTCGCCCAGGCCCGTGACCAGGGCGCCGAGCCGGACGACCCCCGCGACGCGCTCGAAGGGGTTGTCGGACAGTTCGACACCGCGCACCCGGCGGCGTTCCAGCGCGACGCTGCGGCGGGTGACCAGGCCGCGTTCGGCGACGATCGAGCCGTCCCGCTCGTAGACGGTGAAGTCCCAGTTGAACAGGGTGAACGCGATGACCGAGGCGACCGGCATCGCGCCCAGGAACAGCATCATGATCAGGACGACGACGCCGGTGGGCAGGCCCGCCGCGTCCCGTCCGAGGCTCTCGACACGGTCGCGGGTGATCAGCCCGAGGTCGTCGCCGAGGTTGTAGAGGGTGCCGAGGAGGCTTCCCGCGAGCGCGAACGGGGTCAGCAGGTACGCCCCGCTCAGCGGCGCGTAGAGGAACCAGCGCGGACGGATGTGCGCGAGCTCGCGGCGCCGTTTCACCTGCAGCGGGGCCTCGGCCACGCGTGCGCGCGCGAGGAGGACCTTCCTGAGCCGCTCGGCCTCGCGCTGCGCCACCGCGTTGAGCACGATCTCGCCGCCGTCCGCGCCCGCGTCGACGTGGACGATCGCGAGGCCCAGAAGCCGGTGGCCGAGGGTGGACGAGATGTCCACGCCACGGATCCGTTCGCGGGGGACGCTCTTGACCGTCCGTCCCACCAGGGATCTGCGGGTCTGGAAGCGGTCCTCGTGCACGTGGTAGGTGAAGGTCGCCCAGGTTCCGACGTGCCAGGCCAGTCCGAAGGCGAGCCCTATGAGCGCGAAGTAGAACGCCGTGGACAGTCCGCCGACGAGGAGGCCCGTGGCGCCCGCGCCCACGAGCGCCGTCATCTCGCGGGCGGCGCCGACCACGAAGGTCAGCGGATGCAGGCGCCGGACGGGCGCGTCCCTCGCGGGACGCGGCGGGGGCGCCTCACCGGCTTCGGCGGGCGGGCGCGGGGCGGGAGCGTCGTGCGGCGCGGTCACGTGGCGTCGTCGCTCAGGTCGTGCGCGCGGTGCGCCAGGTCTTCGGCGAGCCTGTTGGCGACCGCGACGGGCAGCCCGGACACCTCGGACGAGCCCGTGTGGGACGCCGTGTGGACGCGCAGGCGCGCGAGGCCGAGCAGCCGTTCGAGCCATCCCTGCTCGGTGTGGACGTTCTGGATGCGGCTGACGGGGACGAGGAGCCAGTCGCGGGTGAACCAGCCCGTCCGCGTGTAGACGACGTCCGCGCTGACCTCCCAGCGGTGCACGCGGTAACGCCAGACTGGCGCGACAGTGACGGAAAGCACGCCGACGATGCCGACCACGACGGGCAGCCAGCCGACGTGGGCGGTCACCCAGCGTGGGACGCCGTCGCGGGGGCGGTGGCCGAGCCAGGCGGCGACGCCCCAGGCCAGGCCGAAGCCCAGGCCCCAGAACAGCAGGTACTCGATCGCCCAGTGCGCGATGGCCCGCGGCGACACCCGGTTCGCGGGCTCCCTGAGCCGCACCGCGTGGGTGCTCCGCGCCGTCACGTCTCCAGTCTATGGCCCGGACGGCGCCCGTCCGCGGACCGGTGCGCCCGATCACCGGTCCGGCGGGCCACGGTCCGCGGACGGTTTTGTCAGACCCGCGTGCGACCGTGGAACCGGTCGTCTCGCCGCCCCGGCGCCTCGGAGGATCGACGTCCGGCGGCCCGGCGATCGGCTCGGCTCATCGGCACGGTTCACCGGCACGTCTCATCGGCACGGTTTCACCGGCCGGGCTCCTCGGCCCGGTTCATCGGCTCGGCTCATCGATTCACCGGCTCGTGTCAGCCCCGCTCAGCGCAGGGGGCGCGGGCTGTCAGCGGGAGATCAGCGTCCTGACAGCGCAGGCCGGGAAGCTGAAAGCGCACCAACCGGATATCGCCTACTTTGACCGCCCCTCGGTCGTGGGCCCGGCGGTCCGGACCCACGAACGACGAAGGAGACCTCATGTCCCCCCACGCCATCCAGGCCGAGGGCCTGGAGAAGCGCTTCGGCGAGACGCGCGCCCTGTCCGGGGTGTCGCTGACCGCGGAGGCGGGCACCGTGCTCGGCGTCCTCGGCCCGAACGGCGCCGGGAAGACCACCACGACCCGCATCCTCGCGACCCTGATCGAACCGACGGCCGGGCACGCCACGGTCGGCGGCTACGACGTCGTGAAGCAGGCGCACCAGGTGCGCCAGCTCGTCGGCCTGACCGGCCAGTACGCCGGCGTCGACGAGATGCTCACCGGCACCGAGAACCTCCTCATGATCGGGCGGCTGCTCGGCCAGTCCCGGCGCGCCGCCAGGGCCCGCGCGGCCGAGCTGCTCGACCGGTTCGGCCTCGTGGACGCCGCCGGGCGCCCCGCCAAGACCTACTCGGGCGGCATGCGGCGCCGCCTCGACCTGGCCGCGAGCCTGGTCGGACGCCCGCAGATCCTGTTCCTGGACGAGCCGACCACCGGCCTCGACCCGCGCTCGCGCAATGGCCTGTGGGACATGGTCCGCGGCCTGACCGCCGACGGCGTGACCGTCCTGCTGACCACGCAGTACCTGGAGGAGGCCGACCAGCTCGCCGACGACATCGTCGTCATCGACCGCGGCCAGGTCATCGCGCACGGCACGTCCGACGCGCTGAAGGAGCAGGTCGGCGGGCAGGTGCTCGAGGTCCGCCCGGTCGACGCGTCCGACGCGTCCACCGTCCAGGCCATCGTCGCCGACCTCGCGGGCGCCACCCCGGAGACGGTGGACGGCCTGGTCAGCGTCCCGATCACCGATCCCGCGCTGATGCCCGCCGTGGTCCGCCGCCTGGACGACGCGGGCGTGCCCATCGGGGAGCTGTCCCTGCGCAAGTCCAGCCTGGACGAGGTGTTCTTCGCCCTCACCGGCCACCACACCGACGACGTCGACGCCGAAGCGGACCAGCTCGTCCGCGCCGAGAAGGAAGGAGCCCGCGCGTGACCACCGCCGCGCTCGCCCCCGAGCCCCAGCTGACCCGGCGGGTCTCCCCCGCCGCCGCCCTGCGCCACACCGCCACCCTCGCCTGGCGCAACCTGGTGCAGATCAAGCACAACCCGATGGAACTGGTCGACCTGTCCATCCAGCCGATCATGTTCGTGCTGCTGTTCGCGTACGTGTTCGGCCCGTCCATGACCGGCAGCGTCTCGTCCTACCTGCCGGTCGTCATCCCTGGGATCATCGCCCAGAACGCCCTGTTCGCCGGGATGAGCACCGGGTTCGGGCTGAACACCGACCTCACCAAGGGCGTGTTCGACCGGTTCCGCAGCCTTCCGATCGCCAGGTCCGCGCCGCTCGCCGGGCGGATCCTCGCCGACACCGTCAAGCAGGCGTGGTCGATGGCCATCCTGCTGGCGGTCGGTTTCCTCATCGGGTTCCGGATCCACACCGGCCCGGTCGCGGTGGTCGGCGCGTTCCTGCTGCTGCTCGCGTTCGCGGTCCTGTTCTCCTGGACGTCGGTGTACATCGCGATGAAGGTCAACGAGCCGGAGAAGGTGCAGCTCTTCGGGTTCGTGGCGATCTTCCCGCTGAGCTTCCTCAGCACCGCCTTCATCAAGTCGACCCGCGGCATCCCGGACTGGCTCGCCTGGGTCATCCGGAACAACCCGGTCACGCAGCTGGTCGAGGCGATGCGCGGGCTGCTCATCGGCGGTCCCGTCCTGCACCACGCCGTGGCCGCGCTGGCCTGGGGCCTGGCGATCACGCTGATCTTCGCCCCGCTGTCCCTCCGCGCCTTCAAGCGGCGCGCCTGACCGGCCGGCCATGCGGAACACCGCGCGAGGCCCGACGTCCTCGCGCCGCCCCCGACGCCCGCCCCCGTCCGGGGCGTGCGGCGGGCACCGCGCGTGGACGGCGGGCTGGTCGGGGGCTAGTCGTGGGCTAGTCGGAGGTGCTGTCCGGGTGGCCGAAGGGCGGGCGGGGGGACCAGGGCCTGGGGCCGGGAACCCGCTGGGACTCCAGGAGATCGTCGAAGGTGCGGGCGCGGCCGCGGGCGAAGGCCGCATCGTAGGACGCGTCGCCCAGCTCGGTGCGGAGGACCGCGGCGAGCGCGACGGCGTCGGGCTGGGAGAGGTCGGGGCCGCCGCGCAGGCCCTCCGCCTGGCCGAGGAGTTCGGCGGCGGTGGTGGGGTCGCCCTCGTGGCGGGCCAGGGCGCCCAGGCCGCACAGGACGTTCGCGACGATCGGGAAGTCGGGGGCCTCGACGGCCCGGACCAGGGCCTCGCGCAGCCGCTGCCGGGCGGCGCCCGCGGCGCCCGCGTCCAGGTCGCAGTGGGCGCGGGTCACCAGGACCAGCGCACGGAACTGCGGTGAGCCCGCGAGCCCCTCGGTGAGGCGGACCGCGTGGTCCAGCAGCCGGACGGTCTCGGCGTGGTCGCCGCGCCGCCGCGCGATCAGCGCGGACGCGTGGTGCAGCGCCGCCATCCCCTCGGCCGACCCGATCCGCTCGACCTCGCGCAGCGCCGCCGCCAGGATCGCCTCGGCCCGCTCGACCTCGCCGAGCAGCGTGAGCTGGACGACCAGCTGCATCTCGGTCTGCAGGACGACCATCGGGCCGCCGCCGAACCGGTCGTTCAGCCGGACGGCCTCCTCGTACAGGCCGACCGCCGCGCGGTGCTCGCCGCGGCGTCCGAGCAGCTCGGCCTGCCCGGTGAGGGTGAACGACAGCCCCCACCGGTCGCCCGCCTCCCGGAACGCCGCCAGCGCCTCGGCGAAGTGCCGCTCCCCCGAGGCCGTGCGGCCGAAGTTCAGCTCGACGTGGCCGGCGATGAAGCGGCCGAGGCCGCGCACCCACGGGTCCGGGTCGGCGAGGAGCGGGCCGAGGCCGTCCAGGGCCCCCTTGTTCCAGCCCTCGGAGTACATCTGCGCCGAGACCATCCCCAGGCGCAGTCCCGGATGCAGCGGCTCGTCCTCGGGGATCGCCTCCGCGAGCTCCTTGGCACGCAGCAGCCACCCGGCGGCGTCGGCGTCCTTGCGCGGGGAGCCGTCGAACACGGCCATCGCACCGAAGGCGAACGCCAGGGCGGTGCCCTGCACGGGCGGCAGGGCGGGCATGGCGGCGAGCGCGTTCACGCTGTCCACGGCCTCGTTGACCCGTCCGCGGAGGAACCAGTACCAGCCGAGCGCCGCGACGAACCGGACCGCGAGCGGCGCGTCGCCGCGGTCGATCGCCCAGCGCAGCGCGGCGTGCAGGTTGTCCTGCTCGGTGTCCAGGCGGGCGATCCAGTCGAGCTGCTCGGCGCGGTAGAGGTGCGGCTCGGCGGTCTCGGCGAGGCCCGCGAAGTGCTCGGCGTGCGCGCGCCGGACCCGTTCCCGCTCGCCCGCCTCGGCCAGGCGCTCCAGCCCGTAGGCGCGGATCGTCTCCAGCATCCGGTACCTCGGGACGCCGTCCGGGCCGTCGGTGACGACCGTGACCAGCGACTTCTCGACGAGCGCCGCCAGAACGTCCAGAACGTCCCCGGTGGGAACACTCCCTGCGGCTCCGGGCGGGGGCGTGTCCGGGTCGGCGCAGACGGCCTCGGCGGCGTCCAGGCCGGCGCCGCCGGGGAAGGCGGCGAGGCGGCGCCAGATCGCGCGTTCGCGGGCGTCCAGGAGGTCCCAGCTCCACTCGACGACGGCGCGGAGGGTGCGGTGCCGGGGCAGGGCGGTGCGGCTGCCCTCGCGGAGCAGCCGGAAGCGGTCGTCCAGGCGGTCGGCGACCTGGGCGACGGTGAGCGCGCGGAGCCGCGCCGCGGCGAGCTCGATCGCGAGGGGCATGCCGTCGAGGGCGCGGCAGATCCGGACGACGTCCGCGACGTTCTCTCCGGTCACCGCGAAGCCCGGGGAGACGGCGGCGGCGCGGTCGCCCAGCAGCCGGACGGCCGGATACCGGGCGGCGGCGTCGGCGGACGCGTCCGCCGGGGGCGGCTCCAGCGGCTCGACCGGCCAGAGGACCTCGCCGGTGACGCCGAGCGGCTCGCGGCTGGTCGCGAGGATCCGCGCGCCGGGGCAGTCGGCCAGCACCCGGTCGGCGAGCCGGGCCGCCGCGTCGAGCAGGTGCTCGCAGTTGTCCAGGATGATCAGCGGACGGCGGGCCGCGAGCGCCCCGGCCAGCCGGTCGAGCGGGTCGCCGGCGTCGGGCGCGGCCAGCCAGCCGGACTTGGCGGACAGCAGCGTCGCCTCGCGCACGCCGAGCGCCGTGAGCACGGCGGACGGCACCTCGCCCGGGTCGGTGACGGACGCGAGCGGGACGAACCACACCCCGTCCGGCGCGAGGCCCGCGGCGGCCCGTCCCGCCTCCTGCGACAGCCGGGTCTTGCCCGCGCCGCCGGGGCCGGTCAGCGTGACGAACCGTCCCGCGGTGAGCAGGGCGCCGACCTGCCGCAGGTCCTCGTCGCGGCCGATGAAGCTGGTCAGCTGCGCGCGCAGGTTCCCGGCGGACGCGCCGGACCGGTCGCGCTCGACCACCGGCCCGTCCTCCGCCGCGGGCCGGACGCCGGACAGCGACGGATCCTGCCGCAGGACGGCAACGTGCAGCGCCTCCACGGACGGCGACGGGTCCACGCCGAGGCCGTCGGCCAGGGCCGTCCGCAGCGACGCGTACTCGGCGAGCGCGTCCGCCTGCCGCCCGGACGCGTAGAGGGCGCGGATCAGCAGGGCCCGCAGCGGCTCGCGCAGCGGGTCGGCGGACACGAGGGCCTGGAGCTCGGGAACGAGGTCGCCGTCGTGTCCGGCCTCCAGGTCGGCCGCGGCACGGTCCTCGAGGGCCGCGCGGCGCAGCTCGTCCAGGCGCGCGGACGGCGCGGACGCGAACGGCAGGTGCGCGGCGTCGGCGAGCGCGGGCCCCCGCCAGAGCGCCAG